>DASVUK010000085.1:0-2524 GCA_036387095.1 Pseudomonas sp.
CTGGGCTCAAAACCGTCGCGTCGAACTGCGTAAGTAATTTGACATGCGAACGTGCCGACGTGCTCTAACCGTTTTGGCCCTCACCCTTCCACTTGTTGCGTGGGGTGCGGCTCCTGTGGTCGATAACAATTCTGGCTCTGGTAGCAGCAACAGTTATCCGCCAGCGGGTTATGGCACGTCCGGCGCCTATGCCGGGGGAGGGGTTACGGCCCCGCCCTCGGCACAAGGTCAGCTGTTCATGCAGTTGCAGCAAATGCAGGACGAAATCGCGCGATTGCGCGGTATGGTCGAGGTCCAGCAAAACGATATCCAGCGCATGAAGCAAGAAGCGCTCGAACGGTATCAGGATCTGGATTCACGCATCGGAGCAGGCGGCCCAGCCGCAGCGGCTACCAATAATTCTCAACCCGGTGGCGGTGAAATCAACGCCAGCGGAGCACCTGTCGCGCCGGCAGCTCAAGCACCGGCCGCAGGTACTGAAACGCCCGATCCGGCCAAGGAAAAGCTTTATTACGAAGCCGCTTTCGACCTGATCAAGGCCAAGGATTTCGACAAGGCCAGCCAGGCTTTTACGGCTTTCCTTCGCAAGTATCCAAACAGTCTGTACGCGGGCAATGCCCAGTATTGGCTGGGTGAAGTGAATCTGGCCAAAGGCGACCTGCAAGGCGCCGGTCAGGCCTTTGCCAAGGTGAGTCAGCTTTATCCCAAGCACGCCAAGGTGCCGGACTCGCTATACAAGCTCGCTGATGTCGAGCGCCGTCTCGGTCATACCGACAAGGTGAAAGGCATTTTGCAGCAGGTTGTCGCCATGTATCCGGGCACATCGGCTGCGCAGTTGGCGCAACGAGATCTGCAGCGTCTTTGACGTTCTGACCCGAAACTCAAGAAAGCCGCGCTTGTCGCGGCTTTTTTCGTTAGAATTCGGCACCCGAAATTCCGGTATTTATTACGCTTCTCTGGATTCTGCGATAGCAGGGTGCCTTGAAGTGCCTGACGGAGGCGGACGGCCTGTTTAGCTGTTACGCCCGTGGCCCCTATGCAAGACACATTACGTATCACCGAAATCTTTTACTCGTTGCAGGGTGAAACACGTACAGCGGGTCTGCCGACTGTATTTGTGCGCCTGACTGGCTGCCCTCTTCGTTGCCAGTATTGTGACAGCGCCTATGCGTTCACGGGCGGTACGATCCATCCGCTGGATGCCATCGTTGAGCAGGTAGCGAGCTACAAGCCTCGCTATGTCTGTGTCACGGGTGGCGAGCCGTTGGCCCAGCCCAATGTCATTCCATTGCTCAAGCGTCTCTGTGACGCTGGTTACGAAGTCTCGCTGGAAACCAGTGGTGCCCTCGATATTTCGGCGGTGGACACTCGGGTCAGTCGCATCCTGGATCTCAAGACGCCCGGTTCAATGGAAGTTGCGCGCAATCGTTATGAAAATATCGACCTGCTGACTTCCAATGATCAGGTCAAATTCGTGTTGTGCTCCAGAGAAGACTATGACTGGGCTGTTTCCAAGATGATTCAGTATGGCCTGGAGCGTCGAGCTGGCGAGGTGTTGTTTTCCCCGAGTCATCATCAGTTGAGCGCGCGGGATCTGGCGGACTGGATCGTGGCGGACAACCTGCCGGTACGCCTGCAAATGCAATTGCATAAATTTCTCTGGAACGATGAGCCGGGACGTTGAGATGAGTGAATCAACCATGACTGAGAAGCGTGCGGTAATCCTGTTGTCCGGTGGTCTGGACTCCGCCACGGTAGTGGCCATGGCCCGCGCCGAGGGCTATGCCTGTTACACCATGAGCTTTGACTATGGTCAGCGCCATCGCTCCGAGCTTGATGCTGCTGCGCGAGTGGCCAAGGATCTCGGGGCCATTGAACACAAGGTGATCGGCCTGAATCTCAATGGCATGGGCGGCTCGGCGTTGACCGACAGCTCCATAGCAGTCCCGGAAACGCCAGGGGAAGGTATTCCGGTGACTTATGTCCCGGCCCGCAACACTGTCTTCCTGTCGCTGGCTCTGGGTTGGGCGGAAGTTCTGGGTGCACGAGATATCTTCATTGGCGTCAACGCCGTGGATTATTCCGGATATCCCGATTGTCGGCCGGAGTTCATCGAGTCATTCCAGCGTATGGCCAATCTGGCGACCAAGGCAGGTGTTGAAGGTAACGGTTTCACGATTCAGGCCCCGCTTCAAAACTTGAGCAAGGCCGAGATCGTCCAGGCGGGTGTACGTCTGGGTGTTGATTATGGCCTTACGGTTTCCTGCTATCAGGCGGACTCTCAAGGGCGTGCGTGCGGCAAATGCGATAGCTGCCGGCTGCGTGCAGAAGGCTTCGCGAAGGCCGGAATTGCGGACCCAACGCATTATTTTTAAATAAATTGCAGTTAGGTGTTGAATTACTCATAGAAATCAGTAATATACGCGCCACGCAACAGAGGGTCGTTAGCTCAGTTGGTAGAGCAGTTGGCTTTTAACCAATTGGTCGTAGGTTCGAATCCCACACGACCCACCATTTTTAGATG
>DASVUK010000086.1:0-7229 GCA_036387095.1 Pseudomonas sp.
ATGAAAGCGTATTTGAACGACGGCAGGATGGACCTGCTGTCCAACGTAAGAGGACAGTATGAGGCTCGTTAAAACCCTTCCTTTATTGCTCGGCCTGGGCGCAGCACTGGGAAGCGCGAGCGCCTGGTCCCTGCCGACTGATCGCGATCAACCGATCCACATCCAGTCTGACGATGCGCAGCTTGATGACAAAAAAGGCGTAGCCACGTACAAGGGCAACGTCATCATCACGCAAGGCTCGATGAAAATCACCGGCAACACCGTGACCATCACCCGTAACGCACAGGGCGAAGTCGACGTGTTCACCTCCGTTGGCAACCTGGCTTACTACGAGCAGAAACCCTCGGTGGACAAGCCAATCGTCCAGGCCTATGCGATCACCATTCAATATTATGCGGCGCAGGATCGCATCGTATTGATCGACAAAGCCAAGGTCATCAATGACGGCAATACGTCCGAAGGCGAGAAGATCGTCTACGACACCGTGAAGCAGATCGTCAGCGCCGGCCGTGCCAATGGCAACAAGGTCACCGCACCACGCCCGCGCATCGACATGGTTATCCAGCCGAAAAAGAAAACCGACCAGCAGAAGGCCCAGTAAATGGCGACGCTGAAAGCCCAGCATTTGGCTAAAAGCTACAAGGGCCGTCAGGTCGTGCGCGATGTGAGCCTTTCAATCGACAGCGGGCAAATCGTCGGCTTGCTGGGTCCAAACGGCGCCGGCAAGACTACGTGCTTCTACATGATTGTGGGTCTGGTTCAGGCCGATCAGGGCCGCGTCCTGATCGACGACCTGGACGTGAGCCATCAGCCCATGCACGGTCGCGCTCGCGCAGGTATCGGTTACCTTCCCCAGGAAGCATCGATCTTTCGCAAGCTGTCCGTCTCGGACAACATCATGGCGATTCTTGAAACGCGCCCGGAGCTTGACCGCGCCGCACGCCGCAAAGAGCTGGAAAGCCTGCTGCAGGAATTCCACATCAGTCATATTCGCGACAACCTGGGCATGAGTCTTTCCGGTGGCGAACGTCGTCGGGTCGAGATCGCACGTGCCTTGGCCACGTCTCCGAAATTCATCCTGCTGGACGAACCTTTCGCCGGCGTGGACCCGATTTCGGTCGGTGATATCAAGCAGATCATTCATCACTTGAAAGCCAAGGGCATCGGCGTTCTGATCACCGATCACAACGTTCGGGAAACCCTGGATATCTGTGAAACCGCTTACATCGTCAATGATGGACAACTGATTGCCGAAGGCGATTCGGAAACCATTCTGGCTAATCAACTGGTGAAAGAGGTTTACCTCGGTCACGAGTTCCGCCTGTAGCGACTGCGGTGTCTCGCGCCCTAAAGCGAGTGATGTCCGGGTGTTTTCGATGATGCAGCATTAATTGCCATCACACTCTAGGCAAACACTTCGATTTCAGGCATATAATTTGCTTATGTAGGCGCTCCGGCGCCCCGGTAGTGGATGGCGCATGTGCGCCGGCGAATAAGGTGTTAAGCCCCAGCCATGAAACCATCGCTAGTCTTGAGAATGGGCCAGCAGCTGACGATGACGCCGCAGCTGCAACAGGCCATCCGCTTACTCCAGCTTTCTACTCTGGATCTCCAACAGGAGATTCAAGAGGCGCTGGAATCCAACCCTATGCTGGAACGTCAGGAAGAAGGCGACGATTTCGACAACGCCGACCCGTTGGCGGACAACATTGAGCAAAAGCCCAACCCGGACGTTCAGGAACCGACCTATCAGGAATCCGCCCCGACGGTGGACAACCTGGAGGAAGGCGATTGGAACGAGCGCATTCCCAACGAGCTACCCGTCGACACCGCCTGGGAAGACGTCTATCAGACCAGCGCCAGCAGCCTTCCCAGCAATGACGATGACGAATGGGACTTCACGACCCGCACGTCGGTCGGTGAAAGCCTGCAAAGCCATTTGCTCTGGCAGTTGAATCTGGCGCCGATGTCCGACACTGATCGCCTGATTGCCGTAACCCTGATCGACTGCATCAACAATCAGGGTTATCTGGACGAAACGCTCGAAGAGATTCTTGACGCTTTCGACCCCGAACTGGACATCGAACTCGACGAGATCGAAGCCGTTCTGCACCGCATACAGCAATTCGAACCAGCCGGTATTGGCGCGCGAAACCTCAGCGAATGCCTGCTGCTGCAATTGCGTCAATTGCCCGCAAAGACCCGCTGGCTGACAGAAGCACAACGTCTGGTGAGCGACTTCATCGACCTGCTGGGCAGCCGCGACTACGGCCAGCTGATGCGCCGTATGAAGCTCAAGGAAGACGAGCTGCGTCAGGTTATAGAGTTGGTCCAGAGTCTCAATCCACGACCGGGCTCGCAAATTGAATCCGCCGAAGCCGAATATGTCGTCCCGGACGTGATCGTGCGCAAGGATAACGAGCGCTGGCTGGTCGAACTTAATCAGGAGTCGGTCCCGCGCCTGCGTGTCAACCCGCAATACGCCGGGTTTGTAAGGCGTGCCGATACCAGCGCCGACAATACATTCATGCGCAATCAGTTGCAGGAAGCTCGCTGGTTCATCAAGAGTCTGCAGAGCCGCAACGAAACGCTCATGAAAGTGGCTACCCAGATCGTCGAACATCAGCGCGGTTTTCTGGAATATGGCGACGAAGCGATGAAGCCGCTCGTGCTGCATGACATCGCTGAGGCAGTCGGCATGCACGAATCGACGATTTCCCGCGTGACCACGCAAAAATTCATGCATACGCCACGTGGTATCTACGAGCTGAAATATTTCTTTTCAAGCCACGTAAGCACCTCCGAGGGCGGTGAATGTTCGTCCACAGCGATTCGCGCCATCATCAAAAAACTGGTTGCCGCTGAAAATCAGAAAAAGCCGTTGAGTGACAGCAAGATCGCTGGTTTACTGGAGGCACAAGGCATTCAGGTAGCACGTCGCACAGTTGCCAAATACCGCGAATCACTGGGCATAGCGCCATCTAGCGAACGCAAGCGACTGATGTGACACACGGCAGGGTAAAGATGTGGCGAGCCTAACCCGCAGTTATCTTTACCCAAGCCCAAGCTGCCGGCCATAGCGTTCCAGTGGTAGGCAAAAGCCTGCCTCTTTATGCACTGGCAATAAGGAGAAAGCGGTATGCAAGTCAACATCAGTGGACATCAACTGGATGTGACCGACGCCCTACGCGACTACATCACCGAAAAACTCGGACGACTGGAGCGCCACTTCGACAAGATAACCAATGTGCAGGTCATCATGGAGGTCGAGAAGCTGAAACAGAAAATCGAAGCCACCCTGCACATCCCCGGCGCGAAGGTCGTTGCCAATGCCGAACATGATGACATGTACGCAGCGATCGACCTTCTGACCGACAAGCTCGACAGACAATTGCTCAAGCATAAGGAAAAGCAGATCGGCCACCTTCAAGGTGCGACGGCTCGCTGATACCCCCACACATGATCCGACTTGAAAACATCCTGACCCCCGGCCGTTCCCTGGTGAACGTGTCGGGCGGCAGTAAAAAACGTGTATTAGAACAAATTGCCGAACTGATCAGCGCCCAAGTGCCCGATCTGTCCAAGCAAACGCTGTTCGAGAGTCTCATTGCCCGCGAAAAATTAGGTTCCACCGGTTTCGGCAATGGCATTGCCATTCCCCACTGCCGCCTGACTGGGTGTTCTTCGCCCGTCAGTGCCGTGATGCGCCTGGACGCCCCTGTAGATTTCGACGCCATCGATGGCGCCCCCGTGGACCTGCTGTTTGTCCTGCTGGTCCCGGAAGCCGCTACCGATGAACACCTGGAGCTGCTGCGCCAGATAGCCAGCATGCTGGACCGCGCCGATGTGCGTGAACGATTGCGCAGTGCCCAAAGCAGTGAAGTGCTTTATCAAGTGGTGCTGGACGTGCAGAACGGTCACTGAATATGCGCATGATTATCGTCAGCGGCCGTTCAGGCTCCGGCAAGAGCACGGCCCTGGACGTATTGGAAGACAGCGGCTTTTACTGCGTTGATAACCTTCCTGCCGGCCTGCTGCCCGAGCTCGCCGAGCGCGCCCTGATCAACACTGAGCTGGCCGAACCGCTGCTTGCGGTTTCCATTGACGCCCGCAATCTTCCAAGCCATCTCACACGCTTTCCGCAGATGCTTGAGGAAGTCCGGTCGCGCAACATTCAGTGCGATGTGCTTTATCTGGATGCGGACGAAGCAACCCTGTTCAAGCGCTTTTCGGAAACCCGTCGCCGCCACCCGCTGAGCACCGCTAATCGCTCACTGGCCGAGGCAATCCGGGATGAAACAACCTTGCTGGGCCCGATCATCGATCTGGCCGACCTGAAGATCAACACGACGCATCTGAACCTTTATCAGTTGCGCGATACCCTGAAGCTGCGCCTGCTGAACAAACCAGAACCCGGCACCGCCTTCTTGATCGAGTCATTTGGATTCAAGCGTGGCATGCCGGTGGATGCAGACCTGGTGTTCGACGTGCGCTGCCTGCCCAATCCTTATTGGAAGCCTGACCTGCGTGAGCTGTCAGGATTGGACCAGCCTGTTGTCGACTACCTCGCGGCGCAGCCCGATGTAGAGGAAATGTTCCAGGATATTTTCGCCTACCTCAACAAGTGGCTGCCCCGCTTCGCCGCCAGCAATCGCTCTTATGTCACCATCGCCATTGGCTGCACCGGCGGACACCACCGCTCCGTTTACCTGACCGAGCGCCTGGGTCAGGTTCTGCATCAATCCCTCAAGAACGTTCAGGTCCGTCACCGCGACCTAAGCTGAAAGGACTTTCACTGCGATGCCCGCTCGTCAAATAACAATCATCAACAAGCTGGGCCTGCACGCCCGCGCAGCCGCGAAATTCGTAGGTGTGGCCGGACGATTCCCGTGCCAGATCAGAGTCGGCCGCTCACCCGACAGCATGGTCGACGGCAAAAGCATCATGGCTGTGATGATGCTGGCAGCCGGCAAAGGTACGGAAATCCATTTGCTGACCGAAGGCGAAGACGAACAGGCTGCGCTGGATGGCCTTGTAGAGCTGATTGATAACAAGTTTGATGAGGGTGAGTGATTCAGCGGCGTAGCCGTCGATCATCCCGAAAAATAAAAAACCCGACACAAAGGTCGGGTTTTTCATGCGTGGCTGATGGTGCTCAACCCTTCTTCACAAACTCCGACTTCAGCTTCATCGCGCCGATGCCGTCGATCTTGCAATCGATATCGTGATCGCCATCCACCAAGCGGATGTTTTTGACCTTGGTGCCGACCTTGACGACCAGCGAGGAACCTTTGACTTTCAGGTCCTTGATGACGGTTACGGTATCGCCGTCTTGCAGGGTATTACCGACCGAATCCTTGATTACCTTGACGTCGTCAGCCGCTTCGACAGTTCCCTGGGCAGACCATTCATGGGCGCATTCCGGGCAGATCAGCATGGCGCCGTCTTCATAGGTGTACTCGGAATTGCATTTCGGGCAGGCAGGTAAGCTCACGGTTATTCTCGCGTCAAAGGGTAAAAACCATGGATTATAAGGGGTTTTTCCCAGCGTCGGGCAACCAATCTCCAGCAGTCCTGACGGCCCTGCTGGAAATCGGCAATCAACAGTGCCATGCCGGCCGCTCGAAAGAGCCACCCTCAGACAAATCCGCCCCACAGGTCGAGGGGATTACCACCTGTGGGCCGGCATTATCACGCAGGTCTCAACTACCGGCGACGGTCATCTTCTCGATCAACACCGACCCGGTGCGGATGTTACTGCGCAGTTCCAGGTCGTTGCCGACGGCGATGATCTGTTTGAACATGTCCCGCATGTTGCCAGCGATGGTGACTTCCTGAACCGGGAACTGGATTTCGCCGTTCTCGACCCAGAAGCCGGCCGCGCCACGAGAATAGTCACCCGTGACCATGTTCAGGCCGCTGCCCATCAGCTCGGTAACCAACAGGCCGCGCCCCATGCGGCGAATTAGCGCTGCCTGATCTTCGGTGCCGTGGGTGACGAACAGGTTATGCACGCCGCCCGCATTGGCGGTGCTCGGCAGATTGAGCTTGCGACCGGAGTAAGTGCTGAGGATGTAGGAAACCAGCTCGCCGTTCTCGACGAACGGTTTGGCGTAGGTCGCCAGGCCGTCTCCATCAAAAGCCGAGCTGCCCATGGCGCGCATCAAATGTGGACGCTCGTCGATGGTCATCCATTCCGGAAATAACCGTTGGCCCATGGCGCCTTCAAGGAACGATGACTTGCGGTACAGGTTGCCGCCCGAAATCGCCGCGAGGAAGCTGCCGAACAGCCCGCCAGCCAGCTCTGCGGAAAACAGCACTGGCACTTCGCAGGTGGGCACAGGTCGCGCGCCCAAACGGCTTGCAGCGCGTTCTGCGGCTTTGCGACCAATGCTTTGGGCGTCGGCCAACAGTTCGCCCTGGCGGCTGACGTCGTACCAGTAATCACGCTGCATCTGACCTTCGCCTTCAGCGATCATCACGCAGCTCAAGCTATGGCGTGTCGACGCATAGCCGCCGATGAAACCATGGCTGTTGCCGTAAACCCGGCAGCCCTGGTGCGTGCTTAACGTAGTGCCGTCAGCATTCTTGATCCGACTGTCGGCATCGAAAGCAGCCGCTTCACACAGCAATGCCTTTTCGATGGCCTGTTCCGGTGTGATGTCCCAGGCGTGATAAAGATCGAAATCCTGGTGTTCCTTGGCCATCAGCGCAGCATCGGCAAGACCCGAGCTTTCGTCTTCAGAGGTGTGCCTGGCAATCGCCAGCGCCGCCGCGACGGTCTCGCGAATGGCATCCGCGCCGCTGGCCGATGTACTTGCCGAGCCTTTGCGCTGGCCAACGTACAAGGTGATGCCAAAACCCTGGTCGCGATTGAACTCGACCGTTTCCACTTCACGCTGGCGAACCGAGGTCGACAGGCCCTGCTCCAGCGATACCGCGACTTCGCAGGCGCTAGCGCCCTGACGCTTGGCCTCGGCGATGATTTGCTCCACTTGTTCCTGCAGTGCGGGCAAGGCCTGCGGGCCAACGCTTTGTGATGCACTCATGACTTTCTCCATCAAATTCTGCTTTCGGCACAGGCCGAATACCGACCGGGCCGGACAAGCGGCCCCCGACTGGTTATCATGGCGGCGTTTATTTGCGGACTGCCCCCATGGTTGATTCTTACGACGACTCCCTCGACGGGGAGAAAAGCAAAACTCAGGTCAAACGCGAGCTGCATGCTC
>DASVUK010000087.1:0-57583 GCA_036387095.1 Pseudomonas sp.
TCGAAGGTCTCTTCCGGAACCCAGCCCAGCTCGCGCTGAATCTTGCTGGCATCGATCGCATAGCGCAGGTCGTGGCCCGGACGATCCTGGACGTAGGTCAACAGGTCAACGTGGGGACGGAACGCCGAATCGGGACGCAGCTCATCGAGCAAGGCACACACGGTGCGAACCACTTCGATGTTTTGCTTCTCGTTGTGCCCACCAATGTTATAGGTCTCGCCTACTTCGCCTTCGGTGACCACTTTGTACAGGGCGCGCGCATGGTCTTCCACAAACAGCCAATCGCGGATTTGATCGCCTTTGCCGTAGATCGGCAGCGCTTTGCCTTCCAGTGCATTGAGGATGACCAGCGGGATCAGCTTCTCAGGGAAGTGGAACGGCCCGTAGTTGTTCGAGCAGTTCGTGACCAGCGTCGGCAGACCGTAGGTACGAGCCCAGGCGCGGACGAGGTGGTCCGAGCTTGCCTTGCTGGCCGAATAAGGCGAGCTTGGCTGGTAAGGCGTGGTTTCGGTGAAAAGGTCTTCAGGCCCTTCGAGGTCGCCATACACTTCGTCGGTCGAAATGTGATGGAAGCGGAAGGCCGCTTTGCGCGTTTCATCCAGCGAAGACCAATAGCCGCGGGCAGCTTCCAGCAGCACGTAGGTACCAATGATGTTGGTCTGGATGAATTCCGACGGCCCAGTGATCGAACGATCGACGTGGGACTCGGCCGCCAGGTGCATCACTGCATCCGGCTGATGCTGACGGAACACACGATCAAGGTCTTCACGGCTGCAAATATCGACGTGCTCGAAGGCGTAACGCTCGTTCTGGTCAACCGTTTGCAGCGATTCAAGGTTACCGGCGTACGTCAACTTATCAACGTTGACGACCGAATCGGTGGTGTTGGCAATGATGTGCCGTACGACTGCTGAGCCGATGAAGCCTGCGCCGCCAGTAACTAAGATCTTCACGCGCGTTATCAACCTTGATTTATCCGCAGCACCTTCTTGGCGCCGCGTGAGTATATGGCACGGAGGCCCCGCCGATAGTCGGGGTGAAGCTGAGCTTGAGCGCGTCGCCTCTCGCCGAGCCATGCAGGAACGGAGAATACAAGCTCTCACCCATCATTCACAGGACGAACGCATCAAACAATACCGCTCGAACGCACACCTTCCAGACGATCTGATTTTGCGGGAAATGCCTGGGGAGAAAGCTCGTGGTAGTCTCGCGACCTTATTTTCATGACTGGCCGGTTTAGATTGAGAACACGTATGAATATTGGTTTGAGCTGCAGTGTTTGGGCTGAGGGTGAGCGCACGGGGCATCTGGACGGGATAGGCGTTTACACCCGCTCACTCTGGCAGGCCATGGACGATCTCAAACTGAGCGAAGCCGCCGATATCAACTTCAAGCCGTACGCATTCGGCCGGCAGCTCCCGGCCCTGGAGTGCGGTACGCCGAAAGTGCTGTCTGAACGATTCAGACTTCATGCACTTACCAGTGGCCTGCTCAACCTGCCTTTGGCAAATTCAGCCGCTATCCGTAATGACGTGTGCCTGCTCCATGCCACGGATCACCAGATCCCGAATATAGCCGGCCTCCCGGTGGTTGCGACGGTGATGGATGCCATCCCGCTCATCCATCCCGAGTGGATGAGGAAAAACTTCAGAGGCCTGAAGAGCACTCTCTTCGCCAGAAGCGTCAGCAAAGCCGACCATGTGATCACCATTTCAGAACACAGCAGACAGGACCTGATCAGGCTGCTGGGCATCCCGCCTGCAAAGATCAGCGTCACCCCACTCGGGGTAGACCCTGTTTATTTCGAGCGTATTTCTGCGCCCCGTAAAGAATCGGTCATGAGCAAATACGGCCTCAAGCCGGGCTTCTTCCTTTTTGTCGGAACGCTACAACCTCGCAAAAATCTTCACCGCGTGCTCGAAGCGTTTCAAGCCTTGCCCGCTTCAGTGAGAAAGGGCCATCCCCTGGTCGTGGTTGGCCGCGAAGGTTGGGCCAGCGAGGACCTCATCCCCCAGCTGAAAAAGCTGGAGGAGCATGGCGAGGGCAAATGGCTGAGTTATCTGCCCCAGGACGAAGTCATGGCATTGCTACAAAGCGCGAGCGCCATGATATTTGCGTCTTTATATGAAGGGTTTGGCTTGCCCGTCATTGAAGCATTCGCGGCCAAATGCCCGGTCATTGCGTCGACTACAACGTCCCTGCCGGAAGTCACCGGTAATGCCGCCTGGGCGGTCGACCCGCTTGATGCGTCAAGCATCTCAGCGGCCATGCTCGACGTGTTGGGTAACGATGCGCTCAGAACCGAACGGATCGAAATAGGCCTCGAACGCGCTCGTCAGTTCACTTGGCAGGAATGCGCACGACAGACGCTGGCGGTGTACCGCAAAGTGTTGGCGGCACACCGGCAAGCGTGAGTGACTGCTGGTTACTTGGACTTGGGGGCTGAGTTGCCCAGGTCTTTCAGCGCTTCAGAATCATCGCCGCCGAGCCACACGTTTACGCTGGCCACGCTCTCTTGCGACAGCTTGCCGGCCCAGCGATTGAGAATGAACAGGTTGGTGATGAAGTCGTACTGCGATTTCAGCAGATCACTGCGCGCCTTGAATTCATTCTGCACAGCGGTCAATACGTCCACGGCGTTAACGACACCATACGTAAACGCTTTCTGCGCCGCGATGCTCGATTGCTTGGCCGAAGACAACGCATTCTGGCCCGCGCGAATCTTGTCCACGGCAGACTGAGCGGTGAGGTAGGCGTTGGTGGTCTCTTTCACCACTTGCCGGCGAACGCCTTCAAGGTCCTGCTCGGCCGCGTATTGCTCGTCATACAACCCACTCACCCGCGCCGACGTCGAGCCGCCGCTGTAGATTGGCACTTTCAAGCCAATGGTCGCGACATAGCTGTCACTGCGCGGGGTCAGCGTGTTGTCGTAACCGACGTCACTCTGCTGAGCGCCCAGGTTAAAACTGAGTGAGGGGTAGTGACCGCCCTTCCCTTCACGCACCGCGGCATCGGCCGCCGCCAGATTGCTTTCATATGCCTTGAGTCGGGGGTTGCTGTCGAGCGCCTGGGCAATCCAAGCGTCGAGCGGCAGCGTAGGTGCTTGCAGAGCGATATCGTTACGGATCCGGCTCAAGCGATCGTTGATCGGACGACCGACAATCTCCGACAGCCCTTCCCGTGAAAGACGCACCTGATTACGCGCTTCAATCTCTTGGGCCAGCAATGAGTCGACCCTCGCCTTGAGGTCCAGCATGTCGGTGATCTTGGCCATCTGCTTGGCGTACATCGCGTTGACGCGGTCAAGGCTTCCCTGGGTGGCGCGCCGTTCGGCCGAGACCAGTTCCAGTGCATCGTCGGCGGCCAACGCTGCGAAATAACGCTTGGCCAGATCCACTGTAGCTTCGGCCTGAGAATCTTCAGACTGCGAGGCCTTCTGCAGCGTGACGCTCTTGGCCTTCTGGTACCGCTCCCACGCTTCCTTGTTGTAGATGAATTGGCTGAGATTCAGTCCATAGCTTTTGTTGTCGTAGATTTCCCGCGACTCGGCGTCTTTGCGCAAAATCCTGTTGAAATTGCTATCCACCGAGACCTGAGGCAGCAACCCGCCAAACGCTTCGCGCTCCTGCTGCTTGGCAGACCGGGCGTGTGCGTAGGCCGAGAGAATGCGCGGGTCTTCAAGCCGCGATTCCTTGTACAGCGTCATCAGGTCAAGTGAATAGGTCGAAGCGCTGACCTGTTGCGGAGCGACGGGCTGTGCCGCATGAGCACTGAGGGTAAACAAACCAAGGAGCACACCAAACGGCAAACCGGAGAAAAAACGTACCACTGTCATTCCTCGATCATCGACTTGGCGAACATGTTGCGCGCTGGCTTGAGCAGGTATTGCAGCATCGTGCGTTCACCCGCGTTGATCAGCACTTCCGCTGGCATGCCAGGCTGCAGTTTGCGGTCGCCCAGGCGCTTCAGACCTTCATCGGTGATTTTCACCCGCACGAGATAATAACCCTCGCCGGATTTCTCGTCGGTAAGCCGGTCCGCCGAGATTCGCGTGACTTGCCCCTGAATGACCGGAGTAGTGGCGCTATTGAAGGCGCTGAAGCGGACGTCGGTAAGTTTGCCAAGGGTGATGCGGTCGATGTCGTTCGTCGAAACGTGCGCTTCAACTACCAAGTCCGAAGACTCCGGCACGATGTCCAGCAACGGTGTTCCCGCGCTGACAACACCGCCGATGGTGTGCACTTTCATGTCCAGCACCATGCCGTCCTCCGGCGCGCGGATGACGATGCGCGACAGCCTGTCCTTGAGCGCGCTGGCCTTCTCTTGCAAATCGAAGACCTGCGCCTGCACATCGCTCAGGTCCTTGGCCACATCGGAGCTGAATTTCTGGTTGGTCTGAACAATCTGCATCTCGGTTTCATTGATCTGCAGACGCGTTTTGGTGATCGTCGACTGGTGGTCGGCCACTTCTGACTTGAGCATGTCCAGCTTGCGTTCCTGCTCAAGCAAACGCTGATTATCGACAAAGCCCTGGCGCAGCAGATCCTTAAGCTCGGTGATCTCGCGGGTGTAGGATTTCTCCAGATTCACCTTGGTCCCGATCATGTCGTTAAGGCCGATGATCTGCTGTTTCAGCTGGCCGATGCGCTCTTTCTGCACCGAGATCTCGCCCAGACGCGCATCATGCCGCGACCTGAACACCTGAGCTTCGCCATCAATGGCCTCGCGGGCGCGATCGCCTTCGACGCCGTCGATTTTCAGCGCCGGAATCGCCGGTAAGTCGTCGCGCTCGGCGCGAAGACGCGCCTCTTTGGCGCGAGCGGTGATGAGCTGGTTGCGGGTGGATTCGTACTCCGAGCTGAGCTGGCCATCGTCAAGGATGATCAACGGATCGCCCTTGTGCACCGTGTCGCCGTCGCGGGCACGCAGTTCCTTGACGATCCCGCCTTCCAGGTGCTGAACGGTTTTGCGGTAGCTCTGCACGGTGACAACACCGGAGCCGTAAACCGCATTGCCCAGCGGGGCAAAGGCTGCCCAGGTGCCGAACAAACCGAAGGTCACCAGGACAATGGTCATCCCAACCCGGCGGATGCCGCGGTCGGAAGTCGGCATGTCGTCAGACGGCTCGTCGAGCACGGTAATCGCGTTACTGGTCATTCAAGAATTCCTTTCAGGCGCTGGGCTGAATTGCGCCGGTTGCTGCAGGAGCAACCCGGGGCGGGGTTTGACCCTGCGCCTGGGCTTGAGCTTTGGCCTGTTGCTGAGCCAGTTCGGCAATCACTTGGTCACGCGGGCCGTACATCGTCATCGCGCCGCCGTTCAAGACCATGATCCGGTCCAGTCGCGAAAGGACATTGGGGCGGTGGGAAATAATAAACACCGTCGCGCCGGTCTCTTTCATCTTTTGCAATGCCACGCCCAATGCACGTTCACCGACCTCATCGAGGTTGGAGTTGGGCTCATCCAGCACGATCAACCGAGGGTTGCCATATACCGCACGCGCCAGACCGATGCGCTGACGCTGGCCGCCCGACAGGTTGACGCCTTCGCTGCCGATCACCGTGTCGTAGCCGTCCGGCAGTTGCAGGATCATTTCATGGACGCCGGCAATGCGGGCCGCCAACACGGTTTTCTCGGGATCGACCTTCGTGAAGCGAGCGATGTTATCGCTGATGCTGCCTTCAAACAGCTCGATGTCCTGAGGCAGGTAACCCAGGTGCGGACCCAGCTTTTGCTTGTCCCACGTACTAATGTCGGCGCCGTCGAGCCTGACCACGCCGTGCTGCGGAGGCCAAATGCCGAGCAGAGCCCGCGCTAGCGTCGACTTGCCCGCTGCGCTGGGACCGACGATCCCGACGATGCTGCCGGCTGGCGTCACGAAACTGATGTTTCTGATCACCGCCGCTTTCGCCCCGGGTGGCGCCACAACGAGATTTTCGACCTGCAGATGGCCTTCGGGGTCCGGCAGAGACATGCGCTCTGGCTCGGCGTTGAGTTTGTCCAGCGTGTCATTCAAACGCTGGTACTGCACGCGTGCAGCGACGAAGCCTTTCCAGCTGCCGATCATCAGATCGATAGGTGCGAGTGCGCGACCCAGCAGCAGAGAGCCGGCCATCATCAAGCCCGGGTTGATTTCGTGAGTGATCACTAAATAAGCGCCAGCCGCCAGCATCATCGACTGAGCCCAGTTGCGGAACGTTTTTGAAATGGACGTGATGACGCCACTCTTGTCGCTGGCATCGGACTGCAGCACCAGGACGCGTCGCTGCCGGACCGCCCATTTGCCCATCAGCGTGTCGAGCATGCCCATGGATTCGATGACTTCAGCGTTGCGCAGGCTTTTGGTGGTGTGCAGGTTGGAGGTGAGGCTTTGCTTGTTGGCTTCTGTCAACGTCTTGCCGGTGTAGCGGTGATTAAGGTAAGCCAACATCACCAGCACGATGGCGGCTATGACCGTCATCCAGCCAAACCAGGGGTGGAACAGAAACATCACGGCGGTGTATGCCGGAAGCCACGGCGCATCGAAGAACGCGAACAGACCGTTGCCGGTCAGAAATTGCCGTAGCGATGTCAGGTCGTTGAGCGACTGCGCCGAGGCGTCCATACCACCGCTGTTCAATGCCTTCTTGAAGCTCGCGCGGTACACGTCGCGACTGAGCAAGACATCCAGCCGATTACTGATGCGCACCATGATGCGCGACCTCACCCATTCGAGGGAGCCCATCGTGATCATCAGAATGGTAAGAATCAGGGTAAGCATGATCAGCGTGGAAGTGCTGCTACTGGGCACCACCCGACCTGAAATCTGAATCATGTAAAAGGTGGGAACCAGCATTAACGTATTGACGAAAAAGCTGAAGAACCCGACGGAGAGGAAGCTTCCGCGACAAGCCTTGAGCGCTGCTTGCAGATTGTTTTCGTGTGAACGACTCATAGAATCCATTACTGATGAGAAAAAGGCTGCAAAGCCCGAGAGTGTACCAGCGGCAGATCAGACAGACAGCATTAAAAGGCCATCAACCGCTACAAGGGCGGGGCGATTAAGATTAAATTTTCTTAATGATTCGCTACTGGACATTTCAGCAGCTTCGGTACGGTGCCTACCATTCAAAAAGTTCACAATTTTATATCCAACCGGATGATCTTCCGTACATGGGGATGAGCAATGTTGCAGGCATTGCTCATATCCCGCCACTACCGTTGCTCGATTTACCCATGCTGGCCACTCCTAGATTTGCAAACAGGATCAATGGTCAAACCGCCGCCTCCAGGCGAACCGGGCGAGCGGAGCCACCACCCTGGCGGGTCCGCCCGAAGGGAGGTATTGACCGGTCCGGCCAGTCATATTCACACCTGTAGCGTGCTGCGTAACCCCGAAAGCTTCATCAGCCTAACCGGCACGCCCATCAACTACCCACGCTAGAGCGGTCATAATTTTCTTGCCCTTCAACGAAAGCGCGTTTTGAAGCCCAATGCAAAGCAGCAACCCCGCGACCCGCCCGTCCGTTCGAAAGGCTCTCGCGCGCAGCGCTTCAACCTTCAGGCCCCGCCCACTGTACCCTTCACGGAAATCTTCATCCTTACGGCACAGACACAACCCGGCCGCATCGGACCAACGGTTCCCACAAATGAGTGAATCCATATCACTATGTTCCGCACTTGTTTCGCACTGGCAATCCGGAAGATTCCTACATTCTGAATTGACATTTTTGAGGGATCGATTAACCTCGCCCCTCGGCAGATGCCACCAGTGCGCCACTAAGTTACGCAGTACGATTGCAGCGTTGATGGACCAGTATTGTTGCTATCAACGGCTGTGAGCTCGGGATAAGAAGGAAACTTATTGAGTGCAGTCGCAAACATTAGATGGCTTGAAGATTAGTTCCCGCGTCACATTGCTTGAACCGGGAATGTATATCTTTCGTTACGCCTCACAGTCCTCCGCAGACAAGCCCGTCTGTATTGCGTTGCAGCAAGCTCCGCTTGGCAAAGGCGCCATCGATTTCTTCCCGGCCGAAGGCATCAGCAAGAATATGCTGGCCAAGCTGGGCGACACCATTGTGGCCCGCGTCAAGGGCGGCATCGCAACAGTCCTGATTACCGAATATCACATGTTCGATGAAAGCATTGATCCAATTGATCTGCGCATCGACCGTATCGACACCTCCCCTGCCATCATGCGTGACTTCAGCGTGATCAGTGCTGCCGAACCCAACCCTGTCATTGCTCCGAATGCGGGGCCTGCGCCGTTGACATTGGTTGCCCATTTTCAAGGGATCGGCGATGTACAGTCCCATGAAGGCTGGGCCGGAATGCATGACAGCACCAAGCGCCTCGAGGGCTTCGAAGTCATCTGGAACAACAAGCCTATGGGTGTCGACTTGGTCTACACCTCTACAGTTGCCGGCTCTGGCCCGAGTTCAAACGTGCCAACCGGCACGTTCACAGGCACCCGAGGCAAGCGACTGCCGTTGGTGTCTGCTGGCTTCAGCCTCGTAGGCCCCAACCGACACTCATACGAATTATCCGGCCACATTGTGTTCAGCGGCACCGCGCCGCGATCCATTGTGCCCGATCAGATGATGCACGGCCCCACCGGCACCGAACCGTTGGTGGCGCTGCACATCTGCATTACACCCGTAACGAAGACGAACGCTGCCCGCTATAAGTCTCCGTGGGAAAACTCTGCATTGACGCAGAAACTCAGTAATACAAGCCAGATGGCTTGAAGTAACAGGAACTTCCCATGCAATACGACAGCCCGGTTTCAGCTACCAATTTCCAAGCATTCCTGGACGCTCCGGCGTTCTCCGATACGACAGCGGCCACCATCAGCAGCTTGCTGAGCCTGGACACTGCTCAGACTGTAAACGTTGGCACGTGGGACGGCGTTAACGCTCCTCAGGTCCCGGCTGGCCAGACTGCAGACGTTGTAGTAGCCAACATCGCAGGCGCCCAGGGTGACCTGGTTGTTCTGGACGTCCCTGCTTCGTTGAGCTCGGCCAAAGCGCTCGTATTCCAGAGCGACGCCAACCTGTCCGTGACCATCGATGCCCCAGCCGTTGCTGAGACTGCATCCTTCGCTCGCGCTTTTGTTGCCGCAGATGCCTCTACAACCATCGCACTGGCCGTTACCACCGGCAATGGCGATGACATCATCCACGTCAATGGCGATCAGAACACTTACATTGACGCTGGCAACGGCAACGACACCGTCACCACTGGCAACGGCAACAACACCGTTGTGGCTGGCCTTGGCAACAACACCATCACCACCGGTACCGGTAATGACACCATCATCTTGAGCGGCACTGCTCACGCTGACATCGTCAACGCTGGCGGCGGCTATGACGTCGTTCAACTGGACGGCACTGTTGCGGATTACACCGTAACCGCCGGCAACAGCAACAACGTAAACTTGGCTTCCGCCGCGTTGGGCGTTGGTCAAACTGCAGCAATCACTGATGCCGAGTTCCTGAACTTCGCTGACGGCACCACCATTGCACTGGCGCACAGCGAAGCTGAAGCTTCTGCACTGCGTCTGTACGAAGGCATCCTGGGTCGCGACGCTGATCAAGCTGGCGCTCAAGCCTTCACCGGTCTGGTAGAGGCCGGCACTTCGCTGACCGACATCGCAAACCAGTTCCTGAACTCTGCTGAGTTCGGCGGTGCTAATACCACGGATCAGATCGACAACCTGTACACCACCCTGTTGGGTCGCGCTGCTGATACTGCCGGTTCCGAGAGCTGGGTTTCTGTACTGGCGAACGGCGGTTCCCTGGCCGATGTAGCGGCTGGCATTGCTGGCTCTGCTGAAGCACAAGAACTGGATCAGTCGAACGGCACCTTCGTTCGTGATCTGTACACCAACGTGCTGGGTCGCACTGCTGATGACGCTGGCCTGGACGCTTGGGTATCGCAACTGTTCAACGGCACCAGCCGTGGTGAAGTTGCTGCAGGCATCGTTGGTTCGGCCGAAGCCACTGCTAAAACCGACGACGCGTTCATCGATGCTCTGTACCAGACCGCTACCGGTCGTGCAGCTGACGACGCTGGTAAAGCTGGCTGGAACGAAGTCCTGGCCAGCGGCGGCACTCACGCTGACGTCGCCATCGGCATCGTTGGTTCCGCAGAAGCAATCGCACACAACGACAACGTTGTAGTGTTGCACGGCGCAGTCTAACTAGCCCTGTAGCAGCGATGGATACTCCCGGCCGCAAGGCCGGGTAGTGTGCAAAAAAAGGGGCGACTTTCGGGTCGCCCCTCTTTTATTTTTTAAGTGATCACGCCAGCTTATGTCCAGACAACCTGACCGTGGGCAAGAAACGCTCATGGACATTTTTCACCGTCATCGCCAAGCCGATGAAGGTGGGCTTGCCGCTGCAACACTTGAGCGCGCATTGCAGACGCCTGAATACTACCCAGAGGCTTGCATCTGGAAAGGTATCGAAGCGCTGCCTCTGGATACCAAGCTTGCATTTCTTTTTTTAAACAACGCCGCCCACGCCTTTCCCCTGCGCGCGGATGTTCAGGCGCTGGTCGGTCGAAGTCTCCTGGCGCAAGGGCAACCTGCGCTGGCGAGCCGCTTTCTCAGTGGTGCATGGCAGAAACTCCCGGATGAATCTGCGCTGCGAATGATGCTATGGCAGGTGCGCAGTCAGAGTGAATCCCCTGAGAAACTGCGGCGCCTGATCCTCGCGCAGCTGCCTGACATCACCGCGCCTGGTGAACTGTCGTTCGTACTAAAGCTACTGGCTGCTCAGAAAGAGCTGCCAGGCCATGTCGGGGTGGTGAGTTACCTGCCTGATCAGCAGGAAATTCAAGGCTGGGCAGTCAACCTTCATGACCTCCAAACCCCTGTTCAGCTCCTGCTGGAAGCCAACGGTCATCAGATTGCGATGGTTGCCAACTCGCTCAGCACCGTTCTCGCTGCCGCCGGGCTGCCGATTGCCCATGGCGGTGTGCGCGTAAAGGTCCCAAACGCTACACCCGCGGTAAATGTCCGCTTCGCGACAGGCGACCCGCTGCAAGGCAGCCCTGTCTATGCGATGCCCGCTTTCAGCCCGCCACCGGCTGCAGCGACTGACGGCGAGAAGCAGCCAGTGGACGTGCTGATTCCAGTGTTCGACGGACTCGATGAAACGCTGGCGTGCATTCAAAGCGCAATCGAGGCCCGCAAGTCGAACCGCACGCCCCATCGCCTGGTTGTGATCGACGACATGACCCCTGTGGCAGCGCTGCGCAAGGCGCTCAAGGTACTGGCGGGCAAGGGCAAAATAACCCTCGTTCAGAATCCGGTGAATCTGGGCTTCATTCGCAGCATGAACCGAGCGATGGCCCTCAGCCCCCGGCAAGACGTCGTCTGGTTAAACGCTGACACGCGGGTTCACGGCAACTGGCTTGATCGCTTGCGTGACGTCGCCTACAGCGATACATCGATTGCCTCAGTGACGCCGTTTACCAACAACGGCGAGCTGATGAGCTTTCCCGAAAGCCGTTTCAGCCATCCCATGCCCAGTGCGATCGAGCATGCCCGGCTGGACGATCTGGCTCGGCTTGCCAACAGCCCGGCGATGGAAATCGAGACCGGATGCGGCTTTTGCCTGTATATCAAGCGCGCAGCCATCGACGAAGTCGGCTACCTCGATGAAACGGGACTGTCACGCGGTTACGGGGAAGAAACCGACTGGTGTATGCGAGCACGGGCTTTGGGCTGGCGCCACATGGGCGCACCTGCCGTATTCATTGCGCATCAAGGTGGAATTTCCTTCGGAGAAGAAAAGACCCTGCGCGTTGCGCAGAACAACGCAATCCTCAGACGGCGTTACCCGGACGCCTCCGCACGGTTTGACGATTTTTGCCTGCGTGATCCCATCAAGCCTGCCCGCCAGGCGCTGCAGCGCGCGCGATTTGACGACGTGGCGGCGCAGATAGCGCAAAGCCCTCCGCGCAGCTGGCCCGAGCCTGGACTCAAGCAACTGCACATTGGGAAAGCGGGCGCATTCGACGCCGCGCTCAGCATGACTTGGCGCTACCAGAACTCGCGCACGATAGTAACGCTGCAAGCCCACGTGAAGCCGCTGCTATTCAGCCTTGAATACGAACTGCCCTCACAAACCGAGCAACTGTTCAACGATCTGGCCAGGTTTGCAGTAGATGAATTGATCTTTCAGAACCTCGCGGGCGGGCCCGAGTGGCTATGCACCTTGCCTGCCCGGCTCGACAAACCGTACCGGCTTGTCTGCCGCGATGACGCGTTGTTGCGCCAGGCAAGCGTCGAGACCTGGGCACCCTTTGCAGTTCAGGCAAACAGCATTCATCTGCCGTGGCAGGCACTGCAGCCGCACTACGCCAGTGCGTTCCCAGGTGCCAGACTGACTGTTGAATCCAGACAACACATTCAACGCGTACATGCGTCCAGCCCTTCATGCTTACTGATTGGCGATGCGCTGCATCACCCAGACGTCGCCAATAAGTGGCTCGTACTCGCCAAACGCATCCGGCGCGAACGGCTCCCGATCCAATTGCTGATTCATGTGGACAGCCCCTGGCGTAAAGCCCTGCTGACCTCTGGCGTGGTTCATGCACTGCCCCTGCTCTTCGGCCTGACACTCAAAGACTGCGCGCAGCTTGCAGGTTGCGACGGCGTGCTCGGCCTGGACACTAACCCTGGGGCCGATTGGACCGCACCTGATCTCGCTGATGCGCTTGGCGTGGGACTTTATGCGGCGCCGAGCGCGCTCGCCGTTGAAGCAGGGGCCTTGCCCCTTAGCCATTTACCCCTTAGCCGAGCCGAATCTGATGTCACTTGAAGTTCCAACCACCCTCGCGCTCAGTGATCCGATACAGCTTGATGCCCCGATCCAAGGCGCAATCGTCGGGCTGTATGGCGACGTGCTTCAAGGCTGGGCGCTGGACACCACGCGCCCGGAAACGACACTGGTCGTGGAGATCCTTGTCGACGGTGCATGCGTCGCGCTCACCCGCGCCGATCAGTTTTACCCCGAAGCAAATGCCGGAGATGACTTTCACGGGTTCACCGTGCAGCTCAGGCAGGGATGGCTGGACGAAGCACGGCACATCAGCGCCCGTGTCGCGAATACCGACCACAGCCTGACGGGCGAGATAAACCTCCCTGCAACACCAAACAAGGCGCCGTTACCCGTTGCCACCCAGGTCTGGCACAGCGGCGGTTTGCGTTTGAGTGGCTGGGCCTGGGACCCTGACGCACCACAACGTCACGTCCAGGTAATCGCTCGCGAGAACGATCGCGTGCTGGTGCAGATTTCCTGCGAGGAACATCACCAGGCACTGGTTTACCGGGCCACGAGCAACCACGGTTTTACCCTTGAACTCCCATGGGAACTGGCCGACGGCAAACCCCATGTGCTTCACATCGAGAACGACCTAGGCCACCCGCTTTCCGGGAGCCCGATCCACCTGTGCTGCTGGCCGGAGGGTCTTGAAGGCCTGCTCAGAAATCACGAGCAGCAAAGCCCGGATAAAAAGACCCTGGCGTTGCTCAGTGAGGTAGCCAAAGATCATGGAATGCGCCTGCCCAAAAGTGCGGGCTTTCACCACTACCCGCAGTGGTTCGACGCTTTCCAGCGTGACGTTCCCTCCTCAGCTGAAACGACAAACACCCAGATCGGCCTGTTGCTGATAGTAGACGGTGACGCCGATCTCGGCGAGTCAATCGGGACGAGCAGAAACGTCCGGGGCTTGCAGCCTTTCCATGTCGTAGAAACGCAAAGTGTGGATGTGTTCTCAGCGGTGAAAGCGCTGCTTGAAGCGGGTTGCGAAGCCATCGTCCCGATCAAAGCGGGCGACCACTTGGCCAGTTTCGGCCTTGATCACCTCGGTGACTTGCTCACAGAAGGGGCTGCCTGGGGCTATGGTGATTGCGACCGCGACGGGCCTCGGGGGGAACGCTCCCTTCCTTGGTTGAAACCCGTGTGGGACATTGATCTGTTCATCGGCGCAGACATTTTCACGCCAGGAGCGATCTTCAGCGCCACGATCATCAACGAAGCGCTGTCACTCCATGCAGCCGCCGACCCGCTGCATTTGCTCAGCTGGGATCAGCTGATCGCAGCCGTCGCGCTCGCCACAGAAAAGCTCAACGCCCGCGTGGTCCACTTGCCCCACGTGGTCTATCACAGGCATCACCAAGCGCCGCCGAGCCCAGAACAGGCTTCGCCATCCCCTGTTCGCCAACACGCCATCGCCTGGCTTTGCGACGCGCTGATTCCAGGTTCCACCGTGAGCCCGGTTCCTCAGTTTCCGGCGTTGCTGCGGGCACAGTGGCCGCTTCCGTCCACCCTCCCCCGCGTCAGCCTGATCGTCCCGACCCGGGATCAGGTCGGCCTGTTGAGGACGTGCATCGAAGGCCTGCTGAATAATACGGATTACCCGGACCTCGAAATCATCGTGGTCGACAATCAGTCCAGCGATCCGCAGGCACTCGCCTATCTGAATGAGTTGCCCAAGCGTGGCGTGCAAGTGCTGCCACATCCGTTTCCGTTCAACTACTCAACGATCAATAACCGGGCAGTGGAACACGCGACGGGAGAAATCATTGGTCTGGTAAATAACGATATCGAGGTCATTGAATCTGGATGGCTGAAGGAAATGGTCAGTCAATTGCTGCGCGACAAGGTTGGTGCGGTAGGGGCGAAATTGCTCTGGCCGAACCGCATGGTGCAGCACGGCGGGGTTGTAGTGGGCATTAACGGTTTGGCAGCCCACACAGGCAACAACCTTGAAGAAAACGACGCGGGTTACCTAGCGACGAATCAACTGACTCGGCGCCAAAGCGCTGTCACTGCGGCCTGCTTACTAGTGTGCAAATCGGTTTTCGACGAACTGGGCGGGCTAGACGAACTGGCATTCCCTGTCGCGTTCAACGATGTCGACTTCTGTTTACGCATTCAGGCATCGGGGCTGAATTTGATCTGGACCGCATATGCGAAATTGATTCATGCGGAGTCCGCGAGCCGAGGGAAAGATGTGAGCGCTGAGAAGCAAGCTAGAGCTCGTCGTGAGCAGCAGCGCTTTATAGAAAAGTGGTCACTGAGCGGACAGATCGATCCGCACTACCATCCTGCGCTAAGCCACGACTATTTAAGTGGAGCGTATGGAGGGTTGACCTTGCCGGCAAAAGAGGCGACATCTCGCAAACCAATTTGCTGAGCGAACCTGACAGAAAAAATCTGACTTAGCTGACGTCTTATTTTTTAGACGCCAAACAATGAGCATAATGGTTTATGAAAAGCAAAAAAACATCCAAAGAAAGTCTGAAGCCAGCCGAAATTAAATGTTTTTTTATAGTGGGGAACTGCGCGGCAAGGACGGAGGGATTTGTACAAATCCTTGAAACAGCTGTCAGCGTTGCTGGACACCTTGCTGACGTGAGTCCAGACTTTGAGCGCTTGCAAGAGCAGGCCTTTGAAACAGACGCAATGAATGCCGATCTAGCAAAAGAGATGGACACACTATTCGAACTCAACAATCAAAAATTCGACGCTTGGTATTGGCTACCTAAGAAACCTGATCAGGTGGTGAAACATTGGAAAGCGTTTAACAACAAAACTAGATTTATCATTGTTTATACATCACCTGTGGATGCTTTGAATGCCGCGACCCAAGAGCTTGGGCATTTGCTTACTGATGTGGAAAAGCTTTTAGGTAAGTGGCGCGAGGATACTGAGCGATTAATACACCTTTTCGAAAGCATTCCGGACCGCTGTGTCATTGTCAGCGCAGACACGCCCGCAGTGACGCAACTGAGCTTTGGCAATCTGAAAAGAAAGCTACAACTTGCCTTTGATCAGCCCCTCCCTGCCAGCGAGGGGGCTCTTAAAAGAACCTCCGACAGACTTGAGAACTACATAATTAATGAGCAGCAAATTGCTCAGCTACACCATCAGTTCTACCAAAGCATGCTATTCGATACACCGTCATCTGGAGTGAAGCGTTCGGTCACGGCTTCAAATCAGCGTACCTCTCGACCAGCAGGTGATGGTGGATTTAGTCCTGAGCAAGTATACGACGACGATTATTCAGGCATCGGCCAAGAACTGTTGGAGCTTCAAGATGAGAATAGAGAGCTGACACAAAAGCTTCACTCTGTTCAGGAACAGTACGAACAAAAGCTGGTAATTAACAGAGAACATCTCTCACAGATTAATGCTCAGCGCCTAGCCCTCCAGAAGATCTACAATGCCTTTCCAGAATACTGGAATATTGAGGCGGTCTCCGTCAAGTTTTCAGATCACGACGGCGCCAGTAGTGAAGTCGAAATACAACTTTTAAATGCCGAAGTTGATTACACGATCGTTGAAGAAATTAAGATCAAACTCTCGCTAAGCCCAGACATGCCTAGCGTTAGCATCAAACCTACACCCTCCACTTGGCTTAGCTACTTGGGAAGTACAGCAGTAGATTGGCTGACTATCGCCCCACGACAAGGAGCAATATTCCAAGGCTCGAATGCCGTTATAAGCTTGTTAGGGCCTACGGATTGGAAGTCAATACAAGAACTGCTAAAAAAATTATGCTCATACGTCGGTTCAAGTCTGCATAAACATCAATTCGCCCCTAAGGCAAAGCAGATCAGCCAAGCTTTGAGTATGCTTTGTGAATCTCTGCGCGCGTGGCCAACGGTCCCTCGATACGACAAGATCACCCTTAAAGATACGCTCCAGCAGGGCCACTACCGCAGCTTAGGCATTTTGATTTCGAACTTGGAAATAGGTACATCGAAATGGGGCAAACTTTTTTACCGCCTCGCTACGCTGGACGAGTCGGGTGTAACCTTCGGCACCAACCCTAGACTGGAATTTCCGCAGGAGTCCAAGTCGGCGCTGCAAAATTGGTTTGGAGAAACAGAGGATGGGAGAGGTCAACGGCTAGAATTGCGGTTTGCAAAACCTGACGCTATGGATTTACAAGTCTGGAGTGCACTGGCGGAGAGCGACAAGTTGTTGATTGCGGGGTTGATCAGTAGCCTTGGGAATCAGCTTAACGATCTTGAGCGCACGAGTGAGTTGGTAAAAACAGATTGGAACGAATGGCAAATATTGGCGCGTTCCATTAGACAGATTGCAGCCAAAAAAATCACGACCTGACGTACCTAAACCACGAACCACAATTGCTCCGCTATAGTTAATAAAGAACTCCAATGCTGGTAATGACTAAATGACAAGCGAAAATATGACCTCCGCCCTTGCACAGGGAAACGCAGCTTTTCGAAATGGCGAATACGCGCGTGCGGTCGCATATTATGAAAAAGCCGTATTAGAAAACCCTGACCTTGCAGACGTTATCGACGTCAATATTAGGATAGGGCGCAAGCATTGGTTGCGTAGTAACACATCAGAGAGCATAGCTCTTGCGACCGCTACCCCCAGTCTCGACCAAGAAAAAACTGAAGACCGCACGGCCAATGATATCGATCCACACTACTCTTCCGAAGATCACGAACTGATCGCACTAAGCGGCCTGTTTGGCCATAGCTATTACTATGAAAACTATGAGGATGTCGCGGAGTCGGGAGCAGACCCAATTGAGCACTACTGCCAACATGGTTGGAAAGAGCAGAGAAATCCGAATAAAGAATTTAACACTCATTACTATCTAGGCACCAATCCCGACGTTGCCCAAGCTGGCGTTAATCCATTTGCTCATTGGGTGCAGTATGGGCAATTCGAGCTGAGAAAAATAAAACGGGTAGATGTAGATCCCATGTACGACCCCGGCGCCCACCAGCCGACCGTGATATTTTTGAGCCATGAGGCATCCCAGACCGGCGCCCCAGCAGTCTTGCTGTCACTAATGCGATGGATTAAGAAAAACACGCGAATTAAATTCTCCATAGTGATTGGGTCGCAAGGCGTGTGGAATAAAAGATTTGAAGAGATCGCACCTTGCTTTTATTTAGACCGTGTGCACAAAAGTGGACTGACTGCAGAACTACGAGATTTTTGCGGAAGCAACGTTCGTTCAGTCTACGTAAACACTATCGCATCTGGCTCGTATGCAGAGCACTTAAAATATCTAGGTGCCGAATTCATTACGCATGTACATGAAATGGAGAATGTGTTCGAAATTTTTGGACCGCAGTTTTTGGCGTTGTCTAAAATTTGCAGTAAGTATATCGCCGTGTCTCCAGGATCAGTCGAGTCGCTAAGAAAAAGAAACATAAACGAAGAAGAGATTTCCTTTTTCAAGCCTTTCATTGAACCGTTTGATTTCTACCGGTCAAAAAAACATGTTAAAAGCAAAAAAACGATCATCTTTGGTTGTGGTGCCGTAGAAAAAAGAAAGGGATTTGATTTATTTTGTGACACGGCGATAACCCTGCTTCGCCGGGGGACATCAGATTTTAAAATGATATGGATCGGATCCGCAGATGGCAAAGATCTGAATCCTGAGCGAGAAATTGAAAATCGACATTTGGCAGGATTTGTCGAGTGGATCGGGCCAAAAGAAAACCCAAGAGAATACTTCGCGGCCGGTGATATTTTTCTACTGACATCAAGAGAAGATCCTTATCCATTGGTATGCATGGAAGCTGCCGAAGCGGGTATGCCTATAGTCTGTTTCGATAGCGAGGCAGGCGGAATGCATACGTTCGTCGAAGAAGACGCGGGGATGGTAGTCAGATATTTGGATATCGAAGCGATGACATCCAGCGTATTAGAGCTAATCAAAAACCCAGGAAAAAGGCTTTCGATGGCTGAATGCGCTCAGCGGAAGGTTGCCGATCGGCATTATGTGGACCGGGTTGCACCGAAGATACTTGGGCTACTGCCCAAGGAAATTTATCAAACGGACCCCACTTTCGAAGCGTATATCAAAAAAATTGATGAAGCGAAAGTAGTTTCCTTCGACATATTCGATACATTGATAACGAGGCAATTCCGCGACCCTGAAGTAATTTTTGACCTGATCGAATATCAGTTAACGGAACATGAACCAGCAACGCTGCCATTGCTCAAGGAGCGGATGGATACTGCGGGGATGGTACTCGGCAGCCACCTGGGCGAAAGAGACGACGTATCGATAGACTCCATTTACGATCAAATGTCATTTTTTAACAACTCCGCAGTCGAAAAGTCGGTCGAACTTACTGTATGCGTCCCCCATCCTCTTGGTAAGAAGCTGTATGACTACGCCAGACAAAAGGATAAAGAGATATATATCGCGAGCGACATGTATTTAGACCAAGGTACTATTGAAGCAATGTTGAAACGTTGCGGGTACTCTTTCTGGGATCATCTATTTCTATCATCGGCGCTAGGCCAGAAAAAAGAAACAGGACGTCTCTTTAAGGCGCTTATTGATTTTGCGGGACATTCTGGTTATACGCCGACAGACATCTTTCATATCGGAGACAACTGGGAAGGTGACGTCCGCCAACCGAAATTAGCTGGTATTAATACGAGAAGATTTTCGCCCATTGGGGAGCACTCCCGGAAGATATTCAGACTATCTCTAGAACAAAAAAATAATCTGTCACAGAAAGGTAGGATTTGGGAGAGCTACTGCGAGCAGCAGAGTGACCTATGGCATAAAGAAGCACCAGCTACTTCATGCGATTTTTACACCCAAGTCGGATTTGAGGTAACTGGACCGCTGGCAGCAATGATGGCTATGTATGTGAGGTCGCAAGCAAGAGACGCCGCGACTCATAAAATCGTCTTTATGGCCAGGGACGGCAGGATCATCAAAAAAGCATTCGATACACTCTACAAAGACCAGTTACAGTCTGATGAGATTTCATCGCGATACATGCACCTGTCCCGCGCCACAGTAATCCCTGCAACGTTTCAAAATCCGTTAACGTCGAATGATATTGCTTTCATTGTTGATGGGCTTCATTTACAAGAAAAGACTTTGTCGTACTACTTAAAGAAATCAGGGCTCAATACGATTGACAACCGCCTGAGAGCGATCATTCTCGAGAACTTCCCCTCGGAGGATTACGTACCAGGCTGGCAGGACTATCTAAAACTCAGCCGCTTGCTTACCGCACTATCAGGCCAAATCTACGCTGGAAACAAAGAGAATCGTGAAAATCTAGAATCATACCTTGCAGAAAATGGGATTCTGGACGAAAAAGCGGTGCTATTTGTAGATGTCGGCTGGCTATTAAATATTCAATCTCGTCTAGAATACTTCCTGAGGAAGTTAAGAGCCGAAACAGTAGTTAAGGGATGCTATGTGGGCTCTCGGGAACGGGTAAGCAAGGGACTAGCTCACTCAGGCTTCCTTTTTGAGCAGGGAGATCCCTATGTTTACGCGAACTTCATTGAAGCAAATACCACGCTATTTGAGATTCTTTTTTCGGCACCAGAACCTTCTGCAAGAGGGTTACACAAGGACCCAGTTTCGGGTCACACCGTTATTTCGTTCAAACAGATTCCAAACCCCCTTTCGAAGGAGTTTATTGCCGCTCAGAAAATACATTTAGGGGCTGAGGCGTTTTTCGAAAGGTTTTCCAGGGCTCGAGCTTCATTTTTCCCCGACATAATATCCAAGGACTACTTTTTTCAGCTATTTCAAACGCTTGCGCAGTCCGAAAACTTGGTTGCGAAGGCTGCGCTGGGCAATTTCGAAGTTTCTTTGGGTGGCGACCATGAATTCACGGTCAAACAAGAGCTCGTCAAAAATGATGATCCTCACACGGATTATTGCCTGAAGGAGAAAACGGACTATTTTAATCCCGTACATTTCAAAAAGATGTTGAGCACGTCCAGCGCCGTGATCTTTAGCTCGGCAGGGTTGGAGAATGGATCGACACGATACAGGTCAATTCACCTAGCGGAATCGCTCGGAAGTAACGGAATTGAGTGTACCGTCGCGCACGTAGCCATCAGTGTGGTCGCGGCTGCACCATTGATCGATCAAGCTGACGTGGTAATATTCCAGCGATGCTTTATGGCCCAAGGTAATGTTGCCGAGCTTTATGCCTACGCTCGTAAAACCGGTAAACGCTGTATCGCTGAAATTGATGATTTGGTATTCCCTAAATTCGTTCATACGATAGGATCGGTGGCCGGAGGCGAATGGAACATTGATGAGGCAATGCTCATCGCCAACTCCTATGAAAGCTTCGTTAAATTAATGGATGGATGCATTGTTTCCACTCCGACACTGAGGGCATATGTCGCGTCGGAGTACAGAATACCTTGTGAGGTTTATCGAAATAAGGTCAAGCCCTTCGTCTCTACCGAGCCAACCTCTTCAACTGGAGCACTCAAACTTATCTACTCATCCGGAACATTTTCCCACAGGGAAGATTTTGACATTATAGAAGAGCCACTATTTAGTTTTTGCTTGAGTAATCCTAGCTGCACACTTTCGGTATTGGGCGCCGCTCAGGTTTCTGAGCGGCTGCTGGCACTCCCAAACGTCTCAAGCTATCCAATTTTAGAATACAACGCAATGTTAGAATTCATATCTCGACATGACCTATTGCTAGTACCACTGGTAGACAATTTGTTCAATCGCGCGAAATCAAATGTGAAATTCATTGAGGCAGGCTCCCTTGCAGTTCCTGTTTTGGCATCTGATGTAGGAGAATTCAAACTTAGCATCAGGCATAAAGTTAATGGTTTCTTGGCAAAGAATGCGACGGACTGGGCCGCTCTTCTCGAGCAGCTCCGGATACATCCGGCACGGCTGAAATCGGCTGGTTCTGAAGCGCAGTTAACAGTATCGAAACGCTATACCACCGATCACTGTGAGCTTAAAACGAGATTTCTTTCTGGCAACGCTCAGCGCAAATGCCAGGTGATCGCGATTTCAAGGATTGAAAGCTGATGCAGGTATTAGTAATTGGAGGAGCGGGCTACATTGGCTCTCACATGGTGCACACTCTCGTTAAATCTGGATATGAGGTCGTCGTCCTCGACGACCTCAGCGGAGGGCATGCTGATGCCGTGATAGGCGCTAGACTTATAATTGGGTGCTGTTCTGACAAATTCCTGCTTGACCAGCTATTTAAAAATCATGATTTCTGTGCAGTTATGCACTTTGCGTCTTTTATCCAGGTGGGTGAGTCCACTATCGATCCAGCGAAATACTACACCAACAACGTCTGTAATACCGTAAGCTTGCTTAATGCGATGGTGTATGCGGGAATTAAGTACTTTGTTTTCTCTTCGACCGCAGCGGTTTATGGAAACTCTGTCTCCGAGATGATTAGCGAGGACGGATCAAAGCATCCCATCAACCCTTATGGCCGTAGCAAATGGATGATAGAGCAACTTCTCGGTGACTACGACGAAGCATATCAACTGAAATCGGTGTCTCTGCGATATTTCAATGCATCCGGGTGTGCTCCCAACACTGGCCTGGGTGAGCGACACGAGCCGGAAACTCACCTTATACCGCTTGTACTGCAAACAGCATCTGGTAGAAGGGAAAACATCTCTGTCTTTGGTGGTGACTACGAAACGACAGATGGGACATGCATTCGTGATTACGTACACGTGTTGGATATCTGTAATGCACACCTTTTGGCAATGCAATACTTGCTGAGCGGGGGAAAAACTGACCAATTTAACTTAGGCAATGGCACGGGCTTCTCTGTCAAGCAGGTGATCGACAGCGCTAAAGCTCTCACTGGAAAAGATTTCCGCGTGGTTACGCTGGCGCGCCGGCTAGGGGATCCGCCGCGGCTGATCGCGGATCCCTCTAAGGCTTTAAAGATCTTGCAATGGAGGCCCGTCCGCTCAGACCTGAATACGATAATCGCGGACGCATGGACCTGGGAGCTTGGTTATCCCTGGTAGCAGCTAATCAAACTGAGCGAGATGGTGTTAACATCTCGACATCGGGAAATATCAAAGTCGGAGAGCTCCATGATCACCGGGTGGATAGAAAGAAATGAAGGCAGCAAATTTTTTGGCTGGTTTTCCTCCAGTGACGAGTTGTTGGAAAAGCACAAGGCGCTTCATATCTTTTCCTGCGGCGAACTCAGTTGGATCAAAAAGATAGTAACAAAACCAGCTGAAAGACCGGACCTCGCTAGCTATGCCAATGCCACCCAGTTTGAGTTTGAACTTAACACAGAGGATTTTTACCAAGGGGCTTCAACTTGCTCTATCCATTTCAAAATCATATGTTCGAATATTGGCTATCCGCTTTTGGTGACCTCTCAACTGGTATCGCAGTCCATCGCGATTATGGCCGGCCAAAAAGAAGGCTTGTCGTTTGGCCGAGTATCCGCTGACGGCACCGCGATCATAGGGGCTGGCGGCAAGATTTTTTTGAAGGAAGGTAGCAACAACGTTGAGGGGCTCTATAGCGGGGAGACACTAATCGACAGCCGAGGGTGGGCGCAAGTGTTCCAGTCCAGGCACGCCCGCTCTATCAAGTGTGGCTACCAATACGTCCAAATCGTGATCCCTGAAAAATCCTCAGTGATGTATTGGAATGTCCCGTTCCATGCCACTAATGGATCAAAAGGTTTGAATTCATTAGTGGAATCCTTGGAGAGCCTTCCGGAAATTAGAAAAAGCTTAATTTACAGCGCCGACTATATCCCCGACGAGGTTCACTCTGAGTCAACATTCAGATCCTTCGACACGCATATGTCGACCTACGGGAGCAAGCTATTAGTAGACGTCTTGCTCAGCCGCTTGGCGCCTCATGTCGGCTCGATCTACAAACTGGGCCCCATTACGCATGGAGAGTCCCCCGGTGATCTCGGTACTAGATTTTTTGAGGATGGCTACATTACCGAACGGCCCCCTCTTTACGACAGCTTGTTGGATGAGGATGGTGAAGTGCTAACTCCGTTGATCATTGAAGAGTTCGACCCTTCGGAAGGTAACATCGGCATTCGTCGGTCTTGGCAATGCACCAATGCCCCCATCCAAAAGCGGGCTCTCTGTTTTGGTGGATCATCGTTTGAGCGTGGAGAGGTATCAAGCACACTGTCGTGGTGGTGCTCTCGCCTGTTCGCCGAGTTTCATTTTTATTGGAGTCCTGACTGTATGCCTGAGATCATCGACAGTCTGTCGCCTGACGTCGTCATATGCCAAACGATAGAACGCTTCTTGACGATACTTCCTAAACAGTGATTTGGACTACATTAGGTATTTGGCCGTTGTGATGCTGTTCATCACTGCCGCTTGGATGTATAGGCAAGAGATAAAAGCTTTCTATCCATATAGCTCTGATTCAACAGGATGCGACACCATTCTTGCTAGGCTAATCCGGGCTGGAGTCTCTTGGGGCTAAGCTGCATGTTTTTCGGAAGCTCACCCCCCCTGAATACCCCCGGTGTAAATACGATCAAATGCAAGCAAGCTGCTTCCTTCTATAATCCCGGATGGTTCCAGCGAGATGACACGTTCCTCCTCGAAATAGCGCTTCGGAAGCTAATATGCGCGACGTCGCATAGGCGGCTTAGAGTGTGCCCGGTTCTCTGGTAACCTTGCGCACACGAACACCCCGAATTCCAGATAAGTCGACGCCGCTGCATGCTTACCAGCCTTAGCGTGATGTCTACTCACCCGCCTTATCATCAGCAGCTGTCGGTTTGCACGAGGATTAGCAAGATGTTTTTGATACCCGTAATTTTGTCAGGCGGCGTCGGCAGCCGGTTGTGGCCCGTTTCCCGCGAGGCCCATCCGAAGCCGTTCATGACGCTGCCCGACGGCCAGAATTTGATCCAGAAGACGTTCCTTCGGGCCGCTGCACTCGAAGGCGTTTCGCAAATCCTCACTGTCACCAATCGTGAACTGCTCTTCAAAACCGAGGACGAATACCGGACTGTGAACAAGGCTGAGCTGGCTCAGGCTTTCATTCTTGAGCCGTTTGGCCGCAACACGGCCGCTGCGGTCGCGATGGCAGCACTGCAAATCAAAGAACTGCAAGGTCAAGACGCCCACATGCTGGTCCTGGCCGCTGATCACTTGATCCAGGATGAGCGCGCTTTCGCGGCAGCAGTTGAAAACGCGGTACGCCTTTCCGACAAGGGGTGGTTGGTCACTTTCGGCATCCAGCCGCAATACCCCGAGACGGGTTTCGGCTACATCGAAGCCGGCGGCTCCGCAGGCGAGGCAGGCGGCTTGAAGGTCTCGCGCTTCGTTGAAAAGCCGGACCTAAAGACGGCCGAGACGTACGTTGCCGCCGGCAACTACTTTTGGAACTCGGGCATGTTCTGCTTCAAAGTGGGCACAGTGCTTGAAGAGTTCGCCAAACATGCACCGGACGTTCTAAACGCGGCGGTTGAGTCGATTGCAAGCTCTCGCTTGACCCAGTCGGCGGGCTACCACTGCCTGTCACTGGATGCGGACTCGTTCGCTAAAGTACCTGATATTTCCATCGACTATGCCTTGATGGAACGTTCAGATCGCGTCGCCACTGTCCCTTGCGACATTGGCTGGAGCGACATCGGCTCGTGGAACGCGGTGAGCGAGTTGACACCTCAGGACGACCACGGCAATCGCTGTGAAGGTGAAGTGCTGTCTCACGGCGCTCGCAACAACTACGTCAACAGCGAAGAGCGTCTCACCGCGCTGGTTGGCGTTGAAGATCTGCTTGTGATTGATACTGCAGACGCGCTGCTGATCGCGCACAAGGATCATGCTCAGGACGTGAAACACATCGTCACTCAGCTGAAAAAATCCGGCCACACGCTTCACCAGCTGCACCAGACGGTGCATCGCCCGTGGGGCACCTACACCACGCTCGAGAACGGTGAGCGTTTCAAGATCAAGCGCATCGTCGTCAAGCCAAAAGCCTCTTTGTCCCTGCAGATGCACCATCACCGCAGTGAACACTGGATTGTGGTGAGCGGCATGGCGGTCGTGGTTAACGATGATCAGGAGCTGATGCTGAACACTAACGAATCAACGTTCATCCGAGCCGGTCACAGGCATCGCCTGAGCAATCCAGGCGTGATCGATCTGGTACTGATCGAAGTCCAAAGCGGTGATTACCTGGGTGAGGACGATATCGTTCGCTTCGAGGATGTCTACGGTCGAGCGGGTGCTTAAACCAGCGGGGCGCTTGCCAGCGCTTCACCGCCGCAAGCTTAAGCAGGGTGATGACCACTCCTCTATGGATTGGTCATCACCCTGACTCTAACGGGTTACAACCTCGACGCTCGGCACCGTGTCCCCATCACCTGCTTATCACCACCGCTTCCGTCTTCGCTGCGCGCTCAGCCTGGCGGCAAAATGATTGCAGGGTCTTTCGACCCCCTAGCGCTATCACGCGAAGCTCATTGAAGTAACTCCCCTCGCCCGCCTATCTACGGTGGCACTCGCTCCGCACACGTATCGGCGCCTACAGCAGGCAACTGCCGTGGCACCCCAAAGTGGCCCTATGGCATGCATTGCAATTGTCGAACGCTCCCCAGACAATCCGTCTCGCCAGTGTTCTCGCGAGGATGCGAGTGGATACCCTCAATATTCAGCACGGACGGATCTAACATGGAAAAAAAACTGCGCGATGCCATTTCGGATAACCAGGTCTACTTGGGCATACCGTTAAATGAACTCGACCTATTCGAAAAGTACAAGGTACCCGATGCGGAACCCCGGCCAGGCTTTTACACAGACTTCTCGGGCGTTCGAACAAGGCTTTCCTACTTCGGCATCGAGAGTCACCCGGCCGAACATAAAGTGGGCGCAATCCCTTTTCCGGATGATGCGTTGCACGCCGAAGCGATTGAATATCTTGCAGCAGTGGTCGCTGTCGAGCAGGCTCAAACCAGCTTTACGGTAGTTGAGCTAGGCGCAGGTTATGGTCCGTGGTTGGTGTTCTGCGCAAAAGCAGCACAGCGTAAAGGCATTTCAAATATCAGAATGCTTGCGGTAGAAGCGGACTTGCAGCGTCATCATTTGTTCTTCGACAATCTAAGAGACAACGGCTTACCACTCCCTGACGAATCTCAAATTGCTGTTTTTAATGGATATGTGCGGGAAGGCATACACGTTCGCTGCATACATGGCGCTATTTCGGACAATGTAGGGTCGGTGTCCTTCGGATCTCAAAGCGTCCTGGACTGGGGCGCGTCTCCGATCGAAGGTCAGGGGAATGAAGACTATCGTGGTATCACCGTAAAGACTGACCTTATCAAGACCTACACCATTGACGCGATTCTCGCGGACATCCCCACCGTTGACTTCATGCACATGGATATCCAGGGCTTCGAACTCAAATCCATACGTGTATCTCTGGACGCATTGCAACGTAAGGTCCGGATGCTTCTGATCGCGACACACAGCCGGGCGCTGGAGGGAGGCATCATCGAGATGATGCACGACAACGGCTGGAGGCTGATGTATGAAAAGCCCTGTAAGTTCACGCCGGGCACTGACAGCGAACTCACGGCACTGACTTATCTGGACGGCACTCAGGTCTGGATGAATACGCGTTTCGGCAGTCCGGCACTCCTGCCTCCACAGACTGCTCCGCTTCCTGATTCGGATGCCCATCACAAACTGGCCCTTGAAGCTGTTTACTCTTCCACCAGCTGGAGGGTCACCGCCCCCCTTCGCTGGCTGAAAGAGCGGCTGGCCGGTTAGTCCCGCTCGACGCTGCAGAAAGCTGTCTCTCCCTCGGCAAGCGTTTGGCTGAGGGAGCGTCATGACGTGGTTCGCCCCGCAAAAGTGCTGCGGGCGCCGGTCAGCACGACACCGTACTTCCCTCCCCTACGCCCTGCCTTTATCCACACGCCGCTCAGTCCTGCCAGGCTACCAAGATTTGCAACAAAGCACCGGACCTTTGCATTATCCTTGCCCCGCGTAGGACCTTTCTTACAGGAAAAGCGCGCAGCACTTAAGCATGGACAGGTTAGGGCGGGGTGATAATTTGAGCTCGGTGGTTTCGGATAAGAACGTAAAAGAACGCGACTTCACACTCGACGGCATACGCTTCATCGCTATCTACATGGTGATTCTGATTCATGTTTCGGCGAAAGGCTTTCCTTCCATGAGCGAACATTGGTGGGCCATCAATTTCTACGACAGCATTTCACGGGGCGCTGTACCCCTGTTTTTTATGGTCACAGGCGCGCTTTTGCTCAGTAAAGAAACCAGCGCCAGAACAAGCCTCAAGCGAGCATGGCGGATCGTAGTCCCACTTTTCGCGTGGTCGATGATTTACCTCTCATGGTTTCGGTACACAGGAACCGAATTTCCACACTGGATTCGCACTACCCTTCGAACGCCCGTCGCGCCTCACCTCTGGTATTTGTATACCTTGATTGGCGTATATATATTCCTTCCTGTAATGGTTGGCTTCTGCAAGATCCAGGACCGGAGTGCGCAGTACTTGGCCCTCGCAGGCTGCTTCTTCGGCAGCTGCATCGCCCCAATGCTGTATGCACTGAATCAAAAGACTTACATCGGGGTCGAGTTTAATTTCCTTCCGCTGTATGCCGGCTACATCGTCGCGGGCTGGATGCTTTACAACCAGCTTGATTGGAAACGAGCGCCTGTGGCCATAGCGGCTGTCGTGTGGGCCCTGTGCGCCGCTGCCACGGCCGTATTCACATGGCGGCACTCGATCAAACTGGGCCGCGCGGACGAAACCTTTTATATTTACTCTTCGCCGTTTGTTGTTATCGGAGCGATGGCTTCGTTCGTCCTCTTACGGGCGTTGTTGACCAGACTTTTCCTGAACAATGAAAAGGTGAAGAATTTCCTGGCCAGTGCCGGCAAGTTGAATTTTGGTATCTATCTGGTCCATGTTCTGGTCATGTTCTGGCTAGACTTGAACGGCATGGACTACCGATTCGCGAATCCATGGATTGCTATTCCGATCACAGCGCTGGCGGTCTTTTTACTGAGCGCCGCCCTGGTGTACGTTATGCAAAAAATACCGCTGGTGAGGCAGACCGTACCCGCATAACTCGTCGCGGGCTCCTGAACGTGTGACGTTGCATCATCCGTTCAGGAGACGCCGATCCTGAGGGGCTTTGTTCTGAAGCTCTTCCCTTATCAAGATCGCAGCGCAGAGCATCTCAATGGCTGGGGGCAAATGCCCACATTTTCATGACCACGTAGTTCAGTACCGGGACCACGAGGATCACCATCACCAAGCCAATTCCGTAGTGCCAACCGGCATACTCCACTGCAGAAGTAATCAACAGCGTCAGAGCCAGCGAGACCAGCGAAACTGCCAGGAACCGGCGGTACCCTGCGAAAGTGACCGGCGTTCGAAAGGTGAATCGGCTGTTGAGCGCGTAGGACATCAAGTTCGCGAATACAAAGGCTATCCCATTTGCCACGAATGCCGGAGGCGCGAACGCCTCCATCAGGGCAATGACGATCCCGGCGTGTACTGCCGTGTTAGCCACACCGACCAAGCCGAAGCGTATGAATTCGTGATATCGCGCAGGAATGATCATGCGGGTTACTTGATCACGTCGCGAACGATGTACACGGGCCTCTTCTTCGACTCCGCGAAGATCCTGCCAACGTATTCGCCCAATACGCCGATACCAATCAACTGGACGCCGCTGGCGAACAGTACGGTGATCATGATCGATGCGTAACCCGGGGTATCCGCGCCGAAGAATATGGTTTTTATCAGCAGATAAGCCGCATAGACAAAAGACAGCGCCGACACAGCGCAGCCCAGATACGTCCATATTCTGAGGGGTGCAGAGCTGAAGCTGGTAATTCCTTCCAGGGCAAAGTTCCAAAGCTTCCACGTATTGAAGCTAGTGGTGCCATGCTCACGGGGCGCAACCTTGTACTCCACCGTAGTGGTACGAAAGCCCACCCAGGCGAACAGGCCCTTCATGAATCGACGAGTCTCAGGCAAGGTTTTAAGTGCCTCGACGACCTTGCGATCCATCAGTCGGAAGTCCCCAACATCCGCCGGGATGTCGATATCCGAAATGCGATTGTGCAGCTTGTAGAAATAGTTGGCCGTCAGCTTCTGGATCGGACGGTCCGTCTCCCGGTCCACCCGCTTGGCCAAAACGACTTCTGCGCCCTCTTCCCACTTTCTGACGAACTCGAGAACCAGCTCTGGTGGATGCTGCAGGTCTGAATCGATAGGGACAACTGCATCGCCAGTGGCGAAATCCAGCCCTGCTGAAATCGCAGCCTCTTTACCGAAATTTCGCGACAGATCAACAACCGTTAAATAGTGGTTGGTGGCCTTGGCCTTCACCAGTTCCGCGTAGGTATTGTCCCGACTGCCATCGTTGATGGCGATCACCTCCAACTCGTATCGCTCAGACAGCGGGGTAAAAACCTCGTTGATACGGTTGAAAAAAGCCTGGACGCCTTTTTCTTCGTTATAAAAAGGAGACACCAGCGATATCTTGCGTTTAATGGAGTCGGTCATTGCGGTTCACGCCCTGATTGGTTGAGACGGCAAATGTAGGCGAAGTCGATTTCTTTACACGTCGGATTTTGACCTGACGGGAATAGCGCCTTGACCTGCTCGATTTGCGGGATGTCACCTTTTACGAACACATAAAGAGATTGGTCCATCGACGACGAAGCAATCTCGGCCTTGGTGCTTTCCACGCTGCAATTCGGATTTGAGCGGGCCACGTAGCCAGTGTTGATCTTGATGTTGTGCACGACCGCATAACGCATTGTCGGCATCAACGTCGAAGAAATCAGCTCAGAGCGGCCGCAGCGAAATTTGGGGAAGAAATACATGTATTTGACGTCGCCAGTCGCTTGCTGATCCCATGCAGCCTGGGTCAGTACCGGAGACGCCGGACGCTTGGCCGTATCGACAAGACGGTGACGCAGATCTGACAAGTCCAACACCTGCAGCAGGATGAGCAAGATCATAGCCCCCGCGAACAGAATCTTGCCCAACCGGTTGTACAGCGTAGCGATCGCAAAGATGATCACGCAGTAGCCGACTGGCCAGAAGAATCGACCGGACGCGCGTAACTGCGAGGTGATCCTGTCCATGAAGGACGGATAATTTATCGTCACCAGTTGATGGGTGCCGTAATAAACGATATTGGACAAAGCATATATCGCAAACAGGACCATCAACCAGGTCAGCGCTCTGTGCTTGGCAAAACCGCCCAACGCAGCGCTTCGGTTGAGGGCGACACTGAGCACGAACGCGAGAATGATTCCGAGTCCGAGGTAGTTGAAGCCTTCGTACTGGCCAGGCATCTCCGGGTCAGGGAATTTCAGGAAGTTACCGCCATTGAAAGGCGACAGCAAATTCATGGAATAAATGCCAAAGCCGCCCTCCGGACTTACTTCGACGCGCTCAAGCGGGAAGATGGTCAGGAACAGACTCACGCCGATGATCAAAAAGGGGATCAGCGCCTTGGCTATTTCGACCGGCCGGAACCTTGCACGGTTGTACAGGCAACTCACCACGTAAATGGCGCTCGCCATTACGAACAAATAGATATTGATGTAGAACCCGGCGACCAGCAAAAGCGACCAGCCCAAACGTTGCGGCTCGTCTGTCCTCCTGCAGCGGATGTAGAGGGCCAGGGCGCTCAGAATCATCCAGTGCGACATCAGAGAGATATGGCCCAATCGCGTTGTTAACGCTGGAAAGGTCAACAGGCAAACGGTCATCGCCAGTAATGCCAGCCAGGACTTGATTTGCAGTTCTCGCAGTATCCACCAACCGCACAGCGCCTGGCCGACAAATGCCAACGCCACCCATACGCCGAACGGGTTGAAAGGGGCAAAACTGGCAGGTACCAGGATCTTCAGCAGCAGCGCATAAAGAGGTATGGCGTCTACAAACGTAGCGCGCGTCCCCTGCGGATAATTAATGCTATCGAATGCCAGCAGCGGAAAATGGAAAGGTGCGTTGAAAAACGCATTGAAGCCTGCAAAGTATTGGGTGACGTCATCGACTTCTGTCGACCAGTAGGACGACGTGCCCGCAACGAAGCCTGGAGGAAAATATCGCCAGACGAAAAGCAGCCCGATTGCCAGGGCCACGGCGAACCCGGCCCTCCCGGTTGATTCAAACTTGAAACCCATATTCAAAACGCCCCAAAGATTATGCTGTGTAGTGGCTGACGCGTTAGAACGCGCACTTATTGATCTCGCCAATCAGTTGCTGTGCGCTCCCCTTCCAGGTCAGCCAAGGCATTTCTCCGGATTGGGGATGCTGCTTGTGCTCATACAGTTTCAGCCATTGGGTCAGACTGTCGGCAATGTCTTGTGCGGTTTCGCCAGCGAAGTACCAGGCAAATTCTCCTGCCACCTCGCGGAAGACCGGAAGGTCCCGTGCAACGATCGCAAGCTTGTACTGAGCGGCCTCAATCAACGGCAGACCAAAACCTTCGCCATAGGACGCCGCAACCAGGCAATCGCATCGGTTGTAAAGGTGCTCCAGGTACTCATCGCTCACGCCCTCAAGCCAGAGCAATCGCCGGCCAAGTTCGGGATGACTCACTAGCCGTGACGCCAACTCGTCAACCAGCCAGCCATGCTTGCCAACGATGATAAGGTTTGCCTGAACACCGGATGCCCACAGCAGCTCAAAGGCATCCAGCGTCTGTGCATGCCCCTTACGAGGCTCGAGGGTGCCAACCATGAGGAAATTCGGGTTCGGCTCAAGGGACTCGATTCGCAGCGCGGGATTCTCAGGCAGGCCGGTGGACGGCATCGACTGATCTATATCCGCACCTAAGTGGAACGCGCCTATGCGAAACGGGCGAGCGCGAGGCGAGGCATTGCTCGCCAGCCATTCACGCAACTCATCCGCAACCGCCTGAGAAATGCACATTGCTCCGTCATATTGGGCGACAGCACGAATCCATTTCTCGTAATGCGCTTGCAGGCTTTCCACGAAGCAGTGTGGAAGTTGCAGAATAAGCAAGTCATAGACGACGAAGAAAATGCTGACGCCGTGAGCGCGCATTGTGTCCAGATAAGCTTGCTTATGCGGTAAGACATCCATGAGCAGATCCAGACACAAATAAATGTCTCCGGCTGCATAGCTGATGGCTTCGTCTTGTTCTGCCTCAGCAGACTCTTTGCCGAGAAACATGGTGGTGAATTGCGCGGCGTACCGATAAAAGGGTTCGCCCGCTTTGGTGTAGACAGGCTTGATGACATAGCCTTCAGGAGGGTTGGACAGCCACTCCAGCAAGATGCTGCGCACCACTCGCTGAATACCACTTTTCCCATCGTGTTTGCACAGTTCGGAGATATCCACGAACAGGGTTGGCTTGTCCGCTGGCGCCTGCAGCGAGTAGTCGATGGCCTTGGCGAGACGTTCGATGTCTACAGCACCGCTATGCAAGTGACCCGTTCTGACCAGCGAATTGATCAATGCCTGGGCGTTGCCACCCGCCGGGAGCTCATCATCCGACAGTTCTGCTGGCTTGCGGGCGTTATTTACCGCCTGTTCAAACGCCGACACTGCGGCTTTGCCGGTAATGTCCCATGAGAAGTGCTCGGCGCGTTCAAGCCCGTGAGCTGCCAACGCCGCGCGGTACGAGTCATTAACCAACACTTCGTGAAGCTTCGCGTGAATCGCACGTACGTCGAACGGGTCAAAGGTCGCGTCTTCGCGGCCAATGACCTCCGGCACGCTGGAAGTATTGGCGCCGATAACCGGCGCGCCACACTTCATCGCTTCAAGCGGGGGTAAGCCGAAACCCTCGTGCCACGACGGAAACACATAGACCGTGCAGGCGTTGTACAGCGCAACCAGTTCCTGATCGGTGATGTAACCGGTGAAAATCAGGTCGGTAGGCCCCAAGCCATGTTTTTCGGCCACGGAGCGGTATTGCATGATGTGCCCCAGCGGCATCTTCCCTGCGAACACCAGTTGAATGTCACGCACCTCGGCCTTGGTGATGGCGAAGGCCTCAATTAACTGGGGCAGGTTTTTTCGCTCATCCGCGCCACCGGAATACAGCACGAACTTGTCGTGCAAGCCAAACTGTTCGTTGAGCGCATGACGTTCGTTCAGGCTCAACGAAACGGGCCGGAAGATGTCGTCCGCGGCGGTAGAGACGTTGACGATGCTTGCCGCGTCCAGAGGCAGCAGCGACAGGGCTTCCTCTCTGGCGAAATCCGAGATCGAAAGTAGCAGTTGGTAACTCTTGAATGCCTCTACTTTCTCCAGGTAGTGCTTTTTATAGCCCGGGTTCCCGTCGAGGTATTGCTTGGGGCTGACCAAGGGAATGAGGTCATAAAGCGTCGCACTGACCAACGCGCGACCTTCGCTGTCGGGGGCGCCGATGATCGCGTCATCGCCATAGCCTTCGACCGCGCTGGTGACGTGCACGATATCCGGCTGAAGTTCATCAATGCAGGCTTGACGGATCTGCGCTGCGATCTCTTTTCGCGAGTTGTTCGCCGGATCTTGATCGTACACCGGACCTTGGGCGTACCAGACACGGATATGACTCTGCGGCAACAGGCCTATGAAAGCGGCGCGGATGTTGTCAATGCTCTCGCTAAGCATGCCATTTAGCACCAAATACACGTCGTGCTCGCCGCGATTACGGGCGATGCCTTGTGCCAGAGACAAGCTATAGCGGCCAATCCCGCGAAACCTGCTCTCAGTCTGAGCACCCTGCAGGTCAATTACGATACGCATTAATTCCGGCCCTTTGTCATGGCGTCACGAAGGGCAGCCTCGATTGCTCGGCCCCGCTGGGTCAATGGTGCATGGTCGATTACGCCATGCAGCGGATTGCTTACCATCGCTGCGATGTCCGGGCCGATACTGCTGCGGTATAGCGTGCGCAGCTTGGTGGCCAACCACGGTGTTCGTTTGAGAGCCGACATCAATGGACGCTGTATTGCAGGCCTGCGGGCCAGCCAGAGTTGGGCATGGACTACGCCTCGGCCGAGGACCTGCCTTGACGTTGATCGAGTGGCCCGGAACGGCCAGCGCAGCGCACGAACCAAGAACCGAAGCGGCGCCGTCAGGCGCCAGGACGTGCTTCCTCGCATAGCTACGAGTTGTGCTTCATAACCAGTGGCGCGCAGGAACCAGTTATGCGCGTTGGAGAGCGAGTTATTGAGCTCGACTTGCAAAGAATCGGCTCTGGCGATCGCATCGAAAACTTGGGCATTAGCTTTTGCAGCGCTGCTTGCATAACGTTCTTGCATAAGCCGCAGCTGCTCGGCCTGCAAGCTCTTCACGCTCTCCATGGCGCTAACGTAGCTGTCCATCATGCTTCTGTTATTGGCAAGACTTGTCGCCATATCACCCTCTAGCCCTGAAAACCGTCTTTCGAGCGCTCTGTCGTAGCGAACTGCGACTTGGTCCAGCGGCACGCCATAGGCTCTGTCAAACACCGGGTCGAACGAGGCGAGCATTTCCGGTTGAGCTTGTTTTTGAGCCACAACGGCATAGTCAGGGCTTGTACCGGACAGCACTTCCCAAACGCCCAGCGGGCTGTTTTCGTCACGCAGCTCGGGCGACTCCTGAAGCCGCACGATCTTGGATCGGGTGAACCCCGTGTGTTCTGTCAGGAAGGACAGCAAGAGATTGGGCAACGGCCGTTCATGGGTGGGATCAAGGTAAAAGCTGTTGGTGCCCACCACCACGCTTTCGGCGTTTGGCGTCTCAAGTATCAACAGGCCGGCAGGACGCAGCACTCTCAAGGCTTCGGCCACCAGCTCCTGCAACACCGGAAACGGAATGTGCTCAGCGATATGGAACCCTGTAACTGCGATAAGGCTGTTGTCGGGCAAGCTTCGCAATGCGCCAAGCGCATCGTCTTTCCTCGCTGGCAACCCCAGGACACCACATGCCTCAAGCATACCGTCGTCGAGATCGACGCCCGAAGGTTCATAGCCTTCGCGGCAGAGCAGCTCAAGCCATTCACCGCGTCCACAGCCGAGATCAAGGACAGGCAAGTCCTGATATATCGCTCTCAGGGGAAATAAAAACGGCAGATATATCTCAAGCCGTTGTGAAATCAGTTCTCTGGAACCGCGGTACCGGTCCTCGAAAGCCCGGTAAAAACGATCATCCATCAGTTGCACTCCACTGTCGGCGGCATCCAGGCCAAGCCGACAAACTCACTCTGCGAGATATTGACTACGGTAAACACCAAGGTCAGATCTACCCATTCGTAATTACGGGCGATGTGGCTGTCCGCGGTGTGCAAAGCCACGGCGACGGAATATGACCCGACTCCGAGGTTTGCCGCGAAATTGAATGAATAACTAACCGCCTCACCTGCCCCCAGTGACTGGGTCTTACAACCCAGATGGTGGGTATTGGTACCGAATACTGGCTGACCTAGCCTGTCTTTGATCAGGTAACCCACTACCAACTCGGGAATTGCGCTGTTTATCTTCGTAGCGATGCGCAGCGAAACATTTTCTCCAACCGACACGTACTCGATCGGATCACCCGTAGCGTTGTGCAAGGTGACAGAGGCGATGGTTGCTTCGCCGCTGCCGGAGCGAGTCTGGATCGAGCCGTCTTCCAGTTCCCGAAGCTGTACGGTCGCGTTTTCCTTCTCGGCAATCAACGCATTATAGAAGTCCATGACTTCTTCTGGCCGTCCATCCTTGATGACTGCACCTTTTTCAAGAAGGATGGCGCGATTGCACAGCGCCTGTATCGAACCCCGATCGTGCGAAACGATCAGCAGGGTCGTCCCCTGCGCCTGAAATTCCCGGATCCGATCAAAACTTTTGTGCTGGAAGTAGCTATCGCCCACCGACAGCGCTTCGTCCACGATCAGTATGTCAGGGCGAATTGCAGTCGCGACTGCAAACGCGACGCGCATCTGCATGCCACTGGAGTAAGTCCTGACAGGCTCGTCGAAGTACTCTCCTATCTCGGCGAACGCCTCGATGTCGTCAATGACACCGGTGATCTGCTCTGCACTGAATCCCATGAGACCAGCAGCGTGAAAAACATTCTGACGGCCCGTGAGATCGGAGCTGAAACCCATGCCCAATTCCAGAATGGCCGCAATCCGTCCATTGACCTGAACGCTGCCTTCCGTGGGCTGAAGGGTGCCAGTGATCATTTTCAACAGCGTCGATTTGCCCGCGCCATTCTGACCAACGATGCCTATCGCCTCACCAGGCTGGATAGCAAAACTGATGTGCTTGAGCACCCAGTGCTCTTCACTGGGTTTGGTAGGGATGCCAAACCAGCGACCAATGCGCTGGAATTCGGAGGCATAGACGCGATAAGCCTTCCCAAGGTTACTGACGGTAAGAAGACTCATAGTACGTCCACCATTTCTGGCGCGGCACGGCGAAACATAAACAACCCCAGCAAAAGCAGAGCAAGGGAGATGACAATTGTTACTCCGACCTGAGTGACATCGGGGGTCTTGGCGTAGACCAGGATGTCGTGATAGGCGGTGACAATCGGGTACATGGGATTCATGTCCATGTAGGCTCTGAAGCGATCCGGAATGATGTTTGCCGGGTAAACCACGGGCGTAAACCAGAACCAGACCTGAAGCAGAATAGGAATGACTTGACCCACGTCTCGAACAAAAACGTTCAGCACGCCCAGGACCAGACCAATGCCGACCGCCAATGCAGTGACGGCAACAGTCAGCGGGATGAGCCAAAGCATTTGGAGATGCGGCCACTGACCCAGCAAAGCAAACACGGCCAGCAGCGCGACGAATAGCAGCAGATAGTTGAGCAGGCACGATCCAACCACGATCACCGGCAAGGTGATCCGCGGGAACCGCATCTTCTTCATCAAGTTGCCTTGGTCGATGAACAACGTGAGACAGCGGCCGATGATTTCGGCAAAGAGGCTCCACGCCAGCATGCCCGACATCAAATACAGGGCGTAAGCGTATTTGTTTTCGATGCCCGGCAGCTTGGCTGCCAGTACATTGGAGAGCACGAGAGCGTAGATGGCTACCTGAGCTAATGGGTTGATGATCATCCAGAGGCCGCCCAACCGGCTACGCGCGAAACGGGCGGAAAACTCATTGCGTATGGATGAAAAAACGAAGCCCCGGTAACTCCAAAGGCTTCTGAGTAACTCCAACATTCCTGACTCCTGGTAGAAATGAAGCAGAGTTGCTTCATCCTTGGCGATATGTGTGCGGGCGGCCTACGGGCCAGGCCTGGGGGATACGTGTGTCGGTTGGACAGACCAGAGTCAAAGTAGGTCCCGGCAGATTCCCGGCGCGCATTATATAGGCTCCTATCAGGAATCTCTGAAAAAAAGCGCCAATTTCGATCCGCGTTTTTTACCCGGGCGCAAGGATGTAGGGGAACGGAATCCACACGATCCCGCCCCATTGCCATGGATCTTTGAAATCAACGAAAGTAGTCGCCGTGCAAACAGTAGGCGTGACGGCCCCAACCTGCGGACTCTTATGACGTGGGCACTTGGTGCCGTACCTGCCGGCGTTGTACCATGCCGCCCCTGCTCAGCATGATTTAACCAGCCCCCGTGCCGTTAGGGCACCCGAATGGAGTTCAAAGGATTCGCATGAAAGCAATCGTTACTGGCATCACTGGTCAAGACGGCGCCTACCTGGCTGAACTGCTGCTTGGCAAGGGCTATACCGTCTACGGCACCTATCGTCGTACCAGTTCTGTCAATTTCTGGCGGATCGAAGAACTGGGCATCCAGAATAATCCAAACCTGCACCTGGTCGAGTACGACCTGACCGACCTGTCGGCCAGCATCCGCCTGCTGCAAACCACCGAAGCCACCGAGGTGTACAACCTCGCCGCGCAGAGCTTCGTGGGCGTTTCCTTCGAACAGCCAATCACCACCGCTGAAATCACCGGCCTGGGCGCTGTTAATCTGCTGGAAGCCATCCGTATCGTTAATCCGAAAGTCCGCTTCTACCAAGCGTCGACTTCCGAGATGTTCGGCAAGGTTCAGGCCATTCCTCAGGTTGAAGACACTCCGTTCTACCCGCGCAGCCCTTACGGCGTTGCCAAGCTGTACGCCCACTGGATGACCATCAACTATCGCGAGTCGTATGGCATTTTTGCGACCAGCGGCATTCTGTTCAACCACGAGTCGCCACTGCGCGGCCGTGAGTTCGTGACACGGAAGATCACTGACACTGTTGCCAAGATCAAGCTGGGCCTGCAGGACTCGCTGGTACTGGGCAACATGGACGCCAAGCGCGACTGGGGCTTTGCCAAAGAGTACGTCGAAGGCATGTGGCGCATGCTGCAGGCTGATGAGCCGGACACCTTCGTCTTGGCCACCAACCGCACTGAAACCGTCCGTGACTTCGTCGCGATGGCATTCAAGGCTGTCGACATCACCATCAACTGGAGTGGCAAAGCGGAAGAAGAGATCGGCACCTGCGCCGCTACCGGCAAGGTTCTGGTTTCGGTCAATCCGAAGTTCTACCGCCCGACCGAAGTTGAGCTGTTGATCGGCAACCCGGCCAAGGCCAAAGAAGTACTGGGCTGGGAGCCTAAGACCAACCTGGAAGAGCTGTGCCGCATGATGGTCGAAGCTGACCTGCGTCGTAACGAAAAAGGGTTCTCGTTCTGATGAGTATCGCCAGCAAGCGAGCGCTGATAACGGGTATTCACGGGTTTACGGGGCGCTACATGGCGGCCGAGCTTACAGCCCAAGGCTGCGAGGTCGTTGGTCTGGGCAGCAATCCGTCCGCTGAAGCCAATTATTATCAGGCCGATCTCACCGATCTGGTGGGTCTGAGCAAGCTGCTGGCAGACCTTCAGCCGGACATCGTTGTTCATCTCGCAGCATTGGCATTTGTCGGGCATGGCGCAGCGGAGGCGTTCTACCAGGTCAATCTGATTGGTACGCGCAACCTGCTCGAGGCCATCGCCAACTGCGGCAAGGCGCCTGAAAGCGTTTTGCTCGCCAGCAGTGCCAACGTGTATGGCAATGCGTCGGAAGGGTTGCTCAATGAGAGCACCACGCCGGCGCCAGCCAATGACTACGCCGTCAGCAAGCTGTCCATGGAATACATGGCCAGTCTGTGGTTCGGGCGGTTGCCGATCATCATCGCGCGCCCGTTCAACTACACCGGCGTTGGCCAGGCGGATAACTTCCTGCTGCCAAAGATCGTCAAACACTTCCGCGAGAAGGCCGACAAAATCGAGCTGGGCAACCTGGATGTCTGGCGTGATTTCAGCGACGTCCGCTCGCTGGTAGCCGCTTACCGCGGGCTGCTGGAAGCCAAGCCGTTCGGTCAGTATGTCAACGTCAGCTCGGGCAAGACTCACTCGCTTCGTGAAGTGCTCGACATGTGTCGCGCCATCACCGGCCACGACCTCACCGTCGAAGTGAATCCTGCTTTCGTGCGGGCCAACGAGGTCAAGACCTTGTGCGGCGACAACAGCAAGCTGAAGTCGCTGGTCCCAGGCTGGCAGACACCCGAGCTGAGCGAAACGCTTGGCTGGATGCTGGCCGACGCGTAACCCCGCAACATTCAACCCGAAGCGCTGTGAGGCGCTTCGGGTTTTCCTTTATTCTCCGCACCACACATCCCCGCTCTGCCCGCAAAGCACACCTCGCGAGAACAGCGGACGTTATCGTTTCGTCAGAGATTCCCGATGACCAAAGTTTTGCACTTCTTCAAGACCTACTTCCCGGAAAGCAAGGGTGGCGGCGTCGAGCAAGTCATCTTTCAGCTGGCGCAAGGGTGCCAGGCCCACGGCATCGAATCCCACGTTCTGTCGCTGAGTACACAAGGGGCCGCGCGTAACGAGAGGGTTGGCGATCACATCGCGCACCGCTCAAAACAGGATCTGTACGTCGCGTCGACGGGTTTTTCGCTGTCGGGCATTCGGGACTTCAAAGAGCTCGCGCGTGAAGCTGACATCGTGCACTACCACTTCCCGTGGCCGTACATGGACATTGCGCACTTCGCCGCGCAGGTCAAAAAGCCGACGGTGGTGAGTTACCACTCAGACATCATCAAGCAGAAGACGCTGCTCAAGCTATATGCGCCGCTGATGAACCGTTTCCTTGGGAGCGTTGATCGGATCGTCGTTTCTTCTCCCAACTACGCTGCCAGCAGTGAAGTGCTTTCGCGTTTCAAGGATAAGGTCGAGATCATTCCGTTTGGGCTTGATCGGGCCACCTACCCTGCCCCTTCTCAGGCAAAACTTGAGCAGTGGAAGCAGCAATTGGGCGAGCGCTTCTTTCTGTTCGTCGGTGCGCTACGTTACTACAAGGGCCTGGATTTCCTGCTTGAAGCGGCGTCTAAGAATCGTTTGCCTGTGGTGATCATGGGCGGCGGGCATCAAGAGCTGGAGCTCAAGGCAAAGGCGAAGGCACTCGGGCTCGGCAATGTCGTGTTTGTGGGCAGCCTGCCGGATGAGGACAAGAACGCGCTGCTGATGCTTTGCGAAGCGTTTGTGTTCCCGTCGCACCAGCGCTCGGAGTCCTTTGGCATCTCGCTGCTGGAGGCCGCGATGTATGGCAAGCCGATGATCTCGTGCGAAATGGGCACTGGCACTACCTTCATAAACATTGCTGACGAGACCGGGCTGGTGGTGCCGCCGCGCGATTCGGATGCGTTGGCCGCAGCGATGAGTACGCTGTGGAATGACAGAGAGCTGGCGAAGCAGATGGGGTTGAAGGCGTTGCAGCGGTTTGAGTCGATGTTTACGGCGGAGAAGATGGTGCGAGGGTACGCGGACCTGTACCAGAGCCTGATGAGCGCGCGTTAGGTGTCTTGAGTGTGTCAGTGACCGATGGGCTGGCCGGGAGACCTTTCGCGAGCAAGCTCGCTGCCACAATTTCTCGCATCGCCTGGGGAATCTGGGTTTTGCTGGCGGTCACACTGGCCTCTTCCCGGCTAAAGGCGGTCCCACTGACAGCATGCGTTCATCCAGCAGAACTGGCTTAGCAGGGAAGGCGTCAAGCCTCAGAATTGATGGGGCTCGCACTGGCCTCTTCCCGGCTGAAGCCGGTCCCACTGAGAGCACGCATTCATCCAGTGGGACCGGCTTTAGCCGGGAAGGCGTCAGTTGTCACACCGCACATCAAATGGTGCTCACGCAGGCGTCTTTCAGGCTGAGGCCAGTACTGCATTGATCGCGGTGAAGTCCGGGCGGTGATGATTCTGCCCGGACTCTGCCGCCATTGGTCTTACGGCTTGCGCTTCCGCGGCCCGGTGTTGAATACCGGCACTTTCCGAACCGGCTTGATGGCCGGTACTTCTGCCGCCGCTTCACCGCTGTCTACCCACTTGCCGAGGTTGCGTTTACCGCCGCCTCCGCTGGTCTTGGGCTTTTTCGGCTTCTTTAGGATCTGCCCGGTCGCGTCGGTGGCCGGCACGCGGTGTTCAGGAATGAAGTCGGGTTCTTCGCGGCGCTGCAGGGTCTGGCGGGTCAGCATTTCGATGGCGCTGAGCAGGTCGACTTCGTCGGCGCACACCAGAGAGATCGCTTCACCGGTCTGGCCGGCGCGGCCGGTACGACCGATGCGGTGGATGTAGTCTTCGGCGACGATCGGCAGGTCGAGGTTGACCACGGTCGGCAGGTCGTCAATGTCCAGACCGCGAGCCGCCACATCTGTCGCAACGAGGATTTGCACGTCACCGCTCTTGAACCGATCCAGCGCGCGCTGTCGGGTGGCTTGCGGTTTGTCGCCGTGGATGCCGTCGGCGTTGATGCTCAGGCCTTGCAGTCGCTCCACCAGTTGGTCGACGCCGACGCGGGTTTTGGCGAACACCAGCACCTGGCTCCAGCGATGCTTCTTGAGCAGGTGAATGAACAGCTCGCTCTTGCGCTTCTTGTCGACGGTGACGATCCACTGCTTGACCGACGAGGCCGCGACGTTCCGCGGGCTGACTTCGATGGTCAGCGGGTTGTCGAGCATCTGCCCGGCCAGCACGCGAATAGCATCAGAGAATGTCGCGGAGAACAGCAGCGTCTGGCGGCGCTTGGGCAGCGCGGCGTAGATGTCGCGCAGCTCTTCGGAAAAGCCGAGGTCGAGCATGCGATCGGCTTCGTCGAGGATCAGCGTTTGCAGCTGGGAGAACTTCACGGCGTTTTGGCGATACAGGTCGAGCAAGCGGCCGGGCGTGGCGACCAGCACGTCGACACCTCGGCGCAGCTTCATCATCTGCGGGTTGATGCTGACGCCGCCATAGGCCGCGTACGTGGTCAGCGGCAGGTGCTCGGCGTATTGCGCGATGGCTTCATGCACTTGCTCGGCCAGCTCGCGCGTCGGCACCAGCACCAGCGCGCGCACGGAGTTGGCAGCGACCTTCGGGCCTTCCATGGTCAGGCGCTGCAGCAGTGGCAGCGCGAAACCTGCGGTCTTGCCGGTGCCGGTCTGGGCGGCGGCCATGAGGTCACGGCCTTCGAGCACGGGCGGAATCGCCTGGGCCTGAACGGGGGTGGGCGTCTGATAGCCCAGTGATTCGAGGGCACGCAGCAGGGGTTCGATCAGGCCGAGGGAGGCGAATGTCATTTCAATACCGTTGGAAAAAGGTCAGCGCACAAGAGTCTGTAGAAGACAATGGCGCGCAGTTTACCCTTTCTGCACCGGTTTCTGCTTGCGCCACTGCGGCAGGCCGATGAGCACGACGGCGCTGATGATCACCGCCATCGCCGCCCCTTCCGCCCAACCGATGTGTTCGCCGGCGAACAGCACGCCCAGCAACACCGCAACGGCCGGATTGACGTAGCAATAGCTGGTCGCGGCGGCGGGCCGCACGTTCTTCAGCAGGTACATGTAGGAGCTGAACGCAACGATGGAGCCGAACACCACCAGGTACGCCATCACCAGCCAGCCGGACAGGCCGGGGGATTGGGTCATGCGCTCGCCGCTCACGAAACTGCCGATCAATAGCATGGCGCCGGCCACCAGCATTTCGCAGGCGCTGGCCATCGGCCCGGCGGGCAACGGCAAGTAGCGGCTCCACACCGAGCCGAAGGCCCAGGTTGCGGCAGCGAAGATCACCAGCGCGGCGCCCATAGGGCTGGCTTGCAGGTTGGAGCCGAGGTTGAGCAAGGAAATGCCGACGAGGCCAAGCAGGATCCCGGCCCATTCGAGCCCGGTGTTGCGATGGCCCCAGATCAGGCCGAACAGCAATGTGAACAACGGCACCGAGGCCACCGCCAGCGCCGCGACGCCGGAAGCAACGCCCGCGTGTTCTGCCAGGGTGACGCCGCCATTGCCGCAGGCGAGCAGCAGAAAGCCGATCATTCCTGCCGATTTCCACTGCTGCCAGGTGGGCATCGGCGCGCCTCGAAAGCGCATGAAGGCAAACAGGATGGAGCCGGCAATGGCGAAGCGCACCCCGGCCATCATCAAGGGAGGCCAGGTTTCGATACCGATGCGGATGGCGAGGTAGGTTGAGCCCCAGATCACATAAAGCGCGAAAAAGGCCCCGATGAGCAGCAGGGGAAAACGGCGGGCGGCAGGCATGAAGGGCTCGAATACAGTCATTTATTGTGGGACTGATTCTAGAAATGTCAGAGCGGCTGGCGTCAGTTACAACTGAGGCTTATTCGACCCGTACACTTCTGCTGACAAGGGGTTTGCGACCGCAGGCGTGGGAGCGGCGAGATGACTGCCGAGCAGGACGCATTAAGGGGAGGCGTCGTGACAGCCCCGTGGCACCCTGCCGACGACGCCTGCCCGGCCAGAGCGCTTCACCCAGCCTCTTCCAGCATTTCATCGGCCCCAAGAGAAACCGCCTTAAGTCGCAAGAAAGCATGCCGACAACTTCATCAGGAATGGGCATTGAGAGTCTTCGACCATGCCCTGCCGTACCTTCTCGAATAGCCACACCATCGTTAAGACCAAGGCGGGTCAACGCGCGTGAAGGTCATGTAGCCAGCTTTCAAACCTGGCTCAGCGGATTGAACTCATCACCAATCCATACCCGATAATTGCGTCATTGACCTGGCCAGACATGCCTTGCCGCGGAGTTTCTACATGTGTTCGATGTGCGATGCACTCACCCAGCTCTGGACTGACGGAGCGACCAGCCAGGGTGTAGGCCAACAGACAGCCACCAGCCAAGCAAAGCTTGAGCACCTGACGCTGGACCAGCAAGCCAACTACCTGACTGATGGCTATTGGCACGACGCCTATGGCGGTTCCCAGCATCACTTTGACGTGCACGCCGGAGGGTCGCTTACCGTCAACCTGGCAGGCTTGAGCGCAAGCGCTCAGGTTGTTGCCCGATATGCGCTGCAAACCTGGACCGATGTCAGCGGCCTGAGATTTGTGGAAACCACCGCCGCCGGTGCGATCAATTTCAGCGAAAACAAGAGCGGTGCGTACACAAGCTCCAACTACGCAGGCAGCACCATCTCGGACAGCAGCGTTAACATCGCTTCCAATTGGGTGAATTACGGTCGGTATTATCAGCAAACCTACATTCATGAAATCGGCCACGCGCTGGGGTTGGGCCATGCGGGCAATTACAACGGGAGCGCGACCTTCCCCAACAATGCCTTCTATCAAGAGGACAGCTGGAAATATTCGATAATGTCCTACTTCAGTCAGGACGATAATAGCTATTCCAATGCCTCTTTCGGCTATGTCGCTACCCCCATGCTGGCGGACATCGTAGCCATCCAGTCACTGTACGGCACCGCCGTCACCCGCACGGGTGACAATACCTACAGTTTCAACAACGCTTCCCTCAACACCGGAACCGACTTCATGCGCGGCCTGGTGGCCACAATCTATGATTCGGGCGGCAACGACACGATCAACGTCAGCACCTACGTCGGCGCTCAGACAGTCGATCTTAGAAGTGAAGCGTTTTCCAGCCTGTACGGCGGTCTATCGAATATTGCAATCGCGCGCGGCACGGTTATCGAGAATGCCATCACCGGTGCAGGCGCGGATACGCTGATCGGCAACGCCAGTGACAACTTTCTCAACGCAAACGCGGGCAATGACCAGCTGTTAGGCGGCGATGGCAACGATCGGCTGATGGGTGGGGCGGGCTCGGACGTGCTCGATGGTGGCATCGGCTTCGACACCGCCTTGTATACCGAGGCAGCTGCTCGCTACTTTGCAACCTACGATGCCGCGCTTGTGAGCAATGCAACCCTGAGCGTTCATGATGCGCAGACGTCCGATGTGGACACGCTTTTAAGCGTCGAAAAGCTGGCTTTCAGCGACCGCGATGCCAATCTTAACGACGTGCTCATGGCTTTTCGCAGCCAGTATGGCGCCTTCAACGCCGAGAGTGACGCCACTGTTTCGTTGAGTTTCGGCATGGATCTTCATCACATCGCGCTCACCGAGGATCAGGCTGACATTGCCAGGCTCTACTCACTGCTCGGTCGGACGCCCGATTATCAGGGCTTGAACCACTGGCTGACGCAGCAGGCGATGGGCAGTTCGTATGCAGAGATTCGCGATGGCTTTCTGAATTCCATTGAAGCGGTGCAGCACTACAGCATGCTTGGTGATCGGGACTTTGTCTTTGATCTCTATCAGACCGTATTGCATCGCACAGGCGAAGAATCCGGTGTGTCGTCCTGGAGCACTCTGCTGCAGGAGGGTTTGAGTCGAACAGCGGTCGCTGATGGCTTCCTGAATTCGCTTGAAAGCCGTGACCTCTCGGAGGGCGAGACAGGCTACATCAGGATCGTGGCTCATAACGCCTGGAACGATCTGGATATGGTGGTGGGCAAAGGCGTGGCCACCGGCACAGCGGGCGACGATGAGATCAGTGAGCAGGAAGTCAGGCTTGACGGCAATGCGGTTTCGCATCTGGCCGGCAACGCAGGTATCGACACGTTTATTTTCAACGACGCGGTATCCGCCTACACGATCAGCGCGCTCAATACCGACACGCTGTCAGTCAGTCGTTCCACGGGAGCTGCGGCGAAATTCGAACTGAGTGGCTTCAATGTGCTCGATTTCGCAGATCGCGACCTGTTCGTTCTCGACTCGGCGCAGGCAAACATTGGTCGTCTGTATACCATTCTGGGTCGCACTCCCGATACCGAAGGCCTGAAGTCCTGGCTGTCTCAGGGCGCCGCAGGCGAAACCGGTGCTCAGGCTGCGGATGGTTTTGTGCAATCTGCCGAATTTTCCCAAAGCCTGACCGATGGCAGCAATGCATCCTTTGTAGAAAAGCTTTATCACAATGTCCTGAACAGAGGCAGCGACGCTAGCGGTCTTGCCGATTGGGTCCACACACTGGACGGCGGCGCAAGCCGTGGGCAGGTCGCATTCGATATCGCCAACTCCCCGGAGTCTGCTGCACTGACTCAAGGCGATGCCGGCTTCATTCACCTGATAGGGCATGCCGATTGGGTTTGAGGAAGCTGCGCCAAATACTGGCTAGAGCCCCCGATGCTTGCTGATCGCCTCGGCGATTTTCTTTGCCGGGACTTTTTGCAGTGAACACAGCAACTGGTGGGAGACGCCCGCCAGACCATGGGTGTCGCGCAGTTGGTGGCCCAGGTGCAGCGTGAGGTTGGCGGCCATTTCCGCATCGGCCATGGCCCGGTGAGCCTTGCCGGTGTGGGGCAGGCCAGCCCAGCTGGTGAGGGTGCCGAGTTTGTGGTTGGGCGCGTGCGGCAGGAGGCGTCGCGCCAGCAACATGGAACAGGCGAAGCTCTGCACGCGGTTGCGCTTGATGCGCGACAGTTCGAAGTCCCAGAACTTCTGGTCGAACGAGGCGTTGTGGGCGACCAATGGTGTCAGGCCGACGAACTCGGCGACTTCGTTCATGACGCGCTCTGCCGGCGGCGCCGTGCGCAACATGCTGTTGCTGATGCCGGTCAGGGACTCGATGAAAGACGGGATGCGCACGCCGGCGTTCATCAGGCTCTGATAGCGCTCGACGATAACGCCCTGCTCCACGATCACCACGGCAATCTCCGTCGCGCGGCAGTAGCTGCTGGGGGAGATGCCAGTGGTTTCAAAGTCGATGACGGCGATACGTTCTTGCATGGAGGTGCCTTCAAAAATAGCGGGTTTTGCGTTTTACGTCGGAGCGGTGCGCGGCTGCGGACCCGGATCGTACAAGGCGCCACTGTACCTGATGGCGACCCTGACAGTGCACCGCGCTCTGTAACGAATGCCGATCCGGATGATGCACCGCACTCCTGTAGGAGCTGTCGGAGGTTACGACGGTGGCGAACGCGGTGGGTCAGTTGGCGACAGTTCATCGGCAGGACCGGGTTCGCCAGCAAGCCGGCTCCTACAGTTTTGCAGCGCTTGTAAGCCGAGGCTGCATCAGGTCTTGAGCGAACGCGGTGAGTCAGTTGGCGACAGTTCATCGGCAAGACCGGGTTCGCCAGCAAGCCGGCTCCTACAGTCTTGCAGCGCTTATGAGCCTGGATTCATCTGGTCTTGAGCGAACGCGGTGGGTCAGTTGCCGACGATTCATCGGCAAGACCGGGTTCGCCAGCAAGCCGGTTCCTGCAGTTTTGCAGCGCTTATGAGCCGGGGCTGCATCAGGTCTTGAGCAGCAGACCGCCTTCGATCGGCACGTACCGGCTGGCTGCGCGGATCAGCGAATTGGCGGTCAACCCGGGCACGCCGTAGGCAATCGCTTCGACGCCATGTTTGCTGATGATGCGCTCCAGCAGCAGGTCAAAATCGCCATCGCCGGACGCCAGCACAACTTCATCGACATTGGGCGCGACGTCCATGATGTCGATGGTGATGCCGACATCCCAGTCGCCTTTGGCCGAGCCGTCGCTACGCTGGATGTAGGGTTTGAGTTTGACGGTGAAACCGAGGTTGCGCAGGATCTGCTGGAATTGCTGCTGCTTGCTGTCGCCACGATCGATGGCGTACGCATACGCTTCGACGATCTGCCCGCGCTGGCTGATGTCGGCCCACAGGGCGGCGTAGTTGAAGTGGCAACCGTGAGCCTGACGCACTGTGTAATACAGATTCTGTACGTCGGCGAAGACCGCGATTCTTCTCACCCAAACTCCTCGATGCGCTGACAAGCGACAAGGGCCCGAAAACCGGACCGGCGCTCAGTATGCCAGTTTGAGGAGGGGATTGAAGATTCGCGTTGGAGGGGACGGCGCGCGGTCAGGGCAGTGCGGCAGTCCTGCAGGATCCGCCGCCGCTGCCCTCGACATCAGACGAACGAGTCGTCGTCGTCGAACATGCCGCCGCCCGTGTCGTTGCCGTAATCGGTGTCGGCAAAGCTACCCGAGTCACTGCCCCAACTGTCGTTGCCGGTCACGCGCTGCTGATCGTTAGCCCAGTCACCGCTGCCGCCTTGATCGTGTTCAGCGGCAGGCGTGGCAGGCTGCTCCTGAATAATCTCGACGATTTCCTGCGGTTGGCTGTTGTGGTGAAACAAGCTGCTGATGCCTTCGGCCAGCATCACACCACCGGCCACGCCGGCTGCGGTTTTCAGCGCGCCACCCAGAAAGCCACTGCCGACGGGCGCAGCCGGTGCCTGCTGCGGTTGGGCATAGTTTTGCTGTGGCTGAGCATAGTTCTGCTGCGGCGCGCTCGCAGGGCCGCTTTCACGCCAGCCGCCCGACGAAGGCTGCGGGTTCGAGGGACGGGAGAACGACGATGCAGGCTGCTGAGCCTGTGGCTCGCGGGAACCGCCGCCAAAGATGCTCGACAAGAACCCCCCTCCGTTGCCGGACTGGGCAGGCGCTGCCGCTTTGGCGCGCTCCAGCTCGGCCTGTAGCTGCTGAATCTGCTCGTCGCGCTGACGGTTCTGGGTTTCCAACTGCTTGATCGCGACTTCCTGCACCAGAATCGACTGCGCCATGTAATAAGGCGCGGCAGGCTGGCGAGTCAGGTGCTCCCTGATCAGCGCTTCGGCCTGCGCATCGCGGGGGGCCGATTCGGTTTCTGCGTGCTTGAGCTTGCCAAACAAGCCGTCGATCAGGGTTTGTTCTTCGCTGTTCATGGCGACCTCGTTAGATTGCCGTAGGAATTCTGTTCTGAGCCATTGCTCACACACATCCAGTAATGGGGCTGTTCAAGGGCGTTTCAATAGGATGTAAAAAAAGTTAAGAAGCCCTGCCAGCCCGCTCCGGTTGGCCGGTTCTGCGGCTCTACGTTACAGTGTCGGCCTGCTTATCCCTGTGATCCGTTCATGAATCCGCTGACCCTTTTGCAAGACTCGCTGTACTTCTTCCGACGCAACTTCGGCAGCATTCTTACGCTGTGCCTGCCGCTGGTGGTGCTGGAGGCCCTGACCAAACAGCTCATCGGCCTCGAGCAGAGCACCGGCACCGCGCAACTGTTGATCGGGCTGCTGTTTTATCCGCTCTACACCGGCGCGCTGATCCTGTTCATGGACGCCAAAACCCGAGGCGAGGAGCCGGTCAAATCCAGCCTGTGGGCCGCTGCGCTGCGCATGTGGCCGTTGTTTGCGGTGCTGACGGCGCTGAGTACGCTGCTGATCATGGCTGGCATGTCGCTGTTCATCCTCCCGGGCGTGTGGGTGATGATCAAACTGGTGTTCTCCGAATACCTGCTGGTGTTGCGCGGGATGGGGCCGCTGGACGCGATGCGCGCAAGCTTCAGAATGACCCAGGGCCACGTGCTGCGGATTTTCACCTGCGTGCTGTGCGTGTATATCCCGCTGTCGCTGCTTGAGGCGCTGAGTTATTACGTGCTGCCGGACCAGCAGAGCCCGATGCTGTCGATCGCCGTGGACAGCGTTTCCAGCTTCCTGCAATTGTTTATCAGCGTGGTGATGTTCCGGCTGTTCATGCTCATCGACACGCCTGCGCGCCCAGCCTGAGGTCAGACCATGGCTCGTCCTGCGCGCTTTATCCTGTACATCGCGGTGGTTGCCGGGCTGTTCGGGGTGTTGCTGCATGACCTGACCTGGCACCCCGCCCGACACGAGAATGTGGCCGTTTCCTGCAACCCGAAAGATGGCAAGCCGCCCGTGCTGACGCCGGATCAGACGCTGAAGGTAATGACCTGGAACATTCAGCACTTGGCCGGCAAACGCTATGTGTTCTGGTATGACCTGCCCGACGGCAGCGGCCCGGATGAGCGCCCGACCCCCGAAGACCTGGCCTATAACCTGGATGAAGTGGCACGGGTCGTTCGCGACGAGCAGCCGGACCTCGTTCTGCTGCAAGAGGTAGACGATGGCGCGAAGAACACCGATTACGGCAACCAACTCGCCCTGCTCCAGGCACGCGTCGCCGATCTGTACCCGTGCAGCAGCGAGGCGTTTTACTGGAAGGCGGACGTTGTGCCGGATCGCCATATTCTCGGCAGCGTCGGCCGCAAACTGGCGACGCTGAGCCGCTATCAACTCGACAGCGCCGAACGCCTGCAACTGCCCTCGCCTTCCGTCAATGCCATCAGCCGCCTGTTTCAACCTCGGCCCTCCATGCTGGTGAGCTATCTGCCGTTGACCGACGGCCGACGCCTGGCGGTGACGAACACACAGCTGAGCGAAGTTGAACCGGGCGGTGACGTCCAGCGGCGGCAAGTGGCAGCAGTTCGTCAGTTGCAACAAACCTTCGAGCAAAACGGCACGCTGTGGATCAGCGGAGGGGACTTCAACCTGCTGCCGCTGGGGCAATATGAGCGGCTGCCGGAAGCGCAGCGCGAGCAGTATTCAGCAGTGAGCGAACTCCACGACTTGTGGGAAGCTTTCCCGATGATCCCCAGCAACGACGACGTAACCGGTGAGGATCGTCGCACCTGGTACACCCGCTTCCCCAATGACCCGCGCATCAGCGGCCCGGACCGGACGCAGGACTTTCTGTTTCACAGCCCCAGGTTGAAGCGGGTTGAGGCGCGGGTCAGGCAGGCGGATACGTTGCTGATTTCTGATCACATGCCGGTGATTGCGCAGTTGAAGGTGCCCGTGGCGGGCGAGTAAGGGCCAAAGGTCGATTGTGGCGCGTCGCTCAATAAGGGCTCGCAGTCGGCCGTACGATGAGTTCGCTGACGTCCACGTCGGCGGGCTGGTCGATGGCGTAGGCGATGGCGCGGGCAATCGCCATGGCAGGAATGGCGATCTTGCGAAACTCGCGCATCTCCGCCCGGCCGCCTTCATCTGAAATCCCTTCGGCGAGCTCGGACTCGGTAACGCCCGGCGCGATGACCGTCACCCGGATGTCGCCACCAACCTCTTGGCGCAGACCTTCGGAAATCGCACGAACGGCGTACTTGGTCGCGCAGTAGACCGCCGCGGTCGGGCTCACCGCGTAGGCGCCGATGGACGCAATATTGATGATCTGCCCGGCCCTTTGCTGTTGCATGAGCGGCAGCGCGGCGGCAATGCCGTGGAGAACGCCGCGAATGTTCACGTCAATCATCTGATTCCATTCATCGATCTTCAGCGCTTCCAATTTCGAGAGCGGCATGACCCCGGCGTTGTTGATCAACACATCCACACGACCATGCAGCTCGACAGCGAAGTCGATGAAGGACTGCATGCTGTCCATCCGGGTAACATCCAGCGGCAACACGTCGGCGACGCCACCCGCTGCGCGGATTTCAGTTGCCAGCGCTTCGAGCCGATCGGTACGGCGAGCGCCTAACACTACCCGCGCCCCGTTGCCGGCCAGAAGGCGCGCGGTCGCTTCGCCAATGCCACTGCTGGCGCCGGTGATTACAATGACTTTTTCCTGAGTGTTGTGCATGTGTCGCTCCTGTTTCGCTGAACACCACCTGCTGATCAGCAGGCCTTAAACAAGCGTAAGCAGCCTCAACCGGGGGGCGTTATGCGATTCCTGCGAAGGTGTTGCACGATCCTGCGGTGAGGTGAAGGGCGTCATGTACACCGTGCCATTTTCCGGGCCTGAACGGTCCGGGTCACTCATGCAGTCGTCTGACCGGCGAGTTCGAATGGTCTGACTCAGCGCCACGTCTTCCCCCTGCCCCATCACCCATCACCCATCACCCAAGAGGAACCTGCAATGCCCCCAGGCAAACGTGAACTGGCGCGAATCGAGCGGCGGTTGGTCAGTACGCTCACCGAGGCGTGCGAAACCGCCAAAGGTGAGATCAAAGGTTTCGTCTGGCTTACCCACACCGGCGACGTGGGCGCGGCGGCTGAATCCCTCAAGGTCACTTGGGTGTTCGAAACCCTGGAGGACCGAAAGCTGGCCGAGCGTGAATCCAAATCGCGCATTTTCGAATTGACGAGCATGGCGATGACTGAAGCGGACATCAGCTTCAACCCTTCAGACCGCAATGTGCGTTTTGACTCCGAACAAGAGTGCGAACGCGCTCACGGCGGCGACTGGAAAAGCCGACTGAAGTGAGCATGGCCGCAAGCGAGCAGGGGGTTCGGCATGGCATGTCGTAGGGGAGTGGTTGTAACGCTTTCCTTTGCACCAAAGAAACCCCGCCGGTTATCGGCGGGGTAAGGCATCTCAATGTTGGTAGATCGTGGCCGTGTTGCCGCTGCCGCCCGTCTGGCTGACGTTGGCGACCATGTTGTTGCCGGTCTGAGTGACGCCGACCAGGTTAGTGCTGCCCGACACAGCGCCGCCGAGGCCGGTCTGGCTGACCACAGCGCGGTTGTTGTTGCCGGTCTGCAGCAGGGTTTCTTCGTTAAAGGAGCCGGTCTGGGTGCTGGACGAAAAGTTGTTGTTACCGCGCTGTTGGAGATCACCTTTCATCCCGTAGCCGGTCTGATACAGGGTGGCGGTGTTGAAGTCACCACTCTGCAGCATGCTGGCGGAGCTCAGTTGAGTGTCGGTTTGCTGGATGGAGCCGGTGTTGCTGTTGCCGTTCTGCTGCAGAATGGCCGACACCCGAATCGAGTTGTGCTGCTGCGAAACCGTACCGGTGTTGCCGTTACCCGATTGTGTAACAGAGCCGGTCACCGTGTTGTTGTTGTTTTGTTGTGTAAGGTTGCCAACGTTGTAGCTGCCCGACTGGGTGATACCGCCCCCCACGATGGTACTGTTATTTGCCTGGTAAAGACTCGCTGCGTTATTGCTCCCTCCGCCTTGCGTAATGCTGGCATTTGTGCGGTTGTTGTTGTCTTGCGCGATAGTGGCAGTACTGTAGCTGCCGGACTGGTCTAGCTCCGCGACTTGAGGCAGGGAACTGCCGCCGCCCTTTTGCGTCACGGTTGCCGTATTTTTGTTTCCGGCCTGCTTGGCCGAAGTGAAGTTGGAGAAACCATTCTGGTTGATGTTCAGAGTACTGTAAGTCGCGCTCTGAAGAGCGCCTGCGCCGTTCCGGGTTCCCGTCTGATTAATGTTGACCGTCGATTGGGTCGCGCCTTGCTGCTCGGCATTCAGACTATTACTTGTACCGTCCTGGGTGGTATTGACGGTGCTGGAGTCTGCCATGGCGGATCCGGAAAGGGCAGCCAGGATTGCGAGGGACAGAAGTGCTTTACGTGCGTGCATGGAAATCATCCTTTTTCTCAGCTTTATGATGGTTGCGTGTTCATAGCGCATCGTGACCCGTGTCGGATCGCCAAAGAACGGTGGGTGTTGATCATCGAGAATGGCCCGAAAAGACTGTGCTGCGGCATCAGCTTCAATATCAGGGACGAAGGTGCGGTACGTATGCCGTTACAGCAACGAATGGTCGGAGAGCCCTGAGGCCAAGACCTCGGATGCTGGCTGTTATTAGCCCCCGACAGATTGGAGCTCTCGCTAGTTATATACGAGTTATCGCCCTTTACCAGTCACATGAAAAATATAAGTTCGCTTTTTATTGGCGCCAACTATCAACATTAATTAGGCCGACCGCCTTTTAAACAAGCAACATGATCGCCGGCCGGAAACATGACGCCATTTTTCTGCCTGAATCCATTACCCCGACATCGCAAAGTCAATAAACAAGTATCGAAGGGCTTTGCATCGGCGTCAGGAAATAAAACAAGACGTTATTGATTCGTTAACAGTCACGAGCTTTGCTGTTAAGAAGTTAAGACATTAAATATGGGTAAGGGCGGGCTACCCGCTGCTCGTTCCTGATTGACAGTGAACAGCCGTCGGATAGAGCACGTCTGGGTGACGATCAATTCATGCAGAAGCGGGGCAGAATCACTTCCTCGGCTTCACCCGCGCAGTCGGCTCCGCAATCAACGGATCGTCCGGCCAATAGTGCTTCGGATACCGCCCCTTCAGGTCCTTCTTCACTTCGGCATAGGTGCTGCGCCAGAAGTTGGCGAGGTCCTGGGTGACTTGCACCGGACGGCGGGCAGGAGACAGCAGGTGCAGCTTGACGATCTGCCGGCCATTGGCGATGCGCGGGGTGTCGGCCAGGCCGAAAAGCTCCTGCAAACGGACCGCCAGAATAGGCGGCGATTCGCTGTAATCCAGGCGCACTGATGAACCCGACGGCACCGTCAGGTGGTGCGGCGCCAGTTCGTCCAGCCTTTGCGGCAAGGGCCATGGCAGCAGCGCGTGCAGGATCGATGACAGGTCCAGGTTGCCGAAGTGGCTCAGTCGCGTGACCTTGCCCAGATACGGCAGCAGCCAGTGCTCAAGCGTCGCCAGCAACGCATCGTTACTGACGTCCGGCCACCCGCTTTCGCTCAACTTTTGCAGATCCATCTGACGCAGCAGACCCACTCTCGCCTGCCACTGGCGCAGCTCCGGCGTCCACGGCAGCAGCTCCAGCCCCTTGCGCCGCACCAGCGCCAGCAGTGCCTGACCGCGTGCCGAATCGTCCAGTCCGGTGAGCGGCTCGCGGCTGATGATCAGCTCCCCGGCCTTGCGCTGACGTTCGGCGCGGAAAACGCCTTCGCGCTCGTCCCAATCCAGCTGGTCAAACTGCGTCACCTGTTCGGCGAGCACCGAGTCGAACAGCCCCGGATCGAACTCGGCGGCGAGATAAATACGCTCCTCGCGCTGGCCCTGACGGCTGCCCAGATCGGCGACCACCAGCCATGGTTGCTTCATCAAGGCGTCAGGCTCGGCAAACAGGGCCGCGCGACCGTTGGCGAGTCGATACTCCGCGCCGCCGGCACGCCGTTGTTGCGCGACGCGGTCGGGATAGGCCAGCGCCAGCAGCGCGCCAAGCCAGCGCGGATGATCAGGATCAGCGACCGGTTGGCGGGCCGCGCCCCTCATGTAACCCCGGTATTGCCGTGACAATTGCCGCGCTCGCTGCACGCCGCCTTGAGCGCCCTTGGCGGCGCGCTCGGCTCCGGCCAGCAGCGTCAGCCGGCTGTGCACATCGGCGCCTGCACCGCGCAGAATGTCGCGCTCACCGAGCAACGCGGCGACGTCGCACGCCAACGGCCCCAAGCCCAGTTCATGGCCGCGCAGCAGTAAATGGGCGATTCGCGGATGGGCAGGCACCTCTGCCATCGACTGGCCGTGAGGGGTGAGTTTCCAGTCTTCGCCGGGCGTGCGGGTCAGAGCGCCCAGCCGCGCCAGCAGGTCCTGCGCCTGGGCGTACGCCGCAGCAGGTGGCAGGTCTAGCCACGTCAATTGCGCAGGTTCCACACCCCAACGCGCCAGCTGCAACGCCAGCCCGGCGAGGTCCGCCTGAAGAATCTCCGCCGCGCCATAGGCTGCCAACTGATCGTGCTGCGCCTCGGACCACAACCGATAACACACGCCCGGTTCCAGTCGGCCTGCCCGGCCCGCCCGCTGAGTGGCGCTGGCCCGGGAAATCCGCTGCGTGTCGAGACGCGTCATGCCGCTGCCGGGATCGAAACGCGGCACCCGCGCCAGTCCTGCGTCGATGACCACGCGCACACCATCGATGGTCAGGCTTGTCTCGGCGATGTTAGTGGCCAGCACAACCTTGCGCTTGCCCTTGGGCGCAGGCTCAATCGCCGCGCGTTGGGCGCTCAGGTCGAGTTCGCCATGCAGCGGGCACAGCAGCACGTCGCTGCGCTCACCGATGGCGTCCGCCAGCTGTTGATTGACCCGCCGGATCTCGGCCTGCCCCGGCAGAAACACCAGCACGCTTCCGGACTCATTGCCCAGCGCGTCGAGCACGGTCTGCACCACCCGCGGCTCGATAAACTCCCCCGGCTGGAAGGGCCGTCCCCACTGCATCGACACCGGAAACATGCGCCCTTCGCTGCTGATGACCGGCGCATCGTCAAGCAGGCTCGACAACCGCGCGCCCTCAAGCGTCGCCGACATTAGCAGGATCTTCAGCGGCTGCTCGTCACGAAACAGCGCGCGGCCGTTAAGACTCAGGGCCAGCGCGAGATCGGCGTCGAGGCTTCTTTCATGGAATTCGTCAAAGATCAGCAGCCCAACCCCTTCCAGCGAGGGGTCTTCCTGCAAGCGCCGGGTAAGAATGCCCTCGGTGACCACTTCAATGCGCGTGTTGGGACCGACCTTGCTGTCCAGGCGAATCCGGTAACCCACGGTCTCGCCAACGCCCTCACCCAGCTCGCTCGCCAGTCTTTCAGCCGCCGCGCGAGCCGCCAGACGCCGAGGCTCCAGCATCAGGATCGTTTGCCCGGCGAGCCACGATTCTCCCAACAGCGCAAGCGGCACGCGTGTGGTCTTGCCCGCGCCAGGCGGCGCTTCGAGCACGGCCTCGTCCCGGTCGGCAAGGGCCCGGCGCAAGGCGGGAAGAACGGCATCGATGGGCAAAGAATTCATGAGAGCTCCAGAAACAGGGCGACGATTATACGGCGAGCCACTGCGGCTTTGTTCGCCGCCCCCAAGAACTGTCTTCCCCCACGGATACTCTTAGTGATGAGGCGTTTGCCTTGTATAGTTGCGACTTCTTATGAGGAGATTCCCCATGCGCATTCCTTCCCGTTTGGTTGGCGGTGTTCTGGTTGCCACGTTGCTGACGCAACTGACCGCCTGCGGCAGTATTTTCTACCCGGATCGGC
>DASVUK010000088.1:0-11525 GCA_036387095.1 Pseudomonas sp.
CAAGCAAGGACCACGAGTAAGGGCTATGAGCGAAGACCGATCGAGCAACGGGCAAAAGTCATGGCTGGGTAAACTGACCCAGGCTTTTGCCCACGAGCCGAAAAACCGCCAGGAGCTGCTTGAGCTGCTGCGCGAAGCCCACCAAAACAAGCTGCTGGACAGCGAAGCGCTGGCCATCGTCGAAGGCGCCATTCAGGTGGCTGACCTGCAAGTGCGCGACATCATGGTGCCGCGCTCGCAGATGATCAGCATCAAGGCGACCCAGACACCCCGGGAATTCCTGCCGGCGGTCATCGATGCCGCGCACTCGCGCTATCCGGTGATCGGTGAAAGCCACGACGACGTACTCGGCGTGCTGCTGGCCAAGGATCTGCTGCCGCTGATCCTCAAGGAAAACGGCGGTGAAGGCGATATCAAGAACCTGCTGCGCCCTGCGACCTTCGTTCCCGAATCCAAGCGGTTGAATGTGCTGTTGCGTGAATTTCGCGCCAACCACAACCACATGGCCATCGTCATTGACGAATACGGCGGCGTGGCCGGTCTGGTGACCATCGAAGACGTACTGGAACAGATCGTCGGCGATATCGAAGATGAGCACGACGTCGAGGAAGACAGCTACATCAAGCCACTGCCCAGCGGCGACTTTCTGGTCAAGGCATTGACGCCCATCGACAGCTTCAACGAGTTTTTCGACAGCGAGTTTTCCGATGATGAATTCGACACCGTCGGTGGCCTGGTGATGAGCGCGTTCGGGCATTTGCCCAAGCGTAATGAAATCACCGAAATCGGCGAGTATCGTTTCCGGATTCTGAACGCCGACAGTCGTCGAATTCACTTGCTGCGCCTGAGTCCGCTTTCACGTTCGTAAAAGCCCTACCCGTTTTAAGGAAAGTACATGCGTTGGATCACCCGCCCCGGCTGGCCCGGTAACTTTCTGGCCGTGGTGGCTGGTGCGCTCACCACCCTGGCCTTGGCGCCCTTCGACATCTGGCCATTGGCACTGGTGGCATTGGCGATGTTCTATCTGGGCTTGCGCGACGTGAGTCCACGTCAGGCGCTGGGTCGCGGCTGGTGCTTCGGCTTTGGCCTGTTTGGCGCAGGCACCAGCTGGATCTACGTCAGCATTCACAATTTTGGTGGCGCTTCAGTATTGCTCGCCGGCTTGCTGATGCTGCTGTTCATTGCCTGTATTGCCTGGTTCTTCGCTCTGCCTGCCTGGTTGTGGGCGCGCTGGATCCGCCGTAACGAAGCCCCTTTAGCCGATGCCCTGGCCTTCGCCGCGCTCTGGTTGGCGCAAGAAGCCTTTCGTGGCTGGTTCCTGACAGGCTTCCCATGGCTGTATTCCGGTTATAGCCAGCTGAACGGTCCGCTGGCAGGCCTCGCGCCAATTGGTGGCATGTGGCTGGTGTCCTTCACGCTTGCGCTGACGGCAGCCCTGCTGTGCAACCTGTACCGATTGCGTGCGCGCAACTCTTTTCTGGCCGCTGGCGTAGCCCTGCTGTTGGGGCCATGGATCGCCGGTCTGGCGCTTAAAAACCATGCCTGGACATCGCCCTCGGGCGCGCCGCTGAAGGTCGCCGCCCTGCAAGGCAATATCGAACAAAGCATGAAATGGGACCCGGAGCAGCTCAACGCGCAACTGGCGCTGTATCGCGACATGACCTTCCGCTCGCAGCAGGCTGACTTGATTATCTGGCCGGAAACCGCCGTGCCGGTACTCAAGGAATCCGCCGAAGGTTACCTGACGATGATGGGCAAGTTTGCGGCCGATCGAGGCGCTGCGTTGATTACCGGCGTACCGATTCGCCAGATCGGGGGCCACGGGGAAAAACGCTATTACAACGGCATCACTGTTGTTGGCGAAGGCGACGGCACCTACCTGAAGCAAAAACTCGTGCCGTTTGGTGAATACGTTCCGCTCCAGGATATTCTGCGCGGGCTGATTGCCTTCTTTGATCTGCCGATGTCCGACTTCGCCCGCGGCCCCAGTGATCAGGCGATGCTTCAGGCCAAGGGTTATCAGATCGCGCCATTCATCTGCTATGAGGTGGTCTATCCCGAATTCGCCGCTGGCCTTTCCGCCCAGAGCGACTTGCTGTTGACGGTCAGCAACGATACTTGGTTCGGGACCTCGATTGGCCCGTTGCAACACCTGCAAATGGCCCAGATGCGCGCCCTCGAAGCGGGCCGCTGGATGATCCGCGCCACCAATAACGGCGTGACTGGCCTGATCGACCCATTCGGCAAGATCACCGTCAGCATTCCTCAATTCGAACGCGGCGTGCTGTATGGCGATGTTGTCCCGATGCAGAACCTCACGCCTTATCTGCATTGGCGTTCGTGGCCCCTGACGATTATCTGCGTGCTGCTGATTGGCTGGGCGTTGGTGGCAAGCCGAATTTCGAAGACGGTGTGACAAACCTGGCTTGGGTTCCACCCTGTGGGAATTTATTCGCGAACAAGCGGGTGATTCGACCCCAAGCCCCGGCCCGCCTGCACGATTTCCGTGAAAGGCGGGCCGATTCAGCAGTGCTTTTTTAACGATACAACAACCGATACGTCCACAACCCCGCCGCCTCATTGAGCAACTGCCCATTCTGCAAGACCGCCCTGCTCTCCGGCAGCCAGCCGCCAAACAGCAACGCGTTATCACGACCGAGAAAACCCACCGGCGCACTGATGACGGTGAAGCCTGCCTGTTCGAAGCTCCAGCGTGAGCGTGGCATGTGCCAGGCCTGGGTCACCAGAATCACGCGCTTGATCCCCAAGGGCTGCAATACCGCAGCGGTCATGGTGGCGTTTTCCCAGGTTGTGCGGCTCAAGCCTTCCTGCCAGCGGACGGCGACACCGAAGTCTCGCTCCAGCGAGTCAGCCATGATTGCCGCCTCACTGGGCGGTTGACCAATGTGCAGCCCACCGCTGGTGAGAATCGGCAAACCCGATGCCTTGGCCAGTTGCGCGGCATAACGCATGCGCTCCAACGCAACGCCAGTCGGAATATCCGCACCCCAGGTGGGATCCTTGCGTTCGCGACCAGAACCCAGGATCACGATGGCATCAGCCTGCTGTGCCAGTTGCGTCCATTGATCACGGGGCAACGGCACATCCTGCTCAATCCCTCGGGCAGCCCACTCCACGACAATCGGCAGGCTCATCAACCACAACCCGCCAACACCCATGGCAAAGCAGGCGGCCGCCAGCCGTGGACGACTCCGACGCAGACACCAGGCCAGCACAAGCAGCAGCAACAGAACACCAGGAGGCAGCAGCAGGGTTTTCAGCAGGTAGCGAATAGGCATCGAGCATCTCCAGAGATGCCCGAAGCCTAAGAGGATTGACGTTAAGCGACAATGCTTAATGAAGCAGGCACTCGGCCTGCAGAGGGTTTAGCGTTTAAAAAAATTGCTTGAACTATAACGACTCGACTTTGCCGATGCCTTGGCGCGTTTCTGATCTTTCAGCCAGATGACCTTGGCCGAACGTTGCGGCGTCGATACCGGCCCAGCGGGCTCCCGTAAAATCATGAAGCTGCCCTTCAACTCGCCGGTTGAAACAGTGGATTGCGCTGCTACACCTTTTTCCAGATAGGCTTCAATAAGCTCAAATTCAGCACGACTCAGGCCCCGCAATTCCAGCTCCTGAGGGAGTTCGTCTCGCAGGCGGACCGAAGTTTTCGCTATTTCCAGGGCAAGCCCCAATCGATTAATCAAACGTTCATACAGCTCAGGGTTTGTTTCTGTGTGCTGCAACTCTGTCATCCGTTCACCTCATCGAAGATAAAACATACCCTCGACATTCAGCTTAGCGCCGCTGTCAAAACCGGTCGGTTGCAGCGACCAACGGCGGCGGCGAGGTGCTGACCGGCCTTGTCGCGCCATCACCCAAGCAATCAGCGTTTCCCTCGATAGTCGGCGCTCATGTATGCTACGGCGCTTCCTGTAATTCCACTTCCGCTCTCTAGAGCTAGAACGCACCGCGCAGGCAGTCCTTTTTGTCCGGCAGCGGTACCGACCTGACTCGACGAAGCCACGAAGAGGTCAAGGGCCACCACTCTTTAGTAAAAAGTAGCCATGCACGAACTCTATCAGCCCCGCGAAATCGAAGCCGCCGCCCAAACCTTTTGGGACGAGCAAAAGTCTTTTGAAGTCAGTGAGCAGCCAGGCAAGGAAACGTACTACTGCCTGTCGATGTTTCCTTACCCTAGCGGCAAGCTGCATATGGGTCACGTGCGCAACTACACCATCGGTGACGTGATCGCCCGCTATCAGCGCATGCAAGGCAAGAATGTGATGCAGCCCATGGGCTGGGACGCATTCGGCATGCCTGCCGAAAACGCCGCGATGAAAAACAACGTCGCGCCGGCCAAGTGGACCTACGAAAACATCGCCTACATGAAGACCCAGCTCAAAAGCCTGGGCCTGGCGATCGACTGGTCCCGGGAAGTCACCACCTGCAAACCGGATTATTACCGCTGGGAACAATGGCTGTTCACGCGCCTGTTCGAAAAAGGCGTGATCTACCGCAAAAACGGCACCGTCAACTGGGACCCTGTCGATCAGACCGTTCTGGCCAATGAACAGGTCATCGACGGACGCGGCTGGCGCTCCGGGGCAGTCATCGAGAAACGTGAAATCCCGATGTACTACTTCAAGATCACCGCCTATGCGGATGAGCTGCTGGAGGGTCTGGACGAGTTGCCGGGCTGGCCTGAGCAGGTCAAAACCATGCAACGCAACTGGATTGGCAAATCCCGCGGCATGGAAGTGCAGTTTCCGTATGACCAGGCTTCCATTGGCGAAGCAGGCGCACTCAAAGTATTCACCACCCGCCCGGACACCCTGATGGGCGCGACCTACGTCGCCGTGGCTGCCGAACACCCGCTGGCAACCCTTGCGTCCCAAGGCAACCCTGAGCTGCAAGCGTTCATTCACGAATGCAAGAGCGGCAGCGTCGCGGAAGCCGACGTTGCAACGCAGGAGAAGAAAGGCCTGCCGACTTCGCTGTTCGTCGAGCACCCGCTGACCGGTGAAAAACTCCCGGTATGGGTCGCCAACTATGTATTGATGCATTACGGCGACGGCGCTGTGATGGCGGTTCCGGCGCACGACGAGCGCGACTTTGAATTTGCTACAAAGTACAACCTGCCTATCAAGCCGGTGGTGCGCACCAGTGCAGGCGATGAAACGCCAGCGCCTTGGCAGCCCGCCTATGGCGAGCATGGCCAACTGATCAACTCGGGCGAATTCGACGGCCTGGATTTCGCCGGTGCGTTCGACGCAATCGAAGTTGCCCTGATCAAGAAGAGCCTTGGCGAGTCCCGCACCCAGTTCCGCCTGCGCGACTGGGGCATCAGCCGCCAACGCTACTGGGGTTGCCCGATCCCGATCGTGCATTGCGACACGTGCGGCGACGTGCCGGTTCCTGAAGACCAGTTGCCCGTTGTTCTGCCGGAAGACGTCGTACCCGATGGTGCCGGTTCGCCATTGGCGCGCATGCCTGAATTCTACGAGTGCAGTTGCCCGAAATGCGGCGCACCAGCCAAGCGTGAAACCGACACCATGGACACATTCGTGGAGTCCTCGTGGTATTTCGCACGCTACGCCTCGCCACACTACGAAGGCGGCATGGTCGACCCGGCGGCTGCCAATCACTGGCTGCCGGTCGACCAGTACATCGGCGGTATCGAACACGCGATCCTGCATTTGCTCTACGCGCGCTTTTTCCACAAATTGATGCGCGACGAAGGCCTGCTCAGCTCCAACGAGCCCTTCAAGAACCTGCTGACCCAAGGCATGGTCATTGCCGAAACCTACTACCGCCTCGAAGCCAATGGCGGCAAGACCTGGTTCAACCCCGCAGACGTGGAACTGGAGCGCGACAGCAAGGCCAAGATCATTGGTGCCAAACTGATCAGCGACGGTTTGCCGGTCGAGATCGGCGGCACCGAGAAGATGGCCAAGTCCAAGAACAACGGCGTCGATCCTCAGTCGATGATCGATCAGTACGGCGCAGACACCTGCCGCCTGTTCATGATGTTCGCTTCGCCACCTGACATGAGCCTGGAATGGTCCGACTCCGGCGTTGAAGGCTCGCACCGCTTCCTGCGGCGCGTCTGGCGCCTTGCTCAGGCCCATGTTGCACAAGGCCTGCCGACGGCGCTGGATATCGCGGCGTTGAACGACGAGCAGAAAGTGATTCGCCGTGCCATTCATCAGGCGATCAAGCAGGCGAGCCAGGACGTGGGCCAGCATCACAAATTCAACACCGCCATCGCACAAGTGATGACCCTGATGAACGTGCTGGAGAAAGCCCCGCAGGCTTCGCCGCAGGATCGCGCCCTGCTTCAGGAAGGGCTGGAAACCGTTGCCCTGTTACTGGCCCCGATTACCCCGCACATCAGCCACGAGCTGTGGAGCCAGCTAGGCCACGCCACGCCGATCATCGATGCTGGCTGGCCAGTGCTGGACAAGACCGCCCTGGTTCAGGACAGCCTGCAACTGGTGATTCAGGTCAACGGCAAGCTGCGCGGGCATATCGAAATGCCTGCCAGCGCGACCCGTGAAGAAGTCGAAGCCGCGGCACGGATCAACGAAAACGTGTTGCGCTTCACCGATGGCCTGACCATCCGCAAAGTGATCGTCGTGCCCGGTAAACTGGTCAACATCGTCGCAAGCTGATGGGATCAAGCGCCCGATATTGATCGGGCGCCGAACAAATTTCCAGGGACGCAATGTCGGCCCATACGGTTTCAAGGGGAGCATCAAGATGATCAAACGCAATTTGCTGGTTATGGGCCTCGCCGTGCTGTTGAGCGCCTGTGGCTTCCAGCTGCGTGGTACCGGTAGCAACGAGATCGCAATCAAGGAACTGGATCTGAGCGCGCGTAACGCCTACGGCGAAACCGTCAGCCAGTTGCGCCGCGTTCTTGAAGGTGGTGGCGTGAAGGTCTACACCGGCGCACCTTACAAGCTGGTCTTGACCGACGAGCAGGAATCCCAGCGTACCGCGAGCTATTCCGGTTCGGCCCGCTCGGCTGAGTATTCGCTGACAACCGTGCTGAACTACGAGATTCACGGTGAAAAAGACCGTTTGCTGACCGGCGGCAAGGTCCAGACCGACAAAACCTACGTACATGACGGCAATAACCTGATCGGCTCGGATCAGGAAGCTGCGCAAATCCGCAAAGAGATGCGCAACGAGCAAGTGCAGAAGATGGTCGCCGCGCTGAGCCGCCTGTCACCGGAACGTCTGGATGAGCTGCAGCAGAAAGCTGATGCCGTTGCCAAGGCCGAAGCCGACGCGCTGGAAGCCGCACAGAAGGTCCGTGACGAAACGCCGCAGCAGTCGCCTGTCGAAATCCCGTCTCGCTAAATGATTGGGGCCAGTGGGTTAATCCTGCTGGCCCCAAACTCTCCTGACCTATGAAACTCGCCCCAGCCCAATTATCCAAACATCTGCAAGGTGCTCTTGCGCCTGTCTATATCGTCAGCGGCGACGACCCGCTGTTGTGTCAGGAAGCCGCCGATGCGATTCGTGCTGCGGCACGCCAGCAAGGCTTTGATGAGCGCCAGGTCTTCAGTGCCGATGCCAGCTTCGACTGGGGCACGCTGCTTCAGGCGGGTGCGAGCATGTCGCTGTTTGCCGAACGACGCTTGCTGGAACTGCGACTGCCGTCCGGCAAGCCTGGGGACAAGGGCGCAGCCGCGCTGATGGAATATTGTTCACGACCTGCCGAAGACACCTTGCTGCTGATCAGCCTGCCGAAACTCGACGGCAGCGCCCAGAAGACCAAATGGGGTAAAGCCTTGGTCGAGGGCGCACAGACGCAATTCGTGCAGATATGGCCCGTGGATATCAGCCAGTTGCCGCAGTGGATTCGTCAACGTCTGTCTCAGGCAGGCCTGGCTGCGACTCAGGATGCGGTTGAACTGATCGCTGCCCGGGTTGAAGGCAATTTGCTGGCGGCAGCTCAGGAAATCGAAAAGCTCAAGCTGATGGCCGAAGAAGGCCAGATCACGGTTGAAACCGTGCAGGCCGCAGTGGCCGACAGCGCTCGTTTCGATGTCTTCGGCCTGACCGATGCCGTCCTTAACGGTGAAGCCGCCCACGTCGTACGCATGCTCGAAGGTTTGCGTGGCGAAGGCGTCGAACCACCGGTGATCCTCTGGGCGCTGTCTCGTGAACTGCGGGTACTGGCTAACCTGGCGCTGCAATTGAACCAGGGCGTGCCGCTGGACAAAGCGTTTAGCTCCGCACGCCCGCCGATCTGGGACAAGCGCAAGCCGCTGATGAGCAAAGCCCTGCAACGCCATTCGGCCAAGCGCTGGAGTGAACTGCTCATGGACGCACAACGTATCGATGCGCAAATCAAAGGCCAGGCTGCGGGTTCACCGTGGAGCAGTCTGACCCGGTTGGCGTTGTTGATGGCCGGGCAAAGGCTGGCGTTGCCTGCGGAGTAATTGCGCACTGATTTGGGCGCTGACCTGCGGGACCGAATTCATTCGGGAAGGTGCAGGGACAGGCTGCTTGAATTTCGGTGCTGACACTTGCCTCTTGGGGAATAAATTTCCTCCACAGTAGCCCTGACCTTTCGATAGCACACATCTATTAGACACATGCCCTTCTCTGCCGGATGATTGCCCGCGTTCAATCCCCCCAAGAGCGATCCGCCATGAAAAAACCAAAGCGGGCCAACAAGGCCAAATCCATCGTCGCCCAGCCCTTGTTCCGTAGCCGTCAGGAACAACCCGGCAAAGGTAAAGGCAGCTACCGCCGCGAAGCCTTCCAGTCTAAAAGCTGGGAGGCTTCTTACCTTCTGGCAGCTTGAAACATAGCGATTGCTCCTGACACCCCGGATACCGGGCTGGCGTGTTAAGGTCTGCACCTATCGGTAATACCTTGGACCCAAGCATGCCCTCTTGTTTTTCCCGACGTTGGCAGTTACGCCAACTGATCGCCGCCTCCAGCCTCATTCTTCTAGTTGCCTGCGCGGAAAAACCCACCGCAGCCGACGCCACTCCTCTCCCAGCTGCCAGCACATTGCCTGTCGCACCGGTGGCGCCCATCGCCCCGACGTTGGCCGTTGATGGGAACCTCGATATCCAGCCAACCATGAGTTTCACTGACTGGCAGGCAGGTTTCCGGGCTCAGGCCCTTCAGGCGGGAATCAGACCCGATATTTTCGATACCGCATTCGCTGGCGTGACGCCAGACATGAGCGTGGTCAAGGCTGATCGCAGCCAGCCGGAATTTACCCGTCCGGTATGGGAATACCTGGACGGCGCGATATCCGCTGCGCGAGTACGCAAAGGTCAGGCTCTGCTCAATCAGTATGCAGACGTCCTTCAGAGCATCGAGCAACGCTACGGCGTAGATCGTCAGGCATTAGTAGCGGTCTGGGGCATGGAAAGTAACTTCGGCCAGTTTCAAGGGACGCAGTCGGTCATTCGCTCCTTGGCGACCCTTGCCTATGAAGGGCGCCGTCGCGGCTTCGCGCAGGATCAGTTGCTGGCCGCGCTGCAGATTATCCAGCATGGCGATATCACGCCGGACCGGATGCTGGGTTCCTGGGGCGGTGCCATGGGCCAGACCCAGTTCATACCGACCACCTATAACACCCACGCAGTGGATTTCGATGGCGATGGTCGCCGGGACATCTGGAATACCCCGGCTGATGCGCTGGCTTCCACAGCGCACTACCTGCAAAGCTCCGGCTGGCAGCGTGGCCAGACATGGGGCTACGAAGTTCGCCTGGCAACAGGTTTCGATTACGCGCTGGCTGACGCTTCGACACGTAAAACCCTCGCTCAATGGCAACAACTGGGTGTGACCTTGGCCAGCGGTACGACATTGCCAGCAAGCGCCGATCAGCAGATGGCCGCACTCCTGTTGCCCGCTGGTTATCGCGGGCCGGCGTTTCTGGTGATTGATAACTTCCGCGCAATCCTGAAGTACAACAACTCGTCGTCTTATGCCATGGCTATCGGCCTGCTCTCCGACCGTTTCAAGGGCGGCGGCTACATACTGGGTGAATGGCCGCGTGGCGACCTGCCTCTAAGCCGCTCTGAGCGAATTGAACTGCAAAGCCTGCTCTCGGCCAAGCAATACGATGCTGGCACGCCAGACGGGATTATCGGCGCCAATACGCGCAAAGCCATTCGCAGCGCTCAGCAATCCTACGGCTGGCCGGCTGACGGTTATCCGACGCATGAGCTGCTGGAGACTCTACGCAGGCCTTGAACAGGGGCCGTGGGAGATTCTATGTAGCCGGGAAGCTCTGCAACCTTAAATCAGGTGACTGAGCAGCCCTCTTCGCGAGCAAGCTCGCTCCCACATCAACAAAAAACGGGCCGGATAGTGATATCCGGCCCGTCTTTGTTTGCAGCTCAGGCAGTCAAACCGCCAGGCATTACACCATCGCTTTTACAGCCGTCCTGGCTTGCTCGTCGGCGTGATACGAGGAACGCACCAATGGGCCGGAGGCGACGTTCTTAAAGCCCATCTTGTAGCCTTCTTCGGCAAACCAGGCGAAAACGTCCGGATGCACGAAGCGCTCGACCGGCAAGTGACTGCGCGACGGTTGCAGATACTGACCCAGAGTCAGCATGTCGATGTCGTGTTCGCGCATGCGCTTCATGACTTCGATGACTTCTTCGTCGGTTTCACCCAGACCCAGCATCAGGCCGGATTTGGTCGGCACGTGGGGCACCATTTGCTTGAAGCGTTGCAGCAGGGTCAACGACCACTGGTAATCGGAACCAGGACGGGCGGCCTTGTACAGGCGCGGCACGGTTTCCAGATTGTGGTTGAACACATCCGGCGGCTCGGCAGCGGTGATTTCCAGCGCGATGTCCATGCGGCCGCGATAGTCCGGAACCAGCGTTTCCAACTGCACGTTCGGCGACAGCTTGCGGATCTCACGGATGCAGTCGGCAAAGTGCTGGGCACCGCCGTCACGCAGGTCATCGCGATCCACGGAAGTGATGACCACGTACTTGAGGCGCAAGTCCGCGATGGCAACGGCAAGGTTTACCGGCTCGTTGACGTCCAGGGCTTTCGGGCGGCCATGACCTACGTCGCAGAACGGGCAGCGACGGGTGCAGATATCACCCATGATCATGAAGGTCGCGGTACCGCCGGAGAAGCATTCACCCAGGTTCGGGCAGGAAGCCTCTTCGCAGACACTGTGCAGTTTGTGCTTGCGCAGCAGTTGCTTGACGCGGTCAACCTCGGGGGAAACCGGGATGCGTACACGAATCCAGTCGGGCTTCTTTGGCAGGTCAACCGTTGGAATGATCTTTACCGGGATCCGTGCGACCTTCTCCGCGCCGCGCAGCTTTACGCCGGCTTCGACTTTCGGGCGGGCAACACGCTCGGAAACATCCAGCGTCGGGATCAGGTTTTGCACGGGGCTCTCAGCAATGTCGGTCGCAGTAGTCATATCAATCGATTCCGCCCGTGAGGGTCGTCTGCTCAGCATAGTCGAGGTGTTTGACGAGCTGCGCGCGCAGCCGGGCACTAACCTC
>DASVUK010000089.1:0-4112 GCA_036387095.1 Pseudomonas sp.
ATCCCGAACTCAGCAGTGAAACGATGCATCGCCGATGGTAGTGTGGGGTTTCCCCATGTGAGAGTAGGTCATCGTCAAGATTGAATTCCAGAACCCCTGATCGCTTACGCGTTCAGGGGTTTTGTTTAAGTAGAAGTCACACAATTTTCGCTCATACGTTACCTGTAACGTGTCGGCCACAGAATTTCTTGACGACCATAGAGCATTGGAACCACCTGATCCCATCCCGAACTCAGCAGTGAAACGATGCATCGCCGATGGTAGTGTGGGGTTTCCCCATGTGAGAGTAGGTCATCGTCAAGATTGAATTCCAAAACCCCTGATCGCTTACGCGTTCAGGGGTTTTGTTTGTCTGGTCGAAAACTATCGCCGCGCCAGCAATAAGCTCACTCATAAGCTGGCCAACGTCTTCCTTATCGACAGCCAATAAAAAGGCCGCACTCTCGTGCAGCCTTCATTCAAACAGCAACGGATTATTCGGTAGCTTTCTCAGCGACTTCCTCAACAACCAACGCCTTCACGTCATCCCTACGCCGAATGTACTTCCAGTCCGCTTCATCAATATAGATGCCGTTAGGTCCACTGCCGCCTTCAAGATCGATTGCAACATGTGCCGATACTTGCGGTTTGACGCTGGCCAGGATGGGCACAAAACCAAGTTGCAGGCTGGTTTCCAGAAGTGCTGCCTGGTTCCTCTCGTCGATGTCCGCCGCTTCATCCAGGTAATAAGGCAAGCGAATACGCCCGGCCTGATCACGATCCATCAAGTGCAGCAATAGGTACATGTTGGTGAGGGCTTTGATGGTCATCGTGGTGCCATTGGATGCAGCGCCGTCAATGTCGGTGTGAATGATTGGCTGGCCGTTGACCTTTGTGATCTCAAACGCCAGTTCAAACAAGTCTTTCAGCCCCAACTGGTTGTGATTCGCTGCCACCAGACGCGCCAGGTATTCCTTGGCTTCTTCGTTCTTGTTGTCCTGCTCTGCGCTTTGGCTCAAGTCGAAGACGGATAAAGTCTCGCCTTCTTCGTATTGACCCGCACTGTGGATGATCTGATCGATATGCTTGAGCGCTTCTTTATTTGGCGCGAGCACGATACGGAAGCTTTCAAGGTTGGAGACTTGCCGTTTATTGATCTCTCGGTTGAACAGCGCAAGTTGATGCTCAAGGCTGTCGTAGTCACTGCGGATATTGCGCAAGGTTCGGGCAATATCCGTCACCGCAGCGCGGCGAGCCTTGCCCAGCGTCAGCGCTTCGTCGGTACGGTGTGCGTAGGCATTGATCAGCAACTGGAGACGGCGCTCCATGTCATCTTCACTGTCAAACTTGGCCACACCCTTGAGGCGCACTTGCGCATACAGCGCTTCGATCTGCCCGTCACTGCGTAGCAAGCCCTGCCAGCTGTCCTGATAGTCATTGAGCAGTGGCAGCAGGTTTTCCAGCGAATCGTCCACGGGGTCCATGAAGGGCGTGCCGAACGGTAGATCTGCGGGCAACAGCTGACGACGACGCAACGCATCATCCAGCGTGCGTTGTTTGGATTCCAGATCACCAATCTGGCGGGCCACCAATTGCAGCTTGGCTGATAGTTGCTGGACGCGTTCCGTGAAGGCGTCACTGGAGCGTTTCAGTTCATCCTGAGCTGCTTCCATCTGCGCCAGCTGTTCAAGTTTGTCGGACTCTTCCGCGCTCAGCGTCTGGCAGCGGCGGAAGTCTTCCAGCGCTTTTTGGGCATCCAACACTTGTTGATACAAGGCTTCGGTCTGGGTCTTGCTCGCCGAGCGGTCCGCGGCAACGGCCTGCTGGGTCTTGAGTTGCTTGAGTTCTTTTTCCAGACGTTCCTTCTGATCGCGCAACGCTGCGCGGTCGGCTAACGCCTGGAGTGCTGGTGGTTCGATGTTGGACAGGTTGATGGACAGGCCCGGCACCTGGAATTGATCACCCTTGAAACCATCAAGGATCAGTTCCAGTGATTTCACCCAGGCATCGCCGTCATCCAGCGCAATACCTTGCTCGCCCAGAGGCAAACTGAACAGCGCGCTATTGAACAGGCGCATCAAGCGTTCTACGTCAGGTTGGGAAAATTCTTCGCGCAGTCGGGCATAGCTGTTGTTGTCGGCATGATCCAACTGTTGCTTGACCGACTTTAGACGTTTTTCCAGATCCCGCAGGCGCTCATCCAGATCTTCGGCGCTGAACTGTCGGGATTGCGCCAGTGCACCGGCCAACTCATCGTGGGCGTCCTTCGCCGCCAGCAATTGCTGCTCAAGGACCTTGGCGTCATCGACCAGTGCAAAGCGATTCTTGAGCACGGCGAGTTCCCCGACCCAGCGTTGGATGCTGCTGATCTCCCGTTCCAGTCGCATCAATTCCTGAGTGCCACCGCGCTGATCGTTTTGCAGTACATCCTGCTGGCCACGATAGTGCTCGGCTTGAATGACCAGTTCTTCTTTGCGGGCATTGGAGTAATCCAGCCAGGTGCCCAGCAGCGAATCCAGCAGAGGCGACAGACGATGCAGCTTGCCGCGCAGCAAGTCGCGCTGTTTCACGCCGGCCGCCAAGGCTTCCACCAATGGGCCTGCAAGAACCAGCGAGTTGTAGTCCTGCTCCATGCGGCGTACATCGCGGAAGGCTTCTTCGCACGCGGCGATGTAATCGACACTACCGGATCGCAGACTGTGTTCGAACGCGTCGAGAAACAGCTGCTTGAGCTTCGCGGCGGTGATTTCCCGCATGTGCAGCAGGTTGATGAACAATGCGCGAAAAGTCTTGAGGCTTTGTTCGCTGGTAGAGCGCAGCGGAATCAGAGTCAAGTCCAGGGGAATCGACGTGTGTCCGCCAACCAGCAAGCGCCGCAGTTCATCGGGTTTTAATTCGTACGCTTTCAGGCCTTGGCTTTCCAGGTTGCTGAACAGTTCTTTTTGACGCAGGCAGGTGTCGTTTTTCTGATAGTGACCCAAATCCAGCTCGCCGGCATAAGCGAAGAATTGATGACCGAAACCGCCGCCGGGACCGCGTCCGACTACACCGATTACGTGAGGCCCATGGGGCAGTGACACTTCCACCAGGATGTAGCTAGTGTCCGACGCAAAATAGAAGCGCCGGGATTGTTCCAGTGTGTACTTGCCGAAGCTCATGTCCGACATGCGCGCCAGAATCGGGAATTGCAGGGCGTTGATCGAGGCGCTTTTGCCCAAGTTGTTTGCGCCATACACCGACAACGGATGTTCCAGTGGAAACAGTCCGAGGCTGTAACCGGCAGTGTTCAGAAGGGCGAAGCGGCGGATTCCGTAGCGTTCCTGGCTCATGCGTCTATCTCCTGTTGCTCTTGCGCGATCGCACGGGCCAAAGCCCGCTCCTCGGTTTCTTCGACGTCTTCGAATTCATCCAGATCCAGCGGATCATCGGTCTCCAGCAGTTTTTCGTCGCTGTCGTCATCAATGAGGACAGGGGTCGGCAAAGGTAAAACGCTGTGGATGCTGGCAGCGAGATCGCGATCCTGTTGCACCGACAGGCATACATCCAGGAACCGATGCATGGGGGGCAGGAAGCGGTAGATGCCGTTGTCTTCACTGGCGAAACCCAGCTGAGTCATGCGGCGCATGATTTTTTCTTCCAGTTCGTCCTGGGTCTGCACTTCGGCCTGAATGAACAGGTCGCGGTATTTCTCCAGCAGGGAAGGCAGCTCGTCACGGCCCAGACTGCCGCCATCGAGCACCGCTACCGGATCACGCCCCTGATCAGCCAGATGCTCGACGAGGATGAACGTGAACAGTGCCAGTCGTTGGGCGGTCTTGTTGACTTGCGCAGCGGCAAGATCCGGAACGAAGTAATAAAAGCCTCGCGTATCGCAAACCAATTCAAAACCCAAGGCTTTGAACAGCGTGCGGTATTGATCCTGAGCGTTGGACAGTTGGGCATACAGCTCCGGGTCGCGGCGGCTGATGTGATAACCCTTGAACAGCTCGCGAAAGATCGGAGCCAGCTGGGACATTTCGGAGAGATCAAGATGCATTGACTGGATTCCCTGGCTGCTCATCACGGCTGGAGAGCAGGGCAAAAGAGCTCAGGCTGACCTGATGCTCCTGAGTGAAATAATCGCGTCGTTCGAG
>DASVUK010000090.1:0-213167 GCA_036387095.1 Pseudomonas sp.
CGCGGCGGCGGGTCTGGCCAAAGTAGGGCTACTGGATATTCTCTCCAGCGACTACTATCCGGCCAGCCTGTTGCAGGCCGCGTTCGCGCTGGCCGATCAGGAGCAGAATTGCTCGCTGCCGCAGGCGGTGAGCATGGTCAGTCGAGCACCGGCGATTGCCGCCGGGCTGGATGATCGCGGGGAAATTCGTGCCGGGTTGCGCGCTGACCTGGTTCATGTCCGGACTCAGGACGCGCTGCCGGTGATTCAACAGGTCTGGCGGCTAGGCAAGAGGGTGTACTGATGGTTGGCAGGTTGATCTATCTCATCGGACCGTCCGGTTCGGGCAAGGACAGCCTGCTGGATGGGGCCCGCGAGGAGTTGGCGCGGCGCGGTTGCCGGATCGTGCGGCGGGTCATCACCCGCTCTGCGGAAGCCGTGGGCGAGGCGGCGCAAGCAGTGAGTGTCGAGCAGTTCATTGCGATGCAGGCTCAGGGTGAGTTCGCCTTGAGCTGGCAGGCCAATGGCTTGCATTACGGCATTCCCAAGGAGATCGACGAGTGGCTGGATCAAGGGTTCGACGTATTGATCAACGGTTCCCGCGGCTATCTGCCCCAGGCGCGCCAACGCTACCCGGCGTTATTGGTGGTGTGGTTGACGGTCACTGACCAGGCGTTGCGGCAGCGTTTACTGGCCAGGGGCAGGGAGTCGGCGGCTGAGATTGAAGCGCGCCTGCAACGCAATGCCGAATTCGCCGGCGACGTTCAAGCCTTCGATCCTGGCGTTTTCCTGCTGGATAATTCCGGGGCGCTGGAGCACAGCGTGCAGTTGTTGATCCAGCGTATCGCCCGCGAGCATGCATGCGCCTGACGTTATTGGGTACCGCTGATGCACGGCAAGTGCCGGTCTACGGCTGCTGCTGCGCAGCCTGTGCATTGGCGCGGGCCGATCAGCGATATCGACGACTGCCGTGCAGCGCCCTGATCGAATGTGGCGATCAACGTTGGTTGATCGACAGCGGCCTGACCGACCTCACCGAGCGTTTCCCGCCGGGTAACCTCAGTGGCATTCTGCAAACCCACTATCACGCCGATCATGCCCAGGGCTTGCTGCACCTGCGCTGGGGGCAGGGATTGGTGATTCCGGTCCACGGCCCGGCTGACCCGGAAGGCTTGTCCGACCTGTACAAGCATCCGGGCATTCTGGATTTCAGCCAGCCGTTCGCCGAGTTCGAGACGCGCCAGCTTGGGGCCTTGAGTGTCACGGCTTTACCCTTGCTGCATTCAAAACCGACCTTGGGTTATCTGCTGCAAGGTGAGGGCCGCAGGATCGCTTACCTCACCGACACGGTCGGATTGCCCGACGCGACGTTTGAGCGTCTGCAACGGGAACCGCTGGACGCGTTGGTACTCGACTGTTCCATGCCGCCGCAATCGCAAGTACCGCGTAATCACAATGACCTGAACCTGGCCCTGGCTATCATCGAACGCCTGCAGCCGACCAAGGCCGTTTTGACCCATGTGGGGCATACGCTGGATGCGTGGTTGCTGGAACACGAGGCTGAACTGCCCGAGCGGGTGTTCGTGGCGCGAGACGGGATGGACATCTGACGGCATGACAGCGGCGGGCAGAACGCTGTGCTTACCAGGATGGCAGAGGGCGAGCCTCCCTACGCCTTCGCGGATAAATCCGCCCGCGATCTGCTGTGGCGGCCGGCTACTGCCTCAATGCACGAAATGCTTACGTCCTACAGTTGTTTCCTGCATCCTTTTCTGTTTCCTCTGTGTGACCTTTCCTAGAAAAAGCAGAGCTCTTGCGCCCGTTAATTCCGGATATTAGTCTGCGCTCCGTCACTGAAAACCAGTGGTCAGGTTTAGCAGCCTGTTGGGATTTTCACGACGCGCAAGTAACGCTATGGCAGCTTTGTGTGGGGCGCTTTCGGGCGCGCCGGTTATCGTGTTTCCCTCCGGTCTGCTAACCCAAGACAAAGCCGTCACCCTTGCTCGTTTAGCAGCGAACCTCCGGCAGCTTCACAGTAAGAGGAAGCAAATAATGATAAAGCTTGTACCCGATACACCACCGTTTTCACTCGAAACATCCCTGCTGCTCGTCGCAGAGCTGCTGCGCTGCGCATCCGCCACTGCCTACGAGACCGGCGATTGCCTCGACGGCCCCAAGCGTGATCTGGCCTTTTCAGTGGTGCATTTGATCAGCATGGCTAAAGCTGAACTGGAACGCTCACTGGATCACGTTGAGTCGCGCTGAAAACCGATAGCCTCATCCAGGGCAGGCTTCGCCCGCCCTTATTGATACCGTGGCGCGGGGCATTGACCGACCTGTGCCGCGATCAATCCGGCCAATGCCAGCCCGGTTGATCCAGCATCCCTTGCCCGACAATCCCGGTCTGGCCCAGTACTTTTTCCAGTTCTATCGCGTTGCAGTCAGGGTCTTGTTGCAGTGCGGCGATCAGCCGGCTGGCATGGGAAACCACCCACATCTGACAGTGCTGCGACGCCTTGATAATCAAGCGGGCCAAGGCGGGGAGCAGGTCGGGATGCAGGCTGGTCTCCGGCTCGTTGAGGACCATCATGGTGGGCGGGCGCGGGGTGAGCAGGGCTGCGATCAGGAGCAGGTAACGCAAGGTTCCGTCCGATAACTCGGCGGCCGACAATGGCCGCAGTAAGCCTTCCTGATAAAACTCCACCGCGAATTGTCCGCCCGGTACGGCGTCGATCTTCAGGCTCGCGCCGGGGAAGGCATCGCTGATGGCGGCATGCAGCGCTTCGGGATTGCCGATTTCCATAATGGTCTGCAATGCGGCGGCCAGGTCGCGGCCGTCGTGATGCAGCACTGGAGTGCGCGTGCCCAGTTGCGGGCGTCGCACCGGCGCATCGGCGTCGCTGCGAAAATGATCATAAAAGCGCCAGCCCCGGATGGCTTCCCTCAGTTGCAGGACTTCGGGGCAGCTGCGCATGCTGCCCACCTGATCGAACAGACTGTCGAAGGCCGGCGTGTGTTGCGCCAGCACATCCCAATCGCGGCCTTCCCGCGCCCGGATCATCGGCCCGCTGCGTTGCACCAGCAGGCTTGCCGGTCGGTACAGTGGTCCGGCCCAGATGCATTCTTTCTTGATCTCGGGATCCAGCGTAAAGGCGCTGCTGGTTTTGTCCGGCAAACCCAGGGAGATCGCATAGCTGAAGTCTTCACCGGCAAAGCCCAGGCGCAGGCGTCTGACCTGGTTGCGTGGCCCGCCCTGAACCTCAACTTCACCGCTGAGCATGCGGCGGGACAGTTTTTCCGGGCCGGCCCAGAAGGTTGAGTCCAGGCCGCCTTCCCGGGCCAAAGCATTGATAACCCCGCCTTGAGCGGTTTCAGCCAGCAAACGCAGGGCGCGGTACAGGTTCGACTTGCCGCTGCCGTTGGGGCCGGTGATGACATTCAGCCGTTCCAGCGGAACGATCAGCGTATTTATAGAGCGGTAATTGGCTACTGCGAGTGTCTTGAGCATGGATGCATCCTTGCCGATTAATAACTAACCGATATCAGTCGCGTCCAAGTTTAGCCATTCAAGGAACCCTGATCCACGCGTAGAGTCGCATACTCACGCGCCGCCACGTCTTTGTCACGGGCGCACCCGGCATTTGCACAAGGAGTCTGCATGCCCGTTTTCCCTTCAAGACTGGCCGTTTTCGGGCTGGCGCTGTCGTTCGTGCTGCTAGGCGGCTGCGGCGATGAACAACCGCCCGAGCCACAACTGCCAAGAGTGCGTGTGCAGCAGGTGCAGTCGGTGGATTTTGCAGCCAATGTCGTGTTGACCGGTGATGTTCAGGCGCGGGTGCAGACCCAGCTTTCGTTTCGGGTGGGCGGCAAGATTATCGAGCGTAAGGTGGATGTCGGCGCCCGTGTGAGCGCCCGGCAAGTGTTGGCCAGGCTTGATCCCAGGGATTTGCAGACCAACGTCGATTCAGCCGCCGCCGAAGTCGCCGCCCAACAGGCGCGGGTGACGCAGAGCAGCGCCGCGTTTGTGCGTCAGGAAAAACTCCTGCCCAAGGGTTATACCAGTCGCAGCGAATACGATTCGGCGCAAGCGGCACTGCGCAGCAGCCAAAGCGCGCTGAAGGCCGCCCAGGCGCAGCTGGCCAATGCCCGTGAGCAACTGGGTTACACCGCTCTGGTCGCTGAAGCGCCGGGTGTGATCACGGCGCGTCAGGCTGAAGTCGGGCAAGTGGTGCAAGCCACCATGCCGATTTTCGGGCTGGCGCGCGATGGTGAGCGCGATGCGGTGTTCAATGTGTACGAATCATTGTTCATCGAGCCGCCTACCGATCAGCCAGTACACGTCACCTTGCTTGACAATCCGCAGGTCATGGCCAGCGGCAAGGTCCGCGAAGTGACCCCGGCAGTGTCTGCCGAAACCGGCACGCTGCAGGTGAAGATCGCCCTGAGCCAACTGCCGGCCGGAATGGATCTGGGCTCGGTGGTCAGTGTTGCGTTGAGCGCGCCTGGCAAGGCCAGCGTCGAATTACCCTGGGCGGCGCTGACCAAAGGGCTGGGTGAGCAATTGGGCCAGCCCGCCGTCTGGGTGGTGGACGATCAGGGCAAGGTCGGCCTGCGTGGCGTCACGGTCGGACGCTATCTCACGGGAAAAGTGATCATTACTGACGGTCTGAAAGGCGGAGAAAAGGTCGTGGTAGCAGGTGGTCAGTTATTGCATCCAGACATGCACGTCGAAGTCGCGGACACCGAGCAACGACAGACTGCGAAGGTGCAGCCATGAAGCGCTTGTCGCCGCTCTTGTTGCTGGGTCTGTTGAGTGCTTGCGCCAAGCAAGAGCCGCCGCCGGAGCCCGTGCGGCCAGTGTTGTTTGTCGAGGTCAAACCCCAGACCGAAGAGAGTCTTGGGCGTTTTGCCGGCACTATCGCAGCCCGCTATGAAAGTACGTTGGGTTTTCGCGTCGGTGGCCGTATCGCGCGGCGTAACGTGGATGTCGGCGCCGAAGTGGAGAAGGGCGCGTTGCTCGCCACCCTCGATCCGACTGATCAGCAGAACGCTGTACGTGCGCGTCAGGGTGATCTGGCCCGCATCGAGGCGCAGTGGATCAATACCCAGGCCAATGCCCGCCGTCAGCAGGAGTTGTTTGATCGGGGAGTCGGCGCACAAGCCCAGCTGGATATTGCGTTGACCGATCTCAAAACCACCGGATCGTCGCTGGCGCAGGCCCGCGCCGCCTTGAGCCAGGCTCAGGATCAACTGGGCTACAGCGAACTGCGCAGCGATCACGCCGCCGTGGTGACTCGCTGGCAGGTGGAAGCCGGTCAAGTGGTGACTGCCGGGCAGGAAGTGGTAACCCTGGCACGGCCGGACATCAAGGAAGCGGTAATCGACCTGCCTGCCTCCTTGGCCGACCCGTTGCCGCCAAGAGTTGAGTTCAAAGTTGCCAGCCAGCTCGACCCGGATATCAACACCGTCGCCACGGTGCGGGAAATAGAGCCTCAGGCCGAAAGTTCGACGCGCACCCGCCGCGCGCGTCTGACCTTGGCCGATACGCCCGCCGCGTTTCGCCTGGGCACAGCCATCAGCGTAAGCCTCAGTTCGGCCATCACTTCACGTACCGAACTGCCGATCAATGCGTTGCAAGAGGTCGACGACAAGACGCAAATCTGGATCGTCGATATGCAGAACCAGACCGTCAGCCCGCGTGCAGTCAATGTTGTCAGCCGCAGCGGCGATGCCTTCGTGCTGACGGCTGGCGTCAAGCCCGGCGAACGCGTGGTCAGTGCTGGCGTTAACAGCCTCAAACCCGGTCAGAAAGTCAAAGTCGATAAGGAAAGCCCGCGATGAAAGGGAATTTCAACCTGTCCGAGTGGGCTATCAAGCACCAGTCGTTCGTCTGGTACCTGATGTTTGTGGCATTGCTGATGGGGGTTTTTTCGTACCTGAATCTGGGCCGCGAAGAAGACCCGTCCTTCACCATTAAAACCATGGTGATACAAACCCGCTGGCCCGGCGCGACGATGGACGAAACGCTGGAACAGGTCACTGACCGCATCGAGAAAAAACTCGAGGAGCTGGATTCGCTGGATTATGTAAGGAGCTACACGCGACCCGGCGAGTCAACGGTGATGATTTACCTGCACGACACCACCGATGCCAAGGCGATTCCGGAAATCTGGTATCAGGTTCGCAAGAAGATCGACGACATTCGCAGTCAGTTTCCCCAAGGTATGCAAGGCCCGTTTTTCAACGACGAATTCGGTGACGTTTACGGCTCGATCTATGCGTTCACGGCCGATGGTTTTTCCATGCGCCAGTTGCGTGACTATGTGGAGCAGGTCAGGACCGAAATCCGTGAAGTGCCGGGCTTGGGCAAGGTCGAGATGATCGGCCAGCAGGACGAAGTGCTGTACCTGAATTTCTCCACCCGCAAGCTGGCCGCGCTGGGGCTGGATCAGCGCCAGGTGGTGCAAAGCCTGCAATCGCAGAACGCTGTAACCCCCGCAGGCGTGATCGAAGCCGGGCCGGAGCGGATTTCCGTGCGCACTTCGGGGCAGTTCGTTTCTGAAAAGGATCTCGCAGCGGTCAATCTGCGGCTTAACGACCGGTTCTATCGCCTGAGTGACATCGCCGACATTACTCGTGGCTACACCGATCCACCCAAGCCGCTATTTCGCTTCAACGGCAAGCCGGCTATCGGTCTGGCAATCGCCATGAAGAAGGGCGGCAATATCCAGGACTTCGGCCAGGCATTGCACGAACGCATGACCAGCGCCACAGCGGACCTGCCGGTGGGTGTGGGTGTGCACAACGTGTCGGATCAGGCCGAAGTGGTGCACAAAGCGGTGGGCGGTTTCACCAGTGCGTTGTTTGAAGCGGTGGTGATCGTACTGATCGTCAGCTTTGTCAGCCTCGGTGTGCGCGCCGGTCTGGTGGTGGCGTGTTCGATCCCGCTGGTGTTGGCGATGGTCTTTGTGTTCATGGAATACAGCGGTATCACCATGCAGCGGATTTCCCTCGGCGCGTTGATCATCGCCCTTGGCCTGTTAGTCGACGACGCGATGATCACCGTGGAAATGATGGTCACGCGCCTGGAGCTGGGGGAAACCAAAGAGCAGGCGGCAACCTTTGCCTACACCTCCACGGCTTTCCCGATGCTGACCGGTACGCTGGTCACTGTGGCCGGCTTCGTGCCCATCGGCCTGAACGCCAGTTCGGCGGGTGAGTACACCTTTACGCTGTTCGCGGTGATTGCCGTGGCGATGCTGGTGTCGTGGGTGGTAGCGGTGCTGTTCGCGCCGGTCATCGGCGTGCATATCCTGAGCAGCAACATCAAGAAGAAGCCCGAGAAGGAAGGCCGCATTGCGCGGGGATTCAATGGCGGCATGCTCTGGGCGATGCGCCATCGCTGGCTCACCATCTTCATTACTGTGCTGTTGTTCGTGGGCGCGGTGTTCTCCATGCAGTTTGTGCAGAACCAGTTTTTCCCGTCCTCGGATCGCCCGGAAATCCTTGTCGATCTGAACTTGCCGCAAAACGCCTCCATCAACGAAACCATTAAAGCTGTCGACCGTTTTGAAGCCTCGCTCAAGGACGATCCGGACATCGTGCGCTGGAGTACCTACATCGGGCAGGGGGCGGTGCGGTTTTATCTGCCGCTGGACCAGCAACTGGAAAATCCCTTCTATGCGCAACTGGTGATCGTCAGTAAAGGGCTCGAAGAGCGCGGGGCGCTGAGCGAACGGCTGAACAAGCGCCTTCGTGAAGAATTCGTTGGCATCGGCAGTTATGTGCAGCCGTTGGAAATGGGCCCGCCGGTGGGGCGTCCACTGCAATATCGGGTCAGCGGTCCGGACATCGACAAGGTGCGTCAGCACGCCATCGAACTGGCCACGTTGCTGGATGAAAACCCTCACGTGGGCGAAATGATCTACGACTGGAACGAGCCTGGCAAAGTTCTGCGCATCGACATCAATCAGGACAAGGCGCGTCAGCTTGGGCTGTCCTCCGAGGATGTGGCGCAACTGATGAACAGCATCGTCAGTGGTTCGGCGGTGACTCAGGTGCGCGACGATATTTATCTGATTAATGTCGTGGGGCGTGCGGAAGATGCTGAACGTGGCTCGCCGGAAACCCTGCAAAATCTGCAAATCGTAACGCCCGGTGGCACCTCGATACCGCTGCTGGCATTTGCCACGGTGCGTTATGAAATGGAGCAGCCACTGGTCTGGCGTCGTGATCGCAAGCCAACCATTACCGTCAAAGCCGCCGTGGCCGATGACATGCAGCCTACCGATCTGGTCAAGGAGCTCAAGCCTGAGATCGACAAGTTCGGCGCGGGCCTGCCAGTCGGTTACAAGGTAGCCACCGGTGGCACCGTGGAAGAAAGCGCCAAGGCTCAAGGCCCTATCGCCAGCGTCGTGCCATTGATGATCTTCCTGATGGCCACATTCCTGATGATTCAGCTGCACAGCGTGCAGAAGATGTTTCTGGTGGCCAGCGTCGCGCCGCTGGGCTTGATTGGCGTGGTGCTGGCGCTGATCCCCACCGGCACGCCCATGGGCTTCGTGGCGATTCTCGGCGTGCTGGCGCTGATCGGCATCATCATTCGCAACTCGGTGATTCTGGTGACCCAGATCGATATCTATGAGCGCGACGGCTATTTGCCATGGGACGCGGTGGCCGAAGCTACCCAGCATCGTCGCAGGCCGATCCTGCTTACCGCAGCGGCGGCGAGCCTGGGCATGATCCCCATTGCCAGGGAAGTGTTCTGGGGGCCGATGGCCTACGCGATGATTGGCGGCATCATCATCGCCACGTTGCTGACCTTGCTGTTTTTGCCGGCGCTGTATGTGGCCTGGTACCGGATCAAGGAGCCGTCCCAAGAGGATCGTGACAACGCCCGGTCCGCCAAGCCTGCCCAGGATGCTGCGCCGTCACCTGACTGAGCAATGTTGTGAAAATGCCTGACCCTGGGGGGGGGCAGGCATTTGGTTTGGACTGTCAGCTGACGCCCTGCTCAAAAAGCCAGAAGTTTGCAAACCGCATTGAGGTCAGCTCAGGCGCCATTGCTGCTGTTTTTTTTCCCTTGATCACTGCCGGTTCCGGCGCAGCAACCAGTAGGAAGCACTGGGTCAGCGTTAGCGGGAATACGATGCGGGCGCTGTAGCTCTGCCATTGTGAAGTGGCCGAACCCGGAATGGGTGAAGCCTGCCATACGCCTTCGCTGGTGATCCCGCCGACACTGACGATGAAGTAGGCGTCGTTTACGTCATCCTCAACGCTGCAAGCATCAAACTCGACCTGCATGGCCAGACCTGCCCGAAGCTCCGGGAAAGACTGCTGCAAGATGCTGTGGATAGGTACGTAGATGCTATTGCCGCTGCCATAGGGTTCAAACTTTGGATCAAACGGCTTGGGGCCTTGAGCCCAGTGCTTGAGTTTGTCGATGAAGTTTCCATTTTGCAGGTATTCAGTGGCCATGATCATTTGTCCTTTTTGATCAGTGAAATTCTCTTGTCTGCGTCTGACCGCGCTAGTCGCCGACGAACTGAGTTTACGCCTGGCTATCTGGGCGAGGTACTGTCAGAAATGACAGCGCGGGTCGCACGTAATACGTCGATGTGCCGTATGTCAAAGGAATTCAGAGCCACTGAATATTGACCTCAACGCTGCTAGCGCGTCAGGCCAACGGACACCCGATCAAGTCACCTTAAGTGCGTTCAGCGGATTTCCGCATACCCATGCTCTGGCGTTGACAAGTCTGCCGCCAGCCCTTTTGCGGGCGTCAACGACGAACCCGTGATGCCGGAGAAGTGCATGCCCTTGTCGCCATGGCAAACATACCGTTCATTCTTTTCCTTTTCGGTCACCAGGGTGTAGGACTGGCTTTGCATGGCGGCGTAACGTGCTTGCTGCACGATCATTGTCTTGTGCATCGCCACAATATCGTTGGCACGCATATTGAGCTTCTTGTTCAGCGGCACCCCCCAACGAGTGAGGCATGTTTCTGCGAAGTGTCGAACGATCATGCCTGGCTCATGCAGTGTTTTCGGACCGCTCACGCCATTGGCTGAAGCGTTGCCGACGAGGGTCGCGTGTCGTCCGGGTAATGGATAAATGTGCACTCTAGTGCTGCCACTGGTGGTGGGGATGACGCAGGCAAAACCTTTGGAGCGTTCGTCTCGTGCGTAAAAAGCCACGTACCGTTTCACGTTGCTGCCCAGACTGACCTTTTCTGGCTGGAAGTTGAGTACACCCGGCACTGGATCGATCGCGAAGATATTCACCTTGATGTTCCTGAGCTCTTTGTCGGCCTGCATTGCATTGGCCAGCATATGGCAGCTGATGCCGCCGCGACTCCAGCCAACCAGATTGACTTGATCAGGGATAATGCCGTTCTTGCGGTGGATCTTGATGATTTGTTCCTGGATTTGCTGCTGGGTAATCTTGCGATCACCATAGTTGTACTTGCGCCACAAATAAGAACCCGTGACGTTGACGTCTTCTATCGGAATCCCGGCAGCTTTCAGCTTTTTATAGTTCTCTTCGCTCAGCTCTTGGCGCTCCCAGTCCACTCGGCCCTTGATCACGTTAAGGGCATGGCTGACATTTTCCTTCCAACCGTTGCCGAAGAGCGTTCCAGACAAGCCATATTCTTTTGATTTGATGAAAAGATCATCGGCCTGCAAGTTGCCGCTGCCGGGGCCGTCGATAACGATCCAGTCTGCAAACTCTCTGTTGGCGGTGTTGGACGCTAATGTGGATACCAATTCGCCGTTCCAGTAAGAGGGGTGAAGGATGTCGAATTGACTGGAACCGGTGCCGCAAAAATAAACAGTAAATACACTCATATGAACCTCCATGTTTGATGAGTTTTTGAAGGGTAGCCGAAGATTTTATGGCGTACTGAAACTAATGTTTCGGAGTTTGTAGGGCACGTGCCTGTATCCTGTCGTTATTTCGATAACGGTTTACTTCTTTTGCGGATCAGCCAGGCAGGCTATGGTTTCGCACCCGTTAGCCGTCAATGGAGTGGCTGCTTTATGTACAAGACGCTGGAACAGGTTTTCGGTTATCCGCAATTTCGCTCCGGGCAGGAAGCGACCATCAGTGCCGTATTGGCGGGGCGCTCGGCGGCGGCGATCTTTCCCACGGGTTCCGGCAAGTCGCTGTGCTATCAGTTGCCTGCACTGTTGCTGCCGCACCTGACGCTGGTGGTTTCGCCATTGCTGGCGCTGATTCAGGATCAACTGGCCTTTTTGCAGCGCCACGGCATTGCGGCGGCGAGCATTGACTCGGCGCAGAGCCGCGATGAGGTGGCGCAGGTCATGGCGCGGGCGCGTTCCGGCGAGCTGAAGATCCTGATGATCTCGGTAGAGCGCCTGAAGAATGAGCGTTTTCGCCACTTCATCACCCAAGTGCCGATTTCCCTGCTGGTGGTGGACGAGGCGCATTGTATTTCCGAATGGGGCCACAACTTCCGTCCGGACTACCTCAAACTTCCGGACTATCAGCGTGAATTCCATATCCCGCAGGCGTTATTACTGACGGCGACGGCGACGCCGCAGGTCATCGCTGACATGCAGGCCAAATTCGCCATTGCCCCGGACGATGTGGTGAGCACCGGGTTTTATCGGCCCAACCTGAATCTTTGGGTCGAACCTGTCACCGGAGCAGACAAGCGTCGACGTCTGGTGCAATGGCTGAGCGCCAAGTTTGGCGAGCCAACGATTGTGTACGTGACCTTGCAAAAAACCGCAGAAGTCATCGCCGCCCACTTGCGCCAGAACGGTGTGCAGGCCAGCGCCTATCATGCGGGTCTGCCCCACGATCAGCGCGAGTCGATCCAGAAACAATTCATGGGCGGTCAGCTCAACTGCATCGTTGCCACCATCGCGTTCGGCATGGGCATCGACAAGCGCGATATCCGCAATGTCGTGCACTTTGATTTGCCCAAGTCCATCGAAAACTACAGCCAGGAAATCGGTCGCGCCGGCCGCGATGGCGCACCGTCCGATTGCCTGGTATTGGCTAACCGCGACAGCCTCAACGTGCTGGAAAACTTCGTATATGGCGACACGCCCGAGCACGACGGGATTCGTTGTGTGCTCGAAGATGTGCTGGACGCGATCCCCCAAGGGCAATGGGAGTTCCTGCTGGGCCCGCTGGCCGACCAAAGTAACATCCGTCAGTTACCGCTCAAGACCTTATTGGTGCAGCTCGAACTTCGCGGGCTGATAGCGCCGCGTTATTCGTATTTCGCCGAATATCGCTTCAAGTTCAACGTTGAGCCGGAGGCCATCGTGCAACGCTTCGAAGGCGAGCGGCAACGGTTCGTTCAGGCGTTGATCGATACGTCGGCACGGGCGCGCACCTGGGCCACGGTCGATTTCGAGCGGTTATATCAGCAGCACCAGGCCGAACGGGGGCGGGTGGTCACGGCGCTGGATTACTTCCAGGAGAAAGGCTGGATCGAGCTGGAAAGCAAGCAGATGACCGAGGTCTACAGCCTGCTGGTCGCCGATTTCGACGCCGATGCCCTGAGCCTGGCGTTGCATGAATATTTCACGCACCACGAAGTCACCGAAGTGGCGCGAATCCACGCCATGCTGGATCTGTTTGCCAGTGAGCGATGCCTGAGCAGCCGCATGGCGGACTATTTCGGTGACCAAAATGCTCCGCAACATTGCGGACATTGCTCAGTGTGTCAGGGCCATGTTGCCCGTCTGCCAGAACCGCCAGCGCTGCCGGAGCTTGCCACGAAGGACTTCCAGCAATTGTGCGGCGAGTTCATCCGCAAGTATCAGCAATACCGGGACACCGCGCCGGGCGTGGAATGCCTGACGCGGTTTCTGTGCGGTATCAGCGTGCCGCTGTTCACTAAACTCAAGGCCCGCGCCATGAGCAGTTTCGCCGCGCTGGACGATTATCCCTACGAGGCCGTGCGCGAGTGGGTAAAAAATCAGGCGCTATAGGTGCCCACGTGTTGATGAGGGGCTTTGCTGCATCGTCCGTAACATTGTCTTGCGGACAACTCCGTTCCTGAGGTCTGTGCATAACCATCAAAAACCGCACATATGTTCAAGGCTGATGCCCATTTGCGGTCTAGTCTTTTTCCTCACGTCTTGAAAGCGCCGGTTTCAGCCCTGTCGCCGCCACAGGCGCGTCTTTGCATCCCTAATGTTTCATCACCTGAGGAATATTCAATGAGCCTGTTGAAAGTCAAAGATGGCACCGAGATTTTTTACAAGGATTGGGGCACTGGCCAGCCCATCGTGTTTTCCCACGGCTGGCCGCTGGACGCCGATGCGTGGGATGCCCAGATGGTATTCCTCGGCGCCCAGGGTTATCGCGTGATTGCCCACGACCGTCGCGGTCATGGCCGTTCGGGTCAGTCGTGGGAAGGTAACGAGATGAACACCTACGCCGACGACCTGGCCGAGTTGTTCGAAGCCCTGGATCTTAAAGACGCGATCATGATCGGCCACTCCACCGGTGGTGGCGAAGTGGCGCGCTATCTGGGCCGCCACGGCACTTCCCGGGTCGCCAAGGCTGTGCTGATCGGTGCCGTACCGCCGCTGATGCTCAAGACCCCGGCCAATCCCGACGGTCTGCCGATTGATGTGTTTGATGGCATCCGTGCCGGTACGCTGGGCAATCGTTCACAGTTCTTCAAGGATTTGGCCGTGCCCTTTTTCGGCTTCAACCGTGAAGGCGCCAAGGTCGAGCAGGGCACCGTTGACGCGTTCTGGTTCATGGGCATGCTCGGTTCCATCAAGGGCGAGCTGGACTGCATCAAGGCGTTTTCGGAAACAGACTTCACCGACGACCTGAAAAAAATCGACGTACCCACACTGATCCTGCACGGCGATGACGACCAGATCGTGCCCATCAAGGCCTCGGCGCTGCGCAGCGCGGAACTGGTTCAGGGCTCCACCCTGAAGATCATTCCCGGCGCACCCCATGGTATGTGCACCACACTGGCCGATGAGGTCAACCAGGCGTTGTTGGCCTTCATCAAGGGCTGATCCGGCCCTGAGTCCGTCTGAATGGCGCGGAACCATCCGCGCAGGGGTTGTTCAACATTTCACGTTCATGCATTGGACGCCAAATTTTCCCTGCGCGGAGACATTCCATGAGCATCCAGCCTTACGCCACCACTGCACCGAGCCGTGCCGAGGTAGACGCCTTGCAAGGCCCGACGCTGATCGAGTTCGGCACCGATTGGTGCGGTTACTGCAAAGCCGCCCAACCCCTGATCGGCACGGTGCTGCGTGATTATCCGAACGTGCGGCATTTGAAAATCGAGGACGGCAGTGGTCGACCGCTGGGCCGTTCGTTTCGCGTCAAGTTGTGGCCGACCCTGATTTTTATGCGTGACGGCCAGGAGTTGAGCCGCCTGGTTCGGCCTGCGAACGTCAGCGACATCGAAGAGGCATGCGAAGGACTGGTCGGGCAGGGCTGAACAGGTTGTTGGCCCAGGCTTCATCCCAAGGAAGCCATTGAACGCTACCCAAGGAGCATACGAAGCGCGCCATGGGCTTTGTAGAATCTGCGTTCAAGCATGGGAATCCGCAATGGCCAGCACATCCAGCCGATCGCATCCAAAAAAAGTCAGCTGTGCCATGTTGCAGGCGAAAATCGAGCAACTGCAGCAAGCGAACCTGCAACTGCGTCACGACTTGCTGCAACCCTTGACCGCCGCCCGTTTGTTTACCAGTGCATTGCTGGAGCGCGAACCGCTGACGGCTACCGCCGCGTTGGTGCGTCAGGTCAACGAGTCGCTGGCCGATGCGCAGAAGCTGCTTGATGAACTCTTGTGGGATTCCAGCAGCGAGGCGTCTGTGCCGGAACCGGCGGTCATGCCGGATTCGCTGGCGCTGATACAACCGTTGGCCGGTGCGCGGATCTGGGTTCTGGATAACGATGCGAGCATTTGTCTGGGCATGCGGTTGTTGCTCGAAGGCTGGGGCTGTCAGGTGGTCACTGCCGCCAGCGAAGCCGAGCTGCTGTGTCAGGTCGCCAACGCTGGGGGCGACGCCGACCTGTTGATCGTTGATTACCATTTGCAGGACGGCCGAACCGGCATCAACGCCGTGTCCTCCATCAATGCGTCACGCCCGCTGCCGCTGCCCGTGCTGATGGTGACCGCCAATCACAGCGATGAACTCAAGCAGCAGCTGCGCGAACAGGGCCACGGCTTGCTGCACAAGCCTGTGGCGCCAGCCAAACTCAGGGCCATTCTGGTTCATTTGCTCAGCGCAGCCAGGCACTAACGCCGTAGATACGCTGCAAAGTCGATGTCTCCGGCACTGAGAATCGCCTGCACGCGATTATGGACGTTGAGCTTGCGCAGGATCGCGGACACGTGGGCCTTGACTGTGGTTTCGGCGATTTCCAGGGTGTAGGCGATCTGTTTGTTCGATTCACCCTTGGTCATGCGCTCCAGCACCAGCAGTTGCTTGCGCGTCAGGGCTTGCAGCAGTTCAGGGGCGAAGCTTGGGGTCTCGCTACTATTGCGGCGGGTGGCGGGTTTCTGGCTGCGGATGATGTCCGAAGGCAGATAGACGTTGCCATTGAGGATCTGTTCGATGGCCTGGGTCATCTGCAACCGGGGCGACGATTTGGTGATGAAGCCCACCGCACCGTAGGTGATGGCCTGCAGAACAACCTGTTTGTCCTGCTCGGCAGAAACGATCACCACTGGAATGGTCGGCGCTTCGTTGCGCAGGTTGATCAAGCCATTGAGGCCATGCATGCCTGGCATGTTCAGGTCGAGGAGAATCAAGTCCAGGTCGTCATGCTGCTGGGTCAAGGCCAGCGCGCTTTCCAGATCGTCAGTTTCCATGACTTCGCTGCCGGGGAAACCGTCAGTGATGACATTGTGAATCGCCTCGCGAAACAGGGGGTGATCGTCGGCTATCAAAATTTTATACATGCCATTCACCTTGTTTTTATTGAGTTCGGGTCGTTCTGATTGCTGTGTTCAGTCGCATGACCCTGTCAGGGCAGCGGTGCCGGTTGCGCAGCGCTGACCGGCAAACCGGCGGCTTGCCAGGCATCGAGCCCGTCGCGGTACCAATACAAATCACTGTAGCCCAGCGCCGCAGCGCGTTTCACGGCGTTCCAGCTTAACCAGCAATCGGCGCGGCAGTAAAAGACCATCGGGAAATCGCGGCGCCCGGCACTCGCCTGCTGCAGACGGTCAACAAAATAAGCTTGCCATTGGGGCGTCAGTTCGCCGTCGCCGGTATTGGCCAACCATAGGCTGCCCGGTACGTTGGCATGGAGTTCGTCTTCAATGAAGCGACCTTGCAACCATTGCCGGCGATACACGTCGATCAGCAACGGTTTGACCGGCTGGGCCAGAAGCGCCTGAAGATGCTGGGTGTCGATGATCGTTGCACCGACCACCTGCGTCGGGGTCGGGCTGCGATAGAGCGTGATGCGATAGCCATCGGCGGAAAACAAGGGTGTTTCGGCCAGGACCAGGGCGGGCAGCGACATGGCAAGCCCTATCAGTAACAGCATTGAGCGCAAAGCACGCGGCATGGCGGCGGTTCCTTTCTTGTTATGGCCTGCATTACAAGGCAATGCGTCTGCTTTGGGAATGCGACGATAGAAAGCCAAACCAGTACCAAAGTAGTAGACAGGCAGCTGCAAGCGGCAGGCTTGCAGCTGCGGGAAATGCTTCAGCCGGTCTTGCGGACGGCGGCGTGCTGGGGGTTGAAGGTGAGTACCGCGAGCAGGGCGAAAAGCAGCGTCAATCCTGTACACACCACCGCTGCCAGCGGGTTGAAACGTTCATAAAGGGCAAAGCGCACCAATTCCACGGCATGGCTGAACGGGTTGATTGCGCACAGCCAATACAGCCACTCACTGGCCTCCTGCATTTTCCATAACGGATACAGCGCCGAGGACAGGAAAAACATCGGGAAGATCACGAAATTCATGACCCCGGCGAAGTTTTCCAGTTGGCGAATGGCGTTGGACAGCAGCAAACCCAAGGCGCTGAGCATCAGGGCCACCAGCAACAAGGCCGGCAGTGCCGCCAGCAAACCCCAGGCCGGTGGCTGCACGCCGTAGATCCAGGCAATGGCCAGGAACGCATAGACCTGCAACAACGAAATCAACGAGGTCGCCAGCAGTTTGCTGACCAGCAGAAAAGTGCGCGGCAACGGGCTGGTTAGCAGCACCCGCATGCTGCCCATTTCCCGGTCGTAGACCATGGACAACGAGCCCTGCATGCCGTTGAACAGCAGGATCATGCAGGCCAGGCCCGGAATGATGTACACCTCATAAGGGATGTAAGTGTCGTAGGGCTCGATAATTGCGATGCCCAATGCGGCGCGGAAACCGGCGGCGAACACCAGCAACCAGAGCAGGGGTCGCACCAGCGCACTGAGAAACCGCGTGCGTTGCAGGATAAAACGCAGCCATTCGCGCAGTACGATGCCGCTGAAACATTGCCAGTAGGCGTTCATCGGCTGTCCGCTCCTGAAGCAGAAGGAAGGGTAAGTCGGGTGAACGCAGTGCCCAGTTCACCGCCATGTTCTGCGCTGACAGTGCAGGCTGTACCTGTCGCTACCAGGCGCCCCTGATGCAGGATCAGCAAATCATCGTCAGGTTGCACTTCGTCCAGCAAATGGGTGGTCCACAGCACGCTGATGCCTTGGTCGCGACACAGACTGCGCACATGCAGGTTGAGGGCCAGGCGGCTGGCCGGATCGAGGCCGACACTGGCTTCGTCAAGCAGCAGCAAACGCGGTTCATGCAGCAATGCGCGGGCGATTTCCACCCGGCGCCGATGGCCGCCGTTCAACTGGCGAACCCGCTCGGCCTTGCGATCGGTCAGCCCCTGCCGGGCCAGTTCTTGCGTCACTCGCGCGATGGCATGGCGTCGAGGCATGCCATGCAGCGCGGCGTGATAGCGCAGGTTCTGTTCGACGCTCAGGTCCAGATCCAGAGTGCTTTGTTGAAACACCACACCCAATTGCCGCAAGGCCGGGCGGGGCGTCTGGCGCAGGGAACAACCTCCCACGCGAATTTCGCCGCGCTGCAGGTCATACAGCCGGGTCAGCAGGGCAATCAGGGTCGATTTTCCCGCGCCATTGGGCCCCAGCAACGCGCCAAACCGACCCGGCGCGAGGCTGAAACTCATTTGGCGCAAGGCTTCCCGTGAGCCGTAGGCAAAGCTCAGGTCTTCGACTTCCAGCGCATTCATGGGGTCACGACCACGCCCCAAGGGTAGCGGCCGACCTTGATGGATTGGGTGACCTTCAGGCTGTCGACATCGATCACTGAGACGTCACCGCTGACGCCATTGGTGGTCAACAACTGGCGTTGATCCGGAGTGAACGCCATCTGCCAGACCCGACGGCCTACCAGCAGGTAATCGACGATCTCAAGGGTTTTGGCGTCGATCACGGCCACATGGTTGGCGGGGCCGAGGGCCACGAAAGCGTATTTACCGTTGGCAGCGATCTTGATGCCCACCGGCTGCACCTTGTCCGGATGCACACCTTTGATCTTGAACGTCAGGGTCTTGATGATCTTGCGGGTGGGCACATCGATCACGCTGACCGTCCCGCCGATTTCAGCCGAGGCCCAGAGCTGCGAGCCGTCTTGATTGAACTCGACAAAGCGCGGTCGCTGGTCCACCAGGGTGTTGTCGGCCAGGGTCTGGGTACTGGTATCGATCCAGTGCAGCATGTTGGTGGTTTCGCTGGTATTGACTGCCCACTTGCCATCCGGACTGACCGCCATGCCCTCGGGTTCCACACCGACGTCGATCTGGGCGAGCACCTTGGAGCTTTGCGTATCGATCACCGTCACCAGCGAATCGTCTTCGTTGGAAACATACAGCCAGCGGTTGTTGGGGTGCAGGGCGAACTGCTCCGGGTCCTTGCCTGACGGCAATTCCTTGATGATCTTGCGGGTCGCCACGTCCATGACCTGTACCCGGTCCGAATCGCTGGCGCAGATGTACAGCAGCTTGTTGTCATGGGACAGCAACAAGCCTCGTGGACGCATGCCCACGGCAATGGTTTGGGTGACTTTCAGACTGTCCATGTCGATCAGGCTCAGGCTGTTGTCCTTCTCGTTGGATACCCAGGCGGTGGCCGCCAGGCTTTGGCCCGCGATGGCTGACAAGGCGGCAGTCAGGGCAGTGGCGATCAGGGTACGGCGCATGGCGTGTTCCTTATTGTGGGTGTTATGGGCGAAGCGTCAGTTGAACGTGCAGGTCACCTCAGGCTTGTCGTAGCCCAGGCTGTCGAGTTCGGTCACCGGGTGCAGAAAACCATCTTGAGGCGAGGTGCTGACCAGCGCCCTGGGCTGGACGATGGGGATCGGTTGACGCAGTTGGCCATTCCACGGGCGGTAACTGAGCTTGCGCCCCTTGAAGCCGTCGAGCGGTAACTGGTCGCCCAGCTCCAGGCTCCGGATGGCCACCGGATCGGTGCTGCGCAGTTTGTTCACCGCGCTGGCGATGCTGCGCACCGCCATCCATGCGGCAAAATCCCGGTCGTTCATCCAGCGTCCGGCCAGGGCTTCGAAGCGCTTTTGCAATTGCGCCGCGCCGTAGGTTTCCACGGTCTTGTGCCAGCCGGTAGGGGTGAGGCCTTGTGTACCGGCCACCGGGCGTGGATACCAGGTCTGGTAGGGCACGTATTCGCCGAAGTCACCACGCTCGTCGGCCACCAGCACCACGTCGTACTCGGCGGTCTGAGTGAACAGCGGCATGTCGGCCTGAGCGCTGCGGCGCTGGTCGTTGTCAAAACTCCAGGCCTTTTCGGCAACGATTGTGTGCCCGAAGCGCTTGGCTGCCCGGCGCAAGGCTGCGGCATACGCCTGGTCGTCCGGGGTCTGGCCGACGATCAGCAACCAGCGATTCCAGCGACGAACGGCAAGATACTGCGCCAGGGCATCGGTCAGCATCGCCCGGCTCGGCAACGTGTGCAGCACGTTGCTCAGGCACGCGCTGCTGCGCAGGCTGTCATCGGCGCTACCGGCATTGAACAACAGGCTGTCCGGCAAGGCGGCGCTGAGCTGGCGCAGCGTCTGCGCCGGCGCGTTGACGACAAACAGACGCAGACCTTGCTCGTGCAAGGCCCGGGCTTTATCGAGGAGCGCCTGCGGGTCATCGGCGCTGGCGTTTTCCAGGCTGTAACTGTGCTTGAGGAAACGTCCGGTGCTGTTGCTGTCGATGATCGCCAGTTCGGCACCGCGCAGTCCGGCATCCAGCGGTTCGGGAATCACGTTGGATAACAACGGGCCTGGGTCGGGGACGAAGGCCAGATAGCCGATGCGTACTTGCAAGGTTTGCTCGGCGGCCTGGACAGCATTGACCCAGGAAACCAGCGCCGCAAGGGCGAGCAGGCAATAGACGGCACGTCTGGAAAGCTGGGGCATGAGGCACTCCGAGGCAGGTAGCACCAGCATAGGAAGGCATCAGGGGCGGGGGAATATGCAGAAAGTACCAGTCTGCCAGTACCAAGGTCGTAGCTGGACTGCTATCGCCAGGATTTAGCATGCGGATATCAATAACAAGAAGGCAGGGTCATGTCCGCACTCTGGCGTATCAACCTCTGGGTGATCGGTTTTTTCTCGCTGGTCACGGCGGCCTGCTTGTGGCTGCTGTTGCATCAGGCTGTGGCCGATGTCGACCGCGAACTCGTCGCCGCTCAGGCCGTGGTGCAATACCTGAGTGACACCGCCGAACGGCAGCCCGCCGCACTCCAGCCGCGCTTGAGCGAGCATCTGCGCCATGTGCGCGTCATCTGGCTGGCTGCCGATGAGCAGCCACATGTGATCACGCAAAGTGGCGCGGATGCTTTGATCGCCCGTTGGCTGTTCCCCGTCGAGATCCACGCAGTGCGGATTCTCAACCTCAGTGATGGTCGGCGGGTGCAGCTTGGCGTCGACCCCAGCGATGAAATCGATGAAGTCTGGGATTCATTGCAGCAATTGCTGTTGCTGTGTGGGCTGGCGCTGGTGGTAAGTCTTTCGACGATTCGCTGGGCGGTGTGTCGCGGCATGCATGTGCTCGATAACCTGCTCAAAGCCTTGCAGCAGGTTTCTCGGGGTGAACTGCACGTGCGCCTGCCCCTGCAAGGCAATGCCGAGGCGCAACAACTGGCCGGACATTTCAACCGCATGACCGCCGCCCTGGAAGATGCCCAAGCCGATAACAGACGCATGACCCAGGCGCTGCTTGCGGTGCAGGATCAGGAGCGCACGCGACTCGCGCAGACCCTGCATGATGACCTTGGCCAATACCTCGCCGGGATTCGCGCTCAGGCTTGTTTACTGCGCATGGTGGCCGATCAATCTGACGTGGTGCGCAGTACCGCACTGGGGCTGGAGGCCAATTGCGAGCAATTGCAGCTTGGCTTTCGGGCGTTGATCCGGGATTTGTACCCGGTGGTCTTGCAGCACCTGCCACTGCCTGAGGCCATGACCTTGCTGGCGGAGCACTGGCGCAGCGCTCATGGCATTGAGTGCGTGCTGCGGATCGACCCGCAGTTGCCCGAGTTGCCCCCTGCTGCCAGGACGCATCTGTACCGGCTACTGCAAGAAGCGCTGACCAATGTGGTGCGCCATGCCAACGCCAGTCAGGTGCGGGTCAGCCTACGACGGCTCGGCGCTCGACTGGTCATGGAGGTTTGCGATAACGGTTGCGGCGCGCTGCCACCGCAGCGGCCCGGCGTGGGCTTGTATTCCATGCGCGAGCGCGCCCGCTGCCTGCGCGGTGAACTGCTTATCGAGACACAACCGGGCGCGGGCTGGACGCTGGCGCTGAACATTCCCTTGGAGGCTTGAATGCATATTCTGATTGTCGACGATCACGCCGTGGTGCGGCAGGGCTACGCGAGTCTGCTGCGGGCGATGTTGCCGCTGGTGCAGGTGCGCGAAGCCTCGACCGGTGAAGACGCCCTGGTGTCTGTGCAGGAAGAAATTCCGCAGCTGGTTATCATGGATTTCGGCCTGCCGGGCATCAGCGGCCTGGAGACCACACGGCGTTTGCGACAACGATTACCGCAACTGCGTGTGTTGTTTTTCAGCATGCATGACGAACTGCCGCTGGTACGCCAGGCACTGGACGCTGGAGCCTCGGGTTATCTGACAAAAAGCTCGGCCCCCGATGTGCTGATTGAGGCGGTACGCCGAATCCTTGCCGGGCACGCTTACATTGAACAGCCGCTAGCCACGCAACTGGCTCGCAATCCTCAGCAGCACAATTGCGTCGATCCGCGACTGCAAAGCATGACTCCGCGTGAACTGGAAATTTTCCTGATGCTCGCCAAAGGGACGCCCTTGCGGGTAATTGCTGAACGCCTGTGTATCAGTGCCAAGACAGTTTCCAATTGCCTGACGTTGCTCAAGAACAAATTGCAAGTCAGTTCCCATGCGCAACTGGTTCATCTGGCGATTGATACCGGGGTGATGCGGGTGGTCATGTGAGGGGCTGGGCCGAAGCTGTCTTCTGAGGTTCATCTTCAGCCCCTTAATCCTCCCAACCGGCAGGACACCCCACGCACCCTTGCATATTGCTGTCCTGGAAATTGGCATACGGATATCGCGCACCGGTGAGATTGGCGTTGGCCAGGTTGCTTGCGCCGAATTTGGTTTCCTGAAGATTCGCGTCGCGCAGATCCGCGCCCTGCAGGTCGGCCTTGTTGAGAAAGGTCATCTCCAGATCCGCAGCCTGCAAGTTGACATTGCGCAGTCTTGCTCCGGACAACCGAGCGAATTGCAGGTAGGCGGCGCTAAGATTGGCTCCTTCGAATTGCGCGCCTTGGGCGAACATGCCCCAGCCTTGCACCGCCTGCAGTTGCGCACCGCTAAGGTCGGCCAGGCGCAGGTTGGTCTGTTGTAGGCTGGCGCGGGTCAACGTGGCGTTCTGCAGGCGAGCTTTTTCCAGGTTGGCCAGATCCAGTCGGGCATGGCGTAGATTGGCGTCGCGCAGGTCGGCGCCGGCCAGGTTCATTTTGCGTAAATCCTGATTGCTCAGGTCCGCCCCGCGCAGGTCAGCGTTCGGGCATTGGCTGGCTTCGGTGATGGCGCAACCGTTGATCACCAAAAGCTCACCGTCATCGGCAGCCAGGGCGCAGGGCAGGGCGAGAAACAGGACAAGGGGCAGGTAGTTCATGATGGTTTTCCAGGGCAGGGTTAATGCGATTCGTGGGAGCGAGCTTGCTCGCGAAGCGACGTAGGTGACACGCCGCCTCGCCAACAAGTTGTCTCCTACAGAGGCGGGTTTATCTGGCCGCTGTCTTGCTGTCCCAGCTCGGAATCTTGAACACCCAGAACGATCCGCCTTGCGCCACTGGTTTGGTCAGCTCGGCCATGTCGCCGCCCCACAAGGGCACCGCGCCGCCGTAACCCACCGTCACGCCGATGAACTGCTCGCCGTCCTGATCCCAGGTGATGGGCGGGGAAACAATGCCGCTGCCAGTCTGGAAGCTCCACAGCTCTTCCCCGGTTTTGGCGTTGAACGCCTTGAAGAAGCCATCGCCGGTCCCGGTGAACACCAGATTGCCTTTGGTCGCCAGCACGCCAGCCCAGAGGGGCAGACGTTCCTTATGCTCCCAGACCACCTTGCCACTGGTGGGGTCCATGGCGCGCAGGGTGCCGACGTGGTCTTCGTACATCCGCTTGATGCGAAAACCCATGCCCAGATAGGCCGAGCCCTTTTTGTAGTTCACTTCTTCGGTCCAGTAGTCTTCTTTCCACTGGTTGGCGGGAACGTAGAACAGACCGGTTTCCGGACTGTACGCCATGGGGTTCCAGTTCTTGCCACCCAGGAACGGCGGCGAAACCTCCACCGGCTTGCCCTTGGTTTCGCCTGGTAATGGCTTGGCGGGACGCTTGCCTTCGTTTTCCACCGGACGCCCGGTTTTCAGGTCGATATGGCTGGCCCAACTGATGTTGTCGACGAACGGGAAGGCGTTCTGCAACTTGCCGTTGTTGCGGTCCACTACGTAGAAGAAACCATTACGGTCAGCGTGGCCGGTGGCTTTGACGGTCTTGCCGTCCTGACCCTTGTAGTCGAACAGCACCAGCTCGTTGTTGCCGGAAAAATCCCAGGCATCGTTCGGCGTGTGTTGATAGAACCACTTCACCTCGCCGGTGCTCGGGTCGACCCCTACCTGACCTGAGGTATAGAGGCTGTCGTAATCGTGAGGATTGCCGTCCTTGGCGGTGCGCGCCCAGGTATTCCATGGCCCGGGATTCCCAGCGCCAACGATGAGGGTGTTGCTCTCGGGATCGAAGCTCGCACTCTGCCAGGGTGCGCCGCCGCCGTGGCTCCAGGCTTCGACCTTGCCGGTTTCGGTGGTTTTGTCATCCGGCCAGGAGGGCGCCTTGATGTCACCGGTTGGCGTGCTGTCCTTGCCATTCAGACGGCCCATGTGACCCTCGACAAAAGGCCGCATCCAGACTTCTTCGCCCGTTTCCGGATCCCGGGCGAACAGACGGCCCACCACGCCGAACTCGTCACCGGAACTGCCATGAATCAACAGCACCTTGCCGCTGACCTTATCCTTGATCAGTGTTGGCGCGCCGGTCATGGTGTAGCCGCTGCTGTGATCGCCGAATTTCTTGTTCCAGACCACTTTGCCGGTGTTCTTGTCCAGCGCGATGACCCGCGCATCCAGGGTGCCGAAGAAAATCTTGTCGCCGTAAATCGCGGCGCCACGGTTGACCACATCACAGCAAGGGCGAATGTCGTCCGGCAGGCGATGGTTGTAAGTCCACAGGCGTTTGCCGGTCTTGGCCTCCAGCGCGAATACCCGGGAATAGGAGCCGGTGACGTAGATCACACCGTTGCTGACGATAGCCTGGGACTCCTGACCCCGCTGCTTCTCATCGCCAAAGGAGTACGACCAGGCCGGGGTGAGCTTGAAGACGTTCTTGTCGTTGACCTGCGCCAGCGGGCTCCAGCGTTGGGCGTTGGTGCCCATGCCATATTGCAGAACGTTTTGCGTGCTGAGATGGTCGTTGGCGATGTCTTCCCAACTGACCTTGCCCGCATCGGTGGCGCTGGCAAGGCCCGATAGCGAAAGGCCGCCCAGCAGCAGGGCCATGGCCAATGGCGATAAAACGGCAGGTGACGATCTTGTTGTCATGGTGCAGGTTCCATTGAAAGTTTGGACCTGCACAGGTTGGCGGCGTGAAGCGAGGCGCGATACGGAAAAACTCCCGCTGTTACCGGGAAGAGTTCCTGAGCCGCGCCTGATTTGGGCCTGCCTCCCAAGCCCTACTACCAAGGGAGGAGGGCGCGGCCACCAAAGCAGCATTCGAGGTGGATGACAGGGTTCTTAAGATGGCTGTGTGGCTTTTTGCGTGCAATCTTGAGGACATAACAATGATAAGAATCCAAACCACCGTGCTCACTGCAACCCTGATCGGCCTTCTGGCTGCCAGCAATCTGGCGCTGGCCCACGGCAACGTGGTGCCACAAGCAGTGGCCACTGACGGTCTTGAGCCGCTGGGCGCCGAATGGCGTACTGAAAACCCCTATCGCGACTCCAAGGACCATGATCGTGCCCTGGAAATCGGCTCCTCGGCGTATAACCAGAACTGTGCGGCTTGCCACGGGCTGGAAGCCAAGTCCGGCGGGATTGCTCCTGACCTGCGTCTGCTCGACGTCGGCGCAGCCGGAGATGAGTGGTTCGTCGAACGCGTGCGCAACGGAGCCGTGCGTGACGGCCGGGTCTATATGCCGAAAATGGCGGATTACTTGAGCCAGGAAGCCCTTTGGGCGGTGCGTACCTATCTGGACAGCGTTCACGTCGAGGAGTGACCCATGCGCCTGCTCGCCCTATGGTCGAGCGCCTTGCTGCTGTGCTGCCAGCTCGTATTGAGTCCGGTGGCCAGCGCACAGGTGCGTAATTACGATTCCATTATTGATTCTGGCGTGTTGAAGGTAGCGGTCTACGAAGACTTCGCGCCCTACAGTTTCAAGGTCGACGGCCAGCCGCGCGGGGTGGATATCGATCTTGCCGGCGTGCTGGCCAAAGCCTTGGGGGTGAAGCTGGAGTTGATGTGGGCGCCACCCGGCGAAAAACTCGATGACGACTTGCGCGACCTGATCTGGCGCGGCAGTCAGTTGCGCGACCAGCAACTGGCCGACGTGATGATGCGGGTTCCTTATGATCGCGACTACGCCCAGCGCCGCAATGAGTTCGGCGAGCTGGAAAACGATCATGTGGTGATGTTCGGGCCTTATCAGACTGAGCGTTGGCAAGTTGCCTATGACCATCGTCGTCTGGACGCAGTGCCCAGCGTCGCGGTGTTCGAGGAGCACCCCATCGGGGTGGAAATCGACAGCGTGCCATCGTTCTACCTGACGTCGATCTTCAACGGTCAGTTCGCCGGCAAGACTCATCACTATCCCAGTGTCCAACAGGCTTTCATCGCCATGAAAGGCGGCGAGGTCGATGCGGTCATGGCCATGCGCGGTGAAATCGACTGGCAACTGCATCAAGCCCATGATCCGCAACTGATCCTGGCGGAAAACGCTTACCCGAACATGGGGCGCCAGCGTTGGGAAATCGGCATGGCGGTCCATGAGAGCAACCGGCAGCTGTCCTATGCGCTGGAAGAACAGTTGGAAACCCTGATTCGCGAGGGGGAAGTGCAACGGATTTATGCGGCCTACGGGCTGCGCTATGACGTGCCGGAGATGTATCAGTGAGGGCGCGCAACCGGTGGCAGCGAGCTTGCTCGCGAAATGGCTCGATAGCCATGCGCGGGGCTGTTCTGTTGCTGGCACTGAGCGCGACGTGGGTTCACGGGGCGACGCCCGACCCCGGTAAAGACCCCGTCGTGTCGGTCATGTGGGGGTTCTTCCAGCACAAGCTGCTCAAGGACGCGCCTTATGTATTCGATGACAACGTCATCCTGCGTGCGCCGCCGTTTGCCGAGGATGCCCGGCAGGTTCCTATCGAAATCGATGCCCGTGCCTATCAAGGTCAGGTGGTGCGAATCCTGGCCTGGGCCGAACTCAATCCGTTGCCGCAGATTGTGGAATTCGAGCCGGGGGATCAGGTGCTGCCCTGGTTGGCGATCCGCATTCGTATTGAACAGGCCACGCCGTTACGCGCGGCAGTGCTGACCCGGGACGGTATCTGGCATATCGGCTCCACCACCATTCTTGCTGCGGGTGGCGGCTGTACGGCGCCCAGCGTAGTGCGCACCCAGGCAGGCTGGGAAGAACATATCGGTGAAGTGCTGGGTGGCCGCTATCCCCGGCAGGACTTCAGCCGCCTGCGCTTGCAGATTTCCCATCCGATGGACAACGGCATGGTCAGTGGCATCCCTGAGTTTTACCTCAATCATGCTGAATTGCGGGACGACAGCGACCGGGTTATCGCCCGGCTGGAGCTGTTCCCGGCGGTCAGCGAAAACCCGATGCTGGGCTTTGACGTGCAAGGCTCCGGCGGCACCCGATTGCTGCTGCGTGACACCAGTGGCAATGAATTCGGCGCTGCCGTGCCATGAAGCGCACCTGGAGTTTGCCCATGCCTGTTCTGATACTCGCCCTGTTGCTGATCAGCCCGCTGGCCGAGGCAGAACTGGAATACCACCTCAAGCCCAGGCAAATCGCCGAGGGGACTTACGTGCTGGAGGGCAGCACCGATAATTTCGCCAAGGGCAATGGTGGCAACATCGTCAACACCGCTTTTATCGTCACTGACAGCGGGGTTGTGGTGATTGATACCGGCCCGTCCCGACGTTATGGCGAAGCGCTGCGCAAGGTAATCGCTACTACCACTGACAAGCCGGTGACTCAGGTGCTGTTGACCCATCATCACCCTGATCATGTGCTCGGCAATCAAGCCTTTGCTGATGTGCCCATTGGCGCCCTTGCCGAAACGACACAATTGCTGCGCCAGCACGGCGATGTCCTGGCCGAAAATATGTACCGCATGGTGGGCGACTGGATGCGCGGCACTGAAGTGCTTTTGCCCAATCAGGCAGTGAACAGCGGCACGCTCACTATCGGGGGGCATCCGCTGCGGCTGCTGGCGCTCAAGGGGCATACGGGGGCTGACCTGGCGATTTTCGACGAGCGCACGGGCGTGCTGTTCGCGGGCGATATCGTGTTTTACCAGCGTGCCTTGACCACGCCGGACACGCCGGGGCTGGAAGTCTGGCTGGGGGATCTGGATCAGCTGGATGCACTGCCCTGGAAACAGGTGGTGCCGGGCCACGGCCCGATAGCCGATGATCATGAGCCCTTCATCCAGATGCGCGATTACCTGGGCTGGCTGGATAACCTGCTGCGCGGTGCGGCTGCCAATGGCAGCGATATGGGTGAAGTGATCCGCAGTCCGATCCCCGAGCGTTTTGCAGCCATCAGCCTGACCCGCTATGAGCTTATTCGCAGCGTCAGCCACCTGTACCCACGTTATGAAAAGGTCCAAATGACCCGCCTGGACGGTCGTTGAGGTCAACAGAGCACTACCAAGGGAGTAGAAAACTCGATATTGCGGGCAATTGTCCTGATGTGCCGGGCCTAGAAGAATCTGCGACAGGTCGGGAAAGTTTCCCGAAGTCCCAGAACAACAAGAACGCAGAGGCAGCCGTCATGACCCAACCCGCACGTCGCCCATCTTTCGCCCTGAGCCTGCTCATGAGCGCCATGTTGCTGTCAGGCACAGCCTTGGCGGCAGTGACCGATGAAGAGATTCTCCAGGACCCGAAAAACCCCGAACAGATCGTCACTAACGGCCTGGGCGTGCTGGGCCAGCGTTACAGCCCGCTGGATATTCTCAACACCGACAACGTCAAGGACCTGCGGCCGGTCTGGGCATTTTCCTTCGGTGGTGAAAAACAGCGGGGTCAGCAGGCACAACCGCTGATCAAGGACGGCGTGATGTACCTGACCGGTTCCTATTCCCGTGTGTTCGCCGTGGATGCACGCACCGGCAAGAAGCTCTGGCAATACGACGCGCGACTGCCTGATGACATCCGTCCTTGCTGCGATGTGATCAACCGTGGCGTGGCACTGTATGGCGACCTGGTCTATTTCGGCACCCTGGATGCGAAGCTGGTCGCCCTGAACAAAGACACCGGCAAGGTGGTGTGGAGCAAGCAGGTTGCCGATCACAAGGCCGGCTACTCCATCAGCGCCGCGCCGATGATCGTCAACGGCAAGCTGATCACCGGTGTGGCGGGCGGCGAATTCGGGGTGGTGGGCAAAGTCGAGGCCTATGATCCGAAGAACGGCACACTGCTGTGGTCGCGGCCCACCGTCGAAGGCAACATGGGTTATACCTACCAGGACGGCAAGGCTATCGAGAATGGCATTTCCGGCGGCGAAGCCAACAAGACCTGGCCGGGTGACCTGTGGAAAACCGGTGGCGCCGCGCCCTGGTTGGGCGGCTATTACGACCCAAGCAACAATCAGATCCTGATCGGCACCGGCAACCCGTCGCCGTGGAACTCCCACATGCGGCCTGGCGACAACCTGTATTCGTCTTCGCGCCTGTCACTGAACCCCGATGACGGCACCATCAAATGGCATTTTCAGAGCACACCTCATGACGGCTGGGATTATGACGGCGTCAACGAACTGATCTCCTTTGATTACCAGCAGGACGGCAAGACGGTCCAGGCCGCCGCCACAGCGGATCGCAACGGCTTCTTTTATGTCTTGAATCGCAAGGACGGCAAGTTCATTCGCGGCTTCCCGTTTGCCGACAAAATCACGTGGGCCAGTGGCCTGGACAAGGACGGTCGTCCGATCTACATCGACGCCAGTCGTCCCGGCGCGCCGGATGGCGAAGCCAAAGGCAGTTCCGCGTTCGTTGCGCCGGCGTTCCTGGGCGCGAAAAACTGGATGCCGATGGCCTACAGCCCGGATACCGGTCTGTTCTACGTACCGGGCAATGAATGGGGCATGGACATCTGGAACGAAGGCATTGCCTACAAAAAGGGCGCGGCGTTCCTGGGCGCAGGCTTCACCATCAAGCCACTCAACGAGGATTACATCGGCGTGTTGCGCGCTATCGATCCCAAGACCGGCAAGGAAGTCTGGCGGCACACGAACTACGCGCCACTGTGGGGCGGGGTGATGACCACCAAAGGCAATCTGGTATTCACCGGTACGCCTGAAGGCTTCCTGCAAGCGTTCAACGCCAAGACCGGTGAGAAAGTCTGGGAATTCCAGACCGGTTCCGGCGTCCTTGGTTCGCCTGTCACCTGGGAAATGGACGGCGAACAATACGTCTCGGTCCTTTCCGGCTGGGGGGGTGCGGTTCCGCTATGGGGCGGCGAAGTGGCCAAGCGAGTGAAGGATCTAAATCAGGGTGGCATGCTCTGGACGTTCAAATTGCCGAAGGCTCTGGTTGCCAAGCGCTAATGATGGCGAGCAGCCCGGAAGTAGCCGTTTCCACAGGAGCCATGCTGTAACCGGGGCGGCATCACGGGTTTCAGACCCGTGTCAAATGCCGGTTTTTTTAGGTCCAAAGTACTATTTGCTCGTTGTTTCACCCATGCACTAATTGAACAACCGGACTTTCCCGGCACAACAAGAGGATTGACCCATGTGGAAAAAACCCGCTTTCACCGATTTGCGTATCGGCTTTGAAGTGACCATGTATTTCGCCAGTCGCTAAGCCTGCCCGTCCAGGCCCCGGTTCATCAGATTGATGGCCGGGGCTTTCTGCTGTCTGGGCCGTGTCAGTCAATGGTCCTATTGCATTCATTTACAAATGCACTAGGCTGGCCTGCATCCTCAAATAACAACAAAAACAGGCTTTATATGAGCCAGACTCTCAGCCAGCTGCGCAAATTCGTTTCACCTGAAATCATCTTCGGTGCTGGCAGCCGCCACAGCGTGGGCAACTATGCGAAAACCTTCGGTGCCCGCAAGGTCCTGCTGGTCAGTGACCCCGGCGTGATTGCCGCCGGTTGGGTGGCTGATGTACAGGCCAGTCTGCAGGCGCTGAATATCGAGCATTTCCTTTACAGCGACGTATCACCCAACCCTCGGGTCGAAGAAGTGATGCGCGGCGCCGAGTTGTACCGCGAGCATCACTGCGACGTGATTGTCGCGGTGGGCGGCGGCAGCCCCATGGATTGCGGTAAGGGGATTGGCATCGTCGTGGCCCATGGCCGCAACATTCTTGAATTCGAAGGCGTGGACACCATTCGCGTGCCCAGCCCGCCGCTGATCCTGATCCCTACCACGGCGGGTACTTCTGCCGATGTGTCGCAGTTTGTGATCATCTCCAACCAGCAGGAACGCATGAAGTTTTCCATCGTCAGCAAGGCCGTGGTGCCTGACGTCTCGCTGATCGATCCGGAAACCACCTTGAGCATGGACCCGTTCCTGGCGGCCTGTACCGGTATCGATGCGCTGGTGCACGCCATCGAGGCGTTCGTGTCCACCGGCCATGGCCCGCTCACCGATCCCCACGCGCTGGAAGCCATGCGACTGATAGATGGCAACCTGGTGCAGATGATTGCCAACCCCACCGACATTGCGCTGCGCGAAAAAATCATGCTGGGCAGCATGCAGGCCGGTCTGGCGTTCTCCAACGCGATTCTGGGTGCTGTGCACGCCATGTCTCACAGTCTTGGCGGCTTTCTCGACCTGCCGCACGGCTTGTGCAACGCCGTACTGGTGGAGCATGTGGTGGCCTTCAATTACAGCTCTGCGCCTGATCGCTTCAAATTGATCGCCGAAACCCTGGGCATCGACTGCCGTGGACTGACCCACAAGATGATTTCCCGGCGCCTGGTCGACCATCTGATTGCCCTTAAACATGCGGTCGGTTTTCACGAAACCCTGGGCCGGCATGGCGTAAGCATGTCCGACATTCCCTTCCTGTCGCAGCACGCGATGGATGACCCGTGCATTCTTACCAACCCGCGCACGTCCAGCCAGCGCGACGTTGAGGTGGTTTATGGCGAAGCCCTCTGAAGAGCGGCAGAGTGCGCTGACGGCATTACTCGGGCTGGGCAACCATTCGACGCGAAAGAGCCATTATCCCGAGTTGACGGTCCGGCTTGAGGAGCTGGAAAAGGAGCGCAACCGTTATAAATGGTTGTTCGAGCACGCTGTGCACGGGATCTTCCAGGCGCATCTGCAACACGGTTTGCTGGCGGCCAACCCGGCACTGGCGCGTATGCTCGGGTACGACGACCCCCAACATGTGTTGTTTTCCCTGGATGATCTGGCAGACAGCCTGTTCGCCGGTGGACAGTCTGAAACCGAAGCCATCGGTTATGTCCTGCAACGTGAAGGCAGCTTGCTGGGCTACGAGACACGCCTTCGGCGCAAGGATGGCAGTTGGATCGACGTGTTGATGAACCTGCTGCTCAAACCTGATGAAGACGGCTTGTTCGAAGGTTTTGTCGCGGACATCACCGAGCGCAAACTGGCCCAGCAGCGTCTGCAACAGCTCAATGATGAGTTGGAGCGGCGTGTTGCCGCCCGCACTGATGAATTGCTGGAAGCCAATCGCAATCTGCAACAGCAAATCGTCCAGCGCGAGCAGATCGAGCAGGCACTGCGAGATGCTCGGGACGCGGCTCAGGCGGCCAACCGCAGCAAGGATAAGTACCTGGCCGCCGCCAGCCACGACTTGCTCCAACCCTTGAACGCTGCGCGCTTACTGGTCTCCACGTTACGCGAGCGCGCCTTGCCGGAGGCGGAACACACCCTGGTGGAGCGCACTCACCAGGCCCTTGAAGGCGCCGAAGACCTGCTGACCGATCTGCTGGATATTTCCAAGCTGGATCAAGCGGCGGTCAAGCCGGACGTGGAGCTGTACCGACTGGATGAACTGTTGGCCCCCCTGGCTTCGGAATTTCAGTCGGTGGCACAGGCCGCAGGCTTGAGTTTTCGCGCACACATCGGGGATTTTGCGCTGCACACCGACCTGCGATTGCTGACCCGGATCCTGCGCAATTTCCTCAGTAACGCCTGCCGCTATACCGATTCAGGCGGCATCCTGCTGGGTGCCAGACGGCGCGGGGATTTTCTTCGGCTGGAAGTCTGGGATACCGGGCGCGGAATTGCCGATGACCGACTGGAGTCGATCTTCCTCGAGTTCAACCAACTGGATGTGGGTCGCGCCGCTGATCGCAAAGGCGTTGGCCTGGGTCTGGCGATTGTCGAGCGGATCGCGAAAATTCTCGGCTACCGGATCCAGGTGAAATCCCGGCCTGGTGTCGGCTCGCGCTTCAGTATTGATGTACCGATCTCTGAGGAAGTTCCGGTGCCGGTCAGCGTTGTGGTGCAGCAACAATCAGGAACCGGCAATCCCTTGCCGGGGCGCCGTTTGCTGGTGCTGGACAACGAGCTGAGCATTCTGGAAAGCATGGCGGCCTTGCTTGGCCAATGGGGTTGCGAAGTGCTCACGGCGAGTGACGAAGCCAGTGCGTACCGTGTATTACAGGGCCGGGCACCGGAGCTGATTCTCGCGGATTTTCATCTTGATCACGGGGTGATCGGCTGCGAAGTCGTCAAGCTTCTGAGGGAGTATTTCGAACAGGAGATTCCCGCCGTGATGATAACGGCCGATCGAAGCGATCAATGCCGGCGGTCATTGCAGAAATTGGGCGCGCCGCTGCTTAATAAGCCGGTCAAGCCCGGGAAGTTACGGGCGGTATTGAGTCAGTTGCTGGGATGAACGCGGGGTCCGTCAGCCGCCGGTCATGTTCATGAAGCGCACCACCTGCACGTCGTCATCGACCGTAAACGTGTGGCTCCATGGCTTGAGCTGCATGGCATCGATAATGGCTTTTTCCAGCTTTTCCGGTTTGCCAGGATGCGCGCGTAACACTGACTTGAGATCGGCCGAATGCTCATTGCCCAGACACAGCAATAAACGGCCTTCCACCGTCAGGCGCACCCGGTTGCAGGTGGCGCAGAAGTTGTGGCTGTGGGGTGAAATGAACCCGATACGAATGCCCGGCGCCTCGGCCAGACGCCAGTAACGTGATGGGCCTTGGGTGGATTCGGTGGAATGGATCAGGCTATAGCGTTCGGCGATCTTGTCCCGCACCTGATCGCTGGAGAAGAACGACTCGGCGCGGCTGTGCTCGCTGATGATTCCCAGGGGCATTTCTTCGATGAAAGTAATGTCCAGGTTCCGCTCAATGGCGAATGCCACCAGATCGTTTATTTCGTGATCGTTACGGCCTTGCATGACCACGCAATTGAGCTTGGTATGGACGAAGCCTGCGGCGTTAGCGGCGTCGATTCCGGCGATGACCTTGCTCAGGTCTCCCGTGCGGGTCAGCTCGCGAAAGCGTGTCGGGTCCAGACTGTCCAGACTGACATTCAGGCGTGAAAGCCCGGCGTCGAACAGCGGTTGGGCAAGTTTTTCCAGTTGCGAGCCATTGGTGGTCATACACAGTTCGCGAAGGCCGGGCAGGGCAGCGATTTTTTCACAAAGCCCAACGATGCCTGAGCGCACCAACGGTTCGCCGCCAGTCAGACGAATCTTTTTCGTGCCCAGCGCCACGAAACGCTCAGCCACCTGATGAATTTCCTCTAGCGACAGAATCTGTTGCCGAGGTAAAAACGTCATCTCTTCGGCCATGCAGTACACGCAACGGAAATCGCAACGGTCGGTCACGGACATCCGCAGGTAATCTACCTTGCGTGCAAAGCTATCCAGGAGGATTCGGTCTGACATTTCACCTTCTCATTACTCAATCCGCCAGCGGGCAGTGTTTGGAGCCGGGCCGCCGGGGCTAGTTCATATCTTCTGCACGGTCACTGACAACGGCGCATCACGTTCAGCCGGTACCGGTGTTGTACGCGAGTACGACACATAGTAAGCCAGACCGACGAAGACCGCGCCACCCACTGCATTGCCCAGAAACACAGGGACAAAGTTTTCGACGAACTGTGTCCAGCTCAGGGCGTCGGCAAAAATGGCGGCGGGGATCAGAAACATATTGGCCACAACGTGCTGGAAACCGATGGCAACGAATGCCATGACCGGGAACCACATACCCAGAATCTTGCCGGCGACGTCTTTGCTCGCATAGGACAACCACACTGCAAGGCAGACCAGCCAGTTGCAGCCTATCCCCGAGATAAAGGCCTGGCCGAAGTCCGCGTTGACCTTGGCGGTGGCTACGGCCAGGGTCTTGGCGAGGAACGGGCCTTCAGTGAGGCCCAGCAGGTGTCCGAAGCAGTAGGCCACGAACAGTGCGCCCAGCAAGTTGGCGACGGTCACCAGTAGCCAGTTGCGGGTCACCGCCGAGAGTTGAATCCGTCCGGCGAACAGGGCCATGGGTAAGCTCATCATGTTGCCTGTGAGCAATTCGCCGCCAGCGAGAATCACCAGAATCAGGCCGATTGGAAATACCGCAGCCCCCAGCAGATTGCCCAAGGATGCCCATTGCGCGGGGATCATGGTGCTGACGTGAATGTCCAGCAGGAAACCCAGTGAAATAAAAGCACCGGCTAAAAAACCAAGAATCATGACCGAGAGCACCGGCAGGTGAGCTTTTTTCACGCCGGCTTCAATGGTTAGTTCAGCAATCTGTTGCGGTGTATTTACGGACATGGCTTTGGGCTCGGGCAGGATGGCGGAACGGGCGCGTCGGTTGGGACGACGCCAGATTCGGGCACCGGTCAAATTAGGTAGAGTCCAGTCTTGAGGCTCGCCTTACGGATGAACAAGACGGCATGTCCCTGAGGGTGTGCAGGCCAGTCACATGGAAAATCCCGCGCCGCCGGGCTGCAATGAGCCGGACGCAAGATCAATGAAGTGGCTGAATTAGCAAGCAAGCTAACTGAGTCGAATTGCCGCAGTCCAATCGCTTGTTCTGATGGGGTCATCGATTGGGTCTATGGGGGCTGCACGTAATGGCGGATCTATGCCCGCAATCCCTTGCCGGGCACAGGCCGGCATGCCCACGGCAAATCTGTACAGGGCAGGCGCGCAATCAATGGATATTGCTTGATACCATGCGTGCCTTGGCTGCAAGGCGCAGCGAATTCCTCATCACTTGAGCAGAGATACTGATGGCCAATCACGACCTTACTTTTCTTGCGGACCCCGATCCTGACTCCATCTCCTCGGATGTGTCCGGCATTGGTGGTCTGCTGGTCTCCACCCAGATTCCAACCCATGCCGACGGCAGCCTGGAGCTGGGTGGCATCGTCGAGCAGAGCGAATGCACTCTGCAAGCGCTCAAGGTTGCGCTGGAACGCGCCGGCAGTTCCATGGACCGGGTCCTGCATCTGACCATTTACCTCACCGACATGGCCGACCGCCCCGCATTCAATGACGTCTACCAGCGCTTTTTCAGTAAGCCCTGGCCGGTTCGCGCTGCCGTGGGTGTGGCCGCACTGGCGGTTGAAGGTATGCGCGTGGAAGTCACGGCGATGGCAGCCAGGAACTGAGCCACCTTCGGCGTCGCGTTGGCTGTCCGGTCAAATGTGGCCCAGCGCCTGGGCCAGGTCAGAACGCAGGTCTTCGACAGCTTCGATACCTACGGACAAACGCACCAGCGTGTCACCGATGCCGAGCTGAGCACGGATTGGTGCCGGAATGCTGGCGTGGGTCATGATCGCCGGATGCTCGATCAGGCTTTCCACGCCGCCCAGGCTTTCGGCAAGGGCAAACAGGTGCACGTGCTCCAGAAAACGGGTGGTGCCGGCCAGGTCGGTATTGAGTTCAATCGATATCATCCCGCCAAATCCATGCATCTGCCGTCGCGCCAGTTCATGCTGAGGGTGCGAAGGCAACCCCGGATAATGCACGCGGGCTACCTGAGGTTGCTGTTCCAGCCACCGGGCCAGCGTCAGCGCATTGCTGCAATGGCGTTCCATGCGCAGGGCCAGTGTCTTTACGCCGCGCAGGGTAAGAAACGCGTCGAACGGCCCGGCGATTGCGCCGATGGAGTTTTGCAGGAAGCCCAGCCGTTCACCCAATGGCGCGTCGTTGACCACCGCGATGCCACCGATAACGTCGGAATGGCCGTTCAGGTATTTAGTGGTCGAATGCAGCACGATGTCGAAGCCAAGCCCCAGCGGGCGCTGGATCCACGGGCTGGCAAACGTGTTGTCCGCCACGCAGAGGATGCCCCGCGCCTGACATATGCGCGCCACGGCAGCGAGGTCGGTCAGGCTTAACAAGGGGTTGCTTGGCGTCTCGACCCAGACCATCCGTGTATCGTCCTGCAATGCCGCCTCGAAAGTCGCCAGGTCAGTCAGATCGACGAAACTGAAGCGATGGCCGGCGCTGCGTCGGCGGACCCGTTCGAATAATCGGAATGTTCCGCCGTAAAGGTCGTTGCCGCAGACAACGTGAGCGCCTGCGTCCAGCAGTTCCAGAACGGTGGAAATCGCCGCCAGGCCGGATGCAAACGCGAAAGCCTGGGTACCGCTTTCCAGGTCCGCTACGCAGCGTTCCAATGCCCAGCGGGTCGGATTGTGGGAGCGTCCGTAATCCAGGCCTTTATGTACGCCGGGGCTTTGCTGCAAATAGGTGGAGTTGGCGTAAATCGGCGGCATCAATGCCCCGGTGGAAGGGTCTGGCGTTTGCCCCGCATGAATGACTCGGGTGGCAAATGCGAACGGCGGGGCATTTTCGTCCTGCTGGCTCATAGGGATCTCCGTAAGTGGTTGAGCAGGTCAACCCGGGTAATAAGGCCATGAAAGCCGGCAGCGTCGGCGATGATTGCTACCAATCCACGGTCGAGTTTGCCCTGCAGGTCGACAAGGCTGGCATCGGGGGGCAGGGTTTCCAGCGTGTCGGTCATGGCGCTGGCCACGCTCAGTCGCAGGTGCGAAGGGTCTTCGTGGACGCCCAGCAAAATATCGGATTCGTCTATGACCCCCACCAGGGATTGCCCCTTTTCCAGCACCGGCAATTGCGACACATCGGCCAGGCGCATGCGTTGGAAAGCGGTCAACAGCGTGTCATCGGGCTCGACGCTGATAACCCGTCCATCCTCGAATCGCCGGGCGATCAGGTCACGCAGATCGCCGTAGTGCTTGCGCTGCAGCAAACCCTGATCCGTCATCCACTGATCGTTGTAAACCTTGGACAGGTAGCGCGTCCCGGTATCGCAGACGAAGCTGACAACCCGTTTGGGTTGCCGTTGTTCTCGACAATAGCGCAGTGCTGCTGCGAGCAAGGTGCCAGTGGAAGATCCACCGAGAATGCCTTCGGCCCGCAGCAACAGGCGGGCATGCTCGAAACTCTCCTCGTCGCTGATCGAATAGGCCTGACGCACGCTGGAAAGGTCGGCAATCGACGGAATGAAGTCTTCGCCGATGCCTTCCACCGCCCAGGAACCGGGCGTACTCAAGGTTGCGCTGCGGCTATATTCGGCCATTACCGAACCCACGGGGTCGGCCAATACCATGGCCAGGTCGGGCTGAACGCGGCGAAAAAAACGCGTCAGCCCGGTCAGCGTGCCGGCCGAACCGACGCCGACGACGATTGCGTCCAGATCGTGTTCGGTCTGCGCCCAGATCTCCGGCGCGGTGCTGCACTCGTGGGCCAGCGGGTTGGCCGGGTTGTTGAATTGATCGGCAAAGAAGGCGCCGGGTATCTCCCGTGCCAATCGCGCGGCCACGTCTTGATAGTACTGCGGATGACCCTTGCCGACGTCAGAGCGGGTGATATGCACGTGCGCCCCCATCGCCTTGAGGTGCAGGACTTTTTCGGTGGACATCTTGTCCGGCACCACCAATACCACGCGGTAACCCTTGGCCCGACCGACCAGGGCCAGACCCAGGCCGGTGTTGCCGGCCGTCGCCTCGACAATGGTGCCACCGGGTTTCAAGTGCCCGTCGCGTTCGGCGGCATCGATCATTGCCAGGCCGATGCGATCTTTGATCGAGCCGCCCGGGTTCTGCGATTCAAGTTTGAGGAACAGCGTGCACCGACCGGTATCGAGACGGGTGACACGTACCAGCGGCGTATTGCCAATCAATCCGAGTACGGCAGGGCGGGAGTCGTAAGGCATGTCATGACCTCGCTGCAGAAATCCGCAATGAAATCAGGTTAGCTCGCAGCCAGGACAACCGCATGATTGTCCGATGCAAGGGATGCCCAGGCCTGGTACGTTCGGCGCATCACGTTTGAATTCGCTCATGGATCGGCGTCACCAGGGTTGTGACGCCGCCTGACGTGTCAGGTCAATCCAGATCACTGGCCTGATGCCGCTCCGGCACTTGGCTCGCTTCATCGCCCCATGTCCGATTGACCCTCATACCGCGCATCACTGCAGGTCGTTTGGCTATTTCTTCTGCCCAGCGCTGCACATGGGTGTATTGGTGCGCCCCCAGAAACTCTGCCGCCGAATACACCTCGTCCCGCACCAACTGGCCATACCAGGACCAGACAGCGATATCGGCAATGGTGTAGCTGGCGCCAGCCAGGTAAGCCGTTTCGGCAAGTCGGCGATCCAGGACATCCAGCTGGCGCTTGACCTCCATGGTGAACCGGTTGATCGGGTACTCAAGTTTTTCTGGCGCGTAGGCGTAGAAATGCCCGAATCCGCCGCCCAGGTAAGGTGCCGCACCCATTTGCCAGAAAAGCCAGTTCAGGGTTTCGGTGCGCCCGGCAGGATCGCCGGGCAGCAACGCCCCAAACTTTTCCGCCAGGTAAAGCAGGATCGAACCGGATTCGAAGACCCGCACAGGCGGCTCGACACTGCGGTCCAGCAGCGCCGGAATTTTCGAATTGGGATTGATCTGCACAAAACCGCTGGAGAACTGATCGCCTTCATTGATGCGAATCAGCCAGGCGTCGTATTCGGCCCCGGTGTACCCCAGCGCCAGAAGCTCCTCAAGCAAGATGGTGACCTTCACACCATTGGGTGTCGCCAATGAATACAGTTGGAGCGGGTGCTTGCCTATGGGCAATACCTTGTCATGAGTAGGTCCGGCGACCGGGCGATTGATGCTGGAGAACTGGCCGCCTGATGGGGCGTCATTTGTCCAGACTTTCGGTGGAACATAGGCAGCGTTACTCATGAGACGGGCCTCTCTTGATGTGTGAGTTCTGATCCTGGAAATCGTGAACGAACGATTCTCGGCGATTCTCGGCCAGCAGTGACACTCATTGCGCCGTTGGCCATGACAACAGATCCAGCCAGGGCCGCATTGTTCCAGATGCACGGCGCTTGCGTAAGCCGATAACTTATTCGCTTTACCGGATATATACACATCCGTATATTCGATTTCCCGTATGTATTGGCATCAACCGCGGGATTTTTCATCAAGCCCAATTGCAGGAGGACCGATGGCAGAGCCCATGAACCCCACGGTGTTGTTCAAATGCCTGGCGGACAACACGCGAACCAAAATTACCCTGCTGATTGCCAGAGAAGGCGAGCTCTGTGTTTGCGAACTCACCGCCGCACTTGACCTGAGCCAGCCCAAGATTTCCCGCCATCTGGCCTTGCTACGTTCAACAGGCTTGCTGATGGATCGTCGCCAGGGACAGTGGGTGTACTACCGTCTGCATCCGGATTTGCCTACTTGGGTCACAGCCGTGTTGAAAAGCGTTGTAGATGCCAACCAGCCGTGGCTGGAAAGCGAGTCCAAGCGCCTGTGCGGCATGGATTGTCGCCCCATCAATCAAGCTGTGTAACCGATGTTTTTCCAGACCGAGTCGCTTAAATGCTTATTGCCGTATTGATCTTTATCTTCACCCTCGTTCTGGTCATCTGGCAGCCCAAAGGGCTTGGGGTCGGCTGGAGCGCTGCATTCGGAGCCGTGCTTGCCCTGCTGACCGGCGTGGTCTCCCTCGGTGACATACCCCAGGTCTGGCATATCGTCTGGAATGCCACCGCCACGTTCATCGCGGTCATTATCATTAGCCTCCTGCTCGATGAGGCGGGGTTTTTTGAATGGGCCGCGTTGCATGTCGCCCGATGGGGCGCGGGCAGTACACGCAAGCTCTTTGCATTCATCATTCTGCTGGGCGCTGCAGTATCGGCACTATTTGCCAATGACGGTGCGGCATTGATACTCACGCCCATTGTGATCGCGATGTTACTGGCGTTGCGTTTTTCTCCGGCGGCTACCCTGGCATTCGTCATGGCGGCTGGATTTATCGCCGATACCGCGAGTTTGCCATTGGTCGTTTCGAATCTGGTCAACATTGTGTCCGCCGACTATTTCGACATTGGCTTCAGCGAATACGCGTCCATCATGGTGCCCGTCACTATCGTCAGCGTCGCCACCACGTTGGCGATGTTGATGTGGTTCTTTCGCAAGGAATTGCCCCGAACCTACGACCTCAAGCAATTGCATCGTCCGCAAGAGGCGATCCGCGACCGCGCCACATTTATTGCCGGGTGGTGGGTGCTTGCTGTGTTGTTAGTCGGGTTTTTCGTCATCGAGCCTTTGGGCGTACCCATCAGTGCCATTGCTGCGGTCTGTGCGTTCATCCTCTATGTCATCGCGGCGCGTGGTCACACCATCAACACTGGCAAAGTGCTCAAAGGCGCGCCGTGGCAGGTCGTGCTGTTTTCCCTGGGCATGTACCTGGTGGTCTACGGTCTGAAGAATGCAGGAATGACCGGGCAAATCGCCCAGCTACTCACTGTATTCGCAGGCTACGGTATTTGGGGCGCTTCGCTGGGCACGGGGTTGCTGACTGCATTTCTGTCTTCGGTCATGAACAACATGCCGTCGGTGCTGGTGGGCGCTTTGTCGATTCAGGCCACTGAAGCGGATGATCTGGTCCGCCAAGCGATGGTTTACGCCAATATCATTGGGTGTGACTTAGGCCCCAAGATCACCCCGATTGGTAGTCTGGCCACGCTGTTATGGCTGCATGTGTTGGCCAAAAAGGACATCAGGATCAGTTGGGGTTACTACTTCAAGACCGGGATTGTCCTGACGCTGCCTGTCCTGATCGCCACCCTGTGCGCATTGGCCCTGCGCCTCAGTTTCTGAACCCGGAGAATTCCCCCCGATGAAAGTCTTGTTCATGTGCACTCACAACAGTTGCCGCAGCATTCTCTGCGAGGCGGTGTTCAATCATCTCGCGCCACAAGGCGTGCAAGGGGTCAGCGCCGGGAGCTTTCCCAGCGGCCGCGTCAACGTGCGTGCCCTGCGGGCTCTGGAATCTGCGGATATCTCTACGGCAGGGCTGAGCAGCAAAGCCTCGGACAGCTTCGATGATTCGCCTCCGGACGTCGTGATTACCGTCTGTGATCGCGCCGCGGGGGAGGCCTGTCCGTTATTCTTGGGCGCTGCATTGAAGGCGCATTGGGGGCTTGCCGATCCGTCCGAAGTCGAGGGCTCCGAAGAGGAGATTGATGCAGCTTTTCAATTTACGCTGGGCAGGATTCAAGCGCGGGTCAGCGCTTTTCTGGCCTTGCCTCTGGATGTCATCGACCCGGACCGACTCAGCATTGAACTGGATCGAATCGGTTCGCTCTGACGCGGTCGGCCAAGGCTTTCGTCAGGGTTTTTTGATGAAGTCCACGAAGGCCCTGAGGGGTGAGGGGACGTAGCGGTGCCCTGGGTAGTAAAGAAAGGGGCCGGTGAAGTCTTGCCACCAGGGTTCCAGCACGGCCTCAAGTGCGCCACTTTCCAGATGGGGACGTAGCCAGTCTTCGAACAGGTGGACGATGCCCAGACCGTCGATCGCGGCTTGCACGGCGAGGTCCACGGCGCCGCCTATTCTGACGATCAAAGGCCCGGTTGGATCTACGCTGATGGTTTCGTCATCGCGTTGGTATTCCCAGAGTGGCATCGCGCCACTGGGAAACTTGCCGCGCAGGCAGGCGTGAGTGAGCAGGTCGCTGGGGTGCCGGGGGCGGCCTCTGGCGTTGAGGTAAGCCGGCGACGCAGCCGTCGCGCAGCGTTGCACGCGAGGCCCGATGGGTATGGCGATCATGTCTTGTTCAAGGCGCTCGTCATAACGAATACCTGCATCGCATCCGGCCGCCAGCATGTCGACGAAGCTTTCCTCAACCATGAGTTCCAGGCGAATGTCAGGGTAGGTTTGAAGGAAGGGCGTAATGATCGGCGGCAGCACGAGCCGTGCGGCGCTCAGGGGCACATTCAGTCGAAGGGTGCCGGAAGGCCGGTCGCGAAATTCGTTGACGACATCCAGCGCTGAGGCGACTTCGCCCAGCGCCGGAACGATGCGCTCCATCAGTCGGGCGCCGGCCTCGGTAGGGACGACGCTACGGGTGGTGCGGTTGAGCAAGCGCACGCCCAGCCTGGCTTCCATGCGGCGCACGGCATCACTCAGGCTTGATGCCGATGTCCCGCTGACCCTCGCCCCTTCGCGGAAGCCGCCGGCGTTTACTACCGCGACAAATGCCAGCAAGTCCTGAATATCCCGTGCCATTGTGCTTTTCTCCGTACAGGTCGTGCAGATTACACCTGATTATCAAGGTAATAACCTAGCCCTATAGTTGCCAAACATACCTGCAACGAGGCACTCGTCATGAACAACGCCACCAAATCCGGAACCTTCCTGTTGGGAGACCGCACCGTGAACCGCATGGGCTACGGTGCCATGCAATTGACCGGGCCACAGGTATTCGGCCCGCCCAAAGATTCCGATGCGGCCATCGCTGTGTTGCGCGCAGCGCGGGAGGCCGGGATAAATCACATTGATACCGCCGATTTCTATGGGCCTCACGTCACCAATCAGCTCATTCGTAAAGCCTTGCATCCCTATGCAGATGACATGGTGATCGTGACAAAGGTTGGCGCCCGACGCGGGCCGGATGCCTCTTGGCATCCGGCAAACAGCCCCGCCGAGTTGATCGATGCGGTGCACGACAACCTTCGCAACCTTGGCCTGGACACTCTGGATGTGGTGAATTATCGGGCTTGGGGAAACATGCACGCGCCTGACGATACGTCCATCGAAGAACCTTTCACGACACTGGTCGAACTGCAGCGCCAGGGTCTGATCCGCCACCTTGGGCTTAGCAACGTCACCGCTACGCAAGTCAGGCAAGCGCAGGGGATTGCCGATATCGTCTGCGTACAGAACCACTACAACCTGACTCACCGAGTTGATGAGTCAATGATCGGCGAGCTGGCGCAGCAAGGCATCGCCTACGTCCCGTTCTTTCCGTTGGGCGGCTTCACCCCCCTGCAATCTCAAGCGCTGACCAACATAGCAATGCGACTGGAAGTTTCCACTCTGTGCCTGGCATTGGCGTGGCTCCTTCAACGCGCACCCAATATCCTGCTGATACCGGGCACCTCATCGGTCGCGCACTTGAAAGAGAACATGGCAGCCAGTCAACTGACGATCTCGCCGTCCGTGCTTGATGAGTTGCAACGTCTGGCATAGGACGTCGCGCAGCCATTCGGTCCTGGAGTGCTTAACCCGGTCCGCATTGCCCTTATCCAGGTCGCTAACAGGGTGTTGCATTGGTTTGTGAATCCTGGATGAAGGGCCGATTGACCTTTGTGATCCCACCTGGTCGGCGACATGCGCTACCCCAACGGCCCATTACCATCGCGGGCCCCCTTGAGTCATCGCCCTGGCTCACCTGCGGCGAAGCAGCGAAAACCCGTAAATAAGCTTAAATAAACGCCAGCATGCGTCGATAAACTCTGCATGGCGGTCATTCAGATTCGCTTCGTCCTTAACAGCAGAAGGTTTGAGAATGTCAATAAAACTACGTCTGTTGTTATTGATCGGCACTAGCGTGCTCTCTGCGCTGATCATCAGCCTGGTCAGTTATCTGGGTAATGCCCGGATGGAAGCGGCGATGATCGAGAGTGAAGTCAGCATGACCGCGCTGAGCAATCATAAAGAAGCCGACATGATGCATGATGCCCTCCGTGCCGATGTGTTTTCAGCGATGTTGGTAGGGATGGGCAAAAGTGACAGCAGCCGTGAGGAGGTAGTGGCTGCGTTGAATGAACATGCCGCGAACTTTCGGACCGTACTCGGGGATAACCTCAAACTTCCCCTCAACGAGACCCTGAAGACTGCACTCGGTAACATCAAGCCCAGCCTCGACACTTATATTGCCGCAGGTGAGCAGATGGTCGGTCTGGCGCTGGAAAACCCGGAAAAGGCGCGGCCCGAACTGGGCAAATTCACCCGCGTTTTCACTCAACTGGAAGGCCAGATGTCCAGCTTGAGCGAGCTGATCGAAACTAACTTCAAAGCCAGCGGCGAGGGCGCTCGTCAAGCGATCCGTGATGCCAATATTACCCTCGGCGCTGTGCTGGTCATCAGCCTGTTGCTACTGATTGCCCAAGGTTATTGGGTAACCAAAAGCATAATGACCCCGTTGCAGGTCGCCAGGCGGATTGCCGAAAGGATTGCCGATGGCAACCTTAGCGAACCCATCACTGAACCCGGTAACCGTGATGAAGCCAGCATGTTGATACGCAGTCTTGCAATCATGCAGCGTGACCTGCGGGGCATGATTGAAGTGGTGCGCGGTAACGCCTACGAGGTCAGTAGCATGAGTCAGCAGCTGAGCAGCGGTTGCCACGAGGTTGCCGGAAGCAGTCAGCAGCAGAGCGCGGCTGCCGACACGATGTCGGCAGCGACCAGCGAAATGACTGCAAGCATCGAGGAAATCACCCGGCATGCCGGGCATGCGCTGGCGATGGCCAATCAGGCCGAAACCCTTGCCAATAACGGCGGCCGGGTGATTCATCAGGTGGTGAACGACATGGACGGAATTGCTCGCTCGGCCAAACAGTCTGCACAGGTAATCCGCACGCTGGACCAGGACTCCGAAGGGATTTTCAATATTATTCAAGTGATCAAGGGCATCGCCGACCAGACTAATCTGCTGGCGCTCAATGCGGCTATCGAAGCCGCCCGCGCCGGTGAACAGGGTCGAGGCTTTGCCGTGGTAGCCGATGAAGTTCGCAGTCTGGCGGGGCGCACCAGCGCTTCCACCCAGGAAATCGCCAGTATGGTCGCGCGCATTCAGCAAAGCACTCGCGAGGCAGTGACAAGCATGGAAGCCGGTGTTGCCCAGGTCGACAAAGGCATGGCGGTCACGGCAGAAGTGGAGCGCGCGATCCGGGAAATTCTTGACGCTACGCTAAGCACCACACAACTGGTCAATGACATCACCCGGACGATTGGGGAGCAGAGCCTGGCCAGCAACGAAATTGCCCATCAGGTGGAGACCATCGCCAGCATGTCTGCGGGTAATAGTCAGGTCATCGATAAAACGGCCGTCACCACTGATGAGCTGTCCGTCCTTGCAGGGCGGCTTGCACAATCAGTTGATCGTTTCCGACTTTGACAGCGAACCCCATGTCCACACGCCGCGCTGTCGGCACAGAAACCCCACGGCAGGCGATCTGTCGCTAGAGCCCCTGCTCAAGCGTGGGGATTGCCCCCGCCAGACGCATGTTGTCGCTGGTTGAATCAGCTCTCGGAGGCATTGATTGAATCGTGACTGGTTTGAGCATCGAGTTTTAATCGGTCAGCTTTACTGACGTACCTGGATTTGCCAGGCGGTGCCAGTTTTGCACTTGCCTTTTTCGCGTGGGCCTTTAGCAACTGCTTTATTTTTTTACGACGATTCATGCTTATCTACTCGGCTTGAAAAAACATTCAATGCGATCAACGTGGAAAATCAAACCGGTCGCCTTGAGCGGGATTGGCCGGATTGGCCGCTCGCAAGAGGCAGGTACTTCCCGATCCTCATGGTGATGCTCTTGATGCGCGACCGGGGAGATCGGTCCGGCGCCAGGCTTGTCTTGCCGCTTCAATCAGCCCACCCTTTACCACCGACAACCCCACCAGGTGAACACGTGAAGCATTCGACACCTAAGGCAGCGCTGCTCTGTCTACTGCTCAGCGGCGCTGTCAGGGCCGAACAGTATCAGATCGTTACCGAAGAGTGGGCACCTTACAACTATCGGGAAAACAACCAGATCACCGGCATGACCACCGAGGTCGTTCGAGCCATCATGGCGCTGACCGGCGACGATTTTGAAATACAGCTGCAGCCCAGTATGCGGGCCACGCGGGCATTACAGACCCGGGCCAGGACCATCATGTATTCCATGTTCCGCACAGCCGAGCGCGAGCCGCTGTATAAATGGGTCGGGCCCATCATGGAAGAGTCCATTCATCCCTATCAACTGGCCAATGCACCGCCGGTGAACACTCTGGAACAACTGCTGCGTGTGCGGCGAATTACCACGCGACATGCCGGCCTGGTGCCCGAAACCCTGCAGTCGCAGGGCTTTGACAACCTCGACAGAAGCGCAACCGAAAACCTGCAGCTCTATCGCATGCTGCTTGCCGGGCGCACGGAGATCATCGTTGGCGACACAGATGCGGGGGTCGCTTACTACAGCCTCCAGCTCGATATCGCCCCCGGCACACTGCGACAGATTCCCGTCGTGCTCTACCGTTCCTCGCTGTACATCGCCTTTAGCCTCGACTGTGAGGACGAACGGGTGGACGCTTGGGCACACGCCCTGGAACAGTTGCGTCACTCTGGCGAGCTTGAGCGCATCCAGCGTCGATATGAGCACCTCGGCGGGCAATGAAGCGTCTAACCGGATGCAGGCACGCGCCGCACACTCAACCCCGCCCATAGGTTTCAACCCTGTAACAAAACTTCAGGCAGGCCATAAAGCAGAAATCTTCAAGCAAGAAAGCGCAGGCAGGATCGCCAGCAATCCTTGCCGAGATGACCTTGCATGCCAATTATCAGATGTGCTTCGCCTGTTGTTCGCGTCACGATTGCCGGTTTTGTTGCAGTGCTCGCCAGCGGTTGCGCAAGCGCGCCCTCAGCACCGGCTAAACCCTGCGACACTGTGAGTTACGCCCTTGAGGACCCGGCCGAGCCGATGAACCGCGGCATCTTCGCCTTTAACCGAACTGTCGACGACTACGCGTTGGCGCCGGTTGCCCGCGGGTATCTGCATCTGCCGGATTTCTTCCAGACGGGCATTCACAACTTCGTCGCTAACTTCGGCGAGCCCAAGGTATTCATCAACGACCTGTTGCAAGGCAATGGCGAGCGCTCCGTAGCCACCTTCGGTCGTTTCGTGATTAACACCACTGCGGGCATCGTCGGTTTGATAGATGTCTCAGGCAAAATGGGTATCGAGCGGCACAAGGCTGACTTTGGTCAGACCTTCGGCGTGTGGAATATCGCCAACGGGCCGATTGTCGAGCTGCCTTTGCTTGGAACGAGCAACCTTCGCGATGCCACCGGCAAACTGCTGAGCTTTATGGTCGACCCATTGGGCGGCAACAGCGACACGGTCAACACGTTGGGCACGCTCAACACCGTCGGCGGCATTGTCGATGGTCGTGCCGGGCTCTTGCCGCTCACCGACGAACTGCGTAAACGACCGGATTATTACCTTGCACTGCGCGACACCGTGGCCCGCAAGCGCGCTACGTTTGTGGCGGAGGGCAAAAAAGGCAGCGTCGTCCAGGCTCGGTCAAGCTGCCCCGGCGGTGAGCACGATGGCCAATAGAAACGATGCTCTGGTGCTGCATCGCAGAACACGAGCTCCGGATGAGGCTTCCTTGCACTGCCGCGAAATCGAACTGCGCCTGGCCGACGATGGCCGCCACGTAACGCTAAGCCGTTACGTCGAGCTGTACGGCGACCAGCACGCCGCCTGGTGCTCGGTGCGGCACCATCGCGTCCCGATGACCAGCATGATTCGCTGGATAATCAGCAATGGTGAGGTGGTGAAGGTTTAGCCCCTTGTTCGCGGCCTGTTTTCGGCAGCTGCTGCCAAGGCAAATCAGGTCGCCCGGCAAGCGCAATGCGGACCCATTCGTAGCCTTGCGCCCAACAGCTTGAAATGCAGGGCATTGCTCGACAGAATCGCATCCCGATCCGGCCCGGGGTGCCGGGGATTCAGGGCAAAAAGGGGTTGCAGTTGAACGAACAGACATTGTCCATGCGCCTGGAGCGCGTCGCGGCCCATGTGCCAGCAGGCGCGCGTCTGGCCGATATCGGCTCCGATCATGGTTATCTGCCGGTGGCATTGATGCGCCGTGGCGTCATCGTGTCGGCAGTGGCCGGTGAGGTGGCATTGACGCCATATCGCTCGGCTGAACGCACCGTGCGCGAGAACGGTCTGGAGCGGCAAATTACGGTGCGTCTGGCCAATGGCCTGGCGGCGATCGAGCCGGGAGACGGCATCACGGCGATCAGCCTATGCGGCATGGGGGGCGAGACGATCCGTGACATTCTCGACAGCGGCAAGGTGTGCCTGAGCGGCCTTGAGCGCCTGATCCTGCAGCCCAACGGCGGCGAGCAGCCATTGCGCCAATGGCTGATGGATAACGGCTACCGCATCCTCGACGAAGAAGTACTGCGGGAAAACCGCTTCGATTATGAAGTCATCGTCGCTGAACGCTCCGGCCCCGTGGTGTATAGCTGCGAAGAACTGTTCTTCGGCCCGCGTCATATGCAACTACGCAGTCCGGCATTTTTACTCAAATGGCAGCGTCTGCTGCGCCTGAGACAGCAGACCCTCACCCGACTCGCCGGGGCACAGCGAGCGGTGCCTGAGGAAAAGAAGCTGGAAGTCCAACAGCAGGTTCGTTGGATCACCGAGCTGCTGGCTTGAGCCTGTTTTCAAGGCTGGTTGATCGATCTGTGCGCTGCGTGGCCATGCCTTCAGGCGCCAAGTGATTCCCAAGTGGCTGCCGGTCGAATATCTGGCAACGGCCAAGTTCGCACGTTATACGCGCTCCTTGCAGGTTAACGTCGCCCGGCTCGGGTGCTCACATCGACCCACACGGCCAACACCAGAATGCTGCCTTTGACAATCATCTGCCAGTAGCTGTCTACGTCGAGCATCGACATGCCGTTGTCCAGGCTGGTAATGACCAGCGCGCCGAGAAGGGCGCCGTAGACGGTTCCGGAACCGCCACGCATTGAGGTGCCGCCGATGAAGCAGGCGGCGATGGCGTCGAGTTCGCCCATGTTGCCCGCCGAGGGAGAGCCCGCCGCCAGTCGCGCGGTGTTAACCATGCCCGCGAGGGCGCACATCACACCCATGATGCCGAAGATCCACAGCTTCACGGCCTGCACGTTAATACCGGACAGCCGCGTGGCTTCCATGTTGCTGCCCACCGCGTAGACGCGCCGTCCGAACACGGTCTGGCTGGTCACGTAGCTGAATACGCCCAGCAGAATCAACAGCAGCAGGACGGGAACCGGAATGCCGTCGTAACTGTTGAGGGTGTAGACGAACCCGGCCAACACCACGGCAATCAATGCCACACGTAATCCATCGCGGAGCATCGAATGCGCCGCCAAGCCGTGAAGGGCGCGATTGCGGCGTTGGTTCCAGGTCAGGAAAAGGGTCAATGCCAATAGCAGAACGCCCAGGCCAGTGCCTACCGTGGACGGCAAATAACCCTGGCCGACGTAGACCAGTTCCGGCGATACCGGGGCAATGGTAGTGCCACCGGTGATCCCCAGCAAAATGCCGCGAAATGCCAGCATGCCGCCCAGCCCGACAATAAAAGAAGGAATTCGCAGGTACGCGGTCATGTAGCCGTTGGCCAGGCCAATCAGCAGTCCGCACAGCGTCACCAGGGTCAGGTTCGCCAACATCGGTAGGTGATAAACCACGTCGAGAATGGCCGCCAACCCTCCCAGCAAGCCAAGCAACGACCCCACCGACAGGTCGATCTCGCCACTGATAATCACCAGCACCATGCCGCAGGCGAGAATCCCGGTGATAGACATCTGACGCAGCAAGTTGGACAGGTTGCGCGGGGTCAGAAACCCGCCATCGGTCTGCCAACTGAAGAACAGCCAGATAATCGCCACGGCGATCACCAGTGCAAGCATTTTGTAGCGCGAGAAGAGCTGTTTGACCTGATTCATCTAGGCGGTTTTCCGGTCATTGTTGTCAGGATCGTCGGGATGGCTGAGCGCTGCGGCGAGCACCTGTTCCTGAGTCAGCTCGTGGTTAACGAAGTTACCGCGCAGTTGGCCTTCACCGATCACCAGGACGCGATCGGACACGCCGAGCACCTCGGCCAACTCCGAGGACACCATGATGATTGACACGCCTGCGGCGGCCAGGGCGCCCATCAACTTGTAGATCTCGTACTTGGCGCCCACGTCCACGCCTCGGGTGGGTTCATCGAGGATCAGTACCCGAGGCTTGGTCATGAGCATCTTCGCCACTACGGCTTTTTGCTGGTTGCCACCGGATAGGCTGGTAATCGGCAGTGCGGGGCTCGCGGTCTTAAGGTGCATGCGCGAGATTTCCCGGTCGATGCTGCCCAGTTCAGCTTCGGCGTCGATGCGGGTCAGTCTTGAGTAGTTATCCAGCACCGCCAGGGTGATGTTCTGGCCGACTCCCAAGTCTGGAATGATGCCTTGGCGCTTGCGATCTTCGGGCACCATGCAGAGGCCGGCGCGGATGGATTTGAGCGGCGTGCGCGTGTCGATCTGTTGGCCATTGAGCCAGATGTCGCCTTCGTAACGGCCGGGGTAGGCGCCGAACAACGCCGACACCAGCTCCGTGCGGCCGGCACCCACCAGCCCGGCAATACCGAGGATTTCCCCACGCTTGAGCGTGAAGGAAATGTCATCGACCCGTTTGCGCCGGGGGTTGTCGACGTCGTAGCAGGTGACATGGCGTGCCTCGAAAATCACCTCCCCAATGTCGTGGGGCTGAGTCGGGTAGAGATTACTCATTTCCCGTCCGACCATCTGGGTGATGATCCGGGGGATGTCCATATCCGCCATGGCGGTCGTCGCGATGTGCTTGCCATCACGGATGACCGAGATGGTGTCGCAGACGGCGGCAACTTCATCGAGCTTGTGGGAGATATAGACGCAGGCCACGCCTTTGGCCTTGATGTCGCGAATGATATCCAGCAGCACCTCGATTTCCGAACGGGTCAGGGCCGAGGAGGGTTCGTCCAGGATCAACAGCCGCGCCCGCTTGTTTAGCGCCTTGGCGATTTCCACCAGTTGCTGGTAGCCACCGCCGTACTGAGAAACCGGCAATGAAACGTTCATGTCGGGCACTTTGAGTTCACGCATCAGGGCTTCGGCGCGGTGAATCATGGCCGGATAGTTCATGCGCCCGCCGGGCAGCGTCAGCTCATGGCCCATAAAAATGTTCTCAGCCACCGAGAGATCGGGAACCAGGGTCAGTTCCTGATGAATGATGACGATGCCGGCGGCTTCGGTTTCGCTGATCGATTGCGCCTTGAGCTGCTGCCCGTCCCAGAGGATTTCGCCGTCCCAGGTGCCGTAGGGGTAAACCGCGGACAGGACCTTCATCAGGGTTGATTTGCCGGCGCCGTTCTCGCCGCACAGGCCGACGCATTCCCCCGGCCTGATCTTGAGGTCAATGCCGTTCAGCGCTTTGACACCACCGAAACGTTTAATGATGCCGTTCATTTGCAGCAGGTAGTCAGACATGGCGACCACTCACGAAAAGAAGCTCCCCCAGGGATATCAGGCCCAGGCCAACCCCGCCAGGCGCGAGGTTGTCTGGTCAATTCATTGGAGTCTGGACCGCTCGATGAATCACTGACCGCTGATCTGCGCCTTGGTGTAGAAGCCGTCCTTTTCCAGCAGGTCGATGTTGTCCCTGGTCAACGGTGTCGGCGTGAGGAGGATGGTGTCGACCTTCTTGCTGCCATTGTCGTACTGCGAGCCGAAGGTGGGTTTCTCGTTACGCGCCAATTGCACCGAAAGTTTGGCCGCTTCGGATGCAATCAGTTTCAGCGGCTTGTAGACGGTCATGGTTTGGGTGCCATCGATCACGCGCTTGACCGCCGCCAGGTCGGCATCCTGTCCCGAGATCGGCACCTTGCCAGCCAGTTTCTGGGCGGCCAATGCCTGAATGGCGCCGCCGGCTGTGGCGTCGTTTGAGGCCACGATGCCATCGATTTTATTGCTGTTCCGGGTCAGGGCATTTTCAACGATGCTCAATGCCTCGGTGGGGTTCCATTCCTTTACCCACTGTTGGCCGACGATTTTGATATCACCCCGGTCGATGGCAGGTTGCAGCACTTTCATCTGGCCTTCGCGCAGCACTTTGGCATTGTTGTCCGTGGGCGCGCCACCCAGCAGGAAGTAGTTGCCCTTGGGCGCGGCGTGCAGCACGCCACTGGCTTGCATCTCGCCCACCTTCTCGTTATCGAAAGAGATATAGGCGTCGATATCGGCATTCAGGATCAGCCGGTCGTAAGACACCACTTTTATCCCGGCTTTCTTGGCTTCAGCGACGGCGTTGGTCAGCACGGTGGCATTGAACGGCACGATGACGATCACATCGACGCCTCGGGAGATCAGGTTTTCGATCTGGGAGATCTGTTTCTGCTCGTTGGCATCGGCTGACTGGACGAAGACCTTGGCGTCCATTTTTTCCGCTGCCGCGACGAAGTAGTCCCGGTCGCGTGACCAGCGTTCCAGTCGTAGGTCATCAATGGAAAAACCGATTTTCGGGTGGGCAGAATCGGCCATGACTGGAAGTGCAAGCAGCGCCAGGGCGCTGGCGAGTAACGTGCGTTTTACGGTCTTCATGTGGGGTGCGTCCCATTATTGTTGTTTGAAAGACACTGCCTGACGATGAGCGTGATGCCGGTATAACTGTAGAAAGCGGCGCAGCGCGGCGAGCAGAGTTTTGTCGCGAGAATGTAACCACGTCGCGCCAGGCCATTACTGCAACGCTGCACATCGCCGGTCGTCAGCGGTAGATAAAATGGTTAACCACGTTTTCCAGCATCTCCTGTCTGCCGCTGACAGCCTGGGGATTGAGGTCGTTGGCGAAAGCATGCTCGGCCAGCGATTGGAGGCTGAACTCACCCGCCAGCACCGCCTGGCCCAGGGATTGCTGCCAGCCGGCGTAGCGCTGATCCTTGAATTGCTGCAGTTGATCGTTCTCGATCATGGCCGCTGCGCGCTCCAGGGCCAGCGCGAGAACATCCATCGCCGCAACGTGGCCATGGAACAGATCGATTTGATCCAGACTCTGGCGGCGAACCTTGGAGTCAAAGTTGAATCCGCCATTTTTAAAGCCTCCGGCCTTGAGGATTTCATAGGTGGCCAGGGTCATCTCCTCGACGCTGTTGGGGAACTGGTCAGTGTCCCAGCCGTTCTGCGGGTCGCCACGGTTGGCGTCGATGCTGCCAAAAATCCCCAGCGAGGCGGCTGTGGCGATCTCATGCTCAAAGCTGTGCCCGGCCAGGGTTGCGTGGTTGGCCTCGATGTTGACCTTGATGTCGTGTTCCAGGCCGAACTGATGCAGGAAGCCGAAGACCGTGGCGCAGTCATAATCGTACTGATGCTTGGTCGGTTCCTGGGGCTTGGGTTCGATCAACAGGTCACCTTCGAAACCGATCTTGTGCTTATGCTCCACCACCATGCCCATGAAGCGGCCGAGTTGTTCGCGTTCACGTTTCAGGTCGGTGTTGAGCAGGGTTTCGTAGCCTTCGCGACCGCCCCACAAGACGTAGTTGGCGCCTTTGAGGCGTTGGGTCGCGTTCATGGCGCTGAACACCTGGGCGGCGGCGCAGGCAAATACTTCCGGGTCGGGGTTGCTGGCCGCGCCTGCGGCAAAACGTGGATGGCTGAAGCAGTTGGCGGTGCCCCACAGCAGCTTCATGCCGCTCTGTTCTTGATGGCGTTCCAGGTGATCGACCATCTGCGCAAAGTTGTTGCGGTATTCCTTCAGCGACTGGCCTTCCGGGGCGACATCGGTGTCGTGGAAGCAGTAGTAGTCGACGCCGAGTTTGGAGAAGAACTCGAACGCAGCGTCGGCTTTGCCGATGGCCTGCGCCATGGGTTCCCCGGTTCGCTGCCAGGGGCGGCGGAAAGTACTGGCTCCGAACACATCCGAACCGGGCCAGACAAATGTGTGCCAGTAACAGACCGCCATACGCAGGTGCTCGCGCATCGGCTTGCCCAGCACGAGTTTGTTGGCATCGTAATGGCGAAACGCGAGGGGAGAGTCGCTGGTGCGGCCTTCATAGCGAATCGTGTCGACGTCGGGAAAATATGGCATTTGGCGATGTCCTTATTGTTCTTGGCGATGCTTGGATACTAGCAACGGCCCGGTGCCCGCTGATTATGAAAATCACCAACCCAAGGTTCGTTTTTGCGTATTGAGATTCAATGTCCGCACGCCTAGTCTGTGTTGACCCCCTCGGTGTTGAACGGCCCAGGACAATAACAATGAATACCGCACCGCCTGTTCACCGCATTGCATTACTGTTCAACGGCAGCAAGATCTACGATCGCGGCATCATCAGCGGCATCGGCAATTACCTGAGCAGCACCCGTGCCTCCTGGGACTTGTTTCTCGAGGAGGACTTCCTCTGCCGGTTGAAAGGCATCGAGCGCTGGCAGGGCGACGGAATAATCGCCGACTTCGATGACCCTTTGATCAGCGAGGCGCTGGCCGAAATCAAGCTGCCCGTGGTGGCGGTGGGGGGTTCTTATCAGGATCAGCGTGCCTATCCGACAGGCATCCCTTACGTGGCCACCGACAACGAAGGCTTGATGAAACTGGCCTATGAGCACTTGATTCAGGCCGGGCTGACGCGTTTTGCCTGCTTCAGTCTGCCCCAGGCACAAGCCAATCGATGGGCCCAGGAACGGGAAAGCGCCTTGCGCCGGCTTCTGCAGCGCGATGGCTTGCACGCCGAGATTTATCGCGGCATGGGCACCAGCGCGCCCCTCTGGGACAGCGCCGTCGAACAGCAGATCGCCTGGCTGCAAAGCCTGCCCAAACCGGTCGGTATTATCGCCGTCAGTGATGCCCGCGCGCGGCAGTTGCTGCAAGCCTGTCTGACCGCGGGCATCGCCGTGCCGGAGCAGGTCGCGTTGATCGGCATCGACAACGATCCTCTGACGCGCAGCCTGACACGGGTGCCGTTGAGTTCGGTTATCCAGGGCACTGAAACCATGGGCCGTACCGCCGCGCGCCTGCTTCATCAAATATTGCACGGCATGCCGTCCACGGGCACACACATCCTGGTGCCTCCTGACGCCATCAACGTGCAGCTATCGAGTTTGCATCGCCCGTTGGGTAATCCTTACGTCATGCGGGCGCTGCTGTTTATCCGCCAGTACGCTTGCCAAGGCATCAAGGCGGCTCAGGTCGCGGCTTATGTGGGGGTGTCGCGGTCATCACTGGAGACGCATTTCCACAAAGTTCGGGGTTGCAGCGTGCATGACGAAATCTTGCGCTTCAAACTCACGGCGGCTACGAGCGGACTGCAAAAACCTGACTCGGCGATTGCAGACATCGCCCAGGCGTGCGGCTTCAAGTCCGCGCAATATCTGCACACCGTGTTCCGTCGTGAGTTCGGCTGTACGCCCAGGGAATACCAGAAAGGCGGCTGCCAGAATCAAACCGGCGACATCACGCTCAACTCATCCAGCATCCATTTGATGAACGCCTGAGCAGCCTCATGACGGGTCCGTCGTTTGGGGTACACCAGGTGGTGGCCAATGTATTGAGTGTCATGGGTCACGGCCCTCAAGCGTCAGGTGTTCTACCGCCAATGGCACCTGTCGATTCGCCTTTCCCACTTTCCAGAAAACCCCGCTTCCGGCCACGGCGCCGGGATAGCAAACTTCTTCTTGTATAGGGGTAGGGGGTATGCCTATCATGCGGCCGGCATAGGTATAGGGGGTATCCCATGGGTCATATAGCGTCCAATAAAGACGAGCTTCTCAAGCGCGTAAAACGCATCGCCGGACAAATCCAGGCCGTTGAGCGTGGGCTGGAGTCTGATCTGGACTGCGCAAAAACCTTGCATCTGGTCGCTGCCACGCGCGGGGCTATCAGCGGGTTGATGGAAAAAATCATTGAGGATCACGCTCGAGAACATGTCGCCAACCCTGCGCTGAGTGAAGAGGAGCGTAACAAAGGTGTTGAAGAGCTTCTTGAAGCCATTCGCCGCTATTCCAAGTGAAACCAACAGGTACGCGTTCATGAGCAGCCCCGACACCAACATTAAACACGGACATGACCATATCTTTCTCGGATCTGCCCACGAAGAAAACGCCCAGCGCACCCTTTGGGTGGTGGCGCTTACCGTGGTCATGATGGTTGGCGAAATCACCGCCGGCTATATCACGGGTTCAATGGCATTGCTCGCCGATGGCTTTCACATGGCGACCCATGCCGCCGCATTGGGTATTGCCGCTGCCGCTTATGGGTATGCAAAGCGCCACGCCTCCAGTAAACGCTACAGCTTTGGTACGGGAAAAGTTGGTGACCTGGGCGGGTTCGCTTCCGCATTGATTCTCGCAATGGTGTCCCTGGCAATCGGCGCCGAGTCCATCATGCGTCTCTTGCAACCAACGCAGGTTCAATTCGCAACGGCCACGCTCATCGCAATTGTCGGTTTGGTGGTCAACATTGTCAGCGCGCTACTGCTTGGCCATGGCCACAGTCATGGCCACGACCACGACCATCATGGCCATGGGCATCACGGCAACGATAACAACCTGAAATCAGCCTACGTGCATGTCATAGCTGATGCGCTCACCTCCGTCCTCGCCATCGTGGCATTGCTCGCCGGTCGTTACCTGGGGTGGGTATGGCTGGATCCGGCGATGGGCATCGTGGGTGCCATCGTTATTGCGCGATGGGCGTGGAGCTTGATGGCGGTTACCTCAAGTGTATTGCTGGATCAAACCGATGAGCACGTCGCTGGGGAAATCCGGGAACTGGTTGAGAAACCTGGCGATGCAACGATTACTGACCTGCATGTCTGGCGGATCGGGCCAGATGCCTATGCCGCTATCGTCAGCGTCATGGGCCAAGTCACAGCGAATGCTGAAAGCATTCGGGAACGACTCAAACCTGTTCACGAAGTCAGCCATCTGACTGTTGAGTTTCGGCCAATCTGATTCCCTTTGGCTGCTGATCGGTCGAGACAATGGTGGGTACGACAAACACTGATGTGGACGAAGACAGCAGCGGTGGGATTAACTGGCCAGGATGAAAGGAGCGGAACAACAGGAAACCGGAGTGCGGATGTTGGTTTTAGATCAAGGGTCTGACATTTCGTCTGGAACATTAGAATTAATTCAAATTAAGAATAAAAAATAAATAATTCACTGTTCTATCTTTCTTTATAATTTTCTGTTTAGGGATATATGTGTAAGCGGCGCTTAACAGGGTATGTCTATTTTTTACAATCGACCTTCATTTGGGTGTGGCTTGGCGTCAGGTGGATACATTAGTCAAGCCATTGACCGACGCCAAAATGGATAGGGCTGCTACATTAGAATGTGCGTACCAGTAGAGGTGTACGGGACCGCTGTTTTTAATGATCGCTGTCATTTTTCCAGCATGGTGTTAAAAATGAAAACCAAAAAAAATACCATCCAGAATCAATCCTTAAATGGTGTTCTTGAGTCAGAACCATATTCTTCTCTGGAGGCAGCTGACAGTTGGCTTCAGGCCTTGAAGGGAGGTATTCCGGTCAATAGTCAGACAACCGTATTTAAAGAAGAAGGTCAGCTGTTTTTGGGACGATTTGCTGATAGACGGTATTGGCTGACACGTAGTATTAGTTGGATTCCCGATGCCGATAGCCCGCCAAACCTGGAAGCGGTGGTGGCGCCAGTTGGGTTCGTGACGGATTTCGCCAGTGTACCCAGTATCTTTTGGTCGATTTTGCCGCCCGATGGTTTATGGGCTTACGGTGCGGTTATTCACGATTACCTGTATTGGGATCAGTCGACGACCAGGGATGAGGCCGATGAGATACTGGACGCTTGTATGAAGTCATTTGGAGTCAGTCGGTTTAAAAGACTTTCGATCAAAACGGCTGTTAAGTTAGCCGGTTGGGCAGCATGGGATGGGAACAGGGAACGGAAACTCCGTGGAGAAAAAAGGATTCTCAAATCGTTCCCGAACGATCCGACTATTACTTGGGAAAAATGGAGGCATGAGCCTGACGTTTTTGCTTGACCAAGACCGTATTCAGCCGCTTGATTACTTTTTTATTAATCAGGCGGACTTCTACAGATTTGGCTTTTGCTGCTTCTGACACGTTCACACCGAGATGATTAAAAAGCTGTCTGGCTCTCCGTCGGCAGGCGCCTCGTCTGGAGTTTCACATGATGAGTCTGGTTGCTTTGTTGGCAAAAGAATTCCTGAGCTACGAGGGTGGCCAATGCGGCTACGTTGTTCTGGCGATTCGCCGTTCGAAATACCGGTCTGATTTAGCTCACTAGCATTCATAGCCCAGAGTGATTCGAGGAGACGATATGTCGAACTTCAAACTCAACCTCCCGACCGACATTCCGTGGGTGCGACGTTGTGTCAGTAACGACATGATCGACCGTAATCTCTGCGACAGAACTTCACCGTTGCGCTGGCGTTCGTCAATCGCGATCTTTGAGTACGAACCAGATGAAGAGAATCAGACCTATCAAGGTATGACGATCACCTATCTTAAAGTATCGTGCTCAATTACCGGCTATCAGGAGAACCCCGAAGAAGTTGGGGTGAATCGCAAGGGTCTGAGCAGTTACTGGCAGGATCAGCCGGGCATTGCCAATTACCTCAATCTGCTCCAGGCCTACTACCCGTGCTATGGCGCGATCCTCGAAGTGGCAGTTGGTCCGGAAGATGAACGCAACACGCCAATCGGGAACTTCCCGTATTTCCTCGACTTCGACCCCAAGAAGCGCGAGCTGTACGAGTTGGTCACCGATACCGGCGAAACCATGTCGCGTTCGCTCGAAACCATTGAGCTGGGCAAGAGCAACACTTCCGTAACGTCGCACGAAGTGGTCGACATCGACAAAGGCTGGTCGGCGTCGGGCGAGGTTGGCGTCGGGGCCGTGAAAGTTGGGCTTGCCGGCAGTCGGCAGGGCGAGTGGGGCACCCGCGACGTCACCAAGGAAGAGGCGCAGAACCTGCGCAATACTGACGCCTCGCAGGAAATGCGCGAAACCAAGTCGCACACAACCCAGCTCACCCAGATGTACCACCAACTGGACAGCTATCATCTGGGCACCAACCGCGCGGTCTTCTTCGTACACCCTCGGCCACACACGATTGAAACAGAGCACACCTTCGTCAACGGCCCACGCAATATCGAGGGCATTCAGGAGTTCATGTTCGTGGTGGTGCGTCCGCGCACCATAGAAAAGCTGTGTGTCGAGGCTTACCTGGAGACCGGTCATATTGGCAAGGTTCCGCGCACTGAACTCCAGGAGATCCCCGGTACTGAACTGAACGTAATCTGGAACGACCAGTACCACGCGCAGCCCAAGGGCGACGACGACTCGACCACCGTAGTCGACGACACCGACCGCGTCTGGGACGTTAACAGTCACAACCCAGGTTACCGGATCAAAAGCGCCACTATAACTGCCGGGCCAGCGACGATCCGCTACAACTACGACGAGCCCAAGCTGATCGATGTGCACCCGCATATATCCGATCAGAACGAGGACTTCGTGCGCGTCTCTGGCAAGGTCCATTCGGGATTTGCGAACTATGCGGTCGACTCCGACCGATGGGAGGAAATCACCTATCCTTTTCGGGTCGATATTGTTCTGGTCAAAAAAGAGGTGGTGTACAAGAGCGACGACACCCTGTTTCTTACAGCGCGGCAGCTGTGCTGTTGCGAGCGCCCGTTGCGCCTGACCCCCTTCGACGGCATCGTCTACGAAAAGACCCTGGACAAGCTCGCCGTCGCCGAACGCTATGGCGAGGGCATGCCGATCAGCGAGGCCAACCGCCAGGCGGTACATATCCGCGAGGCAGTGCTGCATAGCCGCAATGACACCGACCACCGCCACGCCCAACCGGTACACCTGGCGCAGGCGGATTTCGCTACCCGTTCTGCCGCGCGCCTGCTGCCTCGCGCAGCGAGGACGAAGCTGGCTGAGCAGGATAATTTGCCGGCCCGCCTTCGTGAGCAACTGGCGCATGTAAGTGAGCGTCTGACCGCGGGGGAAGTTCTGGGGATGCCTGCTCGCATGGTCGAGGACGTGTTCAGTCTGTCGCCGGAGGATGCCGCCGAGTTGCGAGCCACCCTGCTTGGCATCGCTAACACTCGGTACGACAAACGCAGGGCCTGGCTAAGCGACAAGCAGCTGCAACAGCTATTCAACAAGGGGCCCACGACGCCCAGGTCGCGCAAAAAATCCTGATCGACTCGATGATGGGAGGGTCCCGTGGACTACACCTTCGAAATCACTTCGGGCGCCAAATCGTTCTCGTTCGACGGGCGTCAATACGGTCCGGCCGACCAGTTCAGCGGCAACGACGCGTGTCAGGTCAAGGCCTTCGTTGCTGCCTACCGTGCCGCTAATCCAAACCTTGGGGTGAAGATTTCGGCGCGCACGATGGACATGCTCGACGCCGAGTGTCCGGCGGTGTTCGCCGTGGCGGTGCCCCAGCCGTCATCGGGGTTACCGCCGGTCGAGGGCGACCCCAAGGTGCTCGGTGGCGACTCCGCCGCCAACCAAGGTGCGCCGTCGCCTGCCACGGGTGGCAACCTCACTGGCACGGCCACGACGCCGACCACGGCTGCGCCGCCAGGCGACGAACCCCGTCGCCCGCCAAAGCAGGAGCCGCATCCGACCAATACCGGCGATAAGGCGCAGAACCCGACGGGCGCAGCCGATCCAGTGGACCTGTTCAGCGGTGCATTCACGCTGGAAGAAGTTGACCTCTCGATCCCCAACACCTTGTTGCCCCTCACGTTCGTGCGCATTTATCGCAGCGGCACACCGAGCTTCGGGGCATTGGGTTGGAACTGGGATCACAATTTCAATCTCTATGTCCGTGAACTGAACAGCGGTGACATTGGCCTTTGGCGCGCTTTGCGCGAAGAGCGGTTTACGCGAAACGGTAATGAGTTCGAGCCACCCCGCGGCGTGTTCGAAACGCTCGAACGTGTCGCGGGCCTGCCACAGGTATTTGAGCTGACCGGGGCCGGCGGCCAGGTTCTTCGCTTTGAGCGCCCTATGGGGTGGAACGACGGCGAGCGTGTTCCGCTGTTGTCTATTGCTGACCGCCATGGCAACTGCGTCAACTTGTCTTACGACAACGAAGATCGAGTCGCCCAGGTCCGCGACACGGATGATCGATTCTTCAGCTTCGATTACGACCATTGTGGTCTGCTTGTCGCAGTCACCGATCATGCCGGCCGTCGTTACGAATACGAACATGACGAGGAGAGAATGCAGCTAATCCTGGCGCGTTCACCGGGCATCGCCGACTACCCGCAGGGTATCAACCGCCGCTACGACTACGCTTTGTCAAGTGAGCTGCCAGAGATCCGGTACAACATCGTCCGGGTGATCGACCACGACGAGAACGTGTATCTGGAGAACGAGTACGACACTGATCCGTCGTCGTGGTCCTATGCCCGGGTCTTGCGCCAGTTCCTGGGTGGCTACCTTTTTCAGTTCTGCTACGAGCTGCTGCAAGGAGTACCGCGTGACCCGGTCTTCGTCAACATTCCGGCTACGAGGGTGCAAGTGTTGAGCCCCGAACTCGGCCTGGAGACTTACACATTCAACTTCCGCGGCGATCTGCTTGATCGTCGTTATCGCCTCAACAAAGACAAGTCTTTCCGGATCGCCGCCTGGATGTACGAATACGATGGGCAGGGGAACCTCATAGCGGTGACCCAACCGGACGGCAGCCAGCAGTTGGCGACCTACCAGGCCGGCCATGCCGACCCTCGCGTGCGAGGTCTGATGATACGCATGGAGGTGACCTCCGCCTCCGGTTTTCCGGCATCGGGCCGAATCGTCTGGAAAGGTACACATGAGCAGACCTTTCAATTGCTTTCAGAGGAAGAGAATGAAAACGGTGCCGTAACCCAATACCTCTATGACTTCGATATAACCCCCGGTAGCCCGACCAACAGCGGGCGCCTGCTCAAGCAGGTAGAGCCCGAGGCAACGCTGCCAGACGGTACCGTGCAGAAGGCTATCACCCTTTTTGAACGCAACAGCGCCGGCCTACTCACTGCCATGGTCCAACCGGACGGCGTGCGCACATTATTCGTCTACGGTGCTGCCGGGGCCGAAAGGAACCGTCTGGTCAAAGTGATTGATGACGCTGGCGGGCTGGGCGCGACACGGACGATTGCCTATGACAATTTCGGCTTCGACCGGCTGCGCGAGGACGCCAACGGCAACACCACTACCTATGAGTTCAACGCACTGGGCTTGATCGAGCGCGTAATCCTGCCGCCGGTAAATGGTGAGACTGCTGAATATCGCACGCATTACAACGCCGATCACAAGGTCGTTTCCGTCGAGCGGCCGCGCGGCACTTACAGTGACCCGCTGCTCGGCGGCAATCCCTTGGTCGACCGCTTCGAGCATGACGTCATCGGTTACCCCACCCTTTACCACTTCGTCGGCAATACCCAGATGGGACGCAGGCTTGGCTTAAGCTGCGACTTCCGTGGCTTGCCAGTGGAAATCTTGAGTCCGGACCGGAGCCAGCTACGACGGACCCTGGACGAGCGGGGGCTGCTCTGTCGCGAAGAACTGCTCGGCGCGGACGGGACACAAGCGGTGTCTACGACGGCGTTTGATCGCATGGGCAATGTGCGGCGCCACAGCTCGACGTTTGGTGAAGTCACCGAACACACCTACGACGGATTCTCGCGTCCGGCAAAAATCACACTGCCGAATCAATCGGAAGTCCATTATCAATGGCTGCCCGGCGACCTGCTGGCGTCCGAGGAGGTGATAGGGGATGACGGCAGCGGCACTTTGCGCCAGCTGTCCTGGAAGGGTTTCGAGTACGACGAAAAGGGCCGGCGTATTAGCGAGACTAACCGGGTGTTCACAGACGACCCGACCACGGCGGTCGCGGTGACTACCGTTTTTTTCCATGACGCGCGCGACCGGGTAGTCAGAATCATCGATCATCGTGGTGGCATAACCACGATCGCTTTCGACGGGCTCGGCCGCGAAAACGCCAGGAGCGACCCGCTCGGCAATGTCGAGCACCGTGTCCACGATCTGGTGGGAAACCTGGTGGTCGTAGAGAGTCACCAGCGCGAGCCCGATGGAGCGGTTTCAGTGCATAAGCGCACTTTTGCCTATGACGCACGTAATCGCCGCACCCAATCCATCGCGCCGGATGGTGCCACCCTGACCGAAGTGCATGACGACCGCAATCTGGTGGTGCGCGACATTAACTACCTGGGCATTGAACGCCACACCGACTTCGACCCGTTTGGCAATCGCGTCCGCGAAGTCCAGGACGTCAATGGCCTTGCCCTGACCCAGCAGTGGACATTTGATGCCATGTCGCGGGTGGTGACCTACACCGATCCGACCGGGCAAACCTCCACGTACACGCGCGACGGCCTCGGACGTTTGCTGCGAGCCGAGCTGGCCAACGGCTTCTCCAGCGCACGCACTTACGGTGCGAGCGGTCAGTTGATCCGGGAGACCCTAGGCAGTGGAGCGGTGTTCGAGTACGCCTATGACGCTGCCTGCCGCATCGTTGAAGTGGCCAACCCGGTCGCGCCGGCACCGATGGCGGCCCTCATGCCACACCGTTTACGCTACGACGGCCAGGATCGGATGATAGGCGCCAGTGTCGGCGCGCAACAGGTTGAGCGTGCCTTTGACAGCCTCGGACGCCTGGTCCGCGAGCGGTCGGGCGGGATTGCGTTGCGACGCACCTTCGACGATGCAGCCGGGGTCTTCCGTAAGACTTGGCCCGACGGGCGTACTGAGGCGCATTTCCAGGATCTGAACGCGGCGCTGTCGCGCGTCGAGCAGACCGCGCCTGGCTCGGTCGGCAAGGCGAACGCTATCCTTGCCACGTTTGCCCGCAGCGGGGCTCATTTCATCGGTGCCGCCACCTATGGCGCAGGCCTTGCGTTGCGTAACAGCTTCGACGAGCGAAAACGCCTTATCGAGTGCCGCCTCAAGACCGCGTCGGATGTCGAGTACCTGTTTAAATACCTTTACGACTGCGGCAACCGGCGCCGAGTCGAGGCGATAGAAGGACCCCAGGCGCAGTTGAGTGCGATCGACTTTGACACTCGCAATCGCCTGGTGTCGGTACGCGATGGCTTCGACGCTGCGGTGCCAAATGCGCTGACCCAAGCACAACACGATCTGGCCATTGCCGATGTCATTGCGGCCGCAGCCGCAGCCCGGCACCGCGAAGCGTTCACCTACGACGGGGCGGATGCGCGGCTCAAGCACACCGAGAGCGGCCAGCCTGATGAGACCTACACCTATCGTACCGGCCATCGCATCCAGGATGACGGCGGCCGCAGCTATACACACCATCCTGATGGCACTCTGCGCACGGCCGGGAATACCAGCTTTGACGTCGACGCACTTGGTCGGGTGGTGCGCATACGCACGCCGACCGCGACGTTGTGTGAGATTGCATACGATCCTTTGGGCCGGCCCGCGATAGTCCGTCAGGGGACTCACCCGCCACGGACGCTGCACTATTTCGACAGGTTCGTCGAACAGGAGACCGACGGTGGCGCGCTGGTCGCTCAATTCACAAGGCACAGTGATACTGGCGTGCTGATTGCGCGCCACGGACCGGGCCAGTGCCTGTTCCCGATATTCGACGCTCGCTATAACCAGATCGCGGTGGCGGACGACAGTGGGGCGCTGCTTGAAACCTGCCGCTATCGGCCGTTTGGTGCGCCAAGCCAATTCAACTCCGCAGGCCAGCCCGTTGCCACTTCCACTCTGGGGATGGATCCCATCTTTGGTGGTCAGCGTTACTTGCCAGAAGTTGGTCTTTATCTCTGTGATCGACGCCTGCTTGATCCGCGCACCGGCCTATTTCTTTCCGGCGACCCTCATGAGTACGCTGACTCGCCGTCGCTGTACGTCTATGCCGCACAGAATCCAATCGACCTGATCGATCCGAGTGGTGAACTAGCGTTTGTCGGCGTCCTGGTCGTGATGGGCATCGGGGCGCTTGTGGCTGGCGGCGTCAATGCTGCACGCCAGGGTGTGCAGATTGCTGAAGGCTCGCGCAGGGACGGCCTCTCGGGCTGGGAGCTGCTGGAGTCGACCATCATGGGTGCGATCATCGCACCCGCCGTGGTATTTGCGCCGGAACTGGGCATTGGTCTCGCTGCGGCCGGTGTCCATGGCGGTATCGAGGAGATGCGCCAAGGACACTATATGACGGGTACCTTCGATATTGTCACTTCGCTGATTCCCATCCTCACCAAGGGTGGACGCTCAACGACCCTCGGCCGCGGAACGGTGTTCAGGGGAATCGATCAAGCCGCCTCGAGGAGCACCCGCGCCGGACGTTTCCAGCTCATCGGTGCCGCGGCAGGCAACGTCCTGCCTGCCGCATCCGGTCGCGACGTTGGCGTCGGATGGGCGCCAATGGTGCGTCCGGGCCAAACCCATGAAGGCCACGTGGCGGTGGTCATCGAAGGTCCCACCGGTAAACCGACGTTTTTCGAGAAAAATGCCCGCCGCATCGGCAGCCTGCTGCTGGCGGATTTCCGGGTGTTGGATGAACTGCCCGCCGAGTATTACCCCGACCCTCGGGCCGGGCGGCGCCCGTTTGAATACTCTAGGTTGCGCGTGAGCAAGGCTAACGCTGATAACGCGTTCAACTATGCCCGGCAGCGCACCGCCGAAGTGGAGCCATTCGATTTTAATTCCGCCAACTGCGCCTGTTTCGCCTCTGACGTCCTTGGCCAGGCGGGCTTCAGGGGGTTCGGTAACGGCCGATCTGCCGGGGCTGTCTGGGGTGATTTTCAGAACTTCGCCGATGCCCGAACTATAGTGTTGACGCCACGGCCGTCGGTCTGGCGGTTTCCGAATGATTGGGTAGCGTCGAAGTAGCAAGCAACGCAATGGGTCCGGCTCGCATGCGGACAATGGCGCGACAAGTACGCGTGCACCATGAGTTTGGCGATGATGAAATGACGTAGCGTGCGACCGTGGATGGGGGCGCACTTTGCCAATTCCCCCATGAGCGTGTCGGAAGGTGAAACCCTACATGCAACTCCAACCGCCGATGGCCGTCTTTGGCCGTTTCTGTATCAACGTTCGTAGGACTCGACCAGGCAGCAGCCTACTGGAAGCATTCCACCAGATAGTCGACAAAGCAGCGTACCCGTGCCGGAATGTGAGGGCCGCCCAGGAACACCACGTGAATCTCCTCGCCATCGCCGGGATTGAACGCTTCCAATAGCGGTATCAACTGTCCGGCGATGATCGCTTGCTCCACGGTCTCGGCGCATACACGGGCTATTCCGACGCCTTCCGCGGCGAGCTGACCTTGCGTGTCGCCATTGTTGGTTTCCACGCTGCCTTTGACGATCAGCGAGTAATCGTGCCCGTCTTTGCGAAATGGCCAGTCCGGCCCCGTGCGTTTGAAGTTGAAGTTGATGCAGTCGTGGTGGAGCAAGTCCTCGGGGATCAGCGGAGTCCCCCGTCGGGCCAGATAAGCGGGTGACGCAACGATGACCTTGCGGGTTTCACCCAGTTTTCTCGCTGTCAGTGGGCTATCGAGCAGTGGTCCCAATCGCAAGGCCACGTCGGCCTGGCCTGAGGCGATATCCACGACGGTGTCGGTGAGGTTGATGTCCACCAGGATGTCGGGGTACCTCTGGATAAATGCCCCCAGAAGAGGCACCAGAAATGTTTTCCCATAGAGAATGGAGCCACTGACGCGCAGCCGTCCGCGTGGGGAACCCTGATGGGTGATCAGTTGTTCCGTTTCCTTCAGGTCGGCGAGGATCCGCCGGGCCGAAGACAGGTAGGTCGCGCCTTCAGCGGTCACCGTCAGCGACCGGGTTGTTCGCAGCAGCAGGCGAACGCCCAGCCTTGCTTCAATCCGGTCGACGACGCGGGCGATAGACGAGGGCGCAAGGTCGAGGCGGCGAGCTGCCTCGGAAAAACTGCCGGTTTGAGCCACCAGAGTGAAAATTTCCAGATCGCCTGCAATATCCATAGGGGTCTCACCTATGCGCTAAGCGCAAAGGCGCTTGGCGGTTTTTGGGCATTCAAATGTGAATTTTGGAAGTCCAGTATTGCGTAGAGCGATGCAATCTGGAAATTCCACCGTTGCACAGCCCTGACGCTGAAGCCGGAACAGGTTCTGCGCAACGGCCACTCTGCGAGGATAGACTCATGGTTTCGCCTTACACCATTCACGTACCGCAAGAGCATCTTGATGCTATCAACGCCAAGGTCAGCGCCTATGACTGGGCACAGCTGCCAGACACCGGAGGCTGGAACTCAGGCGTAGGCGTTAACGATCTCAAGCGTCTTGCAACCTATTGGCAACATACGTTCGATTGGCGTCAGGTGGAACGAGATCTCAATCGCCGCCCCCACTTCACCACCGACATTGAGGGCGAACGCATCCATTTCGTCCATGTCCGAGGCGATGGCTCCAAGCCGCCGCTCCTTCTTCTGCATGGCTGGCCCGGTTCTTTCATTGAGTTTGAACAGCTTCTCGACCCGCTGGCAGCAGATGGGCACGACGTTATCGTTCCGTCACTTCCAGGTTTTGCCTTCTCCACGCCGATTACCGGGGTGATTGGCCCGCGCCGGGCCGGTGAACTTATGCACGCATTGATGAGCCGCTTGTTTGGGCGATCTCGCTACATCATCCAGGGCGGTGACTGGGGATCGGGTATCGCGGGTTGGATCGCCCATGATCGGCCAGAAGCGTTGTACGCAATCCACCTCAACATGGCCGATCTGCTCGCCCAGGGCATCACGCCCACGACCCCCGAAGAGATAGATTTCGTGGCCAGACGGGAGATCATCCTGGACCGGGAGACCGGCTATAACCATCAGCAGGAAACCCGTCCGCAGACGCTGGGCGTTGCATTGGCTGACAGCCCGGTGGGGGCCGCCGCCTGGATACTTGAAAAAATCGGCAATTGGGCGGACTTACCCCGTACCACCGAGGGCGACCCGGATATCTGGAGCACGTTTTCAGAAGAGCAACTACTGACCAACATCATGCTCTACGTCGCGCCATCGTCGGTTGTCACGGCGACGTGGATGTACCGCGGAAAGCGCCTGGAAGGGTCGGGTAAATTTCCAGCCGGTACGCACATTCGTGTGCCAACGGGATTCGCCGCCTTCAGAGACCCGGTTTTTGTGCCGCCGCCTCGTTCATTCGTCAGCAAGACTTTCAACATCGTGCACTGGACTGAAATGCCTGCCGGTGGTCATTTCGCGGCATGGGAGCAGCCTGAGTTGATGCTGGCCGATCTGCGGAAGTTCATCACGTCGGTTTCATAAAAACCGCCGTGGTCCAGAACATTCTTACCCGTTCAAGGTGGGGTAGTCGGTGTAGCCCTTTTGGGTGCCACCAAAGAATGTCGTGTTGTCCGCGCCATTCATCGAACCGCCAACCTTCAGACGCTCAACAAAATCGGGATTGGCCAGGACGAACTGACCATAGGCTTCCATGTCCGCAAGCCCTGATGCCAGATCGCTACCAATCCGGTCCCGTGGGCGACCCGGACGGTTGAGAACCAGCGGGCCGTGCCACAATTCGCGGATGTCGGTCAGAAGCGACTCGTTGCCCTGATGCATGAGATGCAGATAGGCCAAGCCCGATTTGTCGAGTTCGCCGATCAGATAACGGTATAGGTCGGGGCCTTGCTCGCCTTCATCGATCCCCCAAAGCGTGATCCCGGGTGACAAGCGCAGGCTGGTTTTCTCGGCTCCGATTTCTTCGGCAATTGCCGCTACGACCTCAATGGCAAAACGTGCCCGATTCTCGATAGAGCCTCCGTACGCGTCAGTGCGAGTATTGGCGCTCGGTGCAAAAAACTGCTGGATCAAATAAGCGTTGGCCCCGTGGATTTCTACGCCGTCGGCGCCGGCTTCGATAGCCCTGCGTGCTGCAAAGCGGAAGTCATTCACCGTCTGGCGTATCTCTTCAATCCTCAGGGCGCGGGGTTGGGGGATGTCTTGCATGCCAGCGGCGGTGAACATGGGGGCGTTTGGTGCAATCGCCGAAGGGGCGACGCCCTGACGGTGATGAGGCGTGTTATCGGGATGCGACATTCGCCCTGCATGCATCAGCTGGATAAAAATATGTCCTTGTCGAGCATGCACGGCATCGGTGACTTTTTTCCAGCCTGCAACATGGGCGTCGCTATAGATACCAGGCGTGGTGAAAAAAGGCCGGCATATGGGAGCTGAGCAAGGGGGCGCTGACTGTGTCTGTACCGATAAGAGGGCGTTTCGTGGTCAATAGCGTCGGCCTGATCAGGCGATTGGCGGCGCTCGGTCAGGGCATTGTGATGATGCCGGAGGAAATCGTGACTCACGAACTGGCCAATGGGGAGCTTGTTCGTGTATTGCCTGAATGGAGCGGGGCGCCGGTGACTGTTTATGCGGTTACCGAAACCCGATTACTGCCCGCCAAGACCCAGCATTTCATCGACTTTCTTCGGGGGCGTTTGAGTCTGTCCGTCCGGGCAACCTACCTTCCGGATACGGTCGCTTGAGGCGATGAGGCCATCGCTGACTTGATCTCGTCGAATGTTGCCAAAGCGCTTGGCGGTATATTGGGCTTTACTGACTCGACACCTCTGCGCAGAACTGCACCATGGCCGATAAGATTCGTTTGCCCATTGTGTTCGGGTTGCTGGCTTCTATCTCAGGCTGCCAAGCACCGCCTCCCCCTGATGTGCGTCCGTTCGGTGATGCGCAATTCTGGATGACTACACAACCGGTCGTTTACAGCATTGGCAGCACTGCTGACCGAATAGTGATTCCAAGAGGTTTTGTGACGGACTTCGCGTCAATCCCGAAGCCGTTGTGGACGCTGGGGCTAACGCCATACGGCCAATACAGTCGGGCGGCGCTAATCCATGACTATCTATATTGGGCGCAAGGATGCTCAAGAGCGCAATCGGACCGTCTTTTGCTGATCGCGATGAAAGAAAGCAAGGTGGGAGGATTCGATGAGTTTGCTGTTTATAACGGCGTTCACCTTGGTGGCACCCATTCATGGCAAGGCAATGCGAAAGAGCGGGCGTCCGGGCTGCCCCGTGTGATACCCAGGAAGTACCTACGCCCAGACGATCCAAACATGGGATGGCCGGCCTATCGAGCCTTTCTTGTGAAAGAGGGCGTTCTGGACCCGGTTTTCGAAAAAAATGCGGCCTACTGCCGATATGGGGATTCGACCGACGTTCCATGAGGTTTTTCCGCTATCGGTTGCCAAACGGGGTCTGGTCAGGATCAGCATCTGGCGGCTGGATTCGGCCTGCTTCTGGTTGAACGACGGCCCGTAGCGGGTGAAATTGACCTGGTACCGGGCTGATTCCCGGCTATTTTTGAACCGTACTGTTTTGAATCCATGTACGGCATCAACATCTGTCCACGGACGTTAACCACTGAATTGCTTCTCTACAGGCTATAGAGGCTCCATAGGGCAGTCCGTGTCCTCCCGTTACCGATGGAGTAAATGATGAAGATTCAATTGAATACCAAGCGTGCACTGGTCACCGCTTCCACCGGCGGAATAGGTTTCGCGATTGCCAAAGGGCTCGCTGAGGCCGGCGCAGAGGTGGTGATCAATGGCCGCAGTGACGATTCGGTAAACGATGCAGTGACCAGGCTATCCGGCGCTGTGCCGGGTGCCACCATCACTGGCGTGGCCGCTGATCTGAGTTCCCCTGGCGGCGTTGCGACCCTGGTGCAGGGCGCTGGGTCTGTCGACATTCTGGTGAACAATGCCGGTATTTATGGCCCGCTGGATTTTTTTGAAACTGACGATGACGTTTGGGACAGCTATTGGCAGACCAACGTCATGTCCGGGGTGCGCTTGAGTCGCGCATTGTTGCCGGCAATGGTGGCCAACAACTGGGGGAGGGTAGTGTTTGTTTCCTCTGAGTCTGCACGAAATATCCCGGCGGACATGATTCACTACGGCGTTTCCAAAACAGCTCAACTGGCATTGGCGCGCGGCCTGGCCAAGCGCGTTGCCGGTAGCGGTGTGACCGTAAACAGCGTACTGCCAGGGCCGACGTTGTCCGATGGCGTTGCCCAGATGCTGAAAAGTGAAGTTGAGCGCACGGGCAATTCCCTGGAGGACGTCGCCAAGGCGTTTATCACGCAGCATCGGCCGAGTTCGATTATCCAGCGGGCTGCAACCGTCGAAGAGGTCGCGAACATGGTTGTTTACGTTTGCTCGCCTCAGGCGTCAGCCACCACAGGCGCTGCACTCAGGGTTGATGGCGGAGTGGTCGATGACATTGTTTGAGGCCATTGGTTGATATCGATAGATGTCGTCGTTGAAGTGCCAGTCGCTGACTGTCGGCCGTTGCGGTGAGCGATCGGCACTCATTTCAGCCAGAGAATCAGCGCCTGCTCAGGCCCGCCCGGCGCAGAGTCTGCGCGGATCCCGTCATTTAGCGGCTGAAGCCGTCAAACGGCGTCATGTACACCGCACCAAACGGATCCAGACGATTGCGGATCTCGGCATCTGGTGTGCCATACACCACCAGGCTGGTGATGGTGCACAGTTCGAGGAAGCGTTTGCCGAAAGGCGCAAAGGTGGTGTCCACGTGACTGACCACTGATTCCACGTTGTAGCGCTCAAGGATATGCGCAACGCTTTGATCTTCGTTGACGCTGTATTCGTAAACCAGTGTGCCCGGTACTTGCTGGGTGGCGACCACGATCTTGGCAATCAGGGCTTTGAACTCTGCTTCACCGAACAACTTGCCTGAACCAGCCCAGTCCGATGGCGCTAAGTCTTCGAAAATAACGTAGATGTATTCGGCCGGCGTACCAGCGACGATATTGAAGCGGGCAGACTGTTAGAAGTGCTGGGCGACTATGAACCTGAGCCGGTTGAGGTTCATGCAGTGTGGCCCAAGGTTTCACACTTGCGGCCCAAGGTCAGGTTCGTGGTCGATGAGTTGGTGCGGTTATGTGAGCATTGGCAGTAGCTTGTGCACGCCAGAATGGCCGTACCGAGCACAACTCACTTGAAGGTCTTCTGCATGATGGAAACGGACAGTGCCAGACTGGCGACCACGATGATGGCCCAAAAATATTCCAGGCTTGCCACCAGGGTTGCTTGCTGGTGCAGGCTCTGGGCAAGTATCGCCAATGAAATCGGATTGGCCGAGCCCGTGCCAACGGCCGGGGCAAGTGCTTGCGCCAGAATTTGAGTGTTCTCAAGATAGAGCGGATCGTTTGAGCTGAAATGCTCGTTGAGGTTGTTGTATTGCAGCGTGGTGCGCCACTGCAGAAACAAGGTGCCAGCCGTAGTGCCAATGGCCATGGCAATCTGCGCAAGCATGCTTTTGATCTGATAGGCGTGGGCGAACAAAGTGTCATGATGGGTCACATCGCGGAAAGTCTGCATGGCCGCCGTGGCCAGCACCAGCATCACGAAGCAGCCATTGAGCACCAGCGCCGGCAAGATGTTGGACCACATGTTCGCATCGGCGGTCAGCGATGACAGCAGCACACCAAAACTGATCAGGGCTGCGAACCCGGCCACGAAGAACTTTTTGGGCCCCGGATACTTCGGAATGACGATGGCCATGACGATCCAGGTCAGCAGCGCACCGCCAAGGCCAAACGCCTGGAATGTGCCGATGGTGTCCCAAGAGTATCCCAGCGCTGTTTGCAGGAAATACGGCAGGATGTAGTTGTTGCTGCCCAGCACCACGTAGGTGAAACAGAACAGCGCAACACCGAGAATATAGCGCGACCGCATCAAGTCTTTGACCTTGAGGAATGGCGCTTCTTTGGTGTGTTCGGCGTGGAAGAAGGTATACACCCCCAGTGCCGCCAGCAGTGCGAAGGCAAGGAGGATGAAGGACTCATTGTAAAAATCGTAGTAGGAGCGCTGGAGCACATACAGCAGGAAAAAGGTGCTGACGGATAACAGCAGTATATTTGCCGGGCTGGAAGGCGAACGGTCGTCTTCATGACTCGGCGCGTTGGGCAAAAACCGCGTACACAAAACCGCCGCTGCCGACGCACCGGCGATCAGCAGCCAGAAGATCGCATGCCACGTGTCTTCAACCACCGCCAGTGATGACAGAAATGGCGCGGCCGCTGTACCGCTGGCCAGGCCTGTGGCAAACACTTTAACCCCGACGAATCGCCCCGGGCCCGGAGGCAGCAAATTGACCATCAGGCGTGCGGAGGTCATGAAGGATGCGCCACCCAGCGCCATAATCACCCGTCCGACGGTGAAGGCGGTCAGATTCCCGCTGACGCCACACATAAATGCCCCCAACACGTAAATACTGATGGAGCCCAGCATGAAGTTACGCCAGCCGAGCCTTTCCACCAGCCAGCGCTGTTTTGAAATAACGATCACTGCGATGCACGCGTAAAGCGCTGCAACCAGGGTGAATTCTTCAGGGCTGGCGTCGATCTCGCCGCGTATGGGGGCCGACGCAAAGGCAATCATGCCGGCTTGTAGATACTCCAATGCGCAGAGCAGGCCGACAGTCGTCAGCAAGGCGGCGTTCTTCCGGTACATGAACAAATCCCGTCAAGGTTTCAGGTGTTGAGCGTATTGGCCACGGTCGTCATTGGCGCTTATCACTTGCTCGACCACGTTATTTGCATCCTTGAGTTCGTTTTCAAATATGTCGGTGCTGTAGGCCGGCTGTGCAGGGGACGTTTTGTCAAGCACCTGGCCATGGGTATCTGTCGTGTCGACTGATACGCGCATGGAGAGGCCCAGGCGCAGCGGATTGGCGGCGATTTCCTGAGGTTGCAGGGCGATACGCACAGGCACCCGTTGGGTCACTTTGATCCAGTTGCCCGTGGCGTTCTGGGCTGGCATCAAGGAAAACGCGCTGCCGGTACCGGCATCCAGGCCCACGATGGTGCCGTGAAAAACCACCTTGCGCCCGTAGGCATCGGCGCGCAGCACAGCCGGCTGGCCAATCCGCAAATCCTTGATCTGCGACTCCTTGAAGTTGGCGTTCACCCACACCTGTTCGATCGGTACCACTGACATCAGCGCCACGCCCGCATTGATCCGCTGGCCCACCTGCACGCTGCGTTTGGTGATCAGTCCGCTAACCGGCGAGTAGATCTGCGTGCGATGCAGGGCAATGAAGGCGTCACGCAAATTGGCCGCAGCCACGAGCACGTCGGGATGAGTGCGCAACGTCGTGTTGTCGACCATTGCCAGGCGAACGGCCAAAGCATGCCGCGTGCCGTCGAGACTGGCGCGGGCGTTCTTGAGCACTTCCTCTGCGTGGCTGATTTCTTCACGGGAAACGGCTCCGCTGGCGGCAAGTTGACTGCGTCGGCGCACGTCATCCTGGGCTTTGCTCACGTCATTTTGACGTTGCCTGACCTGCGCTCCCAATTGCTGCACTTGATAATATTGGGTGCGCGCCTGGCGCACAGCGCGCGCCAGCTGGGACTGGGCTCGTTGGTACTGGATCTCTGCATCCACGGCATTGAGGGTGACCAGCGGTGAATGGGCATCAATATAGTCGGTGTTATCACCGCTTATTACCGTCACGGTGCCACTGACCTGAGAGGTTACTTGAACGACGTTGCCGTCGACGTAAGCGTCGTCTGTGGACTCGCTGCCAAGTCCCAACAGGTACCACACCCCCAAGGCCGCCAGGAGCAGCACAATGCCCAGCGTCAGCATCAGTTGGGGACGAAGGGAGGTTTTGGGTTGAACAGGGTCGACAGGAGAGGGCGTTGAGGCAGTCATGATTTATCAGCCACGGTTGAAGTTGCAGGGGCAGTGGCGGGGAACTCGGGGCGGTAGCCGCCTCCCAGCGCTCGGCTCAAGTTGGCTTGCAGCGACAGCGCGCGCGACTGCAGTGTCACCAGCAGGCGCTTCTGGGCCAAGGTCGCGTTCTCGGTGGCCAGCACTTGCAGGTAAGTGGCCAGCCCTGCGTTGTAGCGCCGGTTAACCAGGTCGGAGGCCGTCTGGGCGGTGTTGACCGCTTCGGTTTGCTGGGCCAGTCGCTCTTTTAACCATCGCAGCGAAGACAGCTGATCGGCGATGTCGCGGAGCGCGTCGACCACGGTCTGGTTATAGGTTTCAACGGCCAGGTCGTATGCCGCATTCTGGGCTTCAAGATTGCCGCGTAAACGACCACCTTCGAAGATGGGCAGGCTGATCGCGGGAGAAACGCCCAGAATTCGACTGCTGTGGTCGCTGAAGGTATCGAACGCAAGGCTTTGCAAACCAACAAATGCTGTGAGGTTCACGTTTGGATAGAACCGTGCCTTTGCGACTTCTATCTCATGCCCGGATGCCTCGACGCGCCAACGTTGAGCGACCACGTCAGGACGGTGCCCCACCAGCTCGCTCGGAATATCACTGGGCAAGACTACGGTCGCGCTGATCTGCAAATGAGGCCGGGCAATCGTGCGTCCACGGTCGGGCCCTTGCCCCAGCAGTGACGCAAGCTTGTTCTGGTCCAGCTCGATCATTTCCTTGAGGGCCGCAATAGTGGCCCGACTGGCGGGCAGCGAAGCCTGGGATTGCTTGACATCAATCTGGGTGTCCAATTCGGCAGTAAAACGCTGCTGGGTGAGCCTCTCGATGTTCACTTGCTGATCGAGCAATGCTTGCGCGACATCCAGTTGCTCGTAAGTATCGTGCAAGGCGATATAGGCCAGCACGATGGACGTTGAGAGCATCAGCGCCGCTGCACGGCTGTCGACCTCCAAAGCGTGTCGACGTCCTACGGCGGCCTCGACAGCAGCTTGATTCTTGCCCCAGAAATCAATTTCGTAGCCGACATTCAATTTCGCTTGATCGACATATTGCCAGGTGCCTTTCACCGGTGCCGGGGTGGTGCCATTCGCGCTGAAGCGTTCCCGAATGGTGCTGGCCTCGGCATCAAGGCGTGGCAGCAGCGAGGCACCCTCGATAGCTTCCAGCGCGCCAGCCTGACGGACCCGGGCAGCGGCGGAACGCATGGACGGGTTCTGTACGAGGGCCTCATCAACCAAGGCATTGAGCTGGCTGTCATTGAAGCTGGTCCACCAGGTTTGGCTTGGCCAATTGGCAGGCGATAACGTTATGCCACTGTTGGCCAATGTTTCGCCGGCATCGACACGGTTTTGCAGGCTGGCCTGAGGCTTCAAGTCGCTGTAGGAACAACCAGCCAGCAGGATCAGCAGCGCGGCTGCCGATCCTTGGGTGGCAATGAAGAGGCGGGAACGCCTATGCACCGACGCATCGTTTTTTTGACAGCTCATGAACGGTCTCTGCGGCGTGCAACAAAAACCTGATGGTTCAAGGTGCGGTGATTTTAATAAACACTGGTAGTGTCGTTATGGGCAAAAAAAACCACCGCGTGGCGGATTAACGAATTCTCAGTCCCTTGACGATCACAGCAACTGAATGGTCGATGTCATCAAGATTCTCCAGGTTTGCGGTAATCAGATGCAGCCAGGACATGCCGGTCAACATGGCGACGGCGACCTCTACAGCTGGCCCGTCCGCTATCTCCCCTGTGCTGACTGCACGGGCGAATATTTTGCGCAACGTGCGTTCGCGGCGCGGTAGAAATTCTTCACGAAATTCGGCAATGGCTTTTGAGTCCAGCTGGATCTCGATGAAAAAACTGCGCAGGGTCTCCCCGGCGCTCGATGATCGCCACCAGCCCCACAGCGAGCGCAAATGCACAATCAAGTCCCGTTCCAGATCTCCGGTGTCAGGGGAGGTGACGAAGGTCAACGCCGCGCGCTCATAGACATCCCTCAACAGGGCACCTTTGCTGCGCCACCATCGATAGATTGTCGGCTTGCTTGAGCCGGCGCGCTCTACCAGCGCATCCATGGTGAACGCCTGATACCCTTGCTCTTCAAGAATTGCGGCTGCCGCTTCCAGGATGGCTTCGGTGCTACGCGCGCTGCGCACTGCGCCAATCGAAGATCGGCTGCGTGGCTTGGCAGGTGCGGAGCTGGTTTTTTTGGGCGGCATGGGGGGACCATGGGGTAGGCGGTTGTTCAGCGTCTGGCGGATTCTATAGAAACTATCAGTGTTTATACAAGCGCGCATTATTGACTGACCCCGCTAACCAACGGTGCAGGGCTGCTTTTAACGCTCAGTTATTTTCCCGATACGTCATCCGTTTGGTACGACAACGACAGTCAGATCACACGATCCTCCTCCAGGAGGCACAAGAGCCTTGGGGTGCGTTATCCGCGATCGCTGCTAGCTCAGCGCTTATAACGTAGCGCATCAACCACTACGCCAAACGCTGACGACTGCTCGCGGCGGTTAGGGTAGTAAAGATGGTAGCCGGGAAAGGGTTGACACCAATTCTCCAGCACGCGCATCAGACGGCCGTCGGCAATTTCGTTGTGCACCATATCTTCTGGCAGGAACGCCAACCCGCAGCCCGCGACGGCAGCGCGCAAAATAGGCAGGCTACTGTTAAACGTCCACTGGCCATCGACCCGAGCCTTCAACTCGTGGCCGTCCTTTTCGAAATCCCATTGCAAGAGGCTGCCGTGGGTCGGCAGGCGCAAATTGATGCAGTTGTGTTCGGCAAGCTCCCCCGGAACCTGAGGCGCGGATCGACACTTGAAATATTCCGGAGAACCCACGACCGCCATGCGTAGATCTGGACCGACTGGAACGGCAATCATGTCTTTGGCTACTTGCTCACCAAGGCGTACACCGGCGTCGTAGCGCTGAGCGACAATGTCGGAGAGCGCATAATCGACAGTGATTTCGACCTTGATGTCCGGGTAGTCTGCAAGCACTTTCCACAGCTTGGGCCACAGAATATTGTTCGCCGCGTGTTCCGAAGCCGAGATCCGCACGTTGCCCGCCGGGGTGTCGCGAAACTCGCTGACGGCGGCCAGTTCAAGTTCGATTTCCTCGAAGCGCGGCGCCATGGACAGGTACAACCGCTGACCTGCTTCGGTCGGCGAAACACTGCGGGTTGTTCGAGTCAGCAGGCGTACACCGAGTCTTGATTCGAGGGCGCGCATCGTGTGGCTGAGGGCGGACTGCGACACCCCCAGTTGCGCGGCGGCGCGGGTGAAGCTGCCCTCGCGGGTGATAACCACGAAAGCTTGCAGATCATTGAAGTTGGCTCGGGACATTGATGAGAAGCTCTCATGAAGGGCAGGGCATCACCCCATGTAAGCATGCCCCATCGTGCTACGCGCATTTTTGTCGCGACGGCAGTGGAACGGATTGGCCGGGCATTCAATTCCCGGCCAATGGTGACGTAAAGAAACAGAGCAAAGTCGTCGATCACAGTGTCCGGGCGTAAAACGCGCTGAGCTTGCCCATGGCAGCGTCGACGTAGCGCGCCACCCAATAGGTTTCGATATGCGTTGCCCCGTCGATCTTGAACAGTTCCTTGTCCTGCGTACCGGTGGCTTTGGCGAATGCGTCCTCGGTCATGTAAAGGCTATCGGCCTTACTGCCGGCGATCATCAGCAATGGCTGCTGGATCAGGTCAATCTGGTCGGTGGCGTCGAAGCGCATCAGATCGAGCAGGCTACTGGTGGTGTATTTGAAGGTCGAGTTGGGATGCGCGTGGGTCTTCCAGTAGTACTCGTAGCCCTGACGATAGAGGTCGAAGGGCAGCTTGGCGATCTGTTCATCGGTCAGATTGGCATCGCCTGAATAGAGCACTTCGCCGCCGGAGGCTTCCTGGGCGCGGGCAGCCGATGCTTGTTGCAAGCGCTGCTGGATCGTATCCAATTGCGAGTCGTTGTAGCCGTTGCGACGAACTCGCCCGGAGTTGAACATGCTCACTGTCGCCAGGGACTTGAAGCGCTTGTCCGTTTGCGCGGCGGCCAGCGAATATCCACCACCGCCACAGATGCCGAGCAAGCCCAGGCGCTTGCTGTCAACCCCAGGATATTGGGTAATGAAATCGGCCATGCCGTGGATGTCTTCGATGCGGCTGGCAGGTTTGTCAACGCTGCGTGGTGTTCCACCACTGGCCCCTTGATAAGCGGCATCTGCGGTGATGGTGATATAGCCATGCTCCGCCATACGTTGCGCATAGAGCCCCGCGACTTGCTCTTTCACCCCGCCATTGGGATGCGCAACCACGACACCTGGATAGGTGTTTTTCGGGTCGTAATTGGCCGGGGTATAGACGTTGGCGGCGATGTCCATGCCATTGAGCTTGTAGCTGACGGGATGGATATTCACTTTGCCCGGCTCATTTTTGGTTAGGGCGCCGTCGTAGACCAAGGTGAACGGGTTCTTTTTGTAGTCCGCGGCCAGGGTTTCACCGCCGGACATCCCGACCATTGCCGCCATAAGTGTGGCTTTAAAAAGTGTAGTGTTCACGTGAAGTCCCCAGAGTTGATAAACCATGCAGAGGTGCGGTTTGCTCGTCAGTCCAGATGCTTGTCTGCTAGAAACTTCGACACCAGGTCGGCGATTTGAATGTTGTTCAGATCCGACATGGGGAAGTGGGTATTTCCCTTGATGCCGATCTGCGGCAAGTGGATCAGCGTGACGTCGCCACCATGTTTGTTAACTGCGTCACGCCAGGATCGAGCCATGGCCAGTCGGGCCCGCCAACTGTCCTGAGCAGGCAAGTCGGTGGCGTGCTCCGGGATATTGTCGCCGTACAGCACCAGGACAGGAATCCGCGTCAGCGCCATGAACTGGGCCATAGGGACTGCCGCCCCGTGCACGGTGTCGAAAGCACTGGGTATCGGGGCCGGCACTTCACCTTGCGCAAAGACAAAACTGCTGCCCGGTTCGAACGCCACGATCGCCTTGACTTTGTCGTTCTTGATCGCCGTCAACCAGCCCGGCCCGCCACCCTGGGAGTGAGTGAAAAGAATGCCCGGGCCGATCCGGTTGAACAGTGCCGAAACCCCGTCGGAGACCACGTCCATGTCGAACGGCCCGGTGTTGGGCGTCATTGCGCGAAACAACTGCTCGCGGCTCTGCGCATCCCGAGCGACCTGTACGCCACTGAAATAGTTGGGCCACAGGCCAAGACGGAATTGGTTAAACCACAGCTGCTCGTCCGGCGTCGGCTTGAGCGTGGTCTCGACCATACTGCGTCCGGCATCACCGCGGCGCGGCTGGTCGATCAGGTATACACCGAACTGCCGGCGCAAAAAGATGTTCTGAAAACCTTCACGACCGTCGGCGGTGGTTTCCCACGTCTTGGAAAACTGACCCGCGCCGTGCCACATGACGATGGGCAGTTTTCGCGCCTTCACCGGAATCTGGTAGAACGCGTAGGTATGGTCGCCATGGTAGGTCTGGCCGTCTGGCGCCATAGGTTTGCGCGGGTCGAAGGTGCCGGGCGCTGTGGTGATCGTCCCGCCAGCGGCGAAGCTGCCTTGATCCTGAATCAACAAAGGGCCATTGGCCTCATTTGAGCTTTGGGTTGCGCAGGCGGCCAGCAAGCAGAGCAGGGCGATCCCCGATAGATGTTTTGCGATGTTCATCGTCCACCTCCAGACGCTGCCTGTGCCAAGGCTGCACTGGCACGCCTGGCAGTTTGCCCATCCATGTGCTGCGCCAACAGCTCGGTGACTTGCTGCAACTGGCCAGCGCTCAACCCGACCCGCAAGCTTGCGCGCATATGCGAACGCAGTTGCGCTTCAACACCCGTAGTGGCGGCCAGCGCTGCGACGGTGGCCAGCTCCCGGCTCTGCCAGTCGAGGTTGTCGCGTTCGAAGATGTCGCCGAACAAATGCGCTTGCAGGTATTGATTGATGACGGGCGCGAACTCGAACACCGCGCCCTTGACCGGGCCACCGGAGATTCGCGTCTGATTGGCCATGCCTGCCGCCAGCAAGGCAGCGCCGGTTGGAATCCCGCGAGCCGGTTCACGTCCCTGCGTGTCGTTGATGCCACGCTGTTTGCGCGCCTGCACTCGTTTCATCAACTCATCCAGTGCGTTGAGGCTGCGCGGAAAGCCAACATAGGCGTACAACTGCACGAGAACTTCCCGGATTTCACTCACCGTCAGACCGTCATCCAGGCCCTGGTCAATGGCCGCGTTGAGCTTGGGCATGTCGCTCACGGCCATGGCGGCGGCGATCAGCGCAATGGCTTGTTGCCTGGGTGAAAGCGTGTCTGACGCGGGCGGCGTGTCGGGCAAGATTGGCTCTGCTGAGCCGTTCGCATATTCCGTGTCCGAAACCTGCTCGGCCCACGTGACGGTTTTGCCGTCCTCGGCTTCGGCAATGGCAACGTGGGTCATTCCGGTGGTTGGCGTGGCACCATGCCAATGGCGCACATGCGGCGGGATCCAGACGATGTCACCTGTACGGATTTCCTGACGTGGGCCGCCCTGCTGTTGCACATAGCCGACGCCGGCAGTGACGACGAGCGTTTGTCCCAGCGGATGGGTATGCCAGGCCGTGCGCGCACCGGGTTCGAAGGTCACGGTGCCACCGCTGACTCGGGCCGGAAGTTCAGCCTTGAACAGGCCATCAACTTGCACCGCGCCGGTGAAATTTTCCGCAGCGCCCTGAATAGAGGGCTGAGCACCTGCCCGGCTGATGCGAACTTCATCGTTGGTTTCGGCAGTGGCTTCGCCGCTCAGGAGTGACAAGGCAAACATGGGTGCAATCAAAGCTTTCATCGAAGGCGTCCCGGCTAATGGGTGAGGTGGATTCAGAGCCCGGTCATCTTCAGTGCAGACTCGGGCAGACGATCGCCCTGCAGCTGGATCCGCGCAGTCTGTTCGTTGATCAAGTGCAGATCCTCGGGGGTCAGTTGCACGTCGACAGCCCCAAGGTTTTCTTGCAGACGATGCGTTTTCGTCGTGCCTGGGATTGGCACAATCCATGGCTTCTGCGCCATTAACCAGGCAAGGGCGACTTGTGCCGGGGTGGCGTTTTTATGCAAGGCAACAGCCTTGACCACATCGATCAACGCCAGGTTGGCCTTGCGTGCCTGCGCAGAAAACCGCGGTACGACGTTACGAAAATCAGAGGCGTCGAACCGTGTGTGCTCGTCAATCTTGCCGGTGAGGAACCCGGCCCCCAGCGGACTGAACGGCACGAAACCGATGCCCAGTTCTTCCAGGACTTCCAAAAGTCCAAGCTCAGGGCCACGCCAGAACAGAGAGTATTCGCTCTGTACCGCCGTCACTGGCTGAACTTTATGTGCACGGCGAATGGTCTCGATACCGGCTTCTGACAGGCCGAAATGCTTGACTTTACCTTCAGCAATCAAGTCTTTGAGGGTGCCGGCGACATCTTCAATCGGCACGGCAGGGTCCACACGATGCTGGTAGAACAGATCGATACGATCGGTACGCAGGCGTTTCAATGACGCCTCGGCCACGGCGCGGATATGTTCCGGCCGACTGTTAGTTCCGCCGCCGCGTTCACCGGTAATCAGATCAATATCGAAGCCGAACTTGGTCGCGACAACGACCTGATCGCGAATCGGCTGCAGGGCTTCCCCGATGAGCGCTTCGTTGCAAAAGGGGCCGTAAGCCTCAGCAGTGTCGAACAAGGTAACGCCACGCTCATGCGCCATGCGGATCAGCGTTATCATCTCCTGTTTGTCAGCTGGCGGCCCATACACCGACGTCATGCTCATGCAGCCAAGGCCCAATGCCGACACTTCCAGGCCATTGCCCAGCGTGCGAGTGTTCATGTCTCTTCTCCCATTCAGAAATCAAGGGTGCGCAGATCAGCCGGTGAACGTGCAGTCGCTGAGCCACGCGTTGACGCGCTCCATGGTTTTGCGCTCCTGCTCACCGACCATCACAAAGCCGTCAATGACCTTGGCCTTGGGGGCGTGGCGTGCGATAACCGAGCGGCGCAATGGATCATGATCACTGCCCATGGTCATTTCCGTCAGCGCCCTACGCGGGCCTTCAACGACTCGGGATAGCGCTCTCCCTCAATGTGGATGTGGGACAGTGCCGACTCGATTGCCTTCAGTTCTGCCTCACACAGCGAGAGGGATGCGCTGCCGATGTTTTCTTCCAGGCGATGTAGCTTGGTCGTCCCTGGGATCGGAACGATGCAAGGTGCTTGTGCGAGCAGCCAAGCCAGCGCGATTTGTGCAGGTGTTGCATCCTTCTGCGCAGCAATCTCGCGGATCAAGGCTACAAGGCCTTGATTGGCCTGGAGGGCTTGCTGGCTGAAGCGCGGGACAATGCTCCTGAAATCGTCGCTGCCGAACGAAGCGTCTGCCGCCACGGTTCCAGTGAGGAAACCTTTGCCCAACGGGCTGAAAGGCACGAAACCGATGCCCAGCTCAGCGAGCGTCGGGAAGATTTCTAGCTCCGGCTCGCGCCACCATAAGGAATACTCGCTTTGCAGTGCGGTCACCGGCTGCACGGCGTGGGCTCGGCGGATGGTTTGCGCACCGGCTTCCGACAGGCCGAAATGCTTCACTTTGCCTTCTTGAATGAGTTCCTTAACCGTGCCTGCGACCTCTTCGATGGGGACGTCTGGATCGACTCGGTGTTGATAAAGCAGATCGATGAAGTCTGTTTGCAAGCGCTGCAGCGAGCCCTCGACAGCGAGCCGGATGTGTTCAGGACGACTATTGAGGATCTGCTGTTTGTTGTCTTGGCCAAAGGTGAAGCCAAACTTGGTGGCAATGACTACCTGATCGCGCACCGGCGCCAGTGCTTGGCCCACTACTTGTTCATTCAGGTAGGGGCCGTAGACCTCGGCCGTGTCGAAAAACGTCACGCCTAGATCAACCGCCTTGCGGATCAATGAGATGGCCTGCCGCGTTTCAGTGGCAGGCCCGTAGCCATGACTGAGGCCCATGCAGCCGAGGCCCAGAGCCGAGACTTCAAGAGAGCTGTTGCCAAGTTTCCGCTTTTGCATAGGATATCTCCTGCCTGACGAGCAGCGCTGAGCTGACCGTCAGAGGTTAGGAACAGACTGCACGTCGCCGGGAGCGGCGAGCACGCAGGCGCTGTACACACACTAAGGGAGGAGGTGAGGCTGCACTAGACAGTTAAATCGGCATGGACATATGAGCTGATTTCATTAGTGAGCAGGCGACTGACCTGCTGCCAATTGCCCAGGCAACAGGCCCAATGCGCCAGGTCCACAACGCCACAAAACCCTCAAACCAACAGTTAGATGTCAGAATCTCCCTAACTTGATTGTTTCGGAGACCACTATGCTTCGTGTATTTGAACGAAGGCTTGACCCTTTCCCGCCCGACGAGGCACCGCCACCACCCGAAGGCCTGGCGCAATTCCTTTGGGCCTGCACACGGGGCGCCCGGGGCTATATCCTGGCGCTGGCGCTGCTCGGTGCCAGTGTGTCGATTTACGAAGCCTGGCTGTTTTCATTCCTCGGTCAGGTCGTGGACCTGCTCTCGACCTGGCAAGCGGGCGGCGATACAGCCGGCCAGGAAAGTCGAGTGCTGTGGGGGATTGGCATCGTCCTGGTGACGAGCATCGGGCTGGTGGCGTTGCGCACCATGGTTCAGCACCAGATATTGGCGATTAACCTGCCGTTGCGGCTGCGCTGGGACTTTCACCGCCTGATGCTGCGGCAAAGCCTTTCGTTCTTTTCCGATGAGTTCTCCGGCCGGGTTACCACCAAGGTGATGCAGACTGCGCTGTCCGTGCGCGAGGTGCTGTTTACCCTTATCGAAATCGCCCCCGGAATCGGCGTGTACTTCATTGCCATTATCGCGCTGGCTGGCGGTTTCGACGTGAAGCTGATGCTGCCGTTCATTGCCTGGGTCGCGTTGTTCGGGCTGGCCATGCTGTACTTCGTACCCCGCCTGGGGAAAGTCGGTCAGGAACAGGCTAACGCGCGGTCGTCGATGACCGGGCGTATTTCCGACGCCTACACCAACATCACAACGGTGAAGCTGTTCTCCCACTCCAAACGTGAAGCGCACTTCGCCCGCGCTGCGATGGAAGACTTCAAGCTCACCGGCTTTCGCCAGATGCGCCTGGTCAGTCAATTCGAGATCGTCAATCAAGCCTTGGTGGTCGCCTTGATCATGGGTGCAGGCGGTTATGCCTTGTGGCTGTGGCACCAGGGCGAAGTCGGTACAGGTGCAGTCGCGGCGATTACCGCCATGGCGCTACGTATCAATGGCATGTCGCACTGGATCATGTGGCAAATGACGTCGCTGTTCGAGAACATCGGCGCGGTGCAGGACGGGATGGCAACCTTGGCCCGTGGCCCTAAGGTTCAAGATGCGCCGGACGCTGGCGTGCTGGTTACCTCCGGCGGCGCTGTGACCTTCGACAATGTGAAATTCAACTACAACGGCGAACGCCAGGTGCTCGATGGCTTGAGTCTGGCGATTCGCCCGGGCGAAAAAATCGGTCTGGTTGGCCGCTCGGGTGCGGGAAAATCCACGCTCATCAACTTGCTGCTGCGCTTCTATGACATCGACAGCGGGGAGATCCGCATCGACGGGCAAAACATCGCACAGGTCACGCAAGACAGCCTGCGCAGCTCCATCGGCATGGTCACCCAGGATACCTCTCTGCTGCACCGTTCCATTCGTGACAACATCGCCTATGGCCGGCCCGATGCTACCGACGCGCAAATCCGCGCTGCCGCCGCCAACGCCCAGGCTGATGGTTTCATCAGCCAGCTCAGCGACAAGCAAGGCCATAACGGTTACGACACCTTGGTGGGTGAGCGTGGCATCAAGCTGTCAGGCGGCCAGCGCCAACGTGTTGCGATTGCCCGTGTGATGCTCAAGAACGCCCCGATCCTGCTACTTGATGAGGCCACAAGTGCACTGGATTCAGAAGTCGAGGTGGCCATTCAGGAAAGCCTGGATGAAATGATGAAGGGCAAGACCGTTATCGCCATCGCCCATCGATTGTCCACGATTGCCGCCATGGATCGGCTCATCGTGATGGATGACGGACGCATCATCGAACAAGGTACCCATTGCGAATTGCTCGGCAAGAACGGCACCTACGCGCGGCTGTGGCATCACCAGAGTGGCGGATTCCTGGGGGAAGATCAGGGGGTGGCTGAAGCGGTCGAGTAGGCACGAGCGTGAGCGGCGAAAAGTGCTGGTCAGCCGGATGGGTATGACCGCTTTTTGCCGTTACGGCCGGTTGAGCCAGGCGTCACGGGGCCTGCACTCGTCGCGGACTGCCAAAGCCGTGTAAAGGCCGAAGGGCATAGGGTTTGGCTGCAAAACGTCGGGGTTAATGCGTCCTGTGGACAGTCATCAGCGCGTTGCGTTGACGCGAATGCCCACCAAACTACAACGCAACCGCAGCAGAGCCCTGCTAGGGCGCAGTGTCGCGCTTGGCAAAGATGCTTGCCATTTGCGCCGCGTTCTCCGTTCCCCAGTTGCACAGCGGGACAATTGCATCTGCCAGGCTACGACCGAGCGGGGTCAACGCGTAATCCACGCGCGGTGGCACCTCTTTGTAGTCGGTCCGCACCAATACGCGATCGGCTTCCAGATCCTTCAATTGCTGGATCAGCACCTTGTCGCTGACACCTGGGATCAAGCGCTTGAGTTCGCCGTAGCGTTTGGGGCCGTCGCGCAGAAAAAACAGGACAAGCGGTTTCCACTTGCCCGAGATGATGCGCAGCGTGGCGTTGAGCCCGCAGCCGGTACCGCAGATTTCAGAAGGTCTGGTCATTTTTTGATACTTACCAAAAGGTGCATACTTGTCCTTAGGTTATCAGGGCTGCATCCTCATCCTCAAGCAAGCAATTTCCTGCTTGCATACAACATCAATGAAGGATGCACGTCATGACCAGATTGAATGGAAAGACCCGCCGTGATCACTGGCGGCGCTACCGGCATCGGCCTCGCCGCGGCAAAGCGTTTCATTGAGGAGGGCGCGTTCGTCTTTATCTTCGGCCGCCGGCAGGAGGCGCTCGATGCCGCCGTAGCCGAACTCGGTCCCAATGCCCGCGCGGTAAAGGGCTCGGTCTCCGATCTGGCCGACCTTGACCGACTCTATGCAGCGGTCAAGGCCGAGCGCGGAACCCTCGACATCGTCTTCGCTAATGCAGGGGCGGGAAGCCCGCTCGCCTTGGGTCAGATCACCGCCGAGCACATTGATGAAACCTTCAGCACCAATGTTAAGGGGACGATCTTCACGGTCCAAATGGCGCTACCGCTGATGGGCCAGGGCGGTTCGATCATTCTGACCGGATCGAGCGCCGGCACCACGGGAGCCCCGGCATTCAGCGTCTACAGCGCGAGCAAAGCGGCAGTGCGCAACCTCGCGCTGTCCTGGGCGCAAGACCTGAAGGGCACCGGCATCAGGGTAAACGTGCTGTCGCCCGGGCCGACGGCAACCGAACTGGCGAAGGCGGCACTTGGCGAGGAAGGCATGGAGGTCTTCGCCTCGATGAATCCGCTCCAGCGCATGGCTGATCCGGTGGAAATAGGAGCGGTGGCCGCCTTTCTCGCGTCGCAGGACAGCAGCTTCATGACCGCCAGCGAAGTGGCCGTCGACGGCGGCCTGGCGCAAATCTGACGCGCCCTTAGGCCGTGGTAAACCAAAGGACAGGAAGGAATCTGTAAGCTACGTGTTTACTGGTTTCGGTAAACGCCAGGCCCTTGCCTGGCGTTTGCTCGATGCAGCAAAGCTTTGCATCCGCTTTACAGCAGTTGCCGAAAGCGGGTGGTCGCTCCATGACTGACGTTTGCTTATCATCCCCGGGTGCCAAATGACCTCGCTCTGGTATCAATAATTTTCCGGGAGTTTGGAAATCCGAAGCTGCAGCACAACTCGCCAGTAGGCGGTTACTTGTCACCAGTGCGTGCGTAGAACGCAGGCACATTGAATTTTTCCTGATCTTATTTAGTTTGTGACTCTATTACAGTATGGTCACTTTCTGTCAGTCAGGACTCGTGGAGCTAAGCTTGAAATATGACTAATCAAACCAGGACGACTCCGGCGCGTGGGCCGTTGGACCATAGCGTTCGTGATCAGGTCGTGGAAGCGGCCACTCAACACTTCGGGCACTACGGATATGAGAAGACGACAGTCTCTGATCTAGCCAAGGCCATTGGCTTTTCCAAAGCGTACATCTACAAATTCTTTGACTCCAAGCAGGCCATTGGCGAGGTGATTTGCGCCAACCGCCTGGCAATGATCATGACCATCGTGCAAACGGCTATCCAGGATGCGCCAACGGCCTCCGAAAAGTTGCGGCGCATGTTTCGTGCACTGGTCGAAGCCGGCAGCGATTTGTTTTTCCACGATCGCAGGCTTTATGACATAGCAGCGGTTGCAGGCCGAGATCAGTGGCCCTCTGCTGCGGCACACGACGAGCGCCTGCGCCTGCTGATTCAGGAGATTGTGCTTGAAGGACGACAGTCGGGTGAATTCGAGCGAAAGACCCCACTGGATGAGGCCGTTCAGGCGATTCACCTGGTCATGCGGCCCTATATCAGCCCGGTGCAGTTGCAGTACAACCTGGATATCGTCTCGACAGCGCCGGTGCATTTGTCGGCTCTGATACTGCGGAGTTTGGCTCCTTGAAATAGTGACGATTGACTAATTTGGTCACTATCTAGAGAATTGATTCCCTGTCCACTTGATATGAGTCAGGGATTCCATGCTCCGGTCCAGCATTGCCGCCATCGCTTTTTGTTTATTGCCTTGCTTTTTGACTGCCTGCGGCGAGTCATCGAGCGTGCGCGATCCGCGAACTCAGCCACCCTTGGTAAGAGCCGCTACCGTCATGAGCGCGGAGGGTGCATCGCGTTCATTTACCGGTGTGGTGGTCGCGCGCGTGCAGAGCGATTTAGGGTTTCGTGTATCGGGAAAGGTGCTGGAGCGCCTGGTTGACACGGGGCAGACAGTGCAACGCGGTCAACCCCTGATGCGTCTGGATCCCATCGACCTTGGTCTCCAGGCTCAAGTCCAAGGGCAAGCCGTTGCCGCCGCAGGCGCACGCGCCAAACAAACGGCAGATGACGAAGCACGTAATCGCGTCCTCGTAGCCGCAGGCGCCATCTCTGCTTCAGCCTACGACAGGATCAAATCCATGGCGGACACGGCGAGGGCAGAACTCAACGCGGCGCAAGCCCAGGCCAGTGTAGCTCGCAACGCTACGGGGTACGCCATTTTGCTGGCCGATGCCGACGGCGTGGTGGTTGACACGCTGGCAGAGCCAGGGCAGGTCGTAAGTGCTGGCCAACCCGTCGTCAGGCTGGCAAAGGCCGGGCTGCGAGAGGCCATCGTCCATTTGCCCGAAACATTGCGGCCCGCCATAGGCGCCCAGGCTCAGGCCAGATTGTATGGAAACGATACTCGCGTGATCCCGGTAAAGCTGCGGTTGCTCTCTGACTCGGCTGATCCGCTGACGCGCACGTTCGAAGCCAGATATGTGCTCGATGACGCCGCCGCGCCACTGGGTTCCACGGTCACGCTTAGTATCGCGGATGGCAAGCCTGCCCAGGCTGCGGTCGCGGTTCCCATGGCGGCTATTTATGACCCTGGCAAAGGTCCGGGGGTGTGGGTCATTGCCGGTACGCCGGCCGTGGTCTCGTGGCGCGCTGTTCAATTGCAGGGCTTGAGTGATGACTGCGCAGTGGTGAGTGGCGGCCTCAAGCCCGGCGAGCAGATCGTGGCCCTGGGCGCGCATTTGCTTCACGAAGGTGAGCAGGTGCGGGTCCTGCAATCAGGCAACGGTGTCAACGGGGAGCAACCATGAGCGCGGGTGGTTTCAACCTTTCTGCACTGGCCGTGCGCGAACGGTCCATCACGCTATTCCTCATTTTCTTGATCGGCGTGGCCGGTACGCTTGCATTCTTCAAACTGGGGCGTGCAGAAGATCCGCCGTTCACCGTCAAACAGATGACCGTCATTTCGGTGTGGCCAGGGGCGACGGCGCAAGAGATGCAGGATCAGGTGGCCGAGCCGCTTGAAAAACGCATGCAGGAATTGAAATGGTATGACCGGAGCGAGACATACACCCGCCCAGGTATGGCCTTCACCCTGATTTCGCTGCTGGATAAAACTCCACCTGCGCAGGTACAGGAAGAGTTTTATCAAGCCCGTAAAAAACTGAGCGATGCAGCGAAACTATTACCCGCCGGCGTCATCGGTCCGATGGTCAACGATGAGTTCTCGGACGTGACCTTCGCACTGTTTGCGCTGAAGGCCAAAGGCGAACCTCAGCGTTTATTGGTGCGCGATGCCGAATCACTGCGTCAGCGCCTGCTGCATGTACCGGGCGTGAAAAAGATCAATATCATCGGAGAGCAGACCGAGCGCATCTTCGTGTCGTTCTCCCATGAGCGGCTGGCGACATTGGGCGTTTCTCCCCAGGACATTTTCTCGGCGCTGAACAGCCAGAATGTCCTGACGCCTGCCGGTTCGATTGAAACCAGCGGACCGCAAGTATTTCTGCGCCTGGATGGAGCCTTTGACAGCCTCGAAAAGATCCGCAATACGCCAATTGTCGTGCAGGCTAAAACCCTGAAGCTTTCGGACGTAGCGACAGTCGAGCGTGGGTATGAAGACCCCGCGACTTTTCTTGTGCGCAATCAGGGTGAGCCGGCCTTGTTGTTGGGCATCGTCATGCGCGACGGCTGGAACGGGCTGGACCTTGGCAAAGCGCTGGATGCCGAGACGGTGAAAATCAATCAGGGCATGCCTCTGGGCATGACGCTGTCAAAGGTCACCGACCAGTCTGAGAACATCAGCTCGGCCGTTGACGAGTTCATGATCAAGTTCTTCGTAGCGCTGCTGGTGGTGATGTTGGTCTGCTTCCTCAGCATGGGGTGGCGAGTTGGCGTCGTGGTCGCAGCGGCAGTGCCCCTTACACTGGCTATCGTGTTCGTGGTCATGCAAGCCTCAGGGAAGAACTTTGACCGTATTACCCTGGGATCGCTGATCCTGGCGCTGGGCCTGTTGGTGGATGACGCCATTATCGCGATTGAGATGATGGTAGTGAAAATGGAGGAGGGCTATGACCGTATCAAGGCATCGGCCTATGCGTGGAGCCACACGGCAGCGCCGATGCTTGCGGGTACATTGGTCACGGCGGTTGGCTTTATGCCCAACGGTTTCGCGCAGTCGACCGCCGGCGAGTACACCAGCAACATGTTCTGGATTGTAGGTATCGCGCTGATCGCGTCCTGGCTGGTTGCAGTGGTTTTCACGCCCTATCTGGGAGTGAAGTTGTTGCCTGGAATCAAGCCGGTTGAAGGTGGGCACGCCGCTATCTATGACACGCGGTATTACAATCGTTTTCGCCTGATTCTGACGTGGGTCATTGGCCGGAAATGGTGGGTCGCGGGCACGGTTATCGCTGTTTTCGTCGGGGCCATTCTGGGTATGGGGCTGGTCAAAAAGCAGTTTTTTCCGACATCAGACCGTCCCGAAGTATTGATCGAAGTGCAGATGCCGTATGGCACGTCAATTGAACAAACCAGTGCGACGACGGCGCAGATCGAAGCCTGGCTGCAGCAGCAGAATGCCGCGAAGATCGTAACCGCCTACATAGGCCAGGGGTCACCGCGCTTTTATCTGGCGATGGCGCCAGAGTTGCCGGATCCATCGTTCGCGAAAATCGTCGTGCTGACCGACAGCCAGCAAGCGCGCGAGGCACTCAAACGGCGTATTCGTGAAGCTGTTGCTCAAGGGCTGGCACCTCAAGCCCGTGTGCGGGTCACCCAGCTTGTGTTCGGTCCGTATTCACCTTTTCCTGTTGCCTACCGCGTGATGGGACCGGAGCCTGAGAAGTTGCGTGAGATCGCAGGACGGGTAGAAACCGTCATGCAGACGAGCCCGATGATGCGAACCGTCAACACTGACTGGGGCCCACGGATACCGACGCTGCATTTCTCTCTGAATCAGGACAGATTGCAAGCAGTGGGCCTTACGTCCAGCGCAGTCGCCCAGCAACTGCAATTTCTGCTTTCAGGTGTCCCGATAACGACTGTTCGCGAAGATATTCGCTCGGTGGAGGTGATGGCACGAGCAGCAGGAAACATTCGGCTCGATCCTGCGAAGATTGAAGGCTTCACCCTGGTAGGCTCAGCCGGTCAGCGTATCCCGCTCTCACAGATAGGCGAGGTCGGCGTACGCATGCAAGACCCCATTCTTCGGCGTCGTGACCGTACCCCGACGATCACCGTGCGTGGAGATATTGCCGAAAACCTGCAACCACCGGATGTGTCCTCCACGCTCATGAGCGAGTTACGGCCCATCATCGACAGCCTTCCGGAGGGCTATCGCATCGAGCAAGCCGGGTCGATTGAGGAGTCAGCGAAGGCTTCTGTAGCGCTGTTGCCGCTGTTCCCGATCATGATTGCAATCACCTTGGTGATTATCATTGTTCAGGTGCGGTCGATGTCCGCAATGGTGATGGTTTTCCTTACTGCACCGCTTGGATTGGTCGGGGTGGTGCCAACCCTGCTCTTGTTCAACCAGCCATTTGGCATTAACGCGCTGGTGGGGCTGATTGCGTTGTCCGGCATCCTGATGCGCAACACCTTGATTCTGATCGGGCAAATCAACCATAACGAAAAGGAAGGGCTTGGTCCTTTCCACGCTGTGGTTGAGGCGACTGTGCAGCGCGCGCGACCGGTATTGCTTACGGCAATGGCGGCCATCCTGGCATTTATCCCGCTGACCCATTCGGTGTTTTGGGGCACCCTGGCTTACACCTTGATTGGAGGCACTTTGGGAGGAACCGTTATGACGCTGGTCTTTCTGCCGGCCATGTATTCCATCTGGTTCAAGATCCGCCCTGTGAACTAGCGTTTTGCCCACACACAAGGTGCCAAGCATGACTCTGCTGGCAAGGAGCCGCTCTCCGGTCCCTTGCCAGCGCCATGTGAAGCGCCCGGCAAGATCAACGCGCGGATAATCTACAAACTGGATTCAATAATTACCGAGCTTTTGCGGGATTCCAGTTCAGCAATCTATGTTTGAAGCCGTAGCTTGCCGCCTGATAGTAGGCGATGGCACGTGCGGTCAAAGGATCGGCGTTGGTGGTCGTGGTTTCGATGCTGTCACCCAGAGCATTGTCATGGCGACATAAGCTGATTCCAATAGGTGAACTCAAGAATTACCGCGCGTTAAACCCTCGCCGTAAAATCACTGGGCTTCTAACAAGGTACAAGGCGCTTTTTCATGAAATATTTGCTTTGGTCAATCGCTGTAGCTTTGTACTTTCTCGCAGGATGGTGGGTGTATATCCACCACTCGAGTCTGGGTAACTTCATCATTTTCCTGGTGCTAGCGTGGTTTTTGCTGTGGTGGCTTCTCAGGCTACGCCGCGTAACGCCCCAGTCTACGGATATTGAAAATCCTTCCTAGATTACGAAATTCCCGGTACGCCCAAGCCTTGCCCTAAAAGAGGCGGGAGCGGGTCTGGAGCAAGCCGCCTAGCGTTTGGTGGCTTTCGCGCTTCCCAGAATCCTACCGGCATCCTGGGCGGGAGGAAGTCCAAACACCCGTGCATAATCTCGGCTGAATTGCGTTGCACTTTCGTAGCCGACTTCAAATGCTGCAGCCATGACGCTCTTGGCGTTGGCGACCATCAGCGTCCTGGCCTGGAGCAGGCGTACCCGCTTCTGGTACTGCAGGGGGCTCAGATTGGTCACTGCCTTGAAGTGGCGATGAAACGCCGAAACACTCATTGAAGCTCGTTGCGCCAAACGCTCCACGCCAATGGGTTTTGCGAAGTCACGGCGGATCCATTGGATCGCCATGTTTACTCGGGCCATCGCGGTATCTGGCGCAGCGATCTCCCGCAACATCCAGCCATGGGGGCCTTGGAGTACGCGGAAGATAATCTCTCGTTCATAGACCGGGGCCAAGGCGGCGATGGCGTCCGGGTCGCCCATCAGTCTCAGCATCCGCACCCATGCATCCATCAGCTCGGTCGTAACCGGCGCGACCGAAAATCCGGGAGTGTTCTCGATACGGCTGGCAGGTTTGGGCAGGTCGGCAAATAGCGTCGCCAACACAACCGGATCGAGAGTAAGACTGACTGCCAGGTAAGGTTCTCCCAAAACACTTGGGTGCACAGACCCGACCGCCGGCAGATCAATGGACATGACGAAATAGGTCGCAGGGTCATACCGGAGCGTCCGATCCCCAACGGTCATGCTCTTGCTGCCTTGCAAAATCAGATTGATCATCGGGTCATAGACCGCCGCCAGCATGTGCTCGGGGATCTTGCCCTGAACCATGGCCACACGAGGGATGCCCGTTTCCGTGCGGCGATTTTCGGCCTTGGCCGCGAGCGACCTGAGTTCATTCAATTGATTGTCCATGGGCTGCATGCTGGGGGTAGAGCGCAGCGCCGTGCAAGTGAAAAGCAGAAACAGGCAGGTTTTGAGTAGGAACGGGTACGATCCTGGCGACAGTGATGGGTACTGTGGGGACACATTCGAACCGCAGGGGAACGTCACATGGGCGTAGTCGTAATCACCGGTGGCAGCCGTGGAATAGGCGCAAGTGCCGCCGAACATGCAGCGCAACACGGTATGGGGGTCATCCTGACCTACAACGCGAACCCGCAAGCCGCCGCCAGGGTGGTGGGGCGTATCGAGCAGGCGGACGGCAAGGCCATTGCGCTCAAACTAGATGTATCGGACGTAGGCAGCTTTGAGGCGTTTAGAGAGTCAGTGCGCTTGACCCTGCTGGAAGCCTGGGGCTCTGCCACCCTGAGCGGCCTGGTCAACAACGCGGGCTACGGGCTGTTCAAGCCCTTGGCCACCGTCAGTGAAGCGCAGTTCGATGGCCTGTTGAACGTGCATCTCAAAGGCCCTTTTTTCCTCACTCAGACCCTGCTGCCGCTGTTGGCGGAAAACGCCAGTATCGTCAACGTCACCAGCGCCACTACCCGCGTCGCCACTGCGGGAGTCGCCCCCTACGCCGCATTCAAGGGCGGGCTAGAAGTGCTCACCCGTTACATGGCCAAAGAGTTTGGCGAGCGGCGTATACGGGCCAACGCCGTGTCGCCCGGCGCCATTCGCACCGAATTGGGTGGTGGGCTCAACGATGAATTCGAGGCGATGCTGGCTGCGCAGACGGCACTCGGTAGGGTGGGTGAGCCGCATGATGTTGGGCGTGTCATCGCCATGCTGCTATCCGAAGAAGGTGCCTGGATCAATGCCCAGACGATTGAAGTTGCGGGCGGCTACAACATCTGAACAAACGAGGTTCTTGCCATGTTGGATCATATTTTTCTGTCCGTGAGCGACATCGCACGGTCCATCCGTTTTTATGAAGCTACCTTGGTGCCGCTTGGTATCACCGCGCGCCTGGACTACGACGGCAAGGACGGCCCACCGGGTCAATCTGATCTCAAAGGCTTTGGCGCCAACGGCCGGATGTTTTTCTGGTTGCGTGAAGGGGTGGTGGAGGGTCGCGCTCTGCATATTGGTTTTGTCGCAAACAACAAGGCTGAAGTTGATGCTGCCTACGCCGCCGCCTTAATGCAGGGCGCGATCGACAACGGTGCGCCTGGGATTCGCTTGCACTACGACCCCGATTACTACGCGGCAAATGTGCTGGATCCGGATGGATACAGTCTCGAATTCGTTTACAAAAAATGGCAGCACGTCCAATGAGCACACTTCTGATTTACGGCGCTACGGGCTATACCGGGCGGATGGCAGCAGAGCGGGCAAAAGAACTCGGTCTGGATTTCGAAATCGCCGGGCGCAATCAGCAGCGAGTCGGGTCACTCGCGGCGCACTTGGACGTGCCTTATCGGGTGTTTGATAGCGACGCGAATGCCGAGGTTTCATTGTCTGGCATCTCGGTCCTACTCAACTTCGCCGGACCCTTTGCGCATACGGCCGAGCCGTTGATGCAGGCCTGCATCAAAGCCGGGGTGGATTATCTAGACATCACCGCAGAGATCAATGTTTACGGACTGGCCGAAAAGCTCGGTGCTGAAGCGGCTGTTCACCACGTCATGTTGTTGCCGGGCGTCGGTTGGGATGTGGTTCCTACCGACTCGCTCGCGGTACATGTCGCCAAACGTGTAAAGGAGCCATTCGCGCTCGGCATCGCGCTTCAAGTCCCAGGGTCGATGTCCCGAGGTTCTGCCATGAGTGTCAGCGAAATCATCGGGGCAGGCGTGCTCGCTAGGGTCGATGGCGCACTGGTTGCAACGCCGGATGCCACGCCACGTCATTTTGATTTTGGTCAGGGCCCGGTCCTCTGCGCGCCGCTGTCTTTCGGTGACCTGGTGACAGGTTGGCATTCAACGGGCATTCCTAATATTGCGATGTACGTGCATATCGCGGGTGATGCGTTTCCAGAAGGCGATCTGTCGCAACTGCCCGATGGTCCGACGCCAGAGCAGAGGGATGCCCATCGCGCGCGTGCTGTGGTTGAGGTCACTGGGATAGATGGCGCGATGGCACGGTCCGTGATTGAAACTGTGAACGGCTATTCCTATACGCCGTTGGCGGCAGTAGAAGCTGCACGCCGAGTACTGAATGGTGAACGGCAACCGGGTTTTGCAACACCGACCAAGGTCTTCGGTGGTGAGTTTGCCCAGAGCATAGCCGGGACAGTAATCACCGATTTTTAGGTCGGTGTTGGCTGTTCAAGAGGCGGCGGTAAGGTCTCTCGCGGGTGCGGGAGCCCTGAATCTCGCCGCGTCTCGGGCCGGCGGCAGGCCGAACAGCCGCGCGTACTCCCGATTGAATTGCGAGGCGCTTTCATACCCTAAGGTATAAGCGATGGAGGTCGCGTCTAGCGTATCGAACAACAGCAACCAGCGAGCCCTCAGCAAGCGCAAACGCTTCTGGTATTGAATCGGCGTCATGGCGGTCACGGATTTGAAGTGCCGATAGAAAGCGGCAACGCTCATGTCTGACATCAGCGCCAGCGGCTCAACGCGAAAAGGCTCGGCGTAGTGCTCACGAATCCACTGGGTGACACGGCGAATCTGTGTCATCCGGCCATCCGGTCGCGCAACGTCTCGAAGAATGCCGCCCAGTGGTCCCTGTAACGCGCGAAACAAAATTTCGCGTTCGATCATCGGCGCCAGTATTGCAATCTCGTGCGGGCAATCCATGAGCCGCATCATGCGCAACCACGCGTCAATCATTTCAGCGGGCGCTAATACCCCCTCAAAACACGAGTTTTGCGGTGTCCTTGGCGCCTTGCCCTCGTCCATCAGCAACGTAGCGATCACCTCGGGATCCAGGGTCAGGCTGACCGCCAGGTAGGGCTTATCCAGTGCATCGGCGTGAATCTGGCCCGTCGCGGGCACATCCACTGGCACCAGAAAATAGCTGCCTGCCGTGTATGTGGAAACATCCTCTCCTATCGACAGCGTCTTGGTGCCTTGAAGCACCAGATGCAGCATCGGTTGATAGACCTGGTCTGCACAGGCCTCTGCCCGGACCATGGTCACGCGGGGCAATCCGGTTTCGGTCCACTTGTCTTGTGCGCGCATTACCATGCTGCGCAGTTCTGCCATTGGTTTTTCCATGTCGACCACCGTGGGCTATATCCCAGGGCATGGCAAGCCAACTGAGAAGAATAGGCAAGGATGCGCGATTAACCGGCAAACGTTGGCCCCCTCAATGCCTGAATACTGATGACACACGGCTTGTTGCATTGGGGTAAATCACAACCCAATTGCGACCAGGCCTCTTATCACGCAACGACAAAAGGTCACTGTATGAAACTCAAAGGAAAAATAGTGGTTGTCACGGGTGCGTCCAAAGGGATCGGTGCCGGGATCGCCCGGGCTTTAGGCGCAGAGGGCGCAACAGTCATCGTTAACTACGCCTCCAGCAAGGTCGATGCGGATGCGGTCGTTGCCCAGATCATAGGGGATGGCGGCTCGGCTCTTGCGGTAAAGGCCGACATGAGCCAGGCGGCTGACGTGGTGCGCCTGTTTGAAACGGTTCGGACTGAGTACGGCACCCTGGATGTTCTGGTCAACAATGCCGGTGTCGCGGTGTTCGAGATGATCGATGACCTGACCGAAGAAGCCTTCCACAAACAATTCAATCTCAATGTGCTGGGCTACCTCCTGGCAGTACGTGAGGCAGTCAAACTGCTAGGGCCCAAAGGCAGCATTATCAATATCAGTTCGATCCTAAGCACCGATCCCTACCTGGCTTCGAGCGTGTACTCGGCGACCAAGGGCGCGGTCGATACCTTGACCTTCGCACTTGCCAGAGAGCTCGGCGCGCGGGGCATCCGGGTCAACTCCATTCGGCCAGGGCACACGAATACCCCGGCTACTGACGGGAATTTTGCCGGTGAATTGGGCAAAAAGATTCTTGCCGGAACGCCGCTTGGTCGCTTCGGAGAGCCCGAAGATATCGCACCATTGGCGGTGTTCTTGGCGTCGGAAGACTCACACTGGGTGACAGGCGAATCCATTCGCGCTTCTGGTGGTGTTCGTGGTGTGGGTTACTGACGTAACGGGTTAAACCGAAGAAGCCCATCTGAAAAACGCAAACGGTGGCCGAACCTTATCAACCATTAAACCCATACAGGTTCGGTTTCTCGCGAACATATAGGGCCTATTGAGGCCGATTAATGGCCCTCAATTCCGTTAAACCTGCCCAAACTGCGAATGCCTGTAATCGATTTTGAGTGCTATTCATTGAGTAAAGAAGTGGGTAATGTGCAAACTAAATGAGTGCTTCATCAAGACGATTACGTGAACAAGGGACATGGAAGTGAAGGGTTTTCTGAAAACTGTTGTGCTGGGTTTAGGGTTGGTCATCTCGTTTAAAGGAGTGGCTGCTGATATCGCGTTTATGTACAAAATCAACGCGCCAACAGATTTGGCTAACCTAAAAGGGTGCGATCAAGACTTGCTTTATGACGGATACCTCGCGTCACTGAAAAAAGCGTTGGAAATTGCACCGGAGATCAACCACAAGAAAATTCCAGAGTTTATGAAGAACCTTCAAGCCAAGGTGGACATGGAATATTACCTGATGGGCTACAAGCGCTATGACGAATTTGAAGCGTCAGGTCAGCCGGGACCGAATCCATCTGCCGTGGTACGGGAAAGTTGTGAAGATGGCGTGAGTGACGCAGTGAAGAACAGGATCAAGATTAATGAACTGAGCCTCAAGGCATTAGGGGTTCGTTAGACTCATCAGAAGCGGGTCAATCCACCACGCCCTGATTCGCGAAGTCGGAGGGGAGGATTGCCACCAACGTCCTTGCTTCCCGCTTCGCCTTTCTTGAGGAACAAGGCGTTCTTTCCACGTCGCCAACCCCCATGCAGGTGAGCGAAGAATTGAAGGGGCTGGTCCGCAATGGCGGATGCCTTTTCCCGCAAAGCAAGCAATGAGCAAGACCGTAAGCGCTTGCTGTCGGGTAGCACTGCCGGCCTGCGGAAGCGGATTCTGCATACCCCCTTCAGATTCACCATTGGTCCGTACTGCTTATCGGGTATCGCGAAAATCAGAAAGGGATTAATTGCTTGCTGTAGCCAAACTTTATACCTGAAGCAAAAAAGCCTCCGCATTCACGCTGTTTTGCACAGCCCATGCATTCCGGCGCGTACTCATTCTTCCAGTCGCTGATTGATCGGCGATAGTAAGGTTGGATGTCTGGGTTTACCAAGCACAGCTGATGGTTGTAAACCGAGATATGCATGCCATATTTGGCCAGGATGCCAACCGATTCACTGAGCCTGTCTTTGTACTCAAATGGGTCGATCCACAGTTCATCAAGATTGGCCCTGGTGAACCCCGTCATCTCCAGACCCATCAGCGCCACATGGTCAACGAACAGAAGATTCCGTGCGATGAATTCACACAATTCGGGAAGGCGTTGTAAAGAAAGCTTGTGAATGACGACTCGTATTTCGACCTTCTGGCCCAGACGTTTCAGGTTGAGAATGCCCTGGATGGTTTCATCGAATGCGCCTTTGGCCTGAACGATGTAATCATGTAGTTTGGGGTCATCTGAATAGAGAGGGATTCCAACCATCGCGTCCGTTAGTTCAATCTGCGCATACTTCTCGGCGAACGCAGAGTCTTTGAAGGAGCGCCCGTTCGAGAGAATATGAATGGCCGTTCTTGGCAAATAACTTTTCGTAAGACTGATAATTTTAAGGAAACGCGCCCGATGGGTGGTTGGCTCTCCACCCGTAAATACCAATTCATGGGTGTCTTTTGGGATGAGTGGAATCAGGCCTTCGATTTCGTCAAGTAGCCATGAGTCATCTGCTGCTTTCGGAGGTTGGGAACACATCAGGCAGTAATGATTACACTGCTCTGTGACCAGGATACTGTTATGTGGCGAAGATGCACGAAACACTACTCGGATCGTCTGGCGGTCGGCTGAGAGCCTGACAACGTCGCCATCAGCTATATAGCTGTAATCATTCGGCAGGATTGAATAGTCCGAGTTTACGGGGAGTTCTTCAACCCGGTGTTGATAATCATTAGTCAGGAGATAGTGGGAAAACCCGGGGGGTATTTGAGTATCGGAAACCATAAAGGCCATGTCTCGCCGCAACACTTCAGGCAAGTTCAGGGCAGTTGACACCTTGGCCAGCGAGTGGGGCTTCTGAGCGTCCACCGCATGAATGCGGATAATTTTCCCACCCAGTTTCAGCATCGGTTGGCCCATCCCATAAAAATCTGTTTCACCTGCTTATCATTTGCCATCAGTTCTATGAGGTGTTTGAAGATCGACATGTTCCGTTTGCAAAAAGCAGATTCAGGCTTTCTTGCTACCACATCTTTGTGTATGGCGTGATGGTAAACAGGTTCAGCGCCACAGTAAGGTTCGAAGGCACAGTCAGAACACATGGGCATACTTAAGGTGAAGGAGCTTTCCAGCGCATCCAGAAGTTGATCTGAGAGGATGATCGCCTCATATGAGTGCTCGAGAATGTTGCCTAGTCGAAACGTGTGATCCCCCATTTCCGCAAGCATACGGCTTTCATCCGAGGCGTATACGGCTCCGTCGTAATTGAACACGATGGCCGCTACGCCAGCACCGGCGGGGTTCATTAAATCAACAAATCCTGGGTCCTCTGAGGTCAGCATTTTTGTCAGCACGATCGCGGAGTACTGCTCCACAAACCGTATGCCCGACTTGTTCAGCTCAATGATGTACTCCAGGCCTTCCTTGTAGAACTCCAGCCAACGCTCTGTATCATACGACATGAATTTTTTGGTCTTGATAGCAAAGCCGTAAGGAGAAAGGGTCCGCAGAAAGATACCGTCAAAACCGAGGCGTAAATATTCATCAATGATTTCACGCGCTCGTGGAAGGCTCTTGTCAGTGGTCGTCATCAAGGCTGACACTTGGTCATAGCCGAGAATCGTGCGGGCTTTCTTTAATCCTTCTTCAAAACGCTGATGGCTGTCTCGACCTGGTCGTGGGCGATTCGCATTATGCAAGTCCATTGGCCCATCGAGAGATGATGAAAGCACGATGCTGTGCTGCTTACAGAAATCGAGGATGTCATCGGTCAATAACGACAGCGTCGTCGCAATTACAAACCGTAGGTCGCGTCTTTCCTGGATGTTACGTTCTTTGGCTTCAAGAACGACGTACTTCACCAATTCAAAATTAAGAAGCGGCTCGCCCCCCTGAAATTCGATTTTGATAGCCGGGTTGGGAGACCTGAAAACGAAATCTAATGACTTGTCGGCCATTTCCGTGGTCATGTCGAATTCGCCTTTGCTCTCTGATTGCCTTGATACTTGGCAATAAGGGCAGCTATGGTCGCATCGAAGGGTTACCACAAAAATATGCAGACTGGTGAATTCGGCCAGTCTGGACAACCGCGTGCGGATTTTCAGCGCCAAAAGTTGAAGTGGTGCTTGCTCGCCGCCAAAACGAATGAACTGTTTGGACCGCAGCGTAGCGATCAACTCTGATTCAAGTGGCAGCGTCCTACGTATGATTGGCTCCAGCATCGGCACCGGGATGACGTGAAACTCGCCTGCCATATTAGTAATGACATACTCGTCGTCATTAAGGCGGTCGAACTTGAAGGGCAGCAATTCGTAAGTGCTGTGCTGCCCGTAGAACTCAAGCGTATGAAATTTACTCACTCGTCAGTCCGGTTTTTGAAAAAGCCAGCCCAAGGATGAGATTCTTGATCGGCTGTGTCTCAACATTTAGTTGGTGGCGCAGCTGATAGTCAAGTACGTCTTTCTTGAACTCTTGAACAGCGGATCGAAAGGAAGTCTCGTCAACACCAATGTTAGAAGATAAGGCGCAAAAAAATTGTCCGTCAGTTAACGCGATATCAATCGTCAGCGAATTGATTGAGCGATAAGCGGCTTTTTGCAAAACCTGGGCGTCGTAAAGTCGCCCGTCAAATACGAGCGTATCGGAGCCTTCCATCACGAGCCGGAAGTATGGGAGGCGTGAGAAACGTGAGACGCGTGGGAGCTGTGAGAACTGTGGTAGGCCAACATCTGACCCTGGTCTCCGCGCTTGAGAATAAAGGCAAACTGATCATTGCCACTGCGCACCAGAAGGTTTTCGCTCTGGGCATCGGCCTGCAATGTGCTCGCTGCGTTGACATCTGGCTCGGCAATATCACGTGCCGCTAGAGCAGATGCCTGCTCTGTGGCCACAGCAGCGACCAAGGTTGCCAAAGGAACTAGAAAAGAACGCTTTTTCATTACGAGATATCCCTATCGATGGTGTGGTTATGCGCCTGATTTTCCGCACGTCGCTCAATGATGTCAATGTGCGATTGATGGCGGTGAGCTGTTTTTTGTCGACTGACTAAAGTGCGCGGCGCTAATCGAGTAGTGAGCCTAAGGTCTAGTGAGCGGACCGAGCCTGCTAGTGGGCTGCGACTCGGCCCTGATATCTCGGCAAGAACAGTTCAGCGGCTACGTGAGCGCATCGACTATCGGTTGAAATAGTGCTTGAGGTCGGCGATCAGATCTGGCCCGACTGGGTTCCAACCCAACCGCTTTTGTGTCTTGTTGCTCATGCTGGACATGTCCTTGTCCACGAAGCTCGATAACCAGCCGAATCTCTCCATCGCCTCATCCTTTGGCACGGCCAGAACGGGCAAGCCAAGGCCTTCTCCGATGGTCTCGGCAATGAGGCGAAAACGGATGCCCGGTTCGGCAGTTGCATGGTAACGAGCGCCTGGCTGGTGCTTTTCCAGAGCCAGACGATACAAGTGCGCTGTATCCGCAACATGAGCGGCGGACCACTGATTAAGGCCTTCATCGATATAGGCTGAGACTGCTTTTTCCCGCGCCTGCCTGATGACCTCAGTGACCAGACCTTGTTTGTAGGGGTTGTGGATTTGCGAAAGCCGCATGACCACTACGTTGACACCGCGTTGCAACAGAGCCTCCCCAGCGAGTTCCGATGCGATTCGAGGATTGAGATGCTGCGGGTTGAAATAATCTTCGTCCGCGGGCTGTCCCGGGGCTGGCGAGCCCATCGGCGTGCCGGAGGTGATAATCAACGGGCGCTCCGAACCTGCCAATGCTGAACCCAGAGCGGCAATAGCACGTGAGTCCTTCTGACAATTGGCGACGAAATGAGCGAAGTCGTGATCGAACGCTGTGTGGATGACGGCATCAGAGGCTTCGACCCCGCGCTGGAGACTGGCGAGGTCTTCAATATTGCCTTGATGAGGCTCGACGCCCATTGCCAGTAATGCACGAGCACCCGCATCTGAACGCGTCAGCCCCAGCACCTGGTGGCCGGCGTGGAGCAACTCACGTGCGACTTGGGAACCAATAAAGCCTGTTGAACCGGTAAGAAATACACGCATGTCTGAACTCTCTCTTTGCGGAAGTAAGCAGAGTGCGCGTAACGTTTATCCGGTTAAAGGCGTGACATTATCAGGGTATACAAACTAACAGGATCACCATGGCAAGCCAGTCTGCTCATCTGTTGGGAACATATTTGAAAGATTGCCGCGCGCGCCTGGACCCCACACGTTTTGGTTATTCCAGCACTCGTCGACGCACTCCGGGTTTGCGCCGAGAGGAAGTGGCGCAGCGGGCGAACATTTGCGCTACTTGGTACACGTGGCTGGAGCAAGGACGCGGTGGCGCACCCTCCGCGCAGGTGTTGGACCGAATTGCTCAAAGCCTGTTGATGACCGCGCCGGAGCGGGAGCACTTGTTCATGCTCGCCTTTGGTCATCCTCCCGAAGTTGTTTACTGTGCGCCTGATGGGGTGACACCGCGCCTGCAGCGAATTCTGGATACCCTCGAATTCAGCCCCGCTTTTATTAAAACCGCCACTTGGGATGTGCTGGCCTGGAACAGCGCTGCGGCGGCCGTGTTTACGGACTACAGCCTGCTGCCGGTGGAGCAGCGCAACATCCTGCGCCTGATGTTTTGCAACCCTGGCGCCCGGGCCAAACAAGACGACTGGCAGGCTGTCGCGCGTTTCATTGTCGCCGCATTTCGTGCCGACGCTACCCGCGCCGGTGCTGCCTTTGAGGTAATCAAGCTGGCCGATGAGCTATGCAACCTGAGCCCGGATTTCGCGGCATTGTGGCGGGACAATGACGTGCGCCTACAGGGTGAAGGAACCAAGCGTCTGCGGCATGCAATCCATGGCGTCATTGAGCTGGAATACTCCGGCTTTGCGGTGGATGGTCGCCCGGATCTCTCGATGATCGTCTATAACCCGGTTACGAACGCTGATGCAGATCGCATCCGGGCGATAGTAGGAAGCCACCTGGCATCAGGAAGTCTTTCGCCGAGTTGATGGAGGCGCAATGCCGCCAGGGCCATGTTTTCCCCCATTTATCATGGGGGAGTGCGGCAGGCTGCTTCTGGGTCGAAGGCTGCTGGTTGTTTGGCAATATCGATCCCGGCTGCTATTGCCACCCGGTAGCGCTGCATGGCGGATTGAGCCAATAGTTAAATGGCAACTCGCCGCCTTCGCTTGACGCAATGCGTCAGGAAACCTTGATAACCACTTTGCCAAAGGCGCCTCGGGCCAGATGCTCGAACGCTTTGTGGGCGTCGTTGAATGAATAGGTCTGGTCAATTACCGGGCGGATAGCGTGTTTGTTCAAGAATTCGTTCATGCGATCAAATGATGAGCGAGGTGCCACAGCGATGCCTCGGACTGTGGTCTGGCGAAAGATCAACGGCATCAGGCTCAGCGTTGTGGTCTGCCCGGTGAGAAAGCCTATTTGCGCGATCTTGCCAGCGGCCTTGGTTGCCAGAATCGACTGGTTCAAGCCCTCGCCACCAGCCACATCCAGAAGCAGGTCTACGCCTTTGCCGTCGGTGAGTTTCAGAACTTCTTCTTCCCAGCGCGGGTAGGTCCGATAGTTGATGCCGGCTACGGCGCCGAGCTTCTTCACGGCGTCCAGGTTGGCGTCGCTGCTGGAGGTAACGATCACCTTGGCGTTAAGCGCAGTGGCCAACTGCACGGCGAAAATCGAAACGCCGCCCGTGCCTTGCACCAGAACGGTCTGCCCCGGTTGGATCTGACCGTAGTCAACCAACGAAAACCATGCCGTTAGCGCTGCAATGGGAAGCGTCGAGGCTTCTTCGTCGGACATATTGTCTGGAACACGCACGGCGCTTTCTTCGTGAATGATCATGTACTCCGCCAAACCGCCGGGCAGTGGCATGCCAAAGCAGTAGGCCGGTTCGTTCAGACCTGGCGCTCCATCTAACCAGCGCGAGTAGAGGTGCGAGTTGACGCGATCGCCTACGCTGAACCGGCTTACGCCTTCACCCGCCGCGACGACAGTCCCCGCAGCGTCGCTGACCGGAATCAGCGGTTTGGGCACCAGGTGAGGCTCGTAAAACCCGTCGACGATCGCCTTGTCGCGAAAATTCAGGGAAACCGCGCCAATCTTCACCAACAGCTCGCCAGCCTCGGGCTTGGGCGTAGCCGTTTCACCGAGTGCCAGATTGTCGAGACCGAAGTCTTTCAGAAGCCATGCTTTCATGTGTCTTTCTCCAATGGGGTGACTGTTGGCGACATTGTCATCAAGCGTGCCTGCTCGATAAATGCCCAGCGCGGCACAGGATTGTTATTTGTAGGGATAACAATCAAAGTGCAACCTTGCGCTACGGCAGCAACAAAAAGACAAGTGAGAAGACGTTATGGAACTGCTCCAGTCCATGCAGGTTTTTGCCAGATTGGCCGAACTCAGCAGCTTTACCCGCGCGGCAGATGCCATGCAGATCGGCCGACCGCAGGTGACCCGTGCGATACAGGAGTTGGAAACCTCGCTTGGCGTGCGTCTGTTTCAGCGCACCACCCGTAAGGTGAGGCTCACCTCGGAAGGAGAGCAATTCTACGCGCGCGTCAAGACGATCCTCGGCGAGGTGGCGAGTGCCACGGCGATGTTTGCGTCTCCAGGTCAAACCTTGCGGGGGCGATTACGGATCGATATCCCTACCGCGTTTTCGCAACCAGGGTTTATCGAAAGCTTGCGAGCGTTTACCACGCTCTTCCCTGCGATCGAGCTGGCCTTGGGGGTCACTGACCGGACTGTCGATCTGGTCGCAGAAGGTGTGGACTGCGTGCTGCGTATCGGTGAGTTACCCCAGCCGCTCGCACCTGGCGCCGCAGGTCGAGGTGTTCGTTGATTGGGTGCGCGAGCAATTCCCCAAACTCTATGGACGCTGGCTAGAGAGGTAGAAAGGGGAGCCTGGTCCGCAGAGATGAATCTGCCAACGAACTGCTTTTCCAGCCCGCAATTGGACGGGCACAGAAATCCATGACCACAGCCGGGTAATGCCATTTCCCTTAAAGCGCCCAAAACACTGTTTACTTAAAAACCTCACAAAAACCTCTTTTTTGACCGGTTTGTTTTTTATTTGAGCGATAAAAGCATGCGAACAGATGGTTTTCGGGTTATTTGAACACGAGTCATTAAGATGTTCGACATTAGGACTCACATCGCCTTAACGTTTTTATAAAGTTAGCCGATAGTTCTAGGTCATGCATAATTTCAAAAAAAAGGAAGCTGTTATGAACCTTAGAACTATAAATGTAGCCTTGCGAGCTTCTATATTTTTTGCATTAATCGTCGTCCTGGTTTTCGTACTTGGAGTCGTTGCTATTGTACAGATGGGCAAACTCATAGATGCTGAAAAAGATGTTGAAACGAACTGGATGCAAAGCATTCGCCAGACAGCGCTCATCGATGCCGGGAGAATGAAACTCCAGTTAACGATTCAACGAGGTATTAATGCTCAAGACTCAATCAAGGGTTCATCTATAAAATTTGCAGAATATAAGAAAGAATTTACAGAGGCGGTCAAAAAATATGAAGAATTCGTCGCGAGTGATCAAGAGCGGGCCATTTATTTAAGAGTGAGAACGACTGCTGATGCTTATTCTCGACAGATGGATCTACTCGATCCAATGATTTCCGTTGGCGATACCGATTCAATAAAAAGTCTGGTCAGCGCCACTGTCAGGCCACTGGGGGATACGCTTGAGGAGCAAATCTTTGATCTCGCGGATTTTAATAACAAAGGCGCGTCACTCGCGGGTCAGTATGCAGCCAGCACTTATTCGACGGGGCTTTGGCTCGTGGTGGCAATCATCGCGAGCACTGTCATTCTGACGCTGGTTTTAGCAACCTTTCTAATAAGAAGCATAACGTCTCCGATCAATTATGCTTTGTCTGTAGCTGAACGTATTGCGGGTAGCGATCTTTCAACGGAAGTCTCAGTCAATGGAACAGATGAGGCTGGTCGCCTGTTAAAAGCACTCGCGAAGATGCAGGAAAATCTTCGAAATACGATCATGCAAATTGCCGATTCCGCAGCACAATTGGCCTCTGCTGCAGAGGAAATGACAGCTGTTACGGAAGAGTCCAGCAGAGGGTTGATTTCACAAAATGATGAAGTTAATCAAGCGGCCACGGCAGTGACTGAAATGAGCGCTGCAGTCGACGAGGTTGCCCGAAACGCAGAGTCTGCCTCCGAAGAGTCACAGAAGGGTCGAGGTTTCACCACGTCCGGGTTGGAGCGTGTCGCCCAGACGTTGATTTCCATCCAACAGCTTAGCGGTAATGTCACCGATACCAGTGAGCAAATTAAGCTTCTGTCCGACAAAGCTCAGGGCATCAGCAAGGTGGTGGACGTTATTCGAGCCATTGCGGATCAAACTAATCTGTTGGCATTGAATGCCGCCATTGAGGCCGCGCGCGCCGGCGAACAGGGACGTGGTTTTGCTGTTGTTGCCGATGAAGTCAGGGCTCTGGCTCATCGAACCCAGCAGTCAACTCAAGAGATAGAGCAGATGATCGCCGTTATCCAGATTGATTCGGAAAAAGCAGTCTGCGCAATGAGTACAAGGACAGAGCTGGCCAATAAGTCTTTGAATGTCGCTCAGGAGGCAAGCACGTCGTTAGATCAAATTGCGCAAGCGATTACACTGATCAACGAACGCAACCTCCTGATCGCCACAGCATCTGAAGAGCAGGCGCATGTGGCTCGTGAAGTTGACCGCAATCTTGTCAGTATCCGGGGGCTCGCCACCCAAAGCTCGGCCGGGGCAGCACAAACAGCGAGTGCATGTGGGGAAATGTCAACGTTAGCTATCAATCTGAATCAGTTGGTTGGTCGTTTCGTTGTGTGAGGGTGCTGTATTGGCATTGCTGTACGACAGCAGTTTAAGGGTGGGCTGTCGATACGTGGACTTACTCCTCAAAAACAGCGGTCGATTGTGTTCAACAGGATCGACCCATTTCGGCCTTTACAGGCAGCCATCATCCTTGGTGGCGCCGCGTCAACCAATGTGGACCTGGCCAAAGCCGATCCGACCATGTTGCTTAACAAATTCAGCATCGTGATCGAGAAAACCGCCGGCTAGCTGACCGGCACGCCCTGTCTGGAGCTGGATGACGTTGATCGGCCCAAGCAGGAGCTCTGCTGTAGCCGCATGTGCCAGTCGGCCGGATGACTAGGAAAAGACCGTTCTGCTTGCGAGGTTGCTGACCTCGTTTTTGCTTGCCTTTGGGTTCACTCCTTAATGTCAGGAAACATACATCCGCCATTGCGGACCAGCGCCTTAACTTCTTCACTCACTTGCGTGGGGTTTTGACTTAATCGAGTAACGAACTCCTCGAGGTCCCTTACGTACGACTTCGAATCGTGCTTTGCGCTCCAAAGGACGATGCTAAGCACGACGGGAATGAGGTCCAGGCCCTTCTCGGTCAGAGTGTAAAAGTCCTTGCGTTTGTCGTTGGGGCTGGGCGCCTTCGAGAGAACGCCTTGCTCCTCAAGAAAGGCAAGTCGAGAAGCAAGAACATTGGTCGCGATTCGCTCTTCCGATTTCAGAAAATCGCCATACGTCTTCTTTCCAACAAAAACGATGTCGCGAATGATCAAGAGCGACCATCGGTCGCCGAAGATCTCAACGCCGTAGTTCACAGCGCAATGGGATCGAAAGTCTTCTTTAAAAGTTGTCTTCATGGCGGGATCTTAGCATCGCTTGCAAGCTGCAAGTAAAGTTCTTCGTGTCACTTGCTTTTAGCAAGTAAAGCGACCAGCATAGGTCGCACGTCGAGTGAGTTCGCCGGGATCGCAAGCACGTCTCGTATCACACGCGTCTGCGGCAGCGGCGCCTTCCTGCCGGGCTATTTCGGTTTCTTGGCAGCAGTAGCCGCGCTAGATCTCCCTGCATTGAGTGCTATCACACGCCAAGCTCTTGGCTGGTAACCCGTTCAGCCCGGACTGATTGAGGACCTCGACAACGGTCATGACTTGAGCTGACGGCGGGAGCTGGATCCTGAATGCGCCCGGCACAGTCACTTAGCACCTTTTCCCGCACCCCATTACCCACGAGGAACACGCATATGCACGTTTTTGTTACCGGCGGCACCGGCCATTCCGGTCCGTACATCATCTCCAACCTTATCGCCGCCGGCCATGAGGTCACTGCTCTGGCTCGGTCCGACACGGCTGCGGCGGCAGCGGCTGCGCTCGGCGCCAAGGTGCGTCGCGGCAATCTTGAGGATCTCGACGGGCTAAAGGACGCGGCCGCAGCCTCGGACGGCGTCATTCACCTCGCGCATCGGCAGGACCTGATCCCAACCGGCGGGATCAACGCCGTTGCGGCCGCAGAGCTTGAGATCATGCTTGCCTATGGTGAAGCGCTGGCCGGTAGCGGAAAGCCGCTGGTCGTGTCCGGAAGCGTCGGATCGCCTGGGTGGGAAGGGCTGGGCCGGCCGGCCACCGAGGAGGATCCGCCTCTTCCCGGCGGTGATCCGTACAAAAATACCCTGCGGGTTCGGAACATCGTAGAAACCACGGTGATCGGTCTCGCCAAAAAGGGCATACGGTCTTCTGTCGTGCGTATCCCTGAGATTATGCACAGCTCCACCGATAACGCCGGCTTCCTTCCGCTGTTGATCGGGCTGGCCAAGGAAAAGGGTGTCGTCGGCTACCCCGGAGAAGGTGCCAACCGTTGGGGGGCTGTACATGCCCGTGATCTCGCAATCGTGTTTCGCCTGGCGCTGGAAAAAGGCGCGGCGGGCAGAAGCTGGCATGCAATCGCCGAGGTAGCTATCCCGTACCGCCAGATCGCCGAAGCTATTGCCAGCCGTTTGAATCTCCCGGCCGTGTCTATCCCCGCGGACGTGCTGATGCTGCCCGGATACTTCGGGTTCCTTGCGAATCTGGTCACGCTGGACACCCCGACATCGAACGCTATCACGCGTCGGGTTCTTGGCTGGGAACCGACCCAGCCCGGACTCTTCGCCGATCTTGATAGCGGTCACTACTTTCCAGCCGACTGATGAGGTGACGGCACACCGCAGGGTCGCGCTGTTCCCGGCGGTTGGCCAAGCCGTGACGGCGTAACCCGTCCAGAAACAATGGAAAACTACCCAAGTCCAAACGGAGACTGCACATGAGCACTATCAGCATCATCGGTTCGGGAGTCATGGCCGCGGCTATCGGCGCCCGTATCGCCAACGCCGGACAGACCGTCGAGGTTTTCAGCCGCGATCCCGCCAAGGCGCAGGCACTGGTCGACACGCTCGCATCCGGAGCGATCATAGGGACTTACGGCGCCATTCCGGCGGGCGACATCGTCATTCTCGCCGTACCGTACAGCAATGCGTTGGCTGTACTGGCCGACTTTGGGAAATCGCTCGACGGCAAGGTGATCATCGATATCACCAACCCGGTCGCTCCCGATCTCTCGGGCCTCGTTACCCCCCACGGCAGTTCCGGTGCGCAGGAGATCGCCAAGGGCGCCCCGGCCAGCGCGCATGTCGTCAAGGCGTTCAATACCCTTTTTGGCCATGTACTTGTAAAGGGTGAGCGCCTTGACGCGTTCATCGCAGCAGACGATGCGGACGCCAAGGCGCGCGTCTCGACCTTCCTCAAGCGTCTCGGGCTACGTCCGTTGGATGTCGGCGGCCTACAGATGGCCCAGACGCTCGAGTGGCTCGGTCTGATGATGATCGGACTGGCTAAAAACGGCGCCGGCACCTGGGACATCGCCATGAATGTCAATATTGTAGTGGCCTAATGAAACCGGACACCCATTTAGGCGAGAATGCTCGCCAGATCGAGGTGTCAGATGACCAAACAACGCCGTTCCTTTTCTGCTGAATTCAAACGCGAGGCTGCCGACCTCGTGCTTAAGCAAAATGACAGATACACGAAGCCAGTCGTTCACTCGGCGTCGGCGAGTCGGCCCTGCGCCGCTGGGTTGATCAGGTTCAGCAGGAGCGCCAAGGCGTCACTCTGCAGAGCAAAACGCTGACCCCGGAACAGCAGAAAACCCAGGAGCTGAAAGCCCGGATCCCCCATCTAGAACGGGAAAAATCGATATTTAAAAAGGCTACCGCGCTCCTGATGTCGGAAGATCACGAGCGTACGCGCTGATCAATCAGCTGAACGTCCATGAGCCGGTTGACTGGCTGTGCAAGGTGTTTGAAGTCACCCGTTCGTGCTACTACGCCCAGCGCCTTAGGCGCCGAACGCCGGATGTCGAACGGCTTGGGTTACGCAGTCGGGTGAGCGAGTTTTTTTCGCAAAGTCGCAGTGCTGCGGGCAGCCGCAGCATCCTCTCGTTGATGCGAGAAGATGGTGAGCAACTCGGTCGGTTCAAAGTGCGCAGCCTGCTGTTTCACTCGGATCAAGGCTCGCACTATGCGAGTCGATTATTTCGCCAGCACGTCGTGTCCGGGATTTGTTGACCACTACATACCGGCGGCACGCCAGACTCTGATGAACAGGCGCACAGTACGGGTCAGGCTTGGCACAGGATGGCCGTCACGGCATTAATGACCCGTTGCACTTGGGCATCGCTCAATGCCGGGCTCAACGGCAGGCTGACGGTGCGCTGGCCAATGGCGCTGGCGTGGGGCGTGTCATCAGGTCGCCAGCCCAGGTGATCCTGATAGTAAGGGTGCGCGGGCAGGGCCAAATAGTGCACGCCGACCCCGATCCCGACGGCGGTCATGCGCCTGATAAAGACGTCACGGCTGACGGGACTGTGGGTGGCGTCGATCTGCAACGTGAACAGGTGATAGGCGTGGCGCACGTAGCCCGGTGGCTCGGCGGGCAGAATAACCGGCAAATCCGCTAACGCTTCGCGATAGCGATTCCAGATGGTTTTCCGGCGCTCCCAGCCACCGTTGACCCGCGCAAGCTGGTGCACGCCAATCGCCGCTTGCATATCCATCATGTTGTATTTGAAACCAGCCTCGACCACTTGGTAGTGCTCGTAGCCTTCATCCGAGAAGCGTTTCCAGGCATCGCGGGTCATGCCGTGCAAGGCCAACATCCGCATGCGCTGGGCCTGTGCGATGTCGCGGGACAACACCATGCCCCCCTCGCCGGTGGTGATGTTTTTAGTGGCATAGAAACTGAAACAGCCAAAATCACCCAGCGTGCCCGTAGCCCTTCCGCGATAGGTGGCTTCTACGGCATGCGCGCAGTCCTCAATCACTGTTAAACGATGTTCGCGAGCGATCGCAAGGATCTCGTCCATGGCGCAAGGCAACCCGGCGAAGTGCACCGGCATAAGCGCTTTGGTGCGCGGGGTGATGCGCGCGGCAATGGCAGACGGGTCGATGTTCATGGTCTGCGGGTCCACGTCCACCAGCACCGGGGTGGCGCCGGTGTGCAAAATGGCGTTGGCGGTTGCACAGAAGGTCAGTGGGGTAGTCAAGACTTCGTCACCCGGACCGACCCCCGCTACCAGCAGGCTGAGGTGCAACGCCGCAGTGCATGAATTGACCGCCACAGCCTGCTCGGCATCCATCCCTTTGAACGCGGCGAAGCATTTTTCGAATTCCTTGACCTTGGGGCCAGTGCCCAGCCATCCGGAACGCATCGTCGTGATGACATCGAGGATCTCCTCCTCGCCGATGTCAGGTGCGCCAAAGACGATAAAATCCTGGCTCATGAGGTCATCCCCAAACGATCTCTGATCGCCGTTGTGGACAACAGCTGGCGCTCCAGCAGATGCGCCTGAGCGATGACACGCTCGATCAGTCGTGTGTTGCTGGCCAGAACCGTCCGTTGCTGGTCGAACCAGAGATTATCTTCAAGCCCCACCCGCACGCCATCGGCGGCAAGCAGGCCCAGCCCGTTGGCGGCCAGCTGGAAGCGGCCAATTCCGGCCACACCGACGATACAGTCGTGAGGCAAGGCCGCCAGAATTGCCGCTAGTTGTAGAAGATCCGCTTGCGCACCGGCGACGTTGCCCAACAGCACGTTGACGTACAGCGGTGGCTTGAGCAGGCCTTCTTTGAGCAGCACGGCGGCGAAATTGGCCATGCCTGCGTCGAACACTTCAAGCTCCGGCTTGATGCCTTTTGCCGCCATGCGTTCTGCCAGTTGGCGGATGGTATCCGGGGCGTTGACGCTGGCCGACTGCGCGAAGTTGAGCGAACTCAAGGTGAGGCTGGCCATGTCTGGTTTGGCCAAGCCGTCCAGTTCCAGCACACGCGAGCGCGACTGGAAACCAGCGTCCTGGCGCCCGCTGGTGGTTACCCCGACGATCAATTCCCGACCGCCCGGCAAGGCACGAATGGCCTCCACCAAACGGCCGTACGGCGCGGGGTCAGCAGTCTGTATGCCCGCATTGTCACGAGCGTGCAAGTGCACCATCTGCACTCCCAGCGCCAAGGCTTGGGCAACATCGGCCAGGATTTCTTCATGATGTAATGGCACGTGGCTGTTCATGGCCTTGGTCGGCATCACGCCAGTACATGCCAGATTGATGAAGTACGGCTTGCCGACCTGCATTCAGCCTCCGCACGCTTGCAGCGCGGTCTTGGGCGCTTTGCGCGCCGGGTTGCCGACGTACAGGCCGTCGGCGTCGGTGTCTTTGAGCACCACCGCCCCGGCACCAACGAAGGTGCGTTCGGCGATGCGAATGCGATCTCGTAATACGGCGCCTACGCCGATGAACGCCTGCTCGCCGACCTGGCCTTCACCACCCATGGCGACCTCGGCGGCCACGAAAGCATGATCGGCAATCTGGCAGTGGTGGGAAATGTGCGCGCCACTGCGAATGATGCAATTGCTGCCAATGCGCGCGAACGGCTGGATGATCGCGTGTTCGTAAATCAAAACGTTTTCGCCAATGTCCAGGTCCGGCCAGACACTGGCGCGGCTGGACACATAGCTGACGAAATCGTAGCCCCTGCGCTTCGCCGCCTCGAAACGTTCACGACGCACGCCGTTGATTTGTTGGTAGCCCATGGGAATCAGCAAACGGTAATCGCTGGGAGGGTAGTACGCTTCCAGGTGTTCGAAGGAAACCAGCGGCAGGCCTTCAAACGTTGGGTTGGTGATGTACGCCTGGTCCACGGTAAAGGCTGCGACTTGCCACGGCGTGTCGTGGCATAGGCAGTACCAGGCCAGGCTCGCGGAGCGCAGGTTGCCGAACACCACCACCGGACGGTTATCGTCCAGTGCATTCTGATAAAAGTTACTCACAGGTCAGCCCTCGACGTTGCTGGAAGGAATTACTCGCCGCGTAGCAGGCGTCGATTAAACCTTGAGTGGCGGCGGCACTTGAAAAATCCAGGCGCTCGAAGAAACGCTCTTTGAGCGCGGCACCGGCCTGACTGCGGACCTCGGGTTGGGCGATCCAGTCTTCGAGCATGGCAAAGTATTGATCGATGCTTTGCGCTGCAAATGGCCCCAGTTTGTCCCCGGCATCACCGTCGCACAGCGCCGCCACTGCCACGCCTTGCTCCATGGCCATTGCGACGGCGCCGCCACCGCCCACCCGGGCCGGGTTGACGAAGATATCGCTCGCTGCCAGCCAGGCCTGCACCTGAGCTTGCGGGCTGACGCGGTAGATCCTGGCGTGGCGCGGCAAGCTTTGCATGGCAACGTTCTCGCCCACGCCAACCAGCAGCCAGTGCGTATCGGGGTGACGATCAATCAGCGCAAGCATGCGCGCTTGCCACTCAGCGGTCAGTTCGACTTCTAGGCGATAGCCGACTGAAATCAGTACAGTCGCGCCAGCGGGCAGGTTCAGCGAGGTGAGCGGCACCGCAGCGGCTTGCCCTACCGGCCAGAAACGATAGGTGAAGGGGTACGCAACAGGCGCCGGCAAGCCTTGCCAGCATGCCGCATTGGCCTGGGGATCAGCGCTAAGCCAGATGTCAACCGGTGCCAGCGGGGGCAGGGCGTGCACTGACAGGCCTAGCACCGGGAAGCGCTCATAGAGGCTGTGCACAAGGGGCGATATAAACCCGACAAACATCACCACATCCGGCGCAAATGCATCGATGGCGTCCGACACCGATTGCAAGCGCCCGTGCAGCGATAAATCCGGGTTGGGCAAGGTGATCGGCGCCTCGCCTGCACGTTTGAGCTGCAAGGTCTGCGGCTGCGCGATGACTGGGACCACATATTCGTTGCCGCCGAGGTAGCTGCCGATCGCCGGTATGGCGTTTTCCTGGGCGGTGAAGGTATGAATGTCGACAGATGCCTGGGCCAGTGCGCTCATCACATTAAGGGTGAACAGCGTGCCACCGTGGTTGGGGTTGGCTATGTGAGGGGTGTAGAGCGCAATGCGCAGGCGTCGGGTGCCAGTGCGTCCTATGGGCCTGGCGGGAGCAAGGCGTTGCGGTGCGGCCAGTTGTGCGGCGATGAGACGTTGCAGGCGCAGTACATCGACATTGTGCAGACGCTCGATCATCTGAGTGCGGTCGGTCGCTCGCGCTAGAGCGTTGTGCCATGCCAGACCCAGCAGGCTCATCAAGGCATCGGCTGGCCAGCTCGCGTCAGCCTGCGCCCCTTGCCGGGCATACCAGAGCGGGTCTTTGGTCAGATCGGCAAGCACCGAACACCGCAACCACTCTGCCTGGCCAGGGGCGACTTCAAGGGCCGTAATGCGCTGTACCATCTGCGCCCGCGCATCGCCTGACAACTCACCGACGTATTTGCACAACCGTTGCCACAGCAGGGACGAATGCGCAGCACGCTTAACGGTTTCCAATGCATCCAGTGCCAACGTCAGTTCCATAGTGCGTAAAGCCTTAGTGCCGCGAAGGAAGGGTGCAGACGACGCAGTGTACAAGGCTGTCCCGGCGACCTTTCAAGTCTTTTTAAGCGGCCAATCCTAACGCTTGAAAATATGGGCGGCAGAGCAAACCAATCTGCAAGCCAATTAAATATCAATACGAGATCACTGCCGTTTCAATCGAGTATTCCGCCGCGACTTCAGGGAGTATCAGCCCGTGCCTGCTTCTGAGTATCTTGTCCAGGTCCAACAAATCCATATTTCCTGACTGGGCCGTCCGGCTGATCCATCCGGTCTGGCCTATTGGGCCGACTTCATCAACTCAAGCGGCGCGCTAGCGGATCGGAAGTTTTATCTATGCACACCATTCTGAGCAGCAAACCGACCTGCAAACCGTGCTGAATACCTACCTGGATGCGACCACCCTTGGCGACGGCAGCGCGCATTGTCGAGGACACCTCGGCCAGCACAACCCTCGCGACAAGGCGACAGCGTGATCAAAATGTCAGGACTGGTCGATCTCACAAACACAGCCATCATCAGCGATATAGTGGCCTCAAGCCAGCCCGCAGGCCTTGTAACAATGGGCCTGCCTGTCAGTGAGCTGGGTGAATGGAGGAGCCGCTGCTCGCAATAGTGCCGGTTTTCATGGTCTAGGGCCTGATATAAATTATTTTGCACATAGGATATTTCTCGAATCTCATGCTAGAAGTAGCGTATCAATCGAGCATTCCGCGACGTTGTTATGGAGTATTAACGATGGCTGCTTCAGCGTATTTCGATCAGATCCAACAAATCTACATTGCTTACCTCGGACGTCCGGCTGACCCCGACGGTCTGGACTACTGGGCCAACCAGGTAGATGCCGAAGGCGGCAGCCTCGCCGGGGTCGTCGGCGGCTTTTCGGCATCGGCAGAATCCACTGCGCTGTATGGCCAACTGACAACTGATCAGGTGATCACCGCCATCTACGTCAACCTGTTCAATCGTCAACCTGACGCTGCAGGTCTGGCCTACTGGAAGCAGCAACTGGACGACGGCGCAGTACCCCAAGCGCAAGCCGCCCAGGCCATCCTGCTTGGCGCCTTGACGAGCGACGTCACGGCGGTGGCCAACAAGCTGACAGTCGCCAAAGCCTTTACGGCGCAGGTCGATACCTCCGCAGAACTCAGCGGCTACGGTGGCAGCGCCTCCCTGGATTACGCCCGCTCGTTCCTTAAAACCGTTGGCGCTGATGCCGCTTCGTTGCAAGCGGCGACCAACAGCCTGAGCACCGCCGTGGCCATCGCGACCGGCACCCAGACCACGCCCACAACGCCAAGCGGCCCAACTTTCACACTGACTGCCGGCGTTGACACCATCAGCGGCACGGCCTCGGCTGACACCATTCGCTCCACGCTGGATGGCGCCTTTTCCTCCGGTGACTCGATCAATGGCGGCGGTGGCAACGACACGCTGGTGGTGACCGGCGCGTCGCAGATATTGACCTCAGGCATAACCGTCACCAATGTCGAGACAGCCTCTCTCACCACCGGCGGTACGCTGGCCGTCGACACGACCGATTGGACTGGCCTGACCCACCTGACGACCTCCAGCCAAGGCTACGCCACCGTGACAGCAGGCAGCAGCACGGTGATCAATGCCACGGTGGGGAGCATGGCAAATATGGACCTGACGTTCCAGGGTGGCTCGGATGTCACCGTCAACGCCCGTGGGTCAAGTACCGCCCAAATTCTGATCGGCACCGTTGTCGCCCCGACAGGTGCCGTGGACCTCACTCATATCGCTACCGACGCGATTTCGATGGGTTCAATCATTGTGGCTGGTGGCACCACGGTACATGTGACCCAGGGCGCTGAAAACGAAGTCAACACCACCGCCCACCTTGGCAGCGTTAACGTGCTGGGCAGCGCCGACACCACGTCGGTCATCATCGACAATGCAGCTGCCGTCACAGCAACCGGGCTCGTCGCCGGTGTCAGCAAGTCATACGTGCAGATCACGGATGACTCACAAGGGGGCAATACGCCGGGCACGATCACGGATATCACGATTAACAACTACACGACTGCCTATATCCAAGACAACGCCTTGACCAACCTGACCCTCAAGGGCGGTTCAAGCAACATCATCATTGATAACAGCGGACTGGACACACCGACTAACACCACTCTCAACCTTTCCGTCAATGGGCTCACCGGCGGCACGCTGGACGACGCCGACATCTATGAGACGCTGAACATCACCACCACCGGCACAGCTTCCACGCTGGCCAATAACACCTTTGGCGGCCTTCACTTTCTGACGCTCAACGGCGATCAGACATTGACACTGAACTCAACGACGGGCTTGTCGGCCATCCAAGAAGTGACAGTGAGTGGCGCAGCAGGCCTGAGCGCCAGCTTCATCTCTGGGGTGCTGCCAACGATTGACGCAAGCGGAACCAGCGGCAATATGACAATCGGCCTCAACGGCACCGTAGGATCTATCGACTACAAAGGCGGCTCAGGCGTCGACACGCTCAACATCACCAGTGGCTCAGGGGCGATCACCACCGGGACGGGCAACGACATTGTCAACGTGGGGGCTATCAACGGCTTGCTGACCATTGACGTTGGCACAGGTACCGACCGGATCAACCTGACCGCTGCGTCCACCACAGCGACGACATTTGCCAAAGTCACCGGGCTGGGGAATGGCGACATTATCAGCTTCGCCGGGGCGTTGGGCGGCGCAGCGGATGTTTCAGCGCAGACGAATTTCTCCGCGGCAGTGGCGACGCAAGCCTCGTTACAGGAGTATCTGGATGCCGCTACGGCTGGGGATGGCAGCGGGAATACAGTGCTCAATTGGTTCGAGTTCGGGGGTAATACCTACATCGTCCAAGACACCTCGGCCAGCGCCACCTTCTCGGCAGGTCATGACAGCGTGATCGAATTGACGGGGCAGCAAACGCTATCTGAAGCTTCCATTGCCAGCGGTGTTGTGACCCTAAACGCCGTGCCGGTATAACTCCTGTTGCTACATCGGCGTCTTGAGATAACCGCGATCGCCGACCGAAAGAAAAAACCGCTGCTCAAACAGGCAGCGGTTTTTTTATGTCTCGCCTAGGGCCGCACTTTGTCCAGGGTGATGACCATCGGCGTTTCTGCGACAGGGTCGCAGAGCTGCGACATCACTGGGATTCATGAACGAGCCCTGCAACAGCTTGCTCTTGATTGTCTCTGGATCGGGGGATTTGGCAGCCATTAGGCATCACCCTCAGCCGCCAGCTCGTTGGCGGTCACCGCGTCGAACGGTTGGTCGGCAATCGTCAGGCTTTGAATGGCCTGATAGATCACCCGATGGTCTCGCCGGAAAAAGTCCTGCGCGGACAGTGTGTCGGCCACCAGATCCCAGGTGCTGTTATCCAGCATCAACCCGCCGAGCACGCCTTGTTCCGCTCTGCTTGTTGCAGGGTGTCGAGAAATACACAGTGTTCCTTGGCACCCTGGATACCAAAGTCGTTGGAGGTGCTGCCGACCGCAATGACCAACGTGTCGTAACTGACGGTTCGCTCAGCCAGTACTTGTTTGCCGTCTTCATCCAGCACTGCCTCCCGTGACAGGTATTTCTCACTTCTGTTGAGGTCTTTCACTCTGCCAAGCTGGAATGAAAAATGGTTCCATTTGGCTTGAGCCAGGTAGTTAAGCTCATCAGCGGTCGCGTTCAATGAGCCGGCTGCCACTTCATGCAGAAGTGGCTTCCAGATATGAGTCAGGTTTCCGTCCACCAGCGTCACGCTCGCTTTGTCTGAGCCTTTGAACTGGTTACCCAGTCGGGTGGCAAGTTCAAGGCCGCCCGCACCTCCGCCTACAACAACAATCTTGTGTGTCATATGTATTCTGGAATAAAAGTTTGAAGGTTGGAAAAAATAAAAGGTAACAACCATTCGCCTGTATGTTTTCAACAGGCGAACGGGTACAGCCAACAGTATTGGGTACTGTTAAAGAACAGCGGTATTAATAAGCCTGAATTAACTCAGTATTACTTGAGCACGCCGTTTTGCTTCGCAATGTGCGTAGCCAAAGCATCCATTAGTGCCGGGGAAAGGCAATCGTAGGGCGGCAGACCGATGGCGTTGAAACGAGCGCGGATAGCGTCCATTTCAGCGGGTGGAGTGCCCGTTTCAATGACCGACGATACGAAAGCAGCAAAGCCAGGAGCAGCCCAGCCGGATTGAGGGGACAGTTCGGTGTGCACAAAGTCCAGACCATGGAAAGCATGGTTCTGATTTTCGATGCGGCCATACAAGTGTGCGCCACAGTCTTTGCAGGCATGACGCTGGATGGTTGCGCTTTCATCTACAATGGCTAGTTTCGCGGCGTTGGCGGTAACGCTGACTTTGTCGCGGGGTACGACAGCGATGACGGCAAATTTGGCGCCCGCTGGTTTCCAGCACTTGCTGCAGCCACAAGCGTGGTTATGCAGGGTCTGCGCGTCGATTTTTACCTCAACCTTGTTGGTCGAGCACAGGCACTGCAGAGTGCCGCCTGCGAAATCGGCAGCAGCCGGTTTGATGCCGTTATCCAGCACGGGATGAAGTTTTACTTCGCTCACGGTGTATCTCCAGATCGATGGGTGATTTGGAATGAGTTCCGGGGCAATCGCCCCAGAACAGGAACTGCATCAGTATTTGATGACAGTACGGATCGACTTGCCTTCGTGCATCAAGTCAAACGCTTCGTTGATGCGATCCAGGCCCATGGTATGGGTGACAAAAGGTGCCAGTTCAATCTCGCCTTTCATCGAGTCTTCAACCATCTTCGGCAACTGGCTACGGCCTTTGACGCCGCCGAACGCCGAGCCTTTCCAGGTACGGCCGGTAACCAGCTGGAAAGGACGGGTGGAGATTTCCTGACCGGCACCGGCAACACCGATGACGATCGATTGGCCCCAACCGCGGTGCGCACACTCGAGAGCAGCACGCATCACATGTACGTTACCGATACATTCGAAGGAGTGATCAACACCCCAGCCGGTCATCTCGATGATCACCTGCTGGATTGGCTGTTCGTGGTCCTTTGGGTTCACACAGTCGGTGGCGCCAAATGACCGGGCCAGTTCGAATTTCGCCGGGTTGGTGTCGATGGCAATGATGCGGCCTGCTTTTGCCTGACGAGCACCTTGAATCGCCGCCAGACCGATACCGCCCAGACCGAAGATGGCGACGGTGTCACCCGGCTGGACTTTGGCCGTGTTGTGCACGGCGCCAATACCGGTGGTCACTCCGCAGCCCAGCAGGCAAACGTGCTCAGGGTTGGCATCAGGATTGATCTTCGCGACAGACACTTCAGCGACAACGGTATATTCGCTGAAAGTCGAGCAACCCATGTAGTGGTACAGCGGCTGGCCGTTATAGGAGAAACGTGAGGTGCCATCAGGCATGACGCCTTTGCCTTGGGTAGCACGGACTGCGGTGCACAGGTTGGTTTTGCCGGATTTACAGAACAGACATTCGCCACACTCGGCGGTGTACAGCGGAATGACGTGGTCGCCAACCTTCACGCTGGTCACGCCTTCGCCTACTTCAACCACAATACCGGCGCCTTCATGGCCCAATACTACTGGGAACAGACCTTCCGGATCATCACCCGAGAGGGTGAAGGCATCGGTATGGCATACGCCGGTGTCAGTGATTTTGATCAGCACCTCACCCTTGCGCGGCGGCTCTACGTCTATTTCGACGATCTGGAGCGGCTTGCCCGGTTCGAATGCAACTGCAGCACGAGACTTCATATGATTTTCTCCAAGTGATGATGCTCATTGACCAAGGCAGTAAGCCGCGCCGATATCAGAGTAAAGCGGCTATTTGAGGTACGTGCGCACCAACGAAACCACTTCATCAATCGACGAGCGCTGCGCCTCGGTCGTTTCTACCAGATTCGTAAATTCTTCTCTGAGATGGCTTTCCAGAACCCCGGCCATCAACCCGTTCACAGCTCCGCGTATGGCGGCGATCTGTTGCAGGACCGGGCCACATTCAGAGCCCTTTTCAAGTGCAGCCTCAAGGGCATCCAGTTGTCCTCTGACGCGCCGAACTCTTCCCAGTACGCGTTTTTTCTCAGCAGGTGAATGGGGCATTTATGTTCTCCAGGTGTGTACGAGAATCGAATTGTACACGGGTACTGGTAGGGGGTATCTCTAGGTACTGGTGGGGAGTATATGTACATACTGGTGGGGAGTATACATTAATGCTTGTGTCTTACTGTCGCAGTGGCTTCCGGCGGCTCGGTTTTCATGGTTGGGTTTGATCAAGTGCGAATGAGCTTAGCCCTGAATGGCCTTACCAAAAACTGCCAACAGGGTTGGAGACTCCCGTCGTTTTGTTTGTAATTGAGGTTCGCGCTGGATTTGTCAGGCAGCTAAAACAACGTGTTAAGAAGGTCTGATGTCGAAACCAACCGCCACCCAGAGAGCGCGTGCCGACTGCCCGTTGATCATCACTGGAACGCCGCTTTCCATTGGCAGAATGCCAGGCACGTCGAGAAAGCCTGGGTGACCCACGACAATCTGATGCTCCAGTGCCTTTGTCGTCACCCCGAAACGAAGACTACCCTTCTATAGCGACTTTAAATGTGTGCCGAGGCATTGGATGGCGTCTTCTTTTCTCTTGTAGAAATGGACGGCGCCTGCTTTAAACAGGCTAATCAGGTCAGCAGTTTTAAGGGCATTGAGGTGAGCTGACACTGTCGATTTTGAAAGTTTGCATCGTCCCGTGATCTGACCCACGCAGACCCCTAGTTCCTGCCCATATTCCTGTTCCGGGAAATACAACTCTGGCGTCTTCAACCACATCAGAATCTGACGCCTCAGGGGATGAGCGATTGCCCTTAATGAGGCGTCGAGATCGCACTTTTGCAACGTGTCCTCATCATCAATAGCAAGCCTGTCGAATGCCATCAGCCGAGCATGTCCTCGATTGATTCAGCAGCAATCTGATAAGAATGGCAGCGGGCCTCAGCGTCGTAGATCCTCGCATCGATAATCACTTCGTCCGCTTGAGTCGTCGCAATGAACTGCCTCAGCCAGCTGCCCACATCATCTGTGTCCCCCACCGCGGTACACGCCATGGCCTGCGCCAGGTTGTGCCGTTCAAAGTCCGAAAGCCCCTCCATGTAACCCTCGACGGGTTGTGGCAGCGGGCCAGGCTTGCCGGCATAGAGTCGGCTCACCCATTGACGGTGAGAGCTGGCCAGGTATTCGGCGTCGGCGCGGGTTGCTGCTGCGAAGACGTTGGCACCGGCGATCACGTAAGGCTGTTTCAGCGTCGCTGACGGCTGGAAATTCGCCCGATAGTGCGCGATTGCATCCATCAGAAAGCGTGGGGCGAAATGCGACGCGAACGCGTAAGGCAGGCCCAGTCGGGCAGCGAGGTCCGCGCTGTTCGGGCTTGAGCCCAACAGCCAGATCGGCAGGCTGTGATTACCCGGAATCGCCCGGACAGGCTGACGGCCTTCGTCGGCAAGGTAGTCGGCAAGGTCCTGGATATCTTGTTCGAAATCGCGTTCGGATGCGTCGCCCCGCAGTGCGCGGATAGCAGGGCCTGCGGAGCCGGGCGCTCTGCCGACACCCAAGTCGATGCGACCCGGGAACAGGGTGTCCAGGGTGCCGAATTGTTCTGCCACACTCAGTATTGAGTGGTTGGGGAGCATGATGCCGCCCGAGCCCACACGCAACGTGCTGGTGCCAGCGGCGAGGTGCTGGATCAGCAGCGTTGTGGCCGAGGAGGCGATGCCCGGCAGGTCGTGATGCTCAGCAACCCAATAACGTTTATAGCCATGCTTTTCGACGTGCCACGCCAAGGTGGCGGCTTCATCGAGTGTATGAGCGAAGGTCTTGCCATCGCCGATCATCATGAGATCAAGGACTGAAAGCGCGGTCATTGAATGCTCCTGTTTGGGATGTGAAGGGGAAGGGCGGGCGCACTATTTCAGTGAGAACGCAGCCCAGTCCGGATGGGTGTCCAAGCGTCGATCAATATCTCGAAGTGCGGTCAGGCAGCGCTGCAGTTTGAGGTAGATATCTCCGCCGTAATCCCAGCCGAGCACGCCAATGCTGCCGGTATAGCCGACGCGGTCCAGCGCTGCGATCAACGCAAAATTATCCATCTCTCCCCGATCCACCGGTTCCATGGTGGCGACACCACCCCAGCCAAGCTGTGACAGCGCGCTACCGGAAGTCACCACTTGCATGAGCCAGGGCTTCAATGCCTGCAGACGCTTTTCAAGTTCACCCTCCTGGCTGGCGTACCAGTGATATCCATTGAACGATGCGCCCAGTCGGGGGTGGTTAAAGTGCTCGCAGATTTGCACGACCTCGATGGTGGTCTGGGTCACGTGATGCAGGTGCGGATAGAGCGCAATGCGTAATCCGCGGCGCTCGGCGACGGGCAAAAGCGACTCGATAAAACGCAGGATTGCGTCTGGGCCATTGACTGAGGTTTGTACCGCCAGCTCGATAAGTTCTACACCCTCGACGGTTTCTACGATTCGTCGCAATACGGCGTCGTTGCGACCTTCGTGCAGCACGGTGTAGAGCGCATCAACTTTCAGGCCGTGGTTGGCTTTCACACTGGGCAACAAGCTCAGATCGGTCAGCGGTGTGCCGCCCCAGGCGGATACGGTGATTCCGTGATAGCCCAGTTCCGCCAGCATTTCGCATTGTGTCTGGAACTCGTAGACCCCCATTGATGAATAGAAGAAGGAGTCCAGCGCGTGGATAGAATGAGCCATGGATGATTCTCCCGCGTCTACTAGTCGTGCAATTCGTTCAAGACTGCCCAGTCAGGATGTGCGGCCAAGCGTTGTTCCATAGAACGGAATGCCGTCATTGATCGGCGCAAGTTGCCAAACACATCGCCGCCCATGCTTTCCCAACCCAGAACTCCCACACGACCATCAAAACCACGACGCTCCAGTGCTCCAAGCAATACGAAGTTATCCATTTCACCCTCATCCAAAGGTTCGATGGTTGCCAGGCCGCCCCATCCCAAAGGCGAGCGTCTGCAGCCGGCGATATTCACCTGATTGAGCCATGGCCACAAAGCGTCGAGCCGCTGCTCCAGATCTTTTTCCTGATTGGCGTACCAGTGATAACCGTTGAACACGATGCTCAGCCGCGGATGCTTGAATTCTTCACACAGCCCGACGGCCTCAGAGGTGGTTTGCATACCGTAGCGGGCATGGGGGTACAGAGCGATGTTTAGCCCACGTCGTTCGCAGATAGGCAGCAGGTGTTCCAGCATCCGCCGGTCCCGGTCGGTAACTTCTGCACCCGAATGCAACGCCAGTTCAACGGTCGAGCAGCCTTCAAGGGTTTCAAAGACATTGGTCACGAAAGACTCAAGCCCTGGGCGATAGATCAAGTAGACCGCGCCCACATCCAGCCCCCATTGAGGCTTGATCATCGGGATCGATTTCAGATTCTCGCTCCAGGCCGACATGGTCAGCCCCTGGTAGTCGAGTTCAGCCAGCATCTCGCACTGGGCGACCAGCGGATAAGTGCCCAAGGCGGTCTGAAAAATGAAATCCATGTGATGGAGGGGCCGTTTCATCAGTGCGTCTCCGGGTTCGATGCGCTGGGTATCGACAGGCTGGGGAAGTGTGGCAAGAGGTATTCGCCGAGTTCGTCAATAACCTCCGCCGCGTGTCGGCGTTGAGGCTTGAAGTGAAGGGCAACGTGCCCGACACCCTGATCCTGCTGACGCTTCCAGAGTTCGCGCAGTGCGTTGCGACCTGCGCGCAGCACTCGCCCAGGCTGGACGGGACAATCAGGATCCCGATCGAGGTCGAAGAGGGTGCCGTAACCATAGGGCTTGTAGCCGTTTGCCCCGCAGACGCTGCGCCAGCGCTCGATGGTCTGAGGGATGAGTGCAGGGTTTGAGATGTACGACAAAATACCGTCGGTGTATTCGCCAATCCACTCCAGGGATTGCCCCGACTGGCCAATGACAATGTGCGGAATCCGTGCACCTACCGGCTTGGGAATCAGGTCGATTGACCCATCAAGTACGCCATAAAACTGCGATGAATGCTTTGCCCAGTGCTGCTCGGTCGCCGCACGAATGAGCGCCAATGCATCGCGAAAGCGGGCAGCCCGGCTCTCGAAGTCAATGCCGAATGCCGGATATTCAACCGGTCGATCCCCGGTAGCCAAACCCAGGATCAAGCGTCCGCCCAGCAGTTGATCGACGCTGGCTGCTTGTTTGGCCACAATCAGTGGATCGCGCAGCGGAAGAACGATACCGGCGGTACCGATAGTGATGTGCCGGGTCACACCCGCAAGAAAACCGGCATAGATCAGCGGGTCGAGGATTTGGCCTACATCACCGAATTCAGGGTCCCAAAAGGGCACATCACGTAGCCAGATGGCGGCGAACCCGGCCTCATCAACTTTCCTGGCCATCGCAAGGTGATCCTGCAAATTCGGGCCGGGAGTGTTGGGGTAGCTTTCCAGCGGGGCGATAAAGCCGAAGGTCAAATGCCCGGGCTGGAAGACCCGTGAATAGCCGCGGTGCTGCTCAAGTTCAGGGGGAAGTCTGTCTGGCAGGCGTGTAGAGGTCATCAATAAGGTCTCGCATAAATGGCTGCAGCGACGCATCCAGCTTCAACGGCGTTTATTCGCTATGACGGTGACTATAAGTGGGATGCTTGCAAAGAAAAACAGGATAGAATTCCGATCATTTCGGAATAAAACGCTCGTATCGGAGCAGGTCGAACATGGATCACTTTGGCGCGCTCAGCGCATTCGTTCAGGCTGCACAAACACGTAGTTTCACCGAGGCGGGTCGTCGGACGGGCGTGTCGTCATCGGCAGTGGGCAAGGCCGTTGCACGATTGGAGCAAGACCTGGGGGTGAGGTTGTTTCATCGCTCCACGCGGGCAATCACCCTGACCGCCGAGGGCAGTCTGTTTCTGGAGCGCTGCAACCGGATTTTTGCTGAGTTCGAGGTCGCCAAGCGGGAGCTTACTCAGGCCGCTGGCAAGCCCCAGGGGAAATTAAGAGTCGGTCTGCCGCAATTGGGCATGAGTCTGATGGCGCACTTGATTGCTTTTCAGCAGGCTTATCCTGAGGTTGAACTTGAGCTTGAGTTCAGCGACAGACTGGTCAACGTGATTGAGGAGGGATTTGATGCCGTCATGCGCATCGGTGAGGTGGAGGATTCACGACTCACCCGGCGCAGGCTCAATGGTTATAGACACCGGTTAGTGGCGTCCCCTTCATACCTTGCGGATCGAGGCGTTCCGGCCCGGCCGTCCGACCTTGTCAGGCACTCCTGCCTGCGCTACCGATACCCCACCAGCGGAAAACTAGATCCTTGGCCGCTCGTGGTGAAAGGTGCTGCCGTGAACATTGATGTACCCACATCGGCGACAGCTAATGCGATTGAGTCATTGTTAGCGATGGCCGAGGCGGGACTGGGCATTGCTTGCCTTCCAGACTTTCTCGTTGAGGACGCCGTTACAGAGGGCCGGCTGAAGCCTGTCCTGGAGCGCTATGTGCTCGACCATCGCACCATCAGCATTCTCTGGCCTTCAAGCCGGCAACCGCTACCCAAGATCAAAGCGTTTGTGGAGTTCATGGTTTCTCGGTTGGCTTAAGCAAGAGGCCGTTCAATACGTAGAGATTGGCGCCGTTCCGTTGCGACTAAACAACAATATGAGGTCTATCTATCCCGACCCGATCCCCATGATGGTACTTACTCATTACTGATGCTTGTCTGGCCTGAAACGCAAAAGCCCTGGATCGAGATCCAGGGCTTCATCCGTCAGGCGCAGCTGGTTACGCTTTGGATGGCTTCGCAGCGAAGGCGCCATCGCCCAGCAAAGCGACGACCAATGCAGTCACGGACAGGTAGATCGGGTATTCCCAGCCACCGTTTGCGTTGGTGAAGCTCCAGCCGTTGCCGAAATGCACAGTCGCTGCGACAAACAATTGCACAACGGCGATTGCTGCGACCCAGCGGGCGTAGACGCCCAGAACCAGCATCAAGCCGCCGATGACTTCGAAGGCCATGACCGGATAGGCCAAGAAGCCTGGAAAGCCGATGGACTCAAAAAAACCAGCGGTACCCGCCGGCGTGAAGACCAACACTTTGGTCAGGCCGTGGGCGATAAACATGATGCCCAGTGCCAGGCGCATAATGAGTGCGGCGTAAGGAGCAGTGCGTGAATCAATCATGGTGAATTCCTTTGTTAAATACGTTTTTTAGTTAGAAAGCGAAAGTGTCTGGTCCAGCCATTGCGAGAAATCAGCCAGTTCTTCAGGGATGATCTCGTGGGCCATGTCATAAAAATGAGTCTGGTGTTTTACACCGATCCGGCTCAGCCAGGCGTCAGCCTCCTGTGCCCAGTCAATCGGCAGTACGTTGTCGTGACGGCCGTGGGCAATGAATGCCGAGACGCTTTTCAACTGATCTTGTGTTGCAATCAGCGGCTCCATTTCCCGAAGCATCCGCCCGCTCAATAGGGCAAAGCCAGCGACCAGCTCCGGCTGCGTGACGCCAACGCTGGAACTCATGATTCCGCCCTGGCTGAACCCTGCAATCACGGTCGGTAGAGGAGGAAGTGCCTGAATAAACTGGATCAACAGCTGACGGCTGGATTCAGCCTGTTTCTGGTTGAACGATGGTCCGTTGCTGGTGAAGTTGACCTGGTACCAGGCGAAGCCTTGTGGGCCGACTTGCAGCGGGCCGCGCAGCAACAGGATTTCGATATCCTCTGGCAGGGAAGCTGCCAGGCTGGCCAGATTCGCTTCGTTCGAACCTACGCCGTGAAGCAGTAACAACCGTGCCTTCGGGGTTGCGGTGTTGCAGGCCTTACGGAAGAAAATACCTGACTCGGACTCGCGTGCCGGTTCAGAAAAAGTGATGTTTTGCATGACGTTATTTCACACCTTCAACGGGTTGAACTGATTCGAACCCTTCGTTATCCATCGAGGTAAACAGGTAGCTGTCCATGGCCAGTACGCCGTGGGTGATCCCGCCGTCCAGAACCATCGTCTGATAGCTTTTACCGGCTGCGCCCAGCGCAATGAACAACGGTAAGAAATGCTCATCGGTCGGATGTGCGCGTTCGGCCGAAGGTGCGTACTGCTTGTAGTCCAGCAACTGATCAATGTTTCCAGCCTGCAGAGTCCTGGCGGTCCAGGCTGCGAACTGTTTGACATAGTCCGCCCCGTGGGTTGTTGCGCCGCGGAATTCGTACAGGTTATGGGTGAGGCTGCCTGATGCAACGATCAAGACATTCATTTCACGCAGTGGCTTGAGTGCCAAGCCAAGTTGCCACGCACTACGTGTATCAAGCGTTGCCGGCATGGATACCTGAACCACCGGTATGTCTGCGTCAGGCGCCAGGTACAGAAGCGGTACCCATGCCCCGTGATCAAGGCCGCGAGCCGGATCCAGCCGGGATTTCCAGCCCGCTGTCTGCAGCAGATCGACAATATGACTCGCTAACTCTGGTGCGCCCGGAGCCGGGTAGGACACCTGATACAAAGCGTCCGGGAAACCGCCAAAGTCGTGAATGGTTTTAGGTGCGGTGCTCGCCGTAACACTGACTTCGCCACGGGTCATCCAGTGCGGCGAGAGCACCACGATGGCGTCAGGTTTTGGCAGTTCGCGCCCAAGCTCGGCTAGCTTTGGGCCAGCCAGGCCGGGCTCGACTGCGAACGTGGGAGCACCATGAGACACAAAAAGCAGAGGGAATGAAGTGTTCATGGTGACTACTCCTGATTGATTAAATGTTGATTACTTGCTCAGCCAGACCGGAGCGACGGACGTGCCCAGACCTGCGCCGTAGCCGAGGTAGATGTTGAAACCAGCCAGCGGCTCCAGGTAGCGAGCATTGACCAGGCCACCAGCATCGACGGTGTTCCAGCCCAGGCTGCGAGCCAATGCGATAGCGGTTTGTTTGGCGCGCTCACTGTCACTGGCCACAAACACGCTGCCGGTCTGGTCGTTGGCGAACTTCGGGCCGTCAGCGAGCACTTGAGCGAACAGGGTGTTGAAGGCTTTCACGACATTGGCTTGCGGCACTGCCTTGGCGATTTCTTCCGAGGCGCTGGTCACGTGACCGATGGTCAGCGACATGTAATCGGCGCTCAGCGGGTTAGTGATGTCAATGACCACTTTGCCGGTCAGATCACCCAGGCTTCGCAGCGCTGCAGCAGCATCGTCATAGGCTGTGGCGACAACAACCACGTCACTGTCGCCCAAGGCTTCGGCTGCCGCGTAAGCGCTGACATTCGTGTACTGATCAGCTAGGGTTTGAGCCTTGCTGATGTCGCGGCCGGTGATGCGCACGCTGTGCCCTGCGGCAGAAAGCTGTTTCGCAAAGGCTGAACCCATGTTGCCGGTACCAATTACTGTGATTTTCATGACTACCTCTTTTTGAGTTGAGTTGCGTTTTGATGGGCTCAGTTTATAGATTGCCTGAGAGGGATAAATGGGGCTAAATGTGATGAATAGTTCCACTAGCTGAGACAATCATGGATCGAGCATTGGAAATGCAGGTGTTCTGCACCGTTGTCGATAAGGGCAGTTTTGTCGGGGCAGCCGAGCCACTCGACATGTCCAAAGCGGCTATATCGCGTTACGTGAGCGGGCTGGAAGAGCGGTTGGGTGCGCGGTTACTGCACCGCACGACTCGACGGCTTTCCTTGACGGACGAGGGGCGTCAGTTCTATCACCAGGCCCGTGAGGTGCTCGCAATGATGGATGAGGCTGAGCAGGCCGTATCGTCGGCATCGCCTGAAGCCAGCGGAGTCCTTCGCGTGAACGCCCCAGTCAGTTTTGGCGTGCTGCACCTGGCGCCTATCTGGGCCGATTTCATGAATGCCTATCCCAAGGTTGAGTTGGAGATCAGTTTGAGTGATCGCTTGGTAGACCTGGTGGATGAAGGGATTGATGCCGCCGTGCGCATTGCACGCATGGAAAACTCGTCGTTGGTGGGGCGACGCCTGGCCAGTACGCGGATGTGCCTGTGTGCGTCACCAGGGTACTTGGCCAGTCATGCACCGATTCGTAAATTGTCTGATGTGGCGGAGCATGGTGTGGTTGCATACAGCAACTTTGCCAGCGGGGACGAATGGCAGTTTGAAGGGCCGCAGGGTAGCGAAAGTATCCACACGCGCTCGTTGGTTCGCTGTAATAACGGGGATACCTGTCGAGCGATTACCTTGGCCGGTGGAGGACTTTCGTTGCAGCCAAGTTTCATGGTGGCGCAAGATTTACGCCGAGGCGACCTGGTTGAAATATTGCCCGAGTACCGATCGGTCGAACTAGGGATTTACGTGGTCTATCCAACCCGTAAACATTTACCCGCCAAGGTGCGAGCACTGATCAACTTTTTGGTAGAGCGATTCGCCCAACCCTCATGGGAGCTTTGACGTGCGGTAACCCCAAAAAGCCGGCTGACAAAAAGGGGAGTTGAAGTATCAGCCGGATAAAACGGAGCGCATTGTCACGAGCCATTAGGCTCAGGAAATCTTTTCAGGCCAGGCAGTCCATCCGGCGCCTGGTGTCACTGCAAAAAGCTGCGCAGGTCCGCAGCAAATTTCTCAGGGTTTTTGAACGCCAGGAAGTGGTCGCCTTGCTCGGCTTTTGTGTACACGTAAAGCACCGAATCCTGGATAACCGAACTCATCCAGCGCTGACTCTCCAGCCAGTCGCTGTATTCGCCGGTAAAGATTGCCGTCGGCACATTGATCTTCGACCGGATCACATCTCGCCAGTCATTGGTGGCGTGATCGAATAGCACCTGTGCGGTATAGGCCATGTCATCTTTGACCACTTCCTGGACGAGGCTTATTGCGTTGTGGAAGTAGGGTGAATCCAGTGCCATGGCCCGCTCCACAACCCGGCTCCCCGAAACGAGCATATTGGTTGCAGTACCTTGAGCATAGGATGCAATCATTCGCTCTGGCGAAGTGGTGAACGCACCGGCCTCCAGCCGTTCTTGCTCGGTCCAGTCGGCGTGGCAGTAAATCGATGGCGCCTGATCAATGATGCTCAGTGTGCGAATGCCTCGGGTGCCGAACAGGTCAATGTAGGCCCACATCACAGACGCGCCCATGGACCAGCCGCAATAGTTGGCCTGCGTGACGCCCAAATGGTCGGCAAACTCCTTCACGTCCATGGCGAAGCGGGCAATGCGATTACCGAAGGCTACCCGTTCGGAAAGACCCTGATTTCTGACGTCCAGCACGTACACATGGTAGTGCTTGCTCAAGATGTGCATCAGGTGAAAGTACATTGCACCATTGGCAGACCAGCCGGGGATGAAAATCAACGGTTGTCCGGTGCCGGCTTCCCAATAGCTGAGATTGATGCCGTCGCTGGTGGTGAAACTGCTAATCGTCAAATCAGCAAAGTCGGACGTGCGAAAGGGCTGGTCAATGATTTCATGAGGGAAGTAGAAGTCTTCATCGAGCAATGTGCTGAGCGGTACAGCTTTAAAAGGGTATTTCAAGAATGAGCGCCTGCAATGTGAATGGCGTGGATAGTGCCTTGTATTAACTTCGACGATGTGAAGTTGATCTTTCGCCAGCAGCTACCAGGAATATTGTTCCAGAATAAGGGTTGAACTGTATTGGGATAAATACTCAAAATGGGGCGACATTCGAAACGGATCATTGTTAATGGATCGGCTAAGCAGTATGGCGGCGTTCGTCAGAGCAGTGGAGATGGGCTCTTTCAGTGCAGCCGGGGATTCCATGCAGATGTCTGCGCAGTTGATTGGCAAGCATGTGCATCATCTGGAACAGCATCTGGGCGTGCGCTTGCTGAATCGCACTACCCGACGACAGAGCCTCACCGACTTCGGTCGTGAGTTTTATGAGCGCTGCAAGATCATCCTTGCAGAGGTTGAAACCGCAGAAAATATGGCGGCTGAGACGCAGGCAACGCCTACCGGACGGCTAAGGGTGAACGCGCCGGTCAGTTTCGGGATGCAGTCTCTGGCCCCTCGATTGCCGGGCTTCATGAAGGCCAACCCTATGATCAGCGTTGAACTGACGTTGGCTAATCGCGCCGTTGACGTGATCGACGAAGGTTTCGATGTGGTATTCAGGGTGGGCCAGCTTTCCGATAGCGGCCTTGTGGCTCGACCCTTGGCGCCCTATCAACTGATTCTATGCGCTGCACCTTCCTATTTGCGGGATAAGCCGCCCATTAAATCCCCGTGGGATCTTCAGGATCACGAGTGCCTTGGCTTTTCGCACACTGAGTTGAGGACCCATTGGACGTTCGACGGGCCTGAAGGCAAGGTGATCGTCCCTGTGAACAGCCGCCTGATGGCAGACCACGGTGAGCCGCTTCTGTGCGCTGCGCTGGCGGGGTTGGGGATATTGCTGCAGCCAGTAGAACTGGTGCGTCAGTCACTGCTGGTGGGGGACCTTGTTCCGCTGCTACCAACGTATCCTATTCCTTCGCGGCCATTGCATGTCTTGTATGCGCCTGACCGCCGATTGACGCCCAAGCTGCGCAGCTTTCTGGATTTTGCTTTGATGACCTTTGGTCCTGATGCGGTGAATCCTCAGCTGTTTTGAAACGCTACGTTTTGAATGCATCTCCAGAACGGACATTTATCCAGCGGCTTCAACCCTCTAAGGTGGTTGATTGCTTCTATAGATGCTGTGGAAGCTCCAAATAGGGTGGGTTACGCCTACCCGATCATGATGGAGTGAAGATGAAAATTCAGTTGAATACCAAACGGGCGCTGGTCACCGCTTCGACTGGCGGTATAGGTTTCGCGATTGCCAAAGGGTTCGCCGAGGCAGGCGCAGACGTGGTGATCAATGGGCGCAGCGAAGGCTCTGTAGAAGATGCCGTCGCCAGACTCTCAAGCGCAGTACCCGGTGTCACCATTACCGGCGTAGCCGCAGACCTGAGCTCCGTACACGGCGTTGAAACGCTGGTGCAGGGCGCCGGGCACATCGACATCCTGGTGAACAACGCCGGTATATATGGCACCCAGGATTTCTTCGAAACTGACGATGACGTATGGGACAACTACTGGCAGACCAATGTCATGTCAGGTGTTCGCCTGAGCCGCGCACTGTTGCCAGCCATGGTGGAGAAGAACTGGGGCAGGGTAGTGTTCGTGGCTTCCGAGTCTGCACGCAATATCCCTGCGGACATGATCCACTATGGCGTCTCCAAAACCGCCCAGTTGGCATTGGCCCGTGGCCTGGCCAAGCGCGTTGCCGGTAGCGGGGTGACCGTCAATAGCGTCCTGCCCGGGCCGACCTTGTCTGACGGCGTGGCTGGCATGATGCAACGCGAAATTGAGCGCACGGGCAAATCCCTGGAAGAAGTCGCAAAGGCGTTCATCGCAGAGCATCGCCCAAGCTCGATCATCCAGCGTGCGGCTACTGTTGAAGAAGTCGCCAACATGATCGTTTACGTATGCTCGACTCAGGCGTCAGCCACTACGGGCGCGGCGCTCAGGGTTGATGGCGGCGTGGTCGATGACATCGTTTAACCTCATCGGTTGAAGCGCACTTAACATCACCGGAAACAGTGCAGCGAATAAAGCATCCATTGAAATGGCGCACTAGGATCGATGGCAGACTTGCCATCGATCCTAGTGCATCCGCACGAATTCGCTCTCAGGGACTCGACATGAAACTGAAACCATTGCTTGCTCTGGCCACCTTGTCAGCGGCATCTGGGCTTGCCGCTGCACAGAGCCCCGCGAAATACGCAACCCCTGAAGAGTTTCGGCTTTCTGGCGTTTCATTAGTTAAAGGGCCTTATAAGGGGGAGTCTGCACTCGAAATAAAAATGCCGCCATCCTCCTACCAGGATCAACGCCGTGAGCGTTTACTCGATAGGGATTTAATGGCCTGGCTGCCGATGGATTTCAAGGACGGGACAATTGAAGTAGACGTTGCGAGTGATCTAGCGTCCGACGCGCCCGAATACGCTCGCGGTTTCATTGGGGTATCGTTTCGAATAGACGCCCAGTCGCGCTTCGAAAGCATCTACCTGCGTCCGACCAACAGTCAGGCGGATGATCAGGTGCGACGCAACCACAGCGTTCAATATGCGGGCTATCCTGACTTCAGATTTGACCAACTGCGCACGCAAAGCCCTGAGCAATATGAAACCTATGCTGATCTTGATCTTGGGCGCTGGATTCATATGAAAGTGGTCGTGGAGGGCGCAAAAGCCCGTTTGTATCTTGATCACGCGGCGAAACCAGCATTCATTGTTAACGACCTGAAATACGGAGCAGCACAGAAAGGTGGCATTGGCATCTGGATCGAGTCAGGGACGGTTGCACATTTCAAGAACTTGAAAGTGATCCACGACAACACTTGATAAAGCCTGAGCGCGCTGCTCCTCTTTGAATCGTACGAGCCATCCGGCGAGCTTTGCGGCCATCTTGTTACGCCTGAATAGGTGACAGTCGATGGCCGCAGTTCCTCCTGATCCTGATTTGCAATTGATAGATCGCGCTGGGTGCCCGTGAAAGTAGGCCCTTAAGTCGCGATGGAATCGTGCAGATCGATCCCGCTGCGTTCTGCCATCCGCTGACGATACGCCTCGACAGCCGGCGGGTACTGGATGCCACGCACGATCGACATGCTGCGCAAGGTCGCGAACAGGTGGACGTCATCTTCGGACAGCTCGCCGTTCACCGCATCGGACGATTGGATCAAGGGTTCAAGGTCCAGCAGATGACGATTAAGCGTAGCGATATAGTCTGAGCTTGCGGCCATATGACCCTCGAAACTGCCGATCATGCGTTCCTTGTTGCGAGTGAAAAACTCACGTGCAGAAGGCTTGGAAAATTCTTCAAGGTCTGCCGCCGCCCAGCGCGGAAGCGCCAGGGAATAAAGCGGACCAGTCGCGTCGCTGTTCCACTGTTCCAAGACCGGATTGAGAGGGCCGGACAAGATTCTGTCGCCGCTAAGGCCATCGACATACGCGACGATATCCATACTTTCCGCCAGGTAGCGCCCGCCATCCTCAAGAATGGGTGCCATTTTCTTGCCGATCATGCGAGTAGGGGTGGCCTCATCATCGTTCAACAGAATGACGAGGTCGAAGGCTGTGTTCTTGAAGCCGAAAATCGTCCGCGCTTTTACACAGAAAGGGCAGTGATCGTAAACGTAAAGTTTCATAAAGTTTGAATCCAATAGATGGGTGCGATGGGTTGGGTTGGGCTGCGCTGCGCTGCGCTGCGCTGCGCTGCGCTCTGACTATGGCGAGCACGCATTCGGCGAATAAGCTGAACCGCCTCTGTGCAGTTTTTCAGCTTGAGTAAGCACCGAAGAACGTTATCTCGGGTTTGCCGACCACTAAGTGCTCGGCATCACGCTCGAAGGCGTGGAAGTGAGGTTGGGTGAGATGTAAATCAAAAGCTGCGCGGTCGCGATAGATCTCATGAAAAACCACAAAGCTTTCATCGTCTTCTGGAACCAGAACGTTGAAAGCAATACATCCTGCTTCTTTGGCCAGTGACTCGCGCGCATCTGCGGCTGCTACCGGAAGAAACGCGGCGCGTGTTCCGGGCTGCAGGGTGATCCTGGCGATAACGACAAAGGTAGCTAGCGACACGTTGGGCCTTCCTTACATAAGTGATGCGAGGCGCTACTGTATTGGGCACATGATTGAAACGGAATGCCCGCCAATGAGACTATCCGTTTCATAAATGAGAGGGGTGGAGCATGGATCTCAATGCAGTGCAGATGCTGGTAACGATCGTCCAGGCCGGAAGCATGACCGCAGGGGCTGAACGTCTGGGTGTCCCGCTGCCCACTGCAAGTCGAAGGATACGTGCCCTTGAGCAGGCACTGAAGGTTGAGTTGCTGGAACGCTCAGCCAGGGGCGTGAAGCTGACTGAAGCCGGCGCCCGCCTGTTTGAGCTCGCCAGCCGTGGCCTGGAACTGCTGCAAGAGGGCCGCGATGCTGTCGTCAGCGATCAGGCCCACGTTAAAGGTAAGTTGCGTCTTTCCGTTCCTCCATCGTTCTCGCCTTGGTGGCAGCTGATTTCGGATTTCCAGAAGGATCATCCCGATATCCGCGTTCATCTGCTTTCGACTGAACGTCGTGTGCATCCGGTCGAGGACGGCATAGACGTGGCGCTTCGCGTTGGCAAGGTTGAGCACGAAGCCTTGATCGCCCGTCATCTACTCGATTATCGACATGTTCTGGTGGCCAGCCCGCAGTATCTTGCCCGCCATGGCACGCCCAATCATCCCGGTGATCTGAGTAACTTTCCCTGTGCCACCTGGAGCTTGGGCACCAATACCAGCGGGACCTGGCGCTTCCCGGAAGTATCAGTGCTGCCCAATACTGTATTGGCGACAAATGACAGCATGCATCTTTTGCACAGTGTATTGGCCGGGGAAGTCATGACGGAACTTCCCCCCTTTATCGTCAAGGATGCCATCGAACGGGGCTTACTTGTACCGCTGCTAACGGACTGCCCATTGCCAGAGTATTCATTGAATCTTTTGTACCCTGCGCATCGCCATCGCTCAGCCGTTGTCCACACTTATCTTGAGTATTGCAGCCGACGTATTCCGTGGCTGGTAGAGGCCTGTACCGCTACCCCCGGTGCCGAGTAGGCGCAGGTGATATCGACATCCAAGATGGAAAGTGCAGCCGGGGTTTCAGGCAGGTCTTGATGCTCGAATGCCTGCCCCAGCGCGAATGGCACTTATCAATTTCACCCTTTGATCCAGTTCCCATCCTCTTGTGCATCAATGGTGATATCGAAGGTCTGGATATACCCCGACAACATCCGGTAGTAACCAATCACGATAATTGCATCGCTCAACTCCTGGAGCGAGAAATGCTCCTGGGCGTGTTTGAACAGCACGCCGGGTGCCTTACCTTTGTCGAGGATGGATTGGCCGAACCTTAGCAGCACACGCTCGTCTTCCTTAAACGCTTGGGTGTCTTCAAGACGCCCCTCGGCGATTGCGACAAACTGGTCTTGGCGTACGCCCGCAGCCTGGGCGATGGATACATGCTGCTCCCATTCGTAGGCGACATTTTCATTTGCGGCGAGGAGTAAAACCATCAGCTCCTTGTGATAGTCGGTGATGGTCAGGTCTCTGAAGATCGCATTGGTCAGGTCGATCATCGGATTGAAGGCACCTGGGCTGTAACCCAGCATTCGGAAGAAGTTGACCTTCGTCGGCAGCTTTTCGAACTTGTCCCGCACGTGATCAGGCAACTTCGTAAAGTCCGGGTAATCGATGTCTACCTTTGAACTGATGTTGTCATTGGAACCGCTTGGCTTGGCCATAAGGCACTCCTGTTAGCTCAGGTTGAGGGTTGAAAGGGAGATTGAAATCAGGTGCAGACGGGTTGCCGGGCTGTGCGCCCGACCCAATGATTCACAGCGATACAGACCAGTAAGACCACTGCCGAGACGATCATTGCCGTCGATAAGCCTTGGGAAAACGCGGCCGGTTCAGTGCTGGTAATCAAGGCCCCGAACACAGCGACACCAATCACACCTCCCAATTGCCGCGCCGATGCCATCAAGCCCGACGCCATGCCAGCGTCATGGGCAGACACCGACGACAGCATTGAATTGGTGATCGAGGGTACGGACGAAGCACTGCCGATGCCCACGACCATCAAGGCGATATTCAGGTACCAAAGCGTCGTCTCTGGTGTGACACGGGCCAGCGCCAGGAAGCCAACGGCCTGAATCAAGAACCCGACAGTGATGATGCGTTGCGCACTGACGTGCCTGGCAATCCGAGAGGAGACCATTGTGGAGATCGTCAGCACTGCCGTCAGTGGTATGAACGCGAGGCCGGTTCTAAAGGCGTCGTAATGCAGAAACGACAGGAAGTAGATGCTGAATACAAACACAGTGCCGTAGAAGGTGAGGTTGATGGCCGCACCGGCCAATGCGGTGGTGGCCAAGGTTTTGTTTCGCGCCAATCGGCTCGGGAGCATGGGGTTCTTTACCCGTCGCTCGATCAGGATGAACGCAATTGCGCAAATCACTGCAACGGCCATGGTCGAAAGGGTTTCGGTGACCCAGCCTTTAGAGCTTGATTCAGTCAGGGCGTAGGTCAATGACGCCAGGCAGATGCCAATACTGATTTGCCCCGGTACGTCCACTTGCTTATCGATGCGAGGGGAAGACGGGGCATAACGCATTATCAGGACGACGGCGAGAATGCCGATGGGTACGTTGAGTAAGAAAACACTCCGCCAGCCGAGCCACTCGATGAGCAGGCCGCCCATAACCGGTCCCGCAGCCAGAGCGATACCGCCACAAGCGCCCCACATCGCCACAGCTGACCGCCGCTTGGCAGGATCCTCGAATGCCAGTCTGATCAGCGTAAGGGAGGTGGGCACCAACAGGGCCGCGCCCACACCTTGCACAACCCGCATACCGATCAGCATGCTCATGCTGTTTGACAGGCCACAGCCTATGGACGCCAGGGTAAACAGAGCAAAGCCCGACGCGAACACGGTTCTGGCGCCGAACTTGTCACCGGCTGCGCCCCCCAGGATCAACAGCGCCGAGAACGCCAGTGCATAGCTGTTGATAACCCACTGAAGACCGGTCAGGTTTGTATCGAATGCGGTTTTTAAAGCGCCCAAGCCCACGTTGACCACGCTGACATCAAGTTGGACGACAAGAAAACCCAGGCATGCCGCGATCTGAATCGCGGCTAATGAAGAGGTTTTTTGGGTTGTGTTGGACATGATTTTAGGGTCGCAGGTGTTAATCAATGGATAGACGGTAACTGTTGACAAGTTATGCGTAAATACTAGAATTCGCACACAATCACTGCATAAATGCATGGCTAATGGACTGGGAAGATCTGAGATTTCTTTTGGCAATTGCTACGGCCGGCAGCCTGTCGGGAGCAGCGCGTGCGCTTGACGTTAACCAAGCCACAGTGAGCCGTCGACTGGCCGCCCTGGAAGCGCAACTCAATGTCCGCCTGGTTGATCGGCTCCCCCGTGAGTCGCGTCTGACCACCATTGGCCAGCAGATCATGCAGGACGTTTTGGACATTGAAGAAAGAGCGTTTGCCATTCAGCGCAAGTGCTTGTCGTCCAGGACCGCGGTAAGGGCAAAGGTCACCATCACTGCTCCTCCTATTCTTGCCAGACACTTCCTGACGCCAAACCTGGCTGAACTGGCCAGAATGTCTCCCGCGGTGCAGCTTTCGATTTTGAGTGAGCCTCACTTCGTCTCCCTCTCGCGTTTGGAGGCAGACCTGGCACTGCGTCTTTCGCCACCGATTGAAGATACGGACATCGTCAAAAAGGTCGGCAAGATGCAGTTTGCTCTTTACGCGCAACGCGACTATGCGAATGCACGGGATGAACAAAAATGGGAGTTCGTCGGCTACACCGACCGGCAGGGCGACTTTGCCCACAAACGTTGGCTCTACGACGTCATAGGTTCGAGCCGGGTCGCCTGCGAGGTCACTGATTTGAGCCACCAATACGAAGCCGCTTGTTCGGGCGTTGGCGTTGCAGGACTGCCTTGCTTTATCGGTGATCGTGACAATCGCCTGATCAAGCTCGACACCGATCTTCCTATGCTCTGCCTCGACATTTGGGTGGCCATGCATCCTGATCGTCGTAACGATACGGTAGTGCGCAAGACCGCCGATGACATTTTGCAGCTGCTTGAGCCCCTTGGCCTGGGGTTGCCCTTGAACGCCAGTTGAACCCTGTCTGCCGGGAAGGCCGAAGGGATCTGGGTCTCGGTCGGATCGTTGTCGATAAGTTAGCGCCCTGATGACCACCTAGAGGGTCACGGGCCAGTCACGGCGCCATAAGCGCAGCCTCAATTTTTGCCATCGAGCCTGCGCAGATCAAATCGATCAGCGGCTGAAGCCGTCGAACGGCGTCATGTACACAGCACCGAACGGATCCAGGCGTTTGCGGATCTCTGCATCAGGTGTGCCATACACGACCAGGCTGGTGATGGTGCACAGTTCGAGAAAGCGTTTGCCAAACGGAGCAAAGGTTTCGTCCACGTGGCTGACCACGGATTCAACGTTGTAGCGCTCAAGAATATGCGCAACGCTTTGGTCTTCGTTAACGCTGTACTCGTAAACCAGGGTGCCCGGCTCAAGCTTGGTCGCGGGAACGATCTGGGCGATCAGCGCTTTGAATTCTGGAAAGTCGCCAGGTTTGATTGCAAGGGTGAACAGGCAGGAAATATGGGGATGCATAGGATCTCTTCCATCGTAGGCGTCTTGGGGCGCCAGGTGAGGATGCATCGCTGACCAAGCCGATGCATTCGATACGGTCGATGCAGTCGCCGGGGTCAGGACTTCTCGGGTGCTTCGCCGAACAGCTTGCCCGAACCTGCCCAATCCGAAGGGGCTACGTCTTCGAAAATCACGTAGATGTATTCGGCCGAGGTGCCGGTGTTTTTAACGATGCTTTCAGTGATTTCAGCAGCAACAGTGGCTTTCTGAGCGTGCTCTTTACCTTCGAACCAGCTAACGCGTACTACGGGCATGATGTATTCCTCTTTGGGATAAAAAACCGGACTGAAGTGATCAGTCCGCGACATAAAACAATCCTAGAGTAGAAGAGTCTGGTGATAAACAGCCTAAAACTATAAAGTGGGTAGCGTTTATATCTACAGTGGCGGTGTTTATGATCCCCATCGATTCGTTTCAAGGCGTTCTCACTTTCGTCATGGCGGCGCGCTCTAATAGTTTCACCGAGGCAGCCGCACGCTTGGGGATCTCCAAATCAGCCGTGGGAAAGTCCATTGCGCGGCTCGAAGAACGGTTGGGGGTGCAGCTTTTTCATCGATCCACCCGCCGGATCTCCCTGACCGCTGATGGCGACGCGTATTTCATCGCGTGCTCAAACGCACTCGAAGAAATCGGTGCGGCTGAAAGTGGCTTGGGGCCTGGAACCCGTGAGCCCTCTGGCCGATTGCGCGTAGACATGCCCGTGGCATTCGGGCGTCGGGTTGTTGCTCCCTTGTTATTCGAAATCGCTGACAAGTATCCCGCGCTGCAACTGAACATGACGTTTTCAGATCATCTGGTCGATCCGATCGAAGAGGGCATCGACCTGCTAGTGCGATTTGGTGAGCTCAAAGATACCAGCGGCCTGGTCGCTCGCCGCCTTGCACGACAACGCTGGGCCATCTGTGCTGCGCCGAGTTACCTGGAGCGTTTCGGCGTACCTGACACCCTGGAAGATCTGAACCGTCATCACTGCATCGTCGGTCATCGACGAGGCCAGCCACTGTCCTGGCGTGTAAGGGAAGGGCAGAAAAGTGTTCGCTACTCCCCACCGACAACCCACCAGATCGGCGATGGCGAAGCGATGATTCTCGCCGCCGTGGCGGGTATTGGCCTGTGCCAGATGCCACGCTGCCTCTTTAAAGACGATATAGACGCAGGCAGGCTGGTAGAGGTGCTGGGCGGCTATGAGCCAGAACCTGTTGAGGTCCACGCGGTATGGCCCAAGGTTTCGCACTTGCGACCCAAGGTAAGGTATGTGGTGGATGAGTTGGTCCGGCTGTGTGAGCACTGGCAGTAGCGTGCTGGCGTGTCGCAGCTTCGTGGCTGTCTGTAGACCTGGAGTCTACACACTTGATCTTTAGCGATTATTTATCGAGCCAGGGTTCCTCTATAGGATTGTGGCGCGCGGTCTAACGCCCGAATTTCATCCGAGGCAAGCAGACGGCGCAGTCCGAATAAGTCATCGAAGAAGACCGCCATGAAAGATACGAGCACCTCCGGTTACACCAGCCCGGCCAAGTGGCTGCATTGGGGCATGGCGCTGCTCTGGATCTGTAGTTGGGGGGTGGGCATCCTGGCGACCCACTGGCGTGACGAGCTCAATGCGCATCATCAACTGACCATCCTGCACAAGGCCGTGGCCAGTACACTGCTTTTTCTTATCGTTCTGCGCGTGACCTGGCGGTTGATGAATCGTCCGCCCGAGTTGTCGGCGAGCATGAGTCCGCTGATGAAGCGCGGAGCAATGATTGGCCATGTACTGCTCTACGCCGTTGCTCTGATTGCCTTGCCCCTTTCCGGCTGGTATTGGAGTTCGGTGGCGGACAAAGCCATTCTCGTCGCCGGGCTGTTTATCTTGCCGCCTTTGGTCATGCCTGACCCTGAACTTTACGACCTGGCCAAGTACATCCATACCTGGACGGCCTGGTGCTGTGGTGCACTGGTCGGCGGGCATGCGCTGGTAGCGTTGAAGCACCACTTCATTGATAAGGACGAGACACTGATCGGCATGTTGCCCAGTCACAAAAAATGATTGATTCCATCGTATCGAAGTGAGCGTCAGTCCTACCGTTTTGATGAGTGCGCGTCGATAACCTGCGCTCTATCTCCGCCATTGCTGGCACCGTAGCAAACTTCGTTTATCCCTCTCGCTTCCCAGGCTGGAGCGGCATCCGGCCTGTCGTTTCCTGTTCTTTTGCCGGCATTAAAGGCACTTTCATGATCAAAAAAATCTTTGCTTCTTCGTTAGTCGCAGCCGGGATCATTGGGCAGACCACTGCAAGCCAGGCCGCAACTCTTAACGTCGAACAGGGTGTCCTTGTAGGTACGCGTGCCAATGGCGTCGATGCTTATCTGGGGGTTCCTTACGCGGCGGCGCCCGTGGGCTTGAACAGATGGCGTATGCCTCAACCACCAGCTTCATGGCGTGGCCAGCGCGCAGCGACCAAGTTCGCCAACAGCTGCCAGCAAGATCTCAGCGATGGATTTGGGCCTTACACCAAGGAGTACATGGTGTCAGGGCCAGTCAGTGAGGATTGTCTGTATCTGAACATCTGGCGACCATCGAAAGCCACTGACCAACCGCTTCCCATTGTGTTGTGGATCCCTGGTGGTGGCTTTACTTCAGGGGCCGGCTCTGTGCCCATCTATGACGGCAGTCCGATGGCCGCTCAAGGCGTCGTAGTGGTCAATCTCAACTATCGTCTCGGGGTTTTCGGCTTTCTCGCCCACCCTGAGCTGACCCGGGAAGGGCAAGGCTCCGGTAATTTTGGTTTCGCCGATATCGTTGCGGCACTCAAGTGGGTCAACACCAATGCAGTGGCGCTCGGTGGCGACCCAGGCAAAATCACGATTGCGGGCCAGTCTGCGGGCTCGATGGCTGCACACGACCTGATGGCAAGCCCTGCGGCGAAAAACCTGTTTGCCCGGGCGATTTCTGAAAGCGGTCCCGGTATGGGCCGACCACCCGTGACATTGGAAGCAGCCGAATCGGTCGGGCAGCAGTTGCTGGATGCCGCAGGCGTCAGTTCGGTTGATCAATTGCGAACACTTTCAGCTGAAGAAATCATGCAGGCCGTGAAACAACTGGGTCCCGGCCTGTTACGTTTTGCTCCGGTGGTTGATGGACATTTGTTGCCACACGATCTGTACAGCAATGCGCCCGGTCAGTATTCCGATACGCCCTTGCTTGCCGGGATGAATGCCGATGAATCCTTCACTCTCCCTGCCAGCGATCTACCTGAGTTGCAGGTTGATATGCAGACCCTCTTCGGTGTTCTGGCGCCTCAGGCACAAGGGTTTTATGCGACCCATGAAGCCTTGGATGTTGTGTCTTTGAACAAGACCATTCGCCGTGAGCTAGGCATGGCATCGACCCTGATATGGGCGAAAGGCCGAGCACAATCGAGCGCTCAAACGCCGCGCCAGGCGCATGACGCGAAAGATTTTCACCAGCGCCTGGTCGCTGAGGCGGGCGGCGGCAGAAGCCGGTTGGGATTCGTGTCTGGGGCAGCCGAGCATCAACTGGCCCAGATCGGTTACTGGAGCAGCCTGATCGGCCTGAATATCGAAGCCGCCGCTCAATGAGTCCAGGAGCCTGATGGTTGCAGCGGCAAGAGGCGTTAGCGGGCTGATCTGAGCATTGGAGGTAAGGGTAAAGCCGATGCCCCAATCGCTTGGAGTAATCAAGTCATGAGCTTCTACCTCATTTGCTACGTCGCTGGCCAACCCGTAAATCTCTTGGCGTAATAGGGTCGGCTCGTCAATCTCACGCTCGATGTACCAGAGGTCCGAGACTGGGTGCAGGCCTCCCACCTGCACCGGTATCGCGTGCAGGCAGGTGGTTTCGAAGTCGGGAATCGGCTCGCCTGTGGCCTGTGCCAACTGGCGCTTCATGGCCTGGATGCGGGGTGTAAGGCCAGCGATAGGCGTGATGATATGGGCCTGAATAAGGGCTTGCTGGTCATCTGTTGAGACCGGAATGGTGTCTCTATTAAGTTCTTGCTGATACAGATCTGTCTCAGGCGTGCAAGCAGGCGGCTGAACCTCCGCCTCACCTGCAGGCGTATTCGAAGGCTGTACTGCAGCAGGTGGCGGTGCAGCAACCGACCGTGGCGTCTCAACAGGCGGTACTTTCTCTGCCCCACGCCCGTCCAGAATATCCAGCTTGAGCCAGTTGTAATCCTTGCCCAACAGCTGCTGCATCTGATGAATCAGCTCGTCCTGAAAGCGCTCATAGCTGAAATCAGGCTTGTGATCAAAACCGTTGAGCACATCGAAAAACAGTACCGCGAAGTCGGTGTCGTTGCTTTTCGCGTGCTGCAGCCAGGTTTTTTCAGCGCTACGGCGTAATGCGATCAGCCGCTCGATCTGCGGCTTGCCGAGTCCGCCAAACAGCAGCCCGGGAATTGCTGGCAGCAGAAACTCCACGGTGTCACGCATCTTGCTGATGTGTGGCTGTGAGACGGGATAGCCGTCTGCAGCCAGCAGCCGGGCGAGTTCCCGTTGGGAGACCGGTTGCCCGGCCTCCAGTTCGTAAAACTCCCTGGCACGATCAATCCCCAGTGCGCGTTCGGCGAAAGTCAGTTCACCATGCATGTCATTCTCGGCCAGATGGCCCGTGAGGGCGACAATGTCGCCCCGCTTGGGCCAAGGCCGGAATAGGCACTGGATGCGAAAGAACTGCTCATCCCGGGTCTCGGTCCACAGTTCGTTGAGGATCGCCAGCCGCGTGTTGCCGCCGTTGCGGATGGTGTAGAACTCTTCTCCCGGGCGGCGTGTGATCGGCGGCGGGGCTTCAAGGCCGCGATTCTTGATCGAGGCCTTGATCTCATCAAACAGGGGGTTGCGGTTGATGCGCGGGTTATGTTAGTACGGCCGCAACTTGTCCAGAGTGATGACCATGGGCGTATCGGCAATCGGATCAGTAAGCTGCGACAGCACGGGGCCGTTATTCATGAACGAACCCTGCAGCAGCTTGCCTTTGATCGCCTCGGCATCCAGAGATTTGGCAGCCATCAGGCATCACCTTTGGCAGTGAGCTGCTCGATGACTGCGTTGGCGCGCTTGAGCTCCTGTTCCAGTTCCAGGCTGCGAAACAGCCGCCACATGATTTCGGCGTTCATCGAGCGCTGGGAGTGGCGAGCGACTTCGGCGATCTGATCACGCAGTCCGCTCTCGTAGAAACGCACAACGAATTTGTCTTGTTTGCGTGTGGTCATTGCGCGTCTCCCTGGACTGATTCTTCGGTGGTGTTTTTCTGGTAATGCAGGTCGCCGACATCGAGGCTGATCACCTCAACGTCTTTCCATTGTTCAACGCGGCAGGCCAGGGCGTAGACAAACCGCCCCGCGTCATTGCGGCCTTTCTTCAGGCGAAAGACCACGGTGCACAGGTCTTCGCCGCTGTGTTCAGTACTGGTTTTCATGGCTTTGCTCCTCCACCGCGTAGCTGCCGCATTCAGGGCAGGTGTAGATATCCAGCTCGTTGTCCTGCAGCAGTGGATCGCTGATGCGGCGTATGGCCCGGTGCAGGGCAAACTCAGCCAGGCAGTCCTTGCACGTCCCTCGGGGCACAGGTTTTTTGTTCATGCTGATGCTCCTTGCCGATCCCTGGCGTCCAGATTGGCGAAACGGGTCTGTTCAGCGATAAATGCAGTGCGCACTACGCCGGTGGGTCCGTTTCGGTGTTTGCCGATAATCAACTCGGCGATGCCTTGGTCCATCGATTCGGGGTGGTAAACCTCGTCGCGGTAGATGAACAGGGTGAGGTCGGCATCCTGCTCCAGCGCGCCGGATTCGCGCAGGTCGCCGTTATGCGGGCGTTTATTGGCGCGGCTTTCAAGGCCGCGGTTGAGCTGCGATCTGAACGGTGTTGGCCGGATCCTGAGCCAGTACCGCATCGACGATGTTAAGCGCCAGGCTGGTTTTGCCCATCGATGGGCGCGCGGCAACGATGACCAGGTCGGCATCCTGAAATCCTCCGGTTTTCTGATCCAGATCCACCAGGCCGCTGGGGACGCCGGTCACGCCATTGCCGTGGTTGAAGTTGAAGTCCACCTGCTCCAGGACTTTCATCAGGGTTTCGTTGACATCGATGAAGCGGTTGGGCGCATGGCCTTGGCCCAAGGCAAACAGCTTCTGCTCGAATTCTTCCTGGACCTCGACGCTTTTTGCCTGAGGTTCGTTGGCGCGGCGGCTGGCGTCGTGGCCGAGCAGGATCAGCTGACGCAGGTGCGCCCGTTCGCGAACGATGTCGGCGTAGGCGCTGATGTTGGCCACGGAGGGCGTGTTCTTGGCCAGCTCAGCGAGATAGCCCAGGCCTCCGGCCTGTGAAATCTCGGGGATGGAGTTGGACAGGGTCACCACATCGAACGGTTGATCGACAATCGCCAGGCTCTGGATGGCCTGATAGATCACCCGATGGTCTCGCCGGAAAAAGTCCTGCGCAGACAGCGTGTCGGCCACCAGGTCCCAAGTGCTGTTATCGAGCATCAACCCGCCGAGCACGCCTTGTTCCGCTTCGATGGAATGCGGAGGCACCAGATCGAGCAGGTTCATGAGGCCAGTTCCTCATCCATCGGCGTGCCCAGAGTGTCGTGGGCGAGCTTGTTGAAGAGCGCACGCCATTCCGGGAACAGCTCCGAGGCCAGCGCCTTCATCACGGCAAAGGCGGCGGGCGAACGACGGTTATGAGGTTGGCGGTATTCCAGTCGATGGGCTGGCACACCTTCGGTGGCGGCGCGTCGAAAGCTCACGGCGGCCGGGATGGTGGTCTGCAGCAGGTTGACCTGCGGGTGATCGGCCAGGGTTTCCACCAGCGACTGGTAGATCAGGTTGGCGTCATTGGTGGCATCGAGCTTGTTGATCACGGTGTTCAGCGGTGGCGTGTAGACGCCCAGCGAAGCCAGCGGCGCCAAGTCTTTCAGCAACTGCTGGGTACCGCGATAAAACTCCCGGGCGGCGAGCATGTCCGGGGTGATGGGGGAAATCGCCAGATCCGAACAGAGCAGCGCGGTCTCCAGCGTCACCGAGCGCGCGCCTTGGGTGTCGATCAGCACTAGGTCGTAATCCTGAGCAAACTGGGACATCAGGTTTTTCAGGCGCAGACGCCCGTCAGCCGCGTAGAGCAGCATGTTGCTCAACTGGTTATGCGGGTCGTTGGAGAGGATCAGCGACAGATTGGGGATGCAGGTGCGGGAAACAACGAGATCCGGGATGGTCTCGTTCTGGGATATCAGCTGGTACGTACCGCCCGGGGCTTCGCTGTCCAGACGATAAAACGAGGACAACGAGGGTTGCGTATCGAGGTCGATGAGCAGGGTGCGGATATTTGATTCGGCGCAGAAGGCGCCTAGATTAGCGGTTACCGTGGTCTTGCCAGGGCCGCCTTTAGTCGAGAGGACCGATGCGATTTTCATGGTGCTTGCCTCTAAATCAATTGATTAGAGACAGCGCTTTGACTCACATACTGAAGTGTTACAGAGGGTAAGCTGTAGGGGAGGGAGCGGTTTTTGGTGGTTTTCAGCGCTGCTGAGAACTTTTCTACAAAATTCGCTCAAACCCTTGAATCTACAGCTTCCTGAAGGTGGCTCCACGACCTGGACTCGAACCAGGGACCCAGTGATTAACAGTCACTTGCTCTACCAACTGAGCTATCGCGGAATGAGCGCTATGTTACTGATTGGAATAGAGAAGTCAAGAACGTCCTGGAAATATTTTCAGCCTTTCCCGAGCGGTCTGTCGTCGGGCTTCGATCCGTCATTGCGTTGGGCGTAAAGTGGCCTTGGAACTTTGGTTACCCATCTGACGAGAGGTGTTACGACGTGACTGTTACCAGCCAGCTTGAATCGTTATTTCCTGCGTTGGAAGACATCCCGGAGCAGTATCGTCCAGGCGACCCTATCGAACAGCGTGAATACCTGGTCGATGGGGTTTTGCATTTGTGGTCGGGCCCGTTGGCGCCCGTACGTAGTCCGGTTTGCCTCGCAGCGCAGGAGGGCATCCGTTCTGTGATTCTCGGCAGTACGCCATTGATGGACGCTTCAACCGCGATGACGGCATTGGATGCTGCCGTCCAGGCCTATGACCGTGGGCAGGGCAGTTGGCCAACGATGCGGGTCGTGGACCGCATTCGCCACGTTGAAGCGTTTCTCGCGCGCATGCGTGAGCAGCGCGAAGCGGTGGTCAAGTTGCTGATGTGGGAGATCGGCAAGAACCTGAAGGACTCGGAAAAGGAGTTTGATCGAACCTGTGACTACATCGTCGACACGATCAATGCGTTGAAAGAACTGGACCGGCGCTCCAGTCGCTTTGAACTTGAGCAGGACACGCTCGGGCAGATCCGTCGGGTGCCATTGGGCGTTACGCTTTGCATGGGGCCCTACAACTATCCCCTGAACGAGACGTTCACTACCCTGATTCCCGCCTTGATCATGGGTAATACCGTGGTTTTCAAACCCGCTAAATTCGGCGTGTTGTTGATTCGTCCGTTGTTGGAGGCGTTCCGCGACAGCTTTCCAGCGGGCGTGATCAATGTGATTTACGGCAGCGGGCGCGAAACAGTGAGCGCTTTGATGGCCAGCGGGAAGATTGATGTATTTGCTTTTATCGGGACCAACAAAGCGGCCAGTGACCTGAAAAAACTGCATCCAAAGCCTCATCGTCTGCGTGCTGCCCTCGGTCTGGATGCGAAAAATCCAGGCATCGTGCTGCCTGACGCCGATCTGGACAATGCGGTGAACGAGTGCGTCACGGGTTCCTTGTCATTTAATGGTCAGCGTTGTACCGCGTTGAAGATTCTTTTTGTGCATGAAAACGTGGTTGATGAATTTCTGCAGAAATTCAAGACCAAGCTCGCCCAGTTAAAACCCGGCATGCCTTGGGAAGAAGGCGTTTCGTTGACGCCGTTACCGGAGCCGGGGAAGACTGAATACCTTAAAGGCCTGGTCGATGATGCGCTTGGCAAGGGCGCGCAGGTGGTTAACCCTGGCGGCGGCGAAATCCGTGAAACATTTTTTTACCCGGCGATTTTGTATCCGGTCAACGCGCAGATGCGGGTCTATCACGAAGAACAGTTCGGACCAGTGGTGCCGGTGGTGGCTTATAACGATCTGGACAAGGTAATCGACTACGTACTGGATTCCGATTTCGGTCAGCAGCTTAGTATTTTCGGTACTGAACCGGCTCTGGTGGGGCGTCTGGTCGATGCCTTTGCCAACCAGGTCGGGCGCATCAATATCAACGCACAGTGTCAGCGGGGCCCCGATCAGTTTCCCTTCAATGGCCGCAAAAACTCCGCGGAAGGAACATTGTCGGTGCATGACGCCCTGCGGGTTTTCTCGATTCGAACCTTGGTGGCGACCAAGTTCCAGGAGAAAAACAAAGCGCTGATCAGCGATATCATCCGTAATCGTGAATCAAGTTTCCTGACTACCGATTATATTTTCTGAAGGCAGGCTGCTGCCTGCGGCGGATATCGGCGGCGCATTGGGTGCCGTGCTGAAAGGCTTTGGCGGGCAACCGTCAAGCCGATATCCGATCGATGACGTGCGTCGCCGGCAACCGAGTATTTCGGAAAATTCCCCCGCTGCTGTAATGTGTTGGCCGTTTTTCGGTGAACGAAAGGATTTATTCGCCACTCGAAGAACAAGTAACTGCCTGCTGGGGGCTTTCCCGCGCGATAGTTCCGGACTTGAAAGACCTTGGTTGAAGCACATTCTCAGGCACTGCCCAATCGCTGGACGATAAACATTTCTCGGGTGCATCAGGATCTGCGCGACGCCACTGCTGCTGCCCATCGATCTCTGGAAAAGCGGCTGCCCTTTATTTCTGCTCACCTCGACCGAGGGCTCTATGTCCGTCTGATCGAGGCTTATTACGGCTTTTATTTTTCTCTTGAGCGACAGCTGGGCCGAGTGCCGGATATGGATCTGGCCAGCCTTGATGAGCGTCAGAAAGCTCCGTTACTGATCGCAGACCTTCAAGCGTTGGGGGTTGGCGCAGAGCGGATTGCCTCGCTGGCGTTGTGTCGCGAGCTTCCGCCCCTGGGCAATCGGCTGCAAGCGCTTGGCGCCATGTATGTAATGGAAGGTGCCACGTTGGGCGGTCAGGTTTTGAGTCGGGTCGTGCAACGCAAATTGTCCATCGGAGGCGAAAGTGGTGGTGCGTTTCTGAACGTTTACGGCAGTACGACCAGCCAAATGTGGGAGGACTTTCTTGCGCTTCTTTCTGCCGTTGATGCCCCTGAGCAGCGAGCGCAAGTCGTCCACTCGGCACTACTCACCTTTAGCAGTTTTGAACGCTGGTTGGAGCGTTCGGAGGTTTTACAATGATTGTCAACGATGCAGATGCCCTCGATCGGTTATTGGCCAATTGTGATCAGGAACCTATTCAGGTTCCGGGAGCGATCCAGCCCCACGGGGTGCTGTTGACCATAGCCGAATCGAGCTGGTGCGTGCAGCAGATCAGTGCCAATGCCGGGGATTTATGGGGCAAGCCCGCCGCCGACCTGGCAGGTTTGCCGTTGGCGGACGTGCTGGGGGATGAACAGGCTCAGCGTATAAGGCTCGCGGCAAGCGGTGCTTCGCTGGATGATGTGAATCCGATTGCAATGATGTGCGGCGGGCTTGAGGTCGATGGAATCCTGCACCGGCACGACGGGCTGTTGATCCTGGAAATCGAAGTCCCCGGCAAGCTGCTCGCCGTGAGCCTGGACAACCTGGATCGCGGCTTGAGCCGAACCTTGCGTCGTCTTCAGTCTGCCAAGACCCTTGCGACTCTGTATGAAATCAGTGTCAACGAAATACAGGCACTGACCGGTTACGACCGTGTTCTGATTTACCGGTTTGAAGAGCAGGGCCACGGTCAGGTGATCGCGGAAGCCTCCAGTCCCGGAATGGACGCCTATAACGGACTGTTCTTTCCGGCTTCCGATATCCCGGCCCAAGCCCGCGAGCTTTATCGTTTGAACTGGTTACGGATTATCCCTGACGCTACCTACATGCCGGTTCCCCTGGTTCCTTTGCTGCGCCCGGACAATCTGCAACCGCTGGATATGACTTACTCGCTGTTGCGCAGTGTTTCGCCTATTCACTGTCAATACATGAAAAACATGGGGGTGCTTTCGTCCATGAGCATTTCGCTGCTCAAGGATGACCGGTTATGGGGGCTGATTAGCTGTGGCAATCGCCAACCGTTGTTAGTGCCTCATGAATTGCGCGCTGCGTGTCAGACAATTGGCCAGGTCTTGTCAATGCAGATCAGCGCATTGGAAGAGCTGGAAATACTCAAGCAAAGGCAGGCCAAGGAAACGCTGCTCGATTGTCTTGCGCAGGTGATGCGTGAAGCAGAGGGTGATGTGCTGGAAGCGCTCGCGCATCATCCGGATCAGCTCATGTCGTTGGTGGCGGCATCGGGTGCTGCGGTGGTTGCAGAGGATCGTTTGCATCTGTTTGGCAAATGCCCATCCCCTGAGCAGGTTCGCGCCTTGTATCAGTGGGTCAGGCAGCAACCTGGTGCCGTGGTCCAGACGTCCAGCCTGAGCGCTGATTTTGCGCCTGCTCGGGCGTATCACGACGTAGCCAGTGGGGTGCTGAGTTTTACCTTGCCCAAGCCGGTCGATAACGCCGTTCTTTGGTTTCGGTCTGAAGTAAAGGAAAGCGTGCATTGGAGTGGCAATCCGAACAAGCCCTTGGAACTGGCCGAAACGGAAACCGGGCGTCGCCTGCAACCACGGGTCTCGTTCGATTTATGGAAAGAGCAGGTCGATGGCCAGGCGCGACGCTGGGACGTCGCAGACCTGTTCGCCGCTAGCGATCTTCGCCGTTCAGCCCTGGAAACCGATCTTGCCCGGCAGGTCGTGCGCGAGCAGGAAGCGGTGCGGGCCCGAGATGAGCTGGTGGCCGTGGTGTCCCATGATTTGCGCAGCCCGATGACCGTTATTGTCATGCAGTGCGGCATGATGCAGCGCGTCATGACCGCCGACGGTGCTCACGCCTCCAAACGCATCAGCTCGGCAATTGACACCATGCAGCGGGCGACTACGCGCATGACCAACTTGCTCGAAGATTTGCTGGATACCTCCAAGATCGAGGCCGGACGGTATTCGATTACGCCGCAACCGCTAGAAGTCAGTCAGATCTTTGAAGAGGGCTACTCGCTGCTGGCGCCGCTTGCCCTTAACAAATTCATTGAGTTGAGATTCCACGCCGAACCGGATCTACAGATCATCGCCGACCCTGAGCGGCTATTTCAGGTGTTGTCCAACCTGGTCGGTAATGCCATTAAGTTCACGCCAAAAGAGGGAGCCGTCGACGTCAAGGCTGTCGCGGTTGACGGCTACGTGCAATTCAGCGTGACCGATACGGGCGATGGGATTGCTCCCGAGCAACTGCCTCACGTTTTCGAGCGTTACTGGCGAATCCGTGAAGGCAATCCCAGCGGGACCGGTCTTGGCCTTTATATTTCGATGGGCATTATCAAGGCACATGGCGGCGATTTGCAGGCTCGCAGTGAGGTGGGTGTAGGCAGCGAATTTGTCTTTACAGTGCCTCAGGCGAACCCCCCAGAGGTCAGCGCCGCCTGAAGTTGTCGATGTAATCAGGGGAGAGCATGAAGCCGGCTGATGCGTCCGGGCTCATGCAAACCCTGATTGCCGGCGGACCTTGGGGTCGGCCCCGGACCGTTTGGTCATAAAACTTCCCGAATTTTCCGGCATTGTTTGGATAACAGCAGGCGCTTCTATATTCTTGCGCTATTTCATCACTCAGGGACGGCGGGCATGTTGCCGTATTGGCACTCAGTCAAAATGCCTGTTTTCTGCCTCGCCAAGGAACCTCGATGAGCACTGCCAGCACGCCTTTATCCGGCGTCAATCAGCCACTCAAGGGTATCGCCCTCATTGTTCTGGCGACTCTTCTCTTCTCCACTCATGACACGCTTTCCAAATACCTTTCCGGCTTCTATCCCATCGTGATGGTGGTTTGGGTGCGATACGTCGTACACACCGTGCTGATGGCTTGCATTTTCATGCCCTCGGCGGGGTTGCGGGTGTTGCGTACCAAGCGCCCGAAACTGCAGGTGATGCGCGCCTTGTGTCTTTTGGGCACCAGCCTGTTTTTTACGACCGGGCTGATGTTCATCCCTCTGGCCGAGGCGACTGCGGTCAACTTCCTGGCGCCTCTGCTGATCACGGCGCTGTCTGTGCCTTTACTGGGGGAGCATGTCACTCGCAAGCAGTGGGCTGCGGTATTGGTCGGATTCGTCGGCGTATTGATCATCGTTCACCCTGGTGGCGAGTTGTTCACGCCTGCCAGTCTGCTGCCACTGTGCTCCGCGCTGTGTTTCGCTTTCTATCAGCTATTGACCCGCATGGTCAGCGCCCATGACAGCCCGACGACCAGCAACTTTTTCGCCGGCCTGTTCAACACACTGGTTATGTCGGCGCTGGTGCCCATCTTCTGGAAGACGCCAGAGCTCAAGCATTTGCCGTTGATGCTGGCGCTGGGCACCTGCGGTATGGTTGCGCATTTGCTGCTGACCCAGGCTTACCGCTTCGCAGCTCCAGCGATGCTTGCGCCATTCAGTTACTGCCAGATTGTATTTGCGGGCCTGCTGGGTTATTTGGTCTTTGATCATGCCCCGTCACTCACGGCCCAATTGGGTATTACCGTTATTTGCCTGAGTGGCCTGGCTGCGGCCTGGCAGCAACGCAGGAAGGGCTGATCCAGCTGGGTTTGGCGTAGGTGTGCAATCGCCCCACCTTGATCCGCCTGACAGGTTTACCATGTGCACACCTTTTTTGTGCCGCGTCGGTTAGCTGGGTTGTTGTCGTTTCGCCTGGCGCGGTCTGTTGTTTTTCGAAAGCCAGGAATTCCTACATGAGCATTGATCAGATTTCCCTCCCTAAAGGCGCGGGTCCGCACGCAGAAAAACTGTTCGAAGCGATCACTCAGTCGGGCACCGTCAGCGAACTGAACCGCGCAGGCGGCAAGGCCGAAGGCTTCGTATTGGGCCTGGAAACTGCCAAAGTGATCAAAAGCCAGATCGCTGAACGGCTTTATGTCGTCTTCGACGATGCCGCCACCCAGCGTGAAGCCGAGCTGACGTCCTGATGACATATGTCGTCAAAGCCCTTGCCGACATCGATCTCAGCTTCGGCTTGACCGATAGACTTATGTACCCCTAAATTCGTCGATCACCCGAATGCCAGTGGAGAATTACCATGTATCCCGATGTCCAGCTCTTCATCGACGGCCAGTGGCGTGCCAGTCGCGATGGTCGAACCCTGCCAGTTATCGACCCCGCTACAGGTCAGACCTTAGGAACGGTTGCCCACGCCGATATTGCCGATCTTGATGAAGCGTTGGCCGCTGCGGAGCGTGGTTTTTCGGTATGGCGCCGGACTTCAGCCTTTGACCGCTACAAAATCATGCAAAAAGCCGCGCAGTTGCTGCGTGAACGCGTTGATACCATCGCCCGAATCCTGACTCAGGAACAAGGCAAGCCATTGGCTGAAGCGCGCACTGAAACCCTGGCCGCAGCCGATGTCGTCGAGTGGCTTGCCGAAGAGGGTCGTCGTAGCTACGGGCGCCTGGTTCCGTCGCGGGGTGCGGGAATCGAGCAAAAGGTCATCAAAGAACCGGTTGGTCCTGTTGCCGCGTTCACACCCTGGAATTTCCCGATCAATCAGATTGTGCGCAAGCTTTCTTCGGCACTGGCCGCTGGCTGTTCGATCATCATCAAAGCCCCTGAAGAAACCCCGGCCTCACCTGCAGAATTGATTCGTGCCTTTGCCGATGCAGGCGTACCGGCAGGGGTCATCGGTCTGGTTTATGGGGATCCGGCACAGGTTTCCAGCTATCTGATTGCGCACCCGGTTATCCGTAAAGTCACGTTTACCGGTTCGACGCCGGTAGGCAAGCAGTTGGCTGCACTTGCCGGGCAGCACATGAAACGCGCCACCATGGAATTGGGCGGGCACGCTCCGGCGCTGGTGTTTGACGATGCCGATGTTGATCTGGCGGCTCGCGTGCTAAGCATGTCCAAGTTCCGTAATGCCGGTCAGGTGTGTGTTTCGCCGACCCGGATTCTGGTACAGCGCGGTGTATTTGATGCTTTTACCGAGAAATTTGTCGGCCTGGCTCGGGAAATCCGGGTGGGTAACGGGCTTGAGGCAACCACGACCATGGGCCCGGTTGCCAATGATCGGCGCATCCCGGCACTGGCCGCTTTGGTCGATGACGCCCAAGCGGCAGGCGCTACAGTGCACACCGGCGGACATGCGATCGAAGGTCCGGGTTATTTCTTCGAACCGACGGTGCTTAGCGGCTTGACTCGGCAAATGCGCATCATGAATGAAGAGCCCTTCGGGCCTGTGGCCCTGCTGGTTCCTTTCGACACCTTGGAAGAGGCTTTGGAAGAAGCCAATCGAGTACCGTTCGGACTCGCCTCCTATGCGTTCACCACGTCAATGAAAACGGCGAACATCCTGAGTACTTATATCGAAGCCGGCATGCTGTCGATCAATCATCTGGGGATTGGCTTGCCGGAAATCCCGTTCGGCGGGATCAAGGATTCAGGTTATGGGTCCGAAGGTGGCACTGAAGCCATTGAGGCTTATCTGAATACCAAGCTGGTGACTCAGTTCAACTGACGGCGGTCAGGCGGTCAGGCTGTCGGCAAACGGCCGCACGACCTGCAAGGGTCTTGCGGCCTGTTTGTTAGGGGCTAGCTGAGCAAGTCTCCGCGTGCCATGCCTGTCGCCGCAATGACCATGATGACCATCAATGCCGCTTCCCCATGGCTGATTCTGGCAAATCGACGGGCACGGCGCGTGTCTATTGCTTCGCGGTTCTTGAGTGCGATGCGCCATTTGATCAAGGCGAACATGGGGATGACTTCCAACGCAATGATCGCAATAAACGACAGCATCTTCAGATGAAACAGGGGCTGGTGCAGGTAGTAATACGAGCCTTTCTCCATACCTCCAAACGCCCGAAGGGCGCCAGTGATCAGCAGTATCCCGGCTGAAATTCCCCAGATGTTATCCACTACGAAAACGTCCCGGAAAGAACGTGGGTCATCGTCACGCAACCGTCGAAATGCACGTCCGCGGGCCAATACCGCTGCCAGGGCAAAACCAAACGCCAGCAGATGTAATGCGGCCAGAAACCAATTGACGAGCATGTTCTGTACTCCTGGAAGACGCTCGAAAATACGGGCGTTGACAGAGGTTTAGCTCATGGGGAGATTTTTTGCCCGGAGAGTAGCCGGGGAGGGGATGAAATTTTTGTTAAGCGCGATAGCACACACTGCAATTGACTTTCGCAATAGAAATCGACTGTAGAGCGATGAACTTCGCTTTACAGCCGATCACCTGTCGGCAAGAAGGCCGCAGCTGTTACTCCTTTGCCTGCAATCCATTCTGTTTCATGACCAGGTTTTTTTCCTTTTTATATTGCAAGGCAACTTCAGGCGCCGGGCCGCTTTTGCCGGTTTCCATCCAGAGTCGCAAACGGCTGGCGTCGGCAAAGTGAGTGAATTTACCGAAGGCATCAAGGATCACGACCGATACGGGCCGATTAGCCATGCTGGTCAGCAACACCAGGCAGTGCCCGGCCTGATTGGTAAAGCCGGTCTTGGTCAGTTTGATATCCCAGGAAGATTTGCGGATCAGGTGGTCGGTATTACTGAAACCCAGGCTGTACGTCGGTTTGCGGAACGTGACGGTTTTCTCCGGCGTGGTGCTCAGTTCGCTCAACATCGGGTATTTGCGGGCCGCAAGGACCAGCTTTGTCAGGTCGCGGGCGGTCGAAACGTTGTAGATCGAGAGGCCGGTAGGTTCGACATAGACCGTGTGTTTCATGCCAAGCGCCTTGGCTTTGGCGTTCATGGCCAGGATAAATGCGCCGTAGCCTCCTGGATAACTATGGGCCAGGCTGGCCGCTGCGCGGTTTTCCGAAGACATCAACGCGATCAGCAGCATCTCTTTGCGGGGTAATTCACTGCCAAGTTTGACCCTGGAAAATACGCCCTTCATTTCCGGGGTTTGCGAGATATTGATCGGAATGACTTCATCCATGGGTAGTTTCGCGTCGAGCACCACCATCGCCGTCATGAGTTTGGTGACTGAAGCAATGGGGACGATCACGTCAGGGTTGCTGGAATAAAGGACTTTGTCAGTTTGCAGGTCCACAACCATGGCGCTGCCGGAGGCAAGATGCAGTTGCGATGGATCACGTGAAATGGCGGCGGGCTCGTTCGCTTGGGCGGTGATTGAAAGTGCCGGGCCTGTAAGAACAAATAATAGGCCGAGAAGAGAAAGATGAATTTTCAAGCGAGATGCTCACTAAAGTGGAATGTACGATATCGCACGGAGTTATAAGAACAACGCTGCATTTTAGGAGCACGCTTCGCTACTGTCGATGGGGGTTGTAGGGCGTTTCGCTAATAAAAGTAGGACGACAGCTGAGGTTCAGCCTGGACCGGGAAACCCGCGTGCATGAAGTTGGGTACCCAATAGTCATGGTGCGTTGAGCGCACAGCGATTAGCATCCTCTCCCATCGATAGTTGCTTATGCAGTTTGAAGGAGTTGCTCAATGCTCAAAGGGTTCATTAGTAAGGATTACGCCCTATTGGTGATCGTTGCCGGTGCAGTTGCCGTAGTCCTGTCAAGCCTGGGGTTTTTTTCCAGACCTGCCGATTGGGCGGGTTGGATTCAGGCAACAGGATTGATCGTCGGGATGATGGTGGCCGTAGCGATCCCCGCTATCCAGAAAAAGCAGGATGGCGCAGTGCTTCGTCAGCAATTGCGCGAGCGTGAAACCGGTTATGCCCGTCGTATCCAGTATCTTTGTGGTGAACTGAGCGAGTTATTGGCCAAAATCAGTGTCGGGCTCAATCATTTACGGGCCTCTGACCGGCACCGTCTGCAGAACACTTTGCAGGATTATCTGCATCGTCTGTTCGAGTCTCACAAGCATGACTTGAATGATGATCGCGTGGTCATCGCCTATGAATTGCGCCAAGTGGCCAATGACTTGATCGACGAACTTGAAAGTGGTCGCGCTGATCGTGTGGTTTTCCTGGGGCTGGAAAAACGCCTGCAGAAACTGGCGCATCGTTGTCAGGTTAACGCTGCCATGGCCGAGCGATCCTGAGTTTCACTGGCAAAAAAAGCCCGCATCAGGGGAGGGATGCGGGCAAGGGGTGTGCGGAGCAACGCACGATATCGGTGAAAAATAATGAGGCGAAAGGGGTCAGCCGTTGAGCTGGCTGTTGTCGAGCTTTTCGGAAAGCGCTTGTGCCACAGGTAATGACGCCAATGGCCCGCTGACCGGTTCACCGTTTTGCATCAGATACCAGCAAGCCAGCAGGCCGCGAGCTCTGAGGTTGGCCGGAACGGCGCTCCCGACTACCGACATGATTTGAACCTTGGTCATCACTGCCTCCATCAATCTATGGCGCTACTTTAAGGGCCATGTGCAGGATGCAAAAATCATCGCTCTCGATAGTCGACATTGATGACAACGAGGCCGGTCGATAATTGACGGGGCTCAGTCCACGACCTGATCGAGCATTGCCACCACTTCCTGATCGGTCAGGAGGCCTCTTTCCACCAGGCTTTGGGCCAGGAGCGAGAGAAACTTGGCGGTGCGGTGCCCTTCAAGGTTTTTCAATTCAGTCAGCGCGCTGTAAACCTTGCTTGATGTGCAAAGTCCGGCAGCTCGGTGGGGATGCTGTGTCGGCATAAATGCATTCCTTGTTTTTATGAGATTCGATACGGCTCTTTATCTGGATGACCGATCATCTGTCGATTACTCCGACCAGGATAATGACCGTTTCAGCATGCCATCAATGTCCCGAAAGCGACCGTCAACTAGTCTATCGGCGGACTGAGTCTTTTCCAGAACCCACAAACAACAACCCCGCCTGGGCGGCGGGGCTGAGGGCCATCTGTTACCAGCGCCCGCGATCATAGTAACCACGAGGTGGGCCGTAATAGCCTGGCGGTGGGCCGTAAGGCCGAGGCTGATAGTAGACAGGCGGTGGGACGACCACCTGATAGCCCGGCTGATAGTAAACCGGCGGCGGTGGCGCCTGGACATAGACCGGCTGCTGGACGTAAACAGGCTGTGGCTGTTCGACATAGACGGTTCGGTCACGGCCTGACGAAACCACTGCACCCACTACCGCAGCGCCGACGATAGCGCCGACAACTGCAGGACCACCCCAGCCACCACCGCCGCCATGAGCGTTCGCTTGGCCTGCGAGGGCTAGGGCACCTATTAACAAGGCAACCTTGGGGATTTGACGAATCATGACTGTTCCTCGGCTTTCAATCCCGTTGTCGCGGGCTTGCATTGTTCTCAAGCACTGCCACGGGATAATTCTAAGACAGCGGTTTCTGGTAAATCTGCGAAGCCGCTGCGTAAATTTTGTGTAAGGTATCCGGCGTGTTTGATGACGCCGTATCAGCCTGCTTAAGCCGTGTGAATAGTACGCCTGCTCAGTAGGTTTTTTCTAATACCGTTGAGGGGGAAAATGCTCTTGGTCCCGAACAAGGAAACGTTGCTGTGCATGTCGCTAGCTGGTCGCCCGGGAAATTTTGGTGTGCGCTTTCATAATCACCTGTATGAGCAGCTCGGACTCAATTTTTACTACAAAGCCTTCTCGACCGGCGATTTGCCAGCAGCGGTCGGTGCAATCCGTGCGCTAGGCATTCGCGGCTGCGGGGTATCAATGCCCTTCAAGGAGGCCTGCATCGAATGGGTTGATGAGATGGACGCCTCCGCAGCCGCCATCCAGTCCATCAATACCATCGTCAATACCGACGGGCATTTGAAAGCCTACAACACCGATTACATCGCTGTGGCGCAATTGCTGGAGAGCCGCGCAGTGCCTCGCACGGAGTTCGCATTGCGAGGTAGCGGGGGCATGGCCAAGGCCGTGGCCTGCGCGATGCGTGATGCTGGTTTCACTCAAGGACTGATTATTGCCCGCAACGAAAAAACCGGGCGCGCCCTGGCTGATGCCTGTGGGTTGGGTTGGCAGGCTGAGCTGGGGACGCAGCGTCCACGGCTGCTGGTCAATGTCACGCCGTTGGGCATGACGGGTGCACAAGCTGACGAGATGTCCTTCAGTGAGGAGTCCATTGAAACCGCCGATACCGTGTTCGATGTGGTTGCCAGCCCCGCTGACACACCCTTGATCCGGGCCGCGAAGCGTCGGCACAAACAGGTCATCAGTGGTGACGAGGTGGCGGCGATTCAGGCGCTGGAGCAGTTCGTGCTCTACACCGGCGTGCGTCCCACCCAGGAGCAATTTCAACTGGCTGCGGCGTTCGCTCGGGGCTGACAGTTCGGATCAGCCCTGTCTTATTCATTCAAATAAACAGGGCCTGATGTTTTGGCAGGCGGCTACCGGCTATTCAAGCCTTGCCAGGCGCTCTTCGAGTGCAGCGATGCGCGCTTCCAGCTCGTCCAGGCGCTCGGAGGATGGCGCATTGCCGGCACTGCGCTCGGACACGTGTGGTCGGTTGGCGAGCAGCTCCTGCAGGTCTTCGGGGCTGCCCAGCGTGTGCATGTAGCGATCCTCGCGTTGCCCGGCTTGTCGAGGCACCAGCATGGCCATGTTGCGCGAGATCAGTCGCTCCAGCTGGTGAATCACTTGCTCAGTGTCCTCGAAATCATGCATGCGGTTACTGCGGGTGAGCAGTTCGTTCACCGTCTGTGGGCCTCGCAACAAAAGCAGCCCGGTCAGGGTAACTTGCGCAGGAACCAGTTCCAGTGCCTTGTCGACCTTGTGTTCCCAGCGATCCGCACGGCTGCCCATTACCAGTCGCGTCAGGCGGCGACCTTCCAGGGCTCGCAGGCTCTGACCCACCAGGCCCGGCGTCAGGTTCATCACCGGATCGCGACTGGTTTTCTGATTGCACGCGGTTACCAGCGCGTTGAGCGTCAGCGGATAGGTCTCCGGACTGGTTGCTTGCTTTTCGATCAGGCAACCCAGAATGCGCAGCTCCGTACTGCTCAGATTCAGTGCATCGGTCGAGTCGGAAGGGGACGTCGAGGGCTGTTCGATTGACATGGCGCTTTCCATAGGCGATGGCGGGCAGTCAGCCTAGGCTCAGTGATGGATATTTTCCACTGTCGAAACGTGACTGATGCGCTTTTCGTGGGTTACAGCAATAAAGACCCACTGCTTTGCCCGGATAGGGTGTCTATAATCCCTCACCCTCCACTCAGGATCTGTCATGACTATTTCTTTGTATAGCGCCTCCATCCCTGTTTTCCAGCAAATGCTCAACGCCTTGAGCGCCATTCTGGTCAAGGCTGAAGCCCACGCGACCGAGAAGAACATCCAGCCCGAAGCGCTGCTGCAGGCACGGTTGTACCCGGACATGCTCAACTTTACTCGCCAGGTTCAGATCGCTGTCGATTTTGCCAAAGGTGCTTCTGCGCGCCTGGCCGGTGTTGAGATGCCCAAATACGATGACACCGAGACTTCATTCGCTGAATTGCACGCGTTGCTCTCCAAGACCCTGGCGTTCGTCGGCAGCATCAAGCCGGAGCAGGTTGACGGTAACGAAGAGATCGAAATCATCCTGCGTCCAGGCACGCCGAAAGAGAAGCGCTTTACCGGACAAAGCTATCTGCTGACCTACAGCCTTCCGCAGTTTTTCTTCCACGTGACCACGGCCTACGACCTGCTGCGCCATAATGGCGTCGAAATCGGCAAGCGCGATTTCATGGGTACGGTTTAATCCACGACTTCTGAGTGACTGATCTGCGTCAGTCGAGTCGCCGCATGACCGGTTTCATGCGGCGGCACGTTTTGGTCCAAGCGTCCTGATGGCCTTTCTGCAACGTCGCCCCCCCCGTTTACACCTGATATATGTCCCCCGTGGATCGGCTTTCGCACCGGTCCGTTTTGCCGTTCTGGAGTTTTGATGCTGTTGCCAATTCTGCTGTTGTCCGCCGCCGGTTTTACGGTGCTGACGACAGAGTTCATCATTGTCGGGCTCTTGCCGGCAATTGCCCGTGACCTGGACGTGACGGTCTCTCAAGCTGGACTGCTGGTGACGTTGTTTGCCTTTACCGTTGCTGCTTTCGGGCCTTTTCTGACGGCGTACTTTTCGCGCTTCGAACGCAAGCGCCTGTTCATTTCCATCCTGATCCTGTTTGGGTTGTCCAATGCGTTGGCGTCGATGGCGCCAACTATCACCGTAATGGCTATCGCTCGACTCATCCCTGCCCTGGGACTGCCGGTATTCTGGGCACTGGCCAGTGAGACCGCAGTGGACATCGTCGGCCCGGCCCATGCCGGACGCGCCATCGCCAGAATCGGGTTTGGGATCGTCTGTGCCACAGTGTTTGGTATTCCCGTAGGCACCCTGATTTCCGATGCGTTCGGTTGGCGCAGTGCCTTTGCATTGCTGTCGCTGGTGGCCTTCGCGAAAGCTTTGTTACTGGCGGTTTATCTGCCTGCCACCCCTCAGCATAAAGAGCCGGTTTCCTTGCTGAGCCAGTTTCGCATCCTGCGAAGCCCGCTGATGTTGGGGCATGTGCTGCTCTCGGTGCTGGTGTTCAGTGGCATGTTTACCGCTTACACCTATCTGGCCGACATTCTGGAAAGTCTGGCTGGCCTGAATGGCACCATGGTCGGTTGGTGTCTGATGGGTTTCGGCGCGGTAGGGCTGCTTGGCAATTCGCTGGGCGGGCGGGCGGTAGATCGTCATCCATTGATTGCCAGCCTGGCGTTTTGTGCCTTCATGATTATCGGCATGGTGGCCGTTGTGCCGTTGATCCATTCAACTTCAGGCTTGGGGTTGGCGTTGGCGATGTGGGGCATCACACAGTCGGCGTTGTTCCTGGTCAGTCATGTGCGGCTGATGAAGGTCGCACCGCAGGCACCGGCCTTCGCCGCATCGCTAAACATTGCCGGCGCGAATCTGGGCATCGGCATCGGCGCAATCATTGGAGGCCGAGTTATTGATCGAATGGGATTGGGAAGCCTGGGCTTCGTAGCGGCCGGGATCATCTTTCTGTCGATCGTGCTTGCTGCGATCCTGATGTCAATCAAGCCTAAACCGCTTTGCGCTTAAACGGCGTCGGTGAACAACTTGTGCCGGGCACTCTCGGTTATCGCAATGATGCCGGGGTGTTTGACCTTGCGTTCTACCGAGATGGCATAGAACGACTCGGTCACTGCATCGGTCTGGCCGAGCAGTTCAACGCCGTATTGCGCCTGTACTTCATCCGCGATCACGCTGGGCGCAACGAATATGCCGCTGCCTGATTTGCCAAATGCCTTCATCAGTGCGCTGTCGTCGAACTCACCGATAATCCGCGGTTGTAAATTCTGATCAGCGAACCAGCGCATCAATCTGCTGCGCACAACGGTTTCCTGGCCTGGAATCAACAGCGGCGCGCCCTGCATGCCTGCCGGGAAATCCCCGCCATAGCGCTCCGCGAGTTCAGGCGTTGCGAAAAAGCTGATCCCGCACTCACCCAGTTTCTGGCTGTATCCCTTGATATCCAGATGCGAGGGCATCGGGCTGTCGGATATGACCAAATCCAGCCGCTGGATGGCAAGATCTGCCAGTAAACGCTCCAGTTTGTCCTCGCGGCAGCTAATACGCATGGGTTCCTGCAGCTCCATGGTGGGAGCGATGAGTCGATAAACGATGGATTTAGGCACCACGTCCGCTACACCGACGCGGAACAGGATCTGCTGCTCGTCTGGCTGAGCCCGCAACATTGCTTCGAGCTCATTGCCCAGCTGAAACATCTGCTCGGCGTAGGGCAGGGCAAGTCGCCCGGCTTCAGTCAGCTCCAACTGGCGGCCGACACGCTGGAACAAATCGACGCCCAAGGTCTTTTCAAGCAGGCTGATCTGACCGCTGATGGTTTGCGCCGTCAGGTTCAGTTGGTCGCAGGCGCGCACAATGCTGCCCGTTTTGGCCACTACCCAGAAGTAATGCAACTGACGGTAATTGAGCATGAGTGTTCCCGATTCGGTTTGGCCGAAGTATACGCCTTGAAAATACGAATTTTACTGAAGTATCGCTCTGTCTAGAATGCGGACCTATCGCCGGACCGAGCATAGGCGTCCGGCCAACCCCATGAGGCATCCATGATCAAACCTTTGCGCATCGCGCTCTTAACGTTTCCGCTGCTTGCCCTGGCCGGTTGTGATCAGGTCGAAACTTCAACCAGACAACTCTTGAGTACAGCGGCCAACGCTGCCAAACATACCCTCGACCAGACACATCAGGCCGCAACCAAAGCACTGGACAACGCCCGGCAGGACCTGTCTATGGCGCAACCTGAATCGCAACCCCGCGCCGACAAGGCACACCAAGAAATCTGATTTGATTTTCAACTGAACCAGGGCATCACTATGGAATACCTGTTAGAACTCGCAACAAGCCCGGCAGCCTGGGTTGCATTGGCCACTCTTGTGGTCATGGAGATTGTGCTCGGAATCGATAACCTGATCTTTATTTCGATTCTGACCAACAAGCTGCCGGTGCATCAGCAGCAGAAAGCCCGCAGGTTGGGGATAGGCATGGCGCTGTTCCTGCGTTTGGGTCTGCTTAGTACCGTGGCCTACATCGTGCAACTCACCGAGCCGGTCATTGAAGTCTTCGGTCAGATGTTCTCTTGGAAGGACATGATCCTGATTGCCGGTGGTCTGTTCCTGGTCTGGAAGGCCACGACCGAGATTCACCATAGCGTAGACATCAAGACTGAAGCTGAAAAGAAGATCGAATCCACCATCACCTTGGGTATGGCGGCGGCGATTGGTCAGATTCTGATGCTGGACCTGGTTTTCTCCATCGACAGCATCGTGACGGCCGTTGGCATGACCGAGCATTTGCCGATCATGATCATTGCCGTGATCAGTGCTGTGGTGGTGATGCTGGTGGCTGCGGACCCGTTGGCGAAATTCATCAACGACAACCCGACGGTCGTAATGCTGGCGCTGGGATTCCTGATCATGATCGGCATGACGCTGATCGCCGAGGGCTTCGGTGCTCATGTGCCTAAAGGCTACGTATACGCCGCCATGACCTTCTCCGCCTTGATCGAGGGTCTGAACATGCTGTCTCGCAGAGCGAAACTCAAGCGAGAAGCTGCCCGGGCTTCCGAGGTGTAATCAATCTACGGTCGGTGCGGGCTGGATGTCCGCACCCGGCCTGTTTCCAGCACTCATTCAATGAATCGCCCACTGGCGGCGCTTCCGTGGTTTATCTCTGTTGGCCACATGCATACTCATTTCGCGGTGATGATGACGACGAGAAATTCGCATCACACCCCAGAGCATGGCAGTGGCAACGGCCATCCATGCGGCGATCAGCATCACGATTGTCATTCCCAGGCTCATAAGTCCTCCACGGACCTTGCTCTCTATCCAGTCTCTGCAATCGACAGTCTAGTACCCCGCATGTTTCGGTAAATTGACCAATGGTCTCTAACCCAGGATCATTTTGGTCTAGCTGACCACTGTGACTGCGCTTTGAGGCTATACCCTTGCCTTGCGTCGCCCTATGATCGGAGTCCGAGTCCGGCCGCAGTTGGCCGACGTTTTTGAAGCGAGTGAACATGCTCCCGGTATTACTTCGATCGCCCACCATGGGTGGAAAATGGATGGGGCTGGCGATTGCCTGCATCTTGGCTTTGGCAGGTTGCGCATCGACCCTGACACCCGAAATACAGCGTTTGCCGGATCGGGTTGAGCTCAATAATGTGCCTTTCTTTCGTGGCAACGCCTACCAAAGCGGTCCCGGCGCTGTGGCCAGCATGTTGGCGTATCAGCGTGTCCAGATAACCCCTGGCTTGCTCGACAAGCCGCTGCAACTGCCAGGCGGGGAGGGCAAACTTGAAGAGAGCATGCCTGGACTGGCTCGTGAATACGGCTTTCTGGTTTATCCCCTGGACAAGAACCTGGAGTCACTGCTAACGCAGATTAGCGCCGGGTATCCGGTCATGTTGCGCTTCTCCGAAGGCACGGTCATGAAAGAGCCGCGCTACGCGGTGCTGGTGGGTTATAACCGTATCAAGCAGACCGTCTTGATGCATGCAGGCATGAACCGTCATTTACTGATGAGTTTCAGCAGTTTCACATCAGCCTGGAACAACGCGGGGAGTTGGGCGGTGCTGATTCAGAGCCCACGCCAATTGCCCGCCAGATTGAACGAGCAACGCTGGATAAAAGCTGCGGATGATCTGGCTCAGGCGGGCCAAGAGCAGGCAGCGGGCGAGGCGCTCAAGACGCTGAAAGCCCGTCAGGCATTCAACTGAAATCAGGGCGCCTTAACGGGAGTCAAAATCCAAATTTGTCTCTCAAACTGTAATACCAGGCGCCCAGAGCGGTCAGCGGAGTACGCATCAACTCGCCACCTGGAAAAGGATAGTGTGGCAGTCCTGCAAATGCGTCATAACGTTCGGCCTGGCCGCGCAACGCTTCAGCGAGCACCTTGCCTGCCAGATGCGTGTAAGTCACGCCATGGCCGCTGCAACCTTGAGAGTAATAGATGTTATCGCCCAGTCTTCCGACTTGAGGCAGTCGAGATAGCGTAAGCAGGAAGTTTCCGGTCCAGGCGTAGTCGATCTTGACGTCCTTGAGTTGCGCAAAAGCCTTCACCATCTTTGGCCGAATGATCGCTTCAATATTGGCGGGGTCTCTGGCGCCGTACACAACGCCGCCGCCGAAGATCAGGCGCTTGTCAGCCGAAAGACGATAGTAGTCCAGCAGGTAATTACAGTCTTCAACACAGTAATCCTGCGGCAAAAGGGTTCTGGCCAACTCATCGCTCAATGGCTCGGTCGTGATGACCTGTGTGCCGCAGGGCATCGACTTGGCCGCCAGTTCGGGCACAAGGTTACCCAGATACGCATTGCCAGCGACAATGATGAACTTGGCGCGCACCTTGCCTTCGGCGGTGTGCACCACCGGATTGGCGCCACGTTCGATACGCAGGGCAGCGGACTGTTCATATATTGTGCCGCCCAAAGACTCGACCGCTGCGGCTTCCCCTAGCGCAAGATTCAATGGATGAATGTGGCCACCGCTCATGTCCAGCATTCCGCCGATGTACTGGTCACAGGCAACGACTTCCCTGATGCGGGTTTCGTCCATCAGTTCCAGCTGAGTGTGGCCATAACGCTCCCAAAGCCGCTTCTGCGCTTCGAGATGGCCCATTTGCCTGGGCGTCAACGCGGCGAAGACGCCACCGTTCTTCAGGTCGCATCGAATCTGATAGCGGGCAATGCGATCGCGAATGATCGCGCTGCCCTCAAATGCCATCTGCCCCAGAAGCTGTGCGTGTCGAGGCTCAACAGTGCGCTCAATGACGTCGATGTCTCGGCTGTAACTGTTAACAATCTGCCCGCCATTGCGGCCCGACGCACCAAAACCAACTTTTGCCGCTTCCAGCACTGTTACTCGAAAGCCATGCTCCAGAAGGAAAAGCGCGCTGGACAGACCCGTGTAGCCAGCGCCAATCACACAGACGTCCGTTTCCACATCGTCCTGTAATAACGGGCGAGGCGGAGCAGGGTTGGCCGAAGCTGCGTAATAAGACTGCGGATAAGGGGTGTTCGCCATCCTTTAACCCTCCGTTTAATATATTTTACGAATGGCCTGATCGTACCGGAGATCAAAATGCCGCACCAGTCAGCGGGAAATTAAAGGCTAAAACGGAAAATCGTAAAAAATACGCATATTCATAGGGTTAGCGCGAAAAAAGGTGTTGACACACATTCAGATATCCGTAGAATGCCGACCCACAGCAGGCACGTAGCTCAGTTGGTTAGAGCACCACCTTGACATGGTGGGGGTCGTTGGTTCGAGTCCAATCGCGCCTACCAAACAAAATCCGCTCTGCTGGGCGGTCTAGAAGGGCTCACCGAAAGGTGGGCCCTTTTTTGTTGTCTGAATTTCAAATGGATTTGCAAAGCTCCTACTTAGAATGCCAATTGGCCGTCCGCGGATCTGGCCCCGTAGCTGTACCGGTTTTGATCCAGCTATTTCCGCGCTGCGCATAGCGCCTGGAACGCTCCTGTCTCTGTGAGTGTCTTTGTACAAATTAAGGAAGAATTTCCATATGTGGAAGAGATTACTACTACCGTTTGCTCTCACTGTAGCTGCTCCGGCTTTCGCAGATTTGAAGCAGACCGCCCCCAGCAAAGTGTGCGCCTTGCTCGCTGATCAAGGTCTTAAAGGCAGGAAATGGACCCAATACGGCGATGGCACAGCCGGTTGCGCGAGTAACTACAAAGAGATCGGAGGCGGTGTTCCTCTGTCCAATAACCTGGCCTTCTATGCCACCGGCCAAGGCGAGACCGTCAATGATGTAAAGCTTGTGCTTAATTACAATCAACCTGACTCAGCAACGGCATCCGCTGCGGCGACTAAAGCGCTCTTGACCGCCTCGGATAAAATGGCGCAAAAAGCACTAGGCACGAAGTTGCCAAAATCCATACTGTCGGCAATTGATTGGGGGCGTAGTGCTACAGAACGCGTCGGAAGCGGCGCGGTTGAAGTCGTTCGAGATGAGTGGCCAACAGGTAAGGGTTACGAAATCCACGTCATTATGTATTAGATGCTTACTCCTCTGCCTATCGAGTCGGGCAGAGGGATAAGTGACGTTGCAGATTGAACATTCCCCATTCCAGGCGCAGCCCTCCAGATGTTGGACAAGGTCCCAGCAACTGCATCAAGTGGGAGCATCCAGCGGCTACAACCTGGCTCTGGTTGCACTCGGCAATCAGCGTCTTGGTCTATCGGCAATGGAATTCGCTGAAAATGGTTTCAGCGTCGACGCTTGTCAGGTAGATGAAATCTGCTATGTTGTATGACGTCGTATGATTTGGTTACATCTCTGCGTCACAACAACAATAAGGAATCGTCGATGAAGAATTTGAAACTGCTGTTGGGATTTTTGTGTCTGTTCGGTGGCTATGTCGCCACGGCTCACGCCTCTGAAGAAGCAGATGTGGCGCAAGCGGTGGACAAGCTCACCCAAGCTATGTTGCACAAGGATATTGCGGGGCTACAGGCGCTGACCGCCGATAACTTGAGCTATGGCCACTCCAGCGGAAACATTCAGGACAAGAAAGCGTTCATTGCTGATATCGAGACAGGCAAGAGCGCTTTTCAGGAGCTGAAGATGCTGAATCAGACGATCACGCTGTCCAACGACGTTGCACTGGTCCGAAATCACTTCTCCGCCCAAGCAATCAATAGTGGGAAAGTGGTTCCCACCGAGATCGAGAACTTTCAGATCTGGCAAAAGCAGGGTGGTAAGTGGCTGCTCATAGGTCGGCAAGCCTTTCGTTTCTGATGGGTTCCCCATGTTCTGGCCCAGTCAAAGGCCGAACATGGGGAAATAAGCCTGCACACGGCAAATGCCCTTCAAAAATTGAGTTATATCAACTCGCGTCTTGTTAGTACTGGCGTCCAGCACAGCGAAAATCTATGTTGAGTACCTCATATATGGAGAACTCACATGCGAAAAGTCCTGGTTGCTTTTGACGGCTCTGAGCCTGCCAAGCGTGCCCTTCAATACGCGATCGATCTGGCACGCGACAGTGTCCGTCCGGTGCAGATACATGTGCTCAATGCCCAGTACGGCGCAGTTGTTTATGGCGATTACCTGACGGAAAGCATGGTCCAGGACATCAATAATGGGCTGTTGGCGGAGGCAGAGAAAGTTCTGGAGCAGGCGGCAGGATTGCTTGCCGCCGCAGATATTCCCTACCAGACTCATGCAGCCCTAGGGATTGTCCCCGAACAAGTGAATCTGGCGATCAAACAATTGGGTTGCGACACCGTGATCATGGGTACCCGTGGCCTTGGCAGTTTTGGAGGTCTGATGCTGGGCTCCGTGGCGAACCGGGTTGTGCATGAGGTTTCGGTTCCGGTTGTGCTCGTCAAATAATGCCCGGTTGGAGGGATGCAGGATAAACATGCCGATTCATCCCGGCTGTCTGGCATATGACTTGACGATAGCCTTGGTGGACGAACTGGCGTTCAGGTCACTGACGTTCTTCAGATGCAGCCACTTGCAGGCCGCAATTTCGTTTTGTGGGGAGGGTTTGGCCGATGCCGATACCATAGCCATGAACACATGATGGATGACCTTATCGCTCCCGTATTCAGCGACATAGATCAATTCGAGGTCTTGCAACCCTGTTTCCTCGCTCAGTTCGCGCGCAGCGGCCTGCTCAGGTGTTTCTCCGGTTTCGATTTTCCCGCCGGGTAATGCCCATTTCGATTTTGCCTTGCGCACGTAGAGGATCATGCCTTCTCGTTTGCAAATTACTGTCGCCCGCTCTTTCATTCTCAATTTACCTCTCCACAACGCCCAATAATTAGACGGGTCGTCTGCGTGTACCTGCTTTGTTCGAAGGTAAATCAGTGGGCTTGACTGTCATAAATCCTTCACATCTATTTTAGAAGCATTAATGATGCCAGGCGCGGTGCATATATATTTTTGATAAAAAAACCCGGAACGAGTCCGGGTTTTCAGCTTTCTGGGCGAACTACGGTTGATAGCGTGGCCTTTTAACTATTCATGACTGCTAAAAAAATCAGGCTTGGCTACATGAGTGGCAATTTTGCGGTATGTCCGGTCATCCGTGGCTGCCAGGAACTTCTTCCCATTTTTTAACGTTGCCCAAAAAGTGACTTCTGTCTCTTCCCCTGCCAACATCAGGCCCGCCGCGGCACCTACTGGGCCCAACATTAAGGCGCCTGCGAGTCCAAAACCAATTGCGTCGTCTACTTTGGTACTGGATGCCTGACTGGCAACTTCTACTGATTTGAGTGCCTTACCCGGAATACTGATGCCGGGCCAAGGGTATAGGGGCGTTTCGATTCTAATTGCGCCCGAATTATATTCCCCATCACCTTGAAGAAAGTCACCCGCTAAAACCTTGATCTTAGCCATGTGAAACCTCCCACTTTCAACGTGAAAAACTATTGCGCGCCCCAAAAAGGTGCGTGTCAAGTGTGCGCGGACGAAACGCTGGTTCACTGAGTTGACAAAGCAATGTCGGAGTTTTGAGCGGGCGCCGTAGAGCTGTGGCGGAGTCCAAGTGATCAATGACCGGTCATCGGACAGTTTTGTCAGACAATCTTTGCCGTTGTCCTATCAATTACGAGACAGCTATTACGCTGTCATCGTTTACTACCGCATGCGGTAGGTGGGGCAGGATCACTATGACGCATCGCAATGATTTTCAAAGTCAGGCCAATGTACTGATGGTCGAACTGGATGATTCCACTTCGGCCATGATGGGCATGGTTTTCTGTCACCAGACCACCGGTCCCCTCTGGGACGCGGCGGCCAAACGTCAAAGTGCATCATTCGGTCGCTGGGCCGCTTTTCTGAAGCGCTCTGATCATTTCGGCCAGGTATTGGGTTGAGCGGGGCGTTTTAATGGAGTTCTACAGCCATCGGGTTGCCTACCGCTTTCATGATGAGCCACGTCAGCACGTATTCGATCTGCCTGACCCGACGCTGCCCTTGCATAGTGCCGCCTTGCATTTGTTACAGCTGCATTTCGGCGATTCTGAAAACAGCTTGATGATGCCTGACACCGATGCCGCTCCCGATGTGGTTCTGCATCAGGCGTCGCTGCTGGGTATTTCGGATATCAATTGCACGCCAGTAGCTCAGTGATAACAAGGGCTACATCGGTGGCGTTACGCCGTTCTTGCCAGCAGAGATAAACTGCGCGGTCAGGCTTCCATCCGCAGCTTTTCGGGCGAACATCACGACCTTCACACCGGGTTGCAACAAGCTGCGATCTCCCGCAACCAGATTGACAATCGGAACATCCTCGGGCACCACAATCGTTTTCTGCCCGCCTTTATAGTTCACCGTAATGGATCGTCCATCGCTGGTCACCAGATCACCAACGGCCCCATTAGTCATGGTGCTGTCGCTTGTCAGGTCAAAGGGGCGATGCCCATCCCCCGTGCCAGCCATTTCCGGTGGGAATACATGGATTTCCAGTGCCTTGAGCCTGCCGTCCGGCAACGGTACGGCTGCCGAGCCGATGTAGCTGCCCGGCTTGATATCCGACACCTGAGCCAGCGTGACCCCGCGCACCTGAGTGTCCTTGAGCAGGTGTACGGTCAGGTCTTCACCACGGTTGGTGTGTACTTTCAAAACGTCCCCGTCGACTGCCGCGATTGTGCCCCGAACGCCCACTCTTGGCGCGGGAGCATCCTGTGCAAAGCTCCCGCTCGTGCCACCCAAACTTAATATCAAGACGACCGTGGACAAGAAGACGCGGTGCAGTGAGTTGCCGAGAAGAAGGCTCATGGGTGGATTCCTGTGAGATCGATCATTGAAAACGAAGCTTACACGTAATCAATAATTCTGCTTTAGATAATGTCCCATATATTGGGATTTGAATTCATATATTGAAATAGATAAACATCTCGTCTACTGTCGTTTGCAGCGGATATCGCCAACGGCTTTCAAAGCCTGCGGTCCCGACAATAAAGACAAAAAAGACAATAGAGGGCTGTTTATGTCCAATCCCATCGAGACTGGCCTGCATGCCAGCACCGTCGGACGACTCAACATAAAGTTGATTCCGTTTTTGATGTTGCTCTACATGGTCGCTTACATCGACAAATCGAATATCTCCGTCGCCGCCTTGCAGATGAACGCCGATCTGGGCCTGACCGCGCGTATGTATGGTCTGGGCGTAGGGCTGTTTTTTCTGACGTATATCCTGCTTGAGGTGCCCAGCAGTCTGATCCTCACAAAGGTCGGTGCGCGACGCTGGATTGCCAGGATCATGATCACCTGGGGCATTGTTGCTGCAGGAATGAGTCTGGTGCAGAGCGCCAACCAGCTTTACGTCATGCGCTTGCTGTTAGGCGCGGCGGAAGCGGGGTTCACACCCGGCATCATTTATTACCTGTCCCAATGGTATCCGCGTACCGACCGTGCCAAGGCCATGTCGTTCTTCTACATTGGAGCTGCCCTGGCTTCGGTGATCGGATTGCCACTTTCCGGGGCATTTCTGCACATGGATGGCATTTTCGGCGTCAGCGGCTGGCGCTGGTTGTTTCTGCTTGAGGGCATTCCTGCCGTCGTCCTTGGCATCGTAGTCCTGCGTTATCTTCCCGACTCGCCGGAAAGTACCCATTGGCTGGATGCGGCACAGAAAAAATGGCTTGCCCGCACCATCGCTGCCGAACAGGCCACCACGCCGATTTCTCACAAAGATGCCTGGCATGTTGCGTTCCGCAATCGCCGCGTGTGGCTGCTGAGCTTGTTCTGGCTGCTACAGGCGTTTGGCACTATCGGTATCACGCTGTTTCTGCCGCTGATTGTGCAGTCAGTCTCAAAGCAGGGCTCGTTTACTGTGAGCGTCATGTCGGCGCTGCCTTTCTTCGTTGCGTGTATTTTCATGTATTGCAACGGGCGCCATTCCGACAAATCGGGTGAGCGCGGGTGGCATCTGGGTGGTCCGTTAATAGGCGCAGGGGTGCTGCTCGCGCTAGCGGTCTTCAGCGGCAATCAGTGGCTGGCCTACGGCATGCTGGTACTGGCCGTGGGTCTGAACTGGGCGGCCACGCCTGTGTTCTGGGCCACCACCACTGAATATCTGTCCGGTCCTGCAGCGGCCGTTTCCATCGCCTTGATCAACTCCATTGCCAATCTGGCCGGCTTGGGTCTGCCACCTGCCATGGGCTGGATCAAGGATGTCACGGATAACTACGACTATGCCTTGCTGCTGGTTGCCGGAGCTTTACTGGCCGGGGGTGTTCTCGGGATATACCTGGGCGCGGGGAAACCCCGTTCGGCCACTCAACCTGTGATTCAAGGAAATGCTGATGAAATCTCACGTGCTTAAAATCGCTCGGCTGCCGCAGCTTCTGACCGAGCGCCTGTACGCGGAGTATGACGTTATAGAAGCCACTGAAAACCCCGCGGATCTGCCTGCCAGTGCAAACGGCATTCGGGCGCTGCTGGCTAATGGAGAATCCCGCGTCGACCGTGAGCTGATAGAAAAGCTGCCTGCGCTGGAGATCATTGTGGTGTTCGGCGTGGGCTACGATGGCGTCGATGTGAAGGCCGCCCGTGCCCGCGGAATACGTGTGACCCATACGCCGGACGTTCTTACCGATGACGTGGCGGACTTCGCCATGGCTTTGCTGCTGGGCATCGCCCGACGCACTGCGGATGCGGATCGTTTCGTGCGCTCGGGGGCCTGGGCCGACGGGCCTTTTCCTTTCACCCGCAAGGTCAGCGGTGGACGCCTGGGCATCATCGGTCTGGGACGTATCGGCAAGGCAATCGCCCGCCGCGCAACGGGTTTTGACATGCAGATTGCCTATACCGGTCGCAAGCCTCAGGACGTCTCTTATGATTACTTCGCCTCGGCACGTGAATTGGCCGCAGCAGTGGATTTCCTGGTGATTGCAGTCGGCGGCGGGGAACAAACGTCACATCTGATCGACAGGGACGTTCTCGATGCGCTGGGGCCGCAGGGCATTCTCATCAACGTAGGTCGTGGCAGCGTAGTGGATGAAGCCGCTCTGGCCGAGGCGCTACGTGACAAGCGTATCTACGCTGCGGCACTGGATGTCTTCGAAAACGAACCGAAAGCTCATCCTGATTTGCTGACGCTGGACAACGTGTTGATGACGCCCCATATGGCGAGCGCCACGCAGGACACTCGCCAGGCCATGGCCGATTTGACGCTGGGCAATCTTGCTGCGCACTTTGCCGGTGTGCCATTACCCTCGCCAATACCTGAGTCATTCACTTAAAGAGGTGGACCAAGCCGTCACCGACAGAGACATGCCCATTAGCGACAGCGTGGGCATTGGCTAGAGTTGAAGGGGTCCAATAACTTCATTTTCTTATAGTTCAATCGAATATCCCGCTTGCGCCATCCCACACCCGCCGCGAATATAAGCTCCTTGCGTTCCTGGTAGTGGAGCTTTGATGAATGTCCCTCCTTTAGTCCATGACCAGCAACGAACCGACCATGGCGAAGGTGCTGCTTGGGAATTGATTGCGAGCATGGATGCGTTAACTCATACGGCAGATCAGGCGACCATCGAGGCGCTATTGCTGGCTGCAAAAAGCCAGGTGCCTGACATTGCGTGGGCGGTTTATGGGGTCGGGGAACCCATGTATTTGCTGGGACATGGGTCGGCACTGCCTTATGCCGATTGGCCGGCCAGCATCCTGAGCAGTCAGCTTGAGGATGTGTGCCGTGAGCTGCGATTGCACCGCTGGCCCGCCGGAAGAGGCGAGGAGCCGCTGGGCTGGCTGCTGGCGCCGATAGAGCAGGCTGCTCATGTGTCATTGGCAACTTTGGCATTACGCGTAGGTTATCAACTGCAAACCCAAGCGTTGGCGCGCGCGCAAATCACGCAACGAGTGATGTACGACATCACCTACCTGGCCAGTACGACCCGGGATCGCGGTGCGTTTCTGGAAGGCGTGCACAAGCAACTCGCGACGCTCATTGATGCCGAAAACTTCTATCTGGCGCTCTACGATCCGGCGACGCGCAAGATTACCTATCCCTACTATGTCGATATCACCGATCTCGATGCATTGGAGCCCGAAGCCCACGAATATCTGGACCCTGCACAGATATCGATGACCGGCTACGTGCTGACCACCGGGCAACCGTTGTTTGTCGATGCTGCGGATATCGAGCGTGCCAGTGTGCAGGAAACGTTCTTTTGCCTTGGCCACCGGCCCGAGTTCTGGATGGGGGCGCCATTGAAGAACGCTTCCGATGACGTATTCGGCATGCTGGCCATGCAGGTGTATGACGTGTCGCGGGTCTACAGTGCCGAAGAACGAGTGTTGTTCCAGGCCGTGGCGCGTCATGTCGCGATGGCCCTGGACCGCATTCTGCACCGCGCCGACCTTGAGCGAACCGTGCTGCTGCGTACTCAGGAGTTGTCGGCACTCAATGCCGCGTTGCGCCAGGAAGTCCTCGAACGCGAGCGCGCAGAGCATCTGCAAAGCGCATTGTTTCAGATTGCCGAATTGTCGAGCCAGCCAGGAGACATGGCGGAGCTGTTTCACAGCCTGCATTTGATTGTGGGTGAATTGCTCGTCGCACTGAACTTCTACATCGCGCTGTATGACACCGCCACCAGCGAGGTCACCTTTCCCTATTACGTGGACGAAAGGCTGATCAAACGCCCTGAACCACGCCGAGGCCAGCGTGGTTTCACTGAATATGTGATCCGTCAGCGCCGTGCGTGCCTGATCGACAGCGATGACGCGTTACGCCTCGAAGCTATCGGCGAAATCGAGATCGGCAATGAGGACAATCGCTCATCGTCATGGCTGGGTGTACCGCTCTTCGAAGGCGACGATGTGCGGGGTGTGCTGGCGGTGCAAAGTTACTCGCCGTTGGTGAGCTATTCGCTGCGTGATCAGGAATTGCTCACGTTTGTCTCGCGCCATATCGACACCGCGCTCTCCCGGCGCAGCGCTGCGGAGGCTGTACACACCGATAATCTGCGCCTTGAAGCCCGCGTCCGTGACCGTACCCGCGAGCTTGATCAGGTCAACGCCAAACTCCAGCATGAAAACTCCCACGACTCTCTGACGGGCCTGCCGAACCGTAGTCATCTACAGCAGCGCCTGCACGCCGCATGGCTGAATTTCCGCGAGCAAGGGCAGCCGATGGTGGTGATGTTCATCGACCTGGACCGATTCAAGCTGGTTAACGACAGCCTGGGTCATCATTTCGGCGACCTGTTGTTAACCCAGGCTGCGGATCGCCTGCGCAGTTGCATGCGCGAGCATGATTTGCTGGCCCGACTGGGCGGCGACGAATTTGCTGTGCTTGCGTGCAGCGCGACCCTGGAAACGGCCGTGGGGATTGCCGAGCGAATACTTCAGGCGTTCGATCTGCCGTTCCGTGTTGACGTGCATGACGTGTTTTCATCGTGCAGCATCGGGATCGTCGGCGCTGACAGTCAGTTTCATCAGGAACCCACGGACCTGCTGCGCGATGCCGATATGGCCATGTACCGGGTCAAGAACGGCGGGCGGGACAGCTATGCAGTGTTCAATCAGGAATTGCGTCGGGAAGTGTCCGACCAGGTGGAGCAGGAAGGCGCGTTGCGCAATGCGTTGAAGCGCTCCGATGAACTGATCCCGTATTTCCAGCCCATCATCTGCATCGAAACCGGAAAAATACTGGCACTGGAAGCCCTGATTCGCTGGCGTCAATCCGACGGGCGCGTGGTTGCCCCAGGCCATTTCCTGCCAGCACTGGAAGGGTTGCGCTTGATCGGGCGGCTCGATCAATACATGTTGCACTGCGTTATCGGCCTCTTAGCGCAACCGGCCAACAGCCACTGGCCGACTGTCCATGTGAATTGTTCGAGCTACAGCATCACCCGACCGGAGTTCGCCGGGGAGTTGCTGGCGATGCTGCGACGACACGATGTGCATCCATCACGAATTTGCCTGGAACTCACCGAAGGCGCGTTGGTTGCCGAGCCGGAACTGGCCCGCCAATCCATGAAACAACTTGCAGACGAAGGCATGTCGGTGGTGCTGGATGATTTCGGTGCGGGCTTTTCATCCCTTAGCTATGTGCACCAATATCATTTCAGCGGTCTGAAGATCGACAAGTCGTTCATTCTTGAACTCACCACCAGTTCGCGCAGCCGGGCAATCGTGCGGGCCATTGTGCGCATGGCGCAGTCCCTGGACCTGACGGTCGTCGCTGAGGGCGTAGAGGATGAGGCGACCCTCATACTGTTGCGCGAAATTGGCGCAGGACAGGCGCAAGGGTATTACTTCTCTGTGCCGCTGCCTCAGGAGCATTTAGTCCTGACAGCTGATTGCGTGCCATGAGCGTGCGGCAATGGGCTGCCGCTTGCGGTGGGTTATTGCCGCACGGCTGCCGCCAAAAAAGTCGGGCACCCGGTGCGAACCTTGCGTTGCTCGCACGCCGCAGCCCGAATCGCGACGTGGCATCGGTTTTGCTGGTAATCAGGGAACTGCAATGTGCAGTACGAGGTGAGCGATGAATACAGCCAGTATCAGCACGCTCCATCACCTGGTTTCACAAGTGGTGGGGCGCAAGACCCAAGAGCAGGCATCCCAGGACGCGTTCGCCGTTCCGGTTGCTGCGGCGAGTCCGGTTTCTGCCGTGGACGCTGTGAGCGAGAACACCGGCGAAAGCAACAAAGATGCAACCTTCGACGAAGCATTTGCCAAGTTGTTGGTGAATTTGAAGGCGTCGACGCAGACGGATGATACCCAGGCTGCGATCACGCCGTTTGCCGTGGATACCAGTATTGCGGCCAAGGATTCGGCGGTCACCAGTGAGGCCGATGTGGCGGCCGCGACATCGGGTGTGTCATCGGCGCAACAGCAGTTTCTGGATTACATGAACCTGTCACCCGCCGAGCAGATGCGCGAAAAGCTGACCGGTGTGAGCAAGGAGGCGTATGACGCCATGTCTCCTGATCAAAAGCTGGCCGTCGATAACAAGTTGCAGGCTGCGTTGAAAGAACAGCAACAAACGGCCACCGCCGACATCAACGGCAAGATACTGGCGGCCAAATTGGCGTTGGTTTAAAAACGGGCGGCGTTGGTCAGACGCCGCGCGGTCATATCGCAGACCTACGGTTGACTCAGCCCAACTGCTGCCGATACGGCAGATCCGGGCCAACCCGGGTGCAGGTCAGCGCAGCAGCCTTGACCGCAAATTCGAGCATTTCATCCAGTGTTTCCCGCGTTAACGAGGACAAACTGGCGGGCGTGTCCAGTTGGCGTTCGGTGAGGAACGTGATCAACGCTGCCTGAAAGGTATCGCCCGCGCCCACGGTGTCGGCTGTGATCACAGGCTGTGCTGGAACCGACCAGGTGCCGTGTTGCCGGGTAAATATCGTTGCGCCTTGCGTTCCCCGGGTGAGCACCACGAACTGGCAGCGCTTGCCAAGCCAGCCTTGGGCTATTTCATCAGGGCTGTGTCCGGGATAGAGCAACGCCAGATCCTCGTCGCTGACCTTGATGATGTGCGCATGTGCAGCAAAGGCGCTGATCTGCTCGCGCCAACGGCCTATATCCGGGGCCGGGTTGAGCCGCACGTTGGGGTCCAGAGTGATCAGGCGTCGGTCACTTTCGCGCACCACCAGCGCCAGCAAGGTATCGGCGATCGGCTGGACCACCAGGGAAAACGAACCCACGTGAATGCCGCGTACTTCGTCTGTCAGCTCCGGCAGGTGCCCGAGTCTTAGTTGTCGGTCCGCGCAGCCGTCGCCGCGAAAACTGTAATGCGGCGAGCCGTCGACGCCCACTGCCACCATGGCCAGAGTTGTGGGTGCATCAAAGTCCACCAGAAAGTCGGGACGCACGCCTTCTTCATTCAGCACGGTACGCAGGCGTCGGCCCAGATAGTCCGTGGAAAGCCCGGCAAAAAAACCTGAATCCACGCCAAGACGACGTAGACCGACTGCCACGTTGAAGGGTGAACCGCCGGCAATCGCCTGGAAGCCCAAGGTGTTGCTCTTGCCAGCGCTGTCTGGCTGGCTGAAAAAATCGAACAGCGCTTCCCCGCAAACTAGAAACATAAATGCTCCATGAAAATAGTGGACGGTGCGGTCAACTCACCGAAAACTGGCTGCGATAACGCTCGTACACGCGCTGATAGGCAGCGACATTGTGTTCCAGCGGACGGGTTTCACTGGCCGAATCGAGGCTGACGCAACGTGTGCAAAGGTGTTCAAGGGTTTCGCCGGTCTGGGTCGCCAGGGCAAAACACCAAGCCGCTTGTATCGCAGCTCCCAGCGCAGCAGCCTCGCTGTGCTCGGTACAAATGACCGGCGTGTTCATGATGTCCGCCACGATCTGCCGCCACACCGCGCTTTTCGCGCCCCCGCCGATCAGACGAATAGTGTCACTGCGTATCCCGTTGGCGCGCAACAGATCCAGGCCGTAGCGCAAACCGAAGGTGGTGCCTTCGACCACCGCCCGACTCAGGTTTGCCGGGGTCAGGTTGGTGCTGTCCAGGCCCAGGATGCTGCCGGTGGCATGGGGCAGGGCAGGAACGCGTTCACCGTTGAGGAACGGCAGCATCAGCACGCCCTCGGCCCCGATGGGCGCGCGGTTCACCGCGTCATTGAAGGCGGCGATATCCAGCCCCAGCAGTTCACGAATGGCACTGCTGGCATTGGTCAGATTCATAGTGCATATCAACGGCAGCCAGCCGCCGGATGACGAACAGAACGTCGCAACCGAAGGATCATCACTGACTTGCGCCTGGTCGGCAAAGGCATACACCGTGCCTGAGGAGCCAAGGCTCATGGTGATGGCTCCCGGTGCGATATTGCCGGTACCAATGGCCCCCATCATGTTGTCGCCGCCACCACTTGAAACCAGCGTCGAAGGGTTCAGCCCCAGCCGCCGAGCGATATCAGGCAGAATCCGACCCACGGGTTGATGGGCTTGCAGCAGCTCAGGCAACGACCGGCACAAACGTTCGCTGGGGTCGATGTGCTCCAGCAAGGGCAGATCCCAGTCTCGGGTGCGTACATTGAAATAACCGGTTCCCGATGCATCGCCGTACTCGCTGCAGCAACGGCCGGTCAGCCAATAATTCAGATAGTCGTGTGGCAACAGGATTTTATCGATCTGCGCAAATACGTCGGGGTGTTGCTCCAGCGTCCACAGAAGTTTGGACACGGTGTAGCCGGGGGCAATGGCGACGCCCAGGCGAGATAGTGAACCGCTTTCGCCGCCCAGATAGGCCAACAGCCGGTCGTTTTCCGGTGTGGTTTGAGTGTCGCACCACAGTTTGGCGGGGCGGAGCACCTGCCCCTGTTTGTCCAGCAGAACCAGCCCATGCTGCTGGCCGGAAACCCCCAGACTCTGGATCTCGCTGCCCGAAATGCCCGCCTGGACCAACGCATCCCGAGTGGCCTGCTCAAAAGCGTCCAGCCATTGTTGAACGTCCTGTTCGCGTCGGCCATTGGCGCCGCTGATCATGCTATGGGCGGCAGATCCCTGGCCCAACACCTTGCCGTTGGCAGCATTGAGCACAATCGCCTTGGTGCCTTGGGTGCCGCAATCTATTCCCAGAAACATAGGCGCCTCAGACGGTCTTGGCCAACAGGTTCTCCAGAGTCTTGCTGACCCCGATTTCCTTCAGGCTGTTGAGATTGTGTTCGAACGCAGCGACAAACTCGGCGGATTGCGCGATGGCTTTGCCGAAGATTTCTTCAACGTCCAACAAGCGTTGAGTAATCAGGACATCATCGGCCACCAGCGCCTTGCAGAACTCGGCCCGTGGATCGACGATGGTGTAAGGCACGCCGTTTTCACCCTCGCTGCGTTGCAGGTAAACAGCCCAGGCGGCAACCACTAGCGACGCGCGCTCCAGATTGCCCTGATCAAGAATCAGGCGGTTAATGGTCGGCACCGTGAACTTGGGAAATTTCGAAGAGCCGTCGGAACATACCCGCTCCAACTGGTCGGCTATCGCCTGATTGGAGAAGCGCTCGATCAGGGTGTCTTTATAGCCCTCCAGATCAATTCCGGGCACAGACGCCAGTTGTGGCGTGACGTCCAGATCCATGTAGGCGCGGATATATTGCACGAACAGCGGATCGTTCATGGTTTCGTGGACAAAACGATAGCCCTTGAGCGCGCCCAGATAGGTCAGCGCCAGATGGCTGCCATTGAGCAGCTTGATCTTCATTTCTTCATAGGGCGTGACGTCGTCGGTGAATTGCACGCCAACCTTTTCCCAGGCTGGACGGCCATCGACGAACTTGTCTTCCAGCACCCATTGCACGAAGGGTTCGCACACCACTGGCCAAGCGTCGTCGATGCCTTTGTCATCGGCCAGTTGCAAACGGTGAGCCGCACTGGTCATCGGCGTGATGCGATCAACCATTGCGTTGGGAAAGCTCACCTGCTCCGCGATCCAGTCATGCAACCGGGTATCAAGTAAGGCGGCAAAGGCCAGCAACGCCTTGCGCGCAACCTCGCCATTGTGAGGCAGGTTATCGCAGGACATCACCGTGAAGGCTGGCGTGCCATTGTCGCGACGCTTGCGCAATGCAGCGCAAAGCAGGCCAAAAACGGTCGTCGGTGCTTCGGGGTGCGCCAGGTCGTGCTGGATCTGAGGCAGATGACTCATGAACTGGCCATTGCTGTCGTCGATGCAATAACCGCCTTCGGTGATGGTCAGCGACACGATGCGAATCGGTGGGCTGGCCAGCTTGTCGATCAGCGCTTGAATGCCATCTTCGGCCAGCAACATGCCGCTGATAGCAGCGATTACCCGGGTCTCGGTGTCCGGGGTGTCGCCCAATTCGTACAACGTGTAGAGATAATCCTGGCCAGCCAGCGCATCGCGAACGCCACGATCCTCGGGTCGCAGGCCGATGCCGCAAATGGCCCAGTCATGGCCTTCGCCGCTGTTCATCAGGGCATCGGTGTAAAACGCCTGGTGCGCCCGGTGGAAGCCGCCGACGCCGATGTGAGCAATGCCCTGGGTCGTTGAGCTGGATGTGTAAGCCGGGAGGGCAATGCTCTGGCCCAGTAGCGAAAGATTCTGTTTATTCAATTTCATGGCAACGATCTCTGAGACTTAAGCGGCGACCTGCAGGGCTCTGGCAATCACCAGGCCTTGGGCGTCGAACAGATGGCAATGGGCGCTATCCAGATGCAGGTTGAGGGTCTCGCCATACTGGCTGGCCAGATCGCCCCGGATACGCATGGTCAGCGACTCGCCGGCGCGGGTACGCACGTGACAATAGGTGTCGCTGCCCAGCCGTTCGCTGACGTCGGCGATAACCTGCAACTGGCAATCGCCTTCTTTGGCCAGGTTCAGGTGTTCCGGGCGGATGCCCAGGGTCACCGCATCGCCGACACTCTGTTGCGCATGGGTGAAGGGCAGGCTGATGCGCGTGCCGGCGTCCAGCTCCACTTCACAGCCATTGGCTTCGACGCGGCTGACCTTGCCTTTGAGGAAGCCCATTTTCGGCGTGCCAAGAAAACCGGCAACGAACAGATTGGCCGGGTGGTGATAAAGCTCCAGCGGCGAACCCACTTGCTCCACCTTGCCCCCATTGAGCACCACGACCTTGTCGGCCAGGGTCATGGCCTCTACCTGATCGTGGGTCACATAGATCATCGTTGCCTGCAACTCTTTGTGCAGGCGCGACAGCTCCAGGCGCGTCTGGACTCGCAGTGCCGCGTCCAGGTTGGACAGCGGCTCATCAAACAGGAAGATTTTCGGATTGCGCACGATGGCGCGGCCGATGGCCACCCGTTGGCGCTGGCCTCCGGAAAGCTGCTTGGGTTTGCGTTCAAGGAGTGGGCCGAGTTCAAGGATGCGTGCGGCCTCGTCGACTTTCTTTTTGATCTCGGCCTTGTTGCCGCCGGCCAGGTCCAGCGCGAATGACAGATTCTTGCCGACCGTCATGTGCGGGTACAGCGCGTAGGTCTGGAACACCATGGCCAGGTCGCGCTTGGCCGGGGTCACTTGGGTGATGTCGCGGCCGTCCAGCTCGATGGTCCCGGAGGTCACATCTTCAAGGCCCGCGATCAGGCGCAGCAGGGTGGACTTGCCGCAGCCGGACGGCCCGACGAAGACCACGAATTCCCGATCTTTGACGTCAAGGTCAATGCCTTTGATGATCTGGTGGCCGTCGAAGCCTTTTTGCAGATTTCTGATGCTGAGGTTAGCCATGATGGCCTCCGTTCTTATTCTTGGATATTTCAGAAATGGGAAAACAATGCCGGCAGCAGCGCACGAGCACAGGAAAACATTTCAATTCAACCCACTCATTTCACTGCCCCAAACGAAAGCCCGCGGACCAGTTGTTTCTGGCTGATCCAGCCGAAAATCAGGATCGGGGCACAGGCCAGGGTCGAGACCGCCGACAGCTTGGCCCAGAACAAACCTTCAGGGCTTGAGTACGAGGCGATCAATGCGGTCAATGGCGCCGCGTTGGAAGAGGTCAGGTTCAAAGACCAGAACGCCTCGTTCCAGCACAGGATCAGCGACAGCAGCGCCGTAGAGGCCAGGCCGCCCTTACAGATCGGGATCAGCACCTTGAAGATCTCCTGCCGGGTGCTCGCCCCATCCAGGCGCGATGCTTCGAGAATTTCACCGGGGATGTCCTTGAAGTAGGTGTAAATCATCCAGACCACGATGGGCAGGTTGATCAGCGTGTAGATCACGATCAGCGCGATACGCGTGTCCAGCAGGCCGAAGGTCTTGGCCAGCAGGTAAATCGGCATCAGCACACCCACCGGTGGCAGCATCTTGGTCGAGAGCATCCATAACAGCGTGCTTTTGGTGCGCTTGGTCTCAAAGAATGCCATGGAGTAAGCGGCCGGAATCGCGATCAGCATGCACAACGCCGTGGCGCTGAAGGAAATCAGCACCGAGTTCCACGCGAAGTGGAAGTAGTCACTGCGTTCCTGGATGTGCAAGTAGTTCTCCAGGGTTGGCATGAAAATGAACTGCGGCGGCGTAGCAAAGGCATCGATTTCGGTTTTGAAGCTGGTCAGTACCATCCAGAAGATCGGGAAGAAGATCAGTGCTGCCACAGCCCAGGAGAGCGTGCCCAGCAGCAGGCTTTGCAGGCTGCGCGATTGTTTGAGCGTCATCATGGCTGGGCCCTCATGACTTGTCGGTGAGGTTTTTGCCGATCATCCGGATCAGGATAATCGCTGCAATATTGGCAATGACCACGGCAATCAAACCGCCAGCCGACGCCATGCCCACGTCGAACTGCAGCAGCGCCTGGTTGTAGATCAGGTACGCCAGGTTGGTGGAGGCAAAGCCGGGACCGCCGTTGGTGGTGGTGAAGATTTCCGCAAACACCGACAGCAGGAAAATGGTCTCGATCATCACTACCACGGCGATCGGCCGGGCCAGATGCGGCAAAGTCAGATGCCAGAAAATCGCGATAGGACCGGCGCCATCCAGCCGCGCGGCTTCCTTCTGTTCCTGATCCAGCGATTGCATGGCCGTCATCAGAATCAGGATCGCGAACGGCAGCCATTGCCAGGAAACGATGATGATGATCGACAGCATGGGGAAGTGCGCCAGCCAGTCGATGGGCTGTGCGCCGAAGAATTTCCAGACCGAGGCGAGAATCCCCGATACCGGATGGAAAATCAGGTTCTTCCAGATCAACGCACTGACCGTGGGCATGATGAAGAATGGCGAAATCAGTAAAACGCGTACGATGCCGCGTCCGAAAAACTCGCTGGCCTCCAGCAAGGCAGAGATCAGCACGCCGAAAATGACGCTGATGGCCAACACGCTGCCCACCAGCAACAGGGTATTGGTGGCGCCGGGGATAAAGCCGCTGTCGGTGACGAAGTATTCAAAGTTCTCAAGGCCGACGAATTCGTTCTCGCCAGGGTTGAGCAGGTTGTAGCGGATCAGGGAAAAATAGATGGTCATGCCCAATGGCACGATCATCCACACCAGTAGCAACAGCACGGACGGGCTGACGAGGAACCAGCCGGGTTTGACCAGCCGGCCTTTTTTGGCCTGTGGTTGTTCGCTGGACGATTCCATGCGCGGATTGACGGCTGAGGTATTCATGATGGCTCCGAACCTGGGGGCACAAGAAAGCAGGGTTTCGAAGGACCGAAGTCCTTCGACCGATAGTCAGTGACGACTACTTCTTCGGATAACCCGCTCGCTTCATGTCCCGCTCCGTAGAGGTCTGGGCGGCGGCGAGGGCCGCATCGACTGACGTCGTTCCCACTAGCGCTGCCGAAAACTGCTGGCCTACCGATGTCCCGATCGCCTGGAATTCAGGGATGGTCACCAGTTGAATGCCAACGTAAGGCACCGGCTTGAGGGTTGGGGCTTTAGGCGTGACCGCCTTCAGGGATTCCAGCGTGATTTTCGCGAACGGCGCCGCTTTCATGTATTCATCGCTGTAGGTCGATGCCCGAGTACCAGGCGGTACGTTGGACACGCCGTCTTTTGCGGCAACCAGCGCTGCGTACTCTTTGGAGGTCGCCCAACTGCTGAAGGTTTTCGCGTCAGCCGGGTTCTTGGCGCTGCTTGGAATGGCCAGGGCCCAGGAATACAGCCATGCCGAGCCTTTGTCGGTCACTTCATGAGGCGCGTAGGTAAAGCCGACGTTATCGGCCACCTTGCTTTGGGTTTTATCGGTCACGAACGAACCGGCAACACTGGCATCGACCCAGACTGCGCACTTGCCGCTGTTAAACAACGCCAGGTTTTCATTGAAACCGTTACTGGAAGCACCCGGTGGGCCGGATTTCTTCATGGTATTGACGTAGAAATTCAGCGCGTTCTTCCATTCAGGCTGATCGAACTGCGGTTTCCACTGCTCGTCGAACCAGCGTCCGCCAAAGGCATTGGCCACGGTGCTGATCAGCGCCATGTTCTCGCCCCAACCGGCCTTGCCGCGCAAGCAGATGCCGTATTGCTCTTTGGATTTGTCGGTCAGTTTTTCCGCGAACTCGGCAATCTGAGTCCAGGTCGGACGCTCAGGCATGGTCAGCCCGGCCGCCTTGAACAGGTCGGTGCGGTAGTAGGTCATGGAGCTTTCAGCGTAAAACGGCAGGGCGAACAGCTTGCCGTCCACGGAAAGGCCATCGCGAACGGAAGGGAACACATCATCCAGCGCGTAGCTGGCGGGCAAGTCCTTCATCTCTTGCAGCCAGCCTTTGGCGCCCCACAGAGAAGCTTCGTACATGCCGATGGTCAGCACATCGAACTGGCCGCCCTTGGTGGCGATGTCGGTAGTCAGGCGCTGACGCAGCACGTTTTCTTCGAGTACGACCCAGTTGAGCTTGATGTCGGGGTGCTGTTCTTCGAACGTCTTGGACAGCCGCTGCATGCGGATCATGTCGCTGTTATTGACCGTTGCGATGGTAACGGTGCCCGCGCTGACCAAGCCGCTGAGCGTCAGGCAGGTGCTGGCAAGTAGCAGTTTTGCTGAGGTCTTCATCGATCACTCCTCTTCCGCGCCCGATGAGCTACGAAAGGTCGGTTATTGTTTTTGTCTCTTCCGCAGGCAAGGAAGATGTGTACTGATTACAACGGCCCGCAGGCGCAATGACAAATCCTGCGCCGCACTGCAACTGATACTTTTTTGCACTGGCGGAGTGGCGCGAAAGCCTTCCCGAACACGCTGCAACAGCCAGCAGCGCTGTTTGAGCGTAGACGATGGGTATCGGCGAGGGGTAAATCAGTACAGGTTTTGCTCGGTCAGGCGCTGAACGGCCAGGCGTCGGTAATGCGACGGCGTCATGCCTTTGAGCTGCTGAAAGCGTCGATTGAAATTGGAGATATTGTTGAACCCGGATTCGAAACAGACATCAGTAACCGGCTTGTCGCCATCGGCCAGCAGTTCGCAGGATTTGCTGATCCGCAGTCGATTGACGAACTCGACGAAACAGCGTCCGGTGGCCTGTTTGAAGACGCGGGAGAAGTAAGTGGGCTTCATGCCCAGGTAATCCGCTACCTCCTCCAGCGGCAGTTCACGGGCGTAATGGGCAAAAATGTAGTCCACCGCGCGGTTGGTCCGATCAACACTGTGTTCGTCGGCCATCTGCGTGCAGGTGGTACCGGACAGCAGTTGATAGTCATCGCTGGCAGCCAATAGCTCCAGCAGGATCAGAAAATGTCCAAGGCGACTGATGCCCTTGGAGTCAGCGATTTTCTGCATCAGCTTCATCGCCTGGCGGATGGTGCGTTTGCAGCGGAACTCAATGCCCGATTGAGCACGTTCCAGCAACGGTGCCAGGGACCTGAGTTCGGTGAATACCTGATTGCCGCTCTCGAATAGTTCGTCAGTGAAATTGACCAACATGTCTCGCTTGTGAATCACCTGGTCTTCTTCGATCTGGCTGATCCAGTTGTGGGGCAGGTTAGGCCCGGTCAGGAACAGGCTCTCGGGATAGAAATTGCCGATGTAGTCGCCGACGAACACCTTGCCGGAACTGGCGACGATCAAATGCAGCTCGTACTCTTTATGGAAGTGCCAGCGCACCAAGGGGCAAGGGAAACCATGTTCGCGATAAATGATCGACAGCCCGTTATGATCGTCCATCAACTCGTAGGATGGATCGGTAACTCTTGTTGTTTTTGTCATGAGGCGCCATTCACACAGTTGCCAAGGGGCTAATGTGCACTATTTGGCGCGTTGATCAAACCGCTGGCGAATAGGCTGCGGGTACCCACAAACATCCAAGGGGTGTGCCTAATGAAAACCGTCCTGCTGATTGGCATCGGTGCGGGTCATCCGGAACACATTACCGTTCAGGCAATCAATGGCCTGAATCGCGCCAGGGTATTTTTTTTCATCGACAAGGGTTACGCCAATGATGATCTGTTGCGGCTGAGAAAGGAGATCTGCCAACGCTACATCGCAGACCCTGACTACCGCATAGTCGTGGTTCAGGAGCCCCGTCGGGAAGCCGATCCCGTTGCGTATCAAAGCGGGGTCGAACGGTGGCATGAGCTGCGTGCAGGGCTGTTCGAAGGATTGATAGCGGACGAACTCAAGCCGCACGAGACGGGCGCATTCCTGGTCTGGGGAGATCCTTCGATCTATGACAGTACGTTGCGGGTGCTTGAGCGGGTACTGAGTCGCGGTGGCATAGAGTTCGAGTACGAGATCATTCCAGGGATATCCAGCGTGCAGGCCCTGGCCGCGCAACATCGCATTGCCCTGAACCGGATCGGCGAACCCATCCAGATCACCACCGGACGCCGTCTGGCGGCGGAGCAGGGCACAACCCTCGACAACGCGCTGGTGATGCTCGACGCCCACTGCACCTTCGAACGGTTCGTCGGGCAGGGCCTGCATATCTATTGGGGCGCTTACCTGGGCACGACAGACGAAATACTCATCGCCGGGGAGCTGGACGAAGTCTGCGAGCGCATCAAGGATGTCAGGAACAAGGCAAGAGCCGACAAAGGCTGGATCATGGATACCTACCTGTTGCGCAGGTTGGAGTGATTCAACGCTGATTCACGTTTTAGATCGGCATCACATGGGTTACACCGTCCGATTCTTCGCCTCTATCCACTGCGCCATGTACTGGGTGCTTTTATGGTGATGATGACGCAGCATCGAACCTGTGAAATTCGCGGTCCTGTGTTCGCGCAGGTTTTCCCGCAGGCTGGCGATACGCCGGATCAGGCTCGCACAATGCTGATCCTGCCGGTAGCGCGCCTCAAGCAGCGTCCGGCCGGCCTGTTGTGCGTCCTGCCACACGTTTTGGTCCTGATACAAGCGTACCGCGCCCTCGGCAATTGCCCCGGCGCTGCTGGCAATGATGCCGGGCCAAGGTCGGTCGCCGTGCATGGCCTCGGCACCGATGGGTGTAGTGACTGTGGGTGTGCCGCACAACATGGCGTCGACTATCTTGCCCTTGATGCCCGCGCCGAAGCGTAATGGCGCCAGACAGACCCGAGCCCCGGACATCACCTGCAAGGCGTCTTCAGCCCAGTTCATGATGTGAAAACCCTGGGCTGCGTTATGCAGGGCGGTGGCCTTGGGTGGCGTATAGGCGCCGTAAATATGCAGCTGTGCCTTGGGCAACTGCTGGCGAATCAGCGGCCATATTGCATTCTTCATCCATAACACCGCATCCCAATTGGGGGCGTGGCGGAAGTTGCCGATGCTCAAAAAGTTAACCCGCTCTTCATAGGTGCGGGGCTGCGCGTCCGTGACATTGATCATCAACGGGCACCAGTGCAGTAACGCCGATGGCATGCCGAATCGGGTGGTGAGCAGTTGCATTTCCACGTCTGACGTCATCAGGCTCAGGTCCGATCGGTAAAGCGCAGCCACTTCGCGCTGGGCCAGATCGCTATTGGCCATCGCGGAAAAGACCGAGTCTGACGAATTCTGAAAATAGTCTTTCAAATCATCAGGTTGAGCGCTTGTCTCGATAAATTTCTTGAGCTGCGTGTGGCGGGTATTGCGCAGGCTTTGCAGGTCTGAGGTTTCCAGAATGCGCAATGCGGCAGGGCAATATTTTTCCACCCGCCAGCCGAACTGCTCCTCGATCATGAACTGGTCGAACAGCACGATATCCGGAGCCAACTCGCTGACAAATTCGTCAAAACTGCTGTTATTAAGCTCGATGCGTACTTCAGTGATGCCCAGGCCCGCAAGGTCAGCCCGGTGCTCGCCTTCGGTGGCAGGGCTTGCAAAGGTAATTTGCCAGCGCTGCTCCAGAAAACACTGGATCAACTGCATCATATGCCCGCTGGCGGCAGAGGATCGGGGTTCCGGCCAGACATAACCAATGATCAGCAGGCGCGTTGGCCGAGAGTCGCTGGCGTTTACAGGAAGCTGTCGTTCAGGCGTTTTCAAGAATGCTTTTGACCTTGTCTCGCAGCTGATCAATGGAAAATGGTTTGCCGATACAGTGCATGCCCGAAGGCACCTCGATATTTTCCGCGTAACCACTGGCAAACAATACCGGCAGGATCGGGCGCAGCAGGCGGGCCTTGTCGGCCAGCACGGTACCTGTCATGTCCGGCAGGCCTTGATCGGTCATCAACAGACTGATGGTTTGCGCGTCATTGCCCAAAAACGCCAATGCTTCTTGTCCATCGGCAGCTTCCAGCACGCTGTACTCCAGCTCCTCAAGAACGTCGACGATCAGCATGCGCACAATGGCGTCGTCTTCGACTACAAGAATGGTGCTGGCAGACATGGTGTGTTTCCTTGAAAAAATGGCAATGGTCGGGGCGCGTGTCTACGCCCGGTTTATCAGTAAGCGAAACGCCTCTGGAAGTTCCTGTTGGCAGGGAAAACATCCATTTGAAGTGCGATTCGGGGCTAATGGTGACATTCATTAGCCCTGCGGTGAAAAAACCTTTCCAAAAAGAGCGAAATTTCAACTTGATGTGTCAGAAATGAGAGTCTTTTCCTGAGGATTGCGGCAAACTCCCACGTTTTGATTAATCGCCTGGGACTTCTCATGATCCATCCGTCTACCGTCGATGAGCAACGTTTCCGTAAACTCCTGAGCCGCAACGTTAGCCTGCCTTTGGGTGTCGGGGTGATCAGCGCGGTTTTTTTCATTGGCCTTATCACTTACCTGTTATCGGTCATCCAGTGGGTCGAGCATACCGACCGGGTGATCAACAATACCAACCGGGCCCTGAAACTATCGATCGACATGGAAACCGGCATGCGCGGTTTTTTGCTGACGGGCGATGAGCACTTCCTGGACCCATACGAAATTGCCCGGCCGGGTGTCAACGCCGAACTCAAAGGTCTGGAAGTCCTGGTCGCCGATAACCCCCCTCAGGTAGACCGGCTCAAGCGTCTGGTCGCTTTGCAGGATGAGTGGAACACATTTGCCCAGGAGATGATCACCGTGCGTCGCCAGAACGGCGATTACGCCGCCGCTATCCAGGCGGGGCGGGGCAAGCGCCTGACCGATGAAATCCGCAACGAATACGAGCAAATTGTCGCGGTAGAGCAGCAGTTGCGGCTCACGCGTAACGATAACGTCACACGCACGACGATTTTTTCCGTGGCCTTGTATCTGGTGTTTGTCCTGAGCGTCAGCGGTTTGCTGGCCTTTATCGGCCGCCGGGACATGGTCGCGTTGTCCACCAGTTATGCCGAAAACCTCAAGTTGCAGGAAGCCAATGCCGAGCGGCTGCAGAAGGTAGCGTGGCTGCGCAATGGTCAAAGCGAACTGGCGGAGCAGGTGCTGGGGCAACTGACCCTGGGCATGCTGGGTGCCAACGTATTGCGCTTCTTTGCCCAGTACCTTGGGGCTGTGGTGTCTGCCGTTTATGTCACTCAGGAACATGGCGGTCTCAGGCGCGTGGCGTGCTATGGCTTCTCCCGTGAACAGGAAAACAGCGACCAGTCGATTTATAGCGGAGAGGGTATCGTCGGCCAGGCAGCACGACACAAGCAGACCATCAAGCTTGAAGACGTTCCCGTGGATTACTTCAAGGTCGCATCGGGATTGGGGGAAGGTTCGCCTCGCAGCGTCATCGTGATCCCGACCAGTAACGACGATCATGTCAACGGCGTCATTGAGCTGGGCTTTCTACGCCCCCTGACCGAGCGGGATATCGAATTCCTTGAGCTGGTTGCCGACAACGTCGGTACGTCGATCGAAGCGGCGCGCTACCGCCAGCGCCTGCAGGAAGTCCTGGCCGAAACCCAACAGCTCAATGAAGAGCTGCAAGTGCAGCAGGAAGAGCTGCGCACGGCCAACGAAGAACTTGAGGAGCAGTCACGCATACTCAAGGAGTCTCAGGTTCATCTGGAAACCCAGCAGGCCGAGCTTGAGCAGACCAACGAGCAACTGGCCGAGCAAAGCCAGGCGCTGTCCGATCAGCGCGATGCGCTGGATCGCAACAACGAGGAGCTGCACACCGCCCAGATCGAACTCGAAGCCCGAGCCGATGAGCTGCAGCGCTCAAGCAAGTACAAGTCAGAATTCCTCGCCAATATGTCCCATGAGTTGCGCACGCCGCTCAACAGCTCCCTGATTCTGGCCAAGCTGCTGGCTGAAAATCCGGCTGAGAACCTCACCGCCGAGCAGGTCAAGTTTGCCGAATCCATCTATTCCGCCGGCAACGACCTGCTCAACCTGATCAATGACATTCTGGATATTTCCAAGGTCGAGGCGGGCAAGCTCGACGTGCGACCGGAAAACAGCAGTGTGGCGCGCCTTGTCGAAGGCCTGCGCAGCCTGTTCCAACCGCTGGCCGCCGACAAGAAACTGGATTTCCACGTTGAATTGCAGGCCGGTGCGCCCACGTTGCTGTTCACCGACCGCCAGCGTCTGGAACAGATTCTGAAAAACCTGCTGTCCAACGCCATCAAGTTCACCGAGCGCGGGATGGTCAGCATGATCGTGTCCCGTCAGCCTGGCGAAGGTATTGCGTTCACGGTGCGTGACTCGGGGATCGGCATCGCCGAGGAGCAACAGCAGAGTATCTTCGAGGCGTTCCGTCAGGCCGATGGCACGACCAATCGGCGTTACGGCGGCACTGGTCTGGGGCTGTCAATTTCTCGCGATCTGGCCGCTTTGCTCGGCGGTTCCATCAGTGTGACGAGCGCGCCGGGGCAGGGCAGTATCTTTACGCTGGTCCTGCCGGAGCAATACGTCGAACAGGTTCAACTGGAGTATGGCCAGGAGCCTGTTGCGGTGGTTGCCCCGCCGATGCCTGTTGCGCGTATCGCACCCGCTCCGGTTGTGCCCCTTGCCAGGCCCGCGCAGACGCCGGCCTTTGCCAGCTTTGCCGACGACCGGGACAAAGGCCCGTTTACCAAGCGCTGCATTCTGGTGATCGAAGATGAAACCGCGTTTGCGCAGATTCTCTTCGATCTGGCCCACGAACTGGGCTATCACTGCCTGGTTGCGCACGCGGCTGACGAGGGGTTCAATCTGGCCGCTCAATTTATCCCGGATGCCGTTTTGCTGGACATGCGCCTGCCGGATCACTCCGGTCTCACGGTGTTGCAGCGTCTGAAGGAACTGGCGTCGACCCGGCATATCCCGGTCCACGTTATCTCCGTCGAGGACCGTCAGGAAGCTGCCATGCATATGGGCGCGGTGGGTTACGCCGTCAAGCCGACCACCCGTGAAGAACTCAAGGACGTCTTCGCCAAGCTTGAAGCCAAGCTGACCCAGAAGGTCAAGCGCATCCTGTTGGTTGAAGACGACGCGTTACAGCGTGACAGCATCGCGCGCCTGATCGGCGATGATGATATTGAAATCACGGCGGTGGGTTTTGCTCAGGATGCCCTCGATCTGCTGCGCGAAAACATCTACGACTGCATGATCATCGACCTCAAGCTGCCGGACATGCTGGGCAATGACTTGCTCAAGCGCATGTCCACCGAAGAAATTCGCGCGTTCCCGCCGGTGATTGTCTACACCGGGCGCAACCTGACGCGGGATGAAGAGGCCGAGCTGATGAAGTATTCACGCTCGATCATCATCAAGGGGGCACGTTCGCCAGAGCGGCTGCTCGATGAAGTGACGTTGTTCCTGCATAAAGTCGAATCTCAACTGTCCAACGAGCGGCAGAAAATGCTCAAGACGGCGCGCAGTCGGGACAAGGTGTTCGAAGGTCGCAAGATCCTCGTGGTCGATGACGATGTGCGCAATATCTTCGCGCTGACCAGCGCCCTGGAACACAAGGGCGCAATTGTGGAAATCGCCAGAAACGGCCTTGAGGCAATCAGTAAGCTTAACGAGGTCGAAGATGTCGATCTGGTGCTGATGGACGTGATGATGCCTGAAATGGATGGCTATGAAGCGACCACCGAGATCCGCAAGGATCCGCGCTGGCGCAAGTTGCCGATCATTGCGGTGACGGCCAAAGCGATGAAAGATGACCAGGAACGCTGCCTCCAGTCCGGCTCCAATGACTACCTGGCCAAGCCTATTGATCTGGATCGGCTGTTTTCGCTGATTCGTGTCTGGCTACCCAAAATGGAACGTATTTAAGTTGCGGTGGCCAAATTTCTGCCTTCGCCTTCATCACCAGGTTGACCCATGCCTCATGATCCAAGCACCGAGATAGAACTTCGCCTCTTGATAGAGGCGATCTATCTCAAATACAGCTATGACTTCCGCGATTATTCAGGCGCGTCGGTCAAGCGCAGGGTCAACCATGCGTTGCGTCAGTTTGACTGCTCCACCATTTCTGCCTTGCAGGAGCGGGTGTTGCACGATCCGGCGGCGTTTATGCAACTGTTGCAATTCCTGACCATTCCGGTGAGCGAGATGTTTCGTGATCCCGGGCACTTTCTGGCGATCCGCCAGGAAGTCGTGCCTTTGCTCAGGACCTACCCGTCGATCAAAATCTGGATTGCCGGTTGCAGCACGGGGGAGGAGGTCTATTCCATGGCTATTCTCCTGCGTGAGGAGGGCCTGCTGGACCGCACTATCATTTACGCCACTGACATCAACCCCAGATCTCTGGAAAAGGCGAAGCAAGGCATCTTCTCCCTGGAGAATATTCGCGCCTACACCGAGAATTATCTGAAGGCCGGCGGGCAGCGCGAGTTTTCCGATTACTACACGGGGGCCTACGATTACGCCATCTTTGACAAAACCCTGCGCGAGAACGTGACCTTTGCCGATCACAGTCTGGCCACGGACAGCGTGTTTTCCGAAACGCAGATGATCTCTTGTCGTAATGTGTTGATTTACTTCAACAAAAAACTTCAAGATCGCGCATTTGGCCTGTTTCATGAGTCGCTGTGTCATCGCGGCTTTCTGGTGTTGGGCAGTAAGGAGACCCTCGATTTCTCTGCGTACAGCAAGAGTTTCGAGGCTTTGGTCAAACAGGAACGGATCTACCGCAAGTCATGAAGACGACCCTCTATGACGGTGACCTGGCTGAACTGGCATTACCTGTGGTGGACGCGATTGTCGTAGGCGCGTCGGCGGGTGGTGTCGAAGCGTTGTTGACAATATTTGCTTCGATCAAACCTGGATTCCGATTGCCGATCCTTACGGTGCTGCATATTCCGGAAGAGCGACGCAGCCAGTTGGCTCAGGTTTTCCAGGCGCGGCTGCCACTTTTGGTCAAGGAAGCCGATGATAAGGAAGACATTGTTCCGGGCACTTTGTACTTTGCCCCGCCGGGCTATCACTTGTCCGTGGAAACGGACCTGAGTCTTTCCCTGAGCCAGGAAGATCGTGTGTTCTACTCGCGTCCCAGCATTGACATTCTTTTCAGTTCGGCCGCCGACTCGTTCGGAGCCCGTCTGGCGGGCATATTGCTGACCGGCGCGAACAACGACGGGGCTGCCGGCCTGGCGTATATCAAGCAGTGTGGAGGGATGACGGTGGTACAAGATCCGAATCAGGCTCAGGCGCGCACCATGCCGCAAGCGGCGCTGGCCTTGCATCGTCCTGATCATGTGCTGCCTTTGAATGACATCAGCCAACTACTGGTCCAGCTGGAAAGAATCGCATGTTGAGTCATATCCAAGCCAAGCTGTTGATTGTCGACGACCTGCCGGAAAATCTGCTGGCGCTTGAAGCCCTTATCAAGCGGGAAGATCGGACAGTGTTCAAAGCCTTGTCGGCCGATGAAGCCCTGTCGTTATTGCTGCAACATGAGTTCGCCATGGCAATTCTTGACGTGCAGATGCCGGGAATGAACGGGTTTGAACTCGCTGAGCTGATGCGCAGCACCGAACGTACCAAGAGCATCCCCATCGTCTTCGTCAGTGCCGCCGGGCGTGAGCGGGATTACGCCTTCAAGGGCTACGAAAGCGGGGCCGTGGACTTTCTGCACAAGCCTCTCGATATTCACGCGGTAAAAAGCAAGGTCAACGTATTCGTTGATTTGTATCGCCAACGCAAGGCCGTCAAAGAACAGGTCGAAGCCCTTGAGCAAAGCAGGCAGGAACAGGAAGTGCTGCTCAAGCGATTACAGGTTACCCAGAACGAGCTTGAGCATGCCGTGCGCATGCGTGATGACTTTATGTCCATCGTCTCCCATGAGGTTCGCACGCCCCTTAACGGGTTGATCCTTGAAACCCAGCTGCGCAAATTACACCTGGCCAAGGACAACATGGCGGCGTTCACCCTCGAAAAACTGCGGGCGATGGTCGATCGTGACGAGCGGCAGATCCAGAGTCTGATTCGGTTGATCGAAGACATGCTCGACGTCTCTCGTATCCGCACTGGCAAGCTGTCGATTCGCACCAGCCCTTTTGATCTGGTGGAGTTGGTCAGCAATCTGCTGGAAAGCTTCTCTGCGCAAATCGCTGCCGCTGAATCCAGCGTGAGCTTTCGCGCTGACGATCCGGTCATTGGCATATGGGACGAGTTTCGTATCGAGCAGGTGGTCGCCAACCTGCTGACCAATGCCTTGCGCTATGGCGCACGTAAGCCCATCAAGGTTCGCGTGTATGCCGAAGACGGTCAGGCCAGGGTCGACGTGTTGGACCAGGGCATCGGTGTAAGCCCGGAAAACCAGAAGCGCATTTTTCAACAGTTCGAGCGGGTTTCGGCCAATCATGCGGTGCATGGCCTGGGCCTGGGTTTGTTCATTTCAGACCAGATCGTCGCGGCCCACGGCGGAACCATCGTCGTGGAGAGCGAGGAAGGCAAGGGCTCGCTGTTTCGTGTCTGCCTGCCACTTTGAGGCAAACAAGGCGTCGGGAAGATTTATCAAATGTTCGCGCAACCTACGGCACGCTGCACGGTCGTAATGGCAGCTATTTATAGATCAAAGGCAGTCCCATGAGCTCTGATGCAGAAAATGTCGTACTCATCGTCGAAGACGAACCGCTGATTTTAATGCTGCTCGCTGATTACCTGTCGGGCGAGGGCTATCGGGTGTTGCAGGCTGAGAATGGCGAGCAGGCGTTTGAAATCCTGGCGACCAAGCCGCATCTGGATTTGATGATCACCGATTACCGCCTACCAGGCGGCATTTCCGGGGTCATGATTGCCGAGCCGGCGGTGAAGTTGCGACCTGAGCTGAAAGTGATTTTTATCAGCGGCTACCCTGCAGAAATCCTGGACTCAGGCAGCCCCATCGCGTCCAGGGCTCCGATCCTCGCCAAGCCGTTCACCATGGACAGCCTGCACGCGCAGATTCAAACCCTGCTTTCCTGACCCGTACTTGTTCTGCAAACGCCACCGACCTCCGGTCAGCGGCGTTCAGGCCCGATCGTCACACTTCAATCATTTCCCGGACCTTGGCGGTCAGGTGATCAAAGGCGAATGGCTTGGTAATCATTTGCATGCCGTCATCAAGAAACCCTGCACGTACCGCCGCATGTTCGGCATAACCGGTGATAAACAGCACTTTGAGTCCTGGCCGTAGTTGTCGACCGATTTCGGCAAGCTGGCGCCCGTTCATGCCCGGCAGGCCCACATCGCTGATCAGCAAATCGATACGCTGCTCTGATTCAAGGATTGGCACCGCCGAATCTGCCGCTGCGGCGACGACAAACTGGTAACCCAGTTCGCTTAACACTTCGCTGACCAGCGCCCGAACGGCCGGGTCGTCTTCGACGATCAGGACCGTTTCACCGTCGTTGGCTTCGGTCGCATGGCCCTCGTAGGCAAGATCATCCTGAATCTGCTCGCCTTTGAAGCGAGGCAGGAATAACTGCACGGTCGTGCCTTTGCCCACCTCACTCTTGATGGACACATGACCATGGGACTGCTTGCTGAACCCGTAGATCATCGACAATCCGAGTCCCGTGCCCTGGCCGATGGGTTTGGTGGTGAAGAACGGGTCGAAGGCGCGATTGATGACGGCGTCCGGCATGCCGTAGCCCGTATCGCTGACGCTCAACACCACATAGTCGCCCGGCAACAGGTTTTCATGGGCGTCGGTGAATGACCGATCCAGGCTTTGATTGAATGTCTCAACGATCAACAGGCCGCCATCAGGCATGGCGTCCCGGGCATTGAGAACGAGGTTGAGCAGGGCGCTTTCAAGTTGGTTGGGGTCAGCCTCGGCCGTCCACAGTTGCTCGTGCAGGTGCATGTCCAGGCGAATGCTTTCATTGAGGCTGCGATGGATCAGCTCCCCCATTGAGTTGACCAACTGATTCATCTGAACGGGCTTGGAATCCAGTGATTGGCGTCGGGAAAAGGCTAGCAGTCGATGGGTGAGGGCAGCTGCGCGGTTGGCGGAGGTGACGCCCAGGTCGATCAGACTGTCCAGATCCTCGGTGCGTCCACGAGCCAGTCGCCTTCGCAACAGCTCCAGGCTGCCTATGATTCCGGTCAGCATGTTGTTGAAGTCGTGGGCAATGCCGCCGGTCAACTGGCCCACCGCTTCCATTTTCTGCGACTGGCGCAGCACTTCTTCGTTGTGGCGCAGTTCAGAGGTGCGTTCTTCGACTTGTTGTTCAAGGGTTTCGTTGAGGCGTCGCAGCTGGGCTTCAGCCTGTTTGCGCTCGGTGATGTCTGAGGTTACGCCAACCAGCGAGCTGACTTTGCCGTTCTTGGATCGTATCGCTCTGGCGCGAACATCCACCCAATTCAACGAACCGTCGGGCCAGACATTGCGGTACTCGATGATGAAATCGTCACCTGAGTCCAGACTGCGTTGCAGGGAGGATTGCATCCGTGGCTGATCTTCGGCGTAGACCGAGTCCAGCCAGGTGGTGTACGAGAAGTCTGCATCTTCGTCCCGGCCATAATGGGATTTGCTGATGGCCGAGCAGGTCAGGGTCAGGAACTCCGCGTCCAGTTGCCACGAGCCCAGCCTGCCGGCCTTGAGGGCGTTCTGCAGGCGTTGCTCGCTTTCAAGCAAATCTTCCATGCGCGCCCGCGCTTCGTACTGGCGACGACGCCCGCGAACAGCCGTCGTGACCAGGCTCACCAGCGTTGCCGGATGGAAAGGTCGCTCCAGAAAAGTGACGTTACCCAGCAGCGCACCGAGATAAGCCGAGGGGTTCTGCTCCGGTCCGCCGTGGTGAGTCAGCAGCACAATCGGGATGTCCGACCAGGCGGGCTGTTGCTTCAATGTATCGAGCAGGATGCTGATATCCGCGCCTCTGAGCGCTTCATCAGCAATGATCGCCATGCCCGCGCCTAACGTGAGCTCCTTGCTCAGTTCAAGCAGGTTGGGCGCGGCCAGGGCGGGGAAACCTGCTTCCTGTAAAATCGCCAGCGCGATTTGGCTGTCGCGCCCGCGCGGGGCAAGAATGATTGCCCGTTCTGATAACAACCCTGGGGTGCTCACGCGTCGTCGTCCTGCAGCAGAGGATTGTTTTCCCCGAAATAATGAGGAACACCACGAAGTACCCCTTGAAACGCTGCAAGTGGCGCGCCGATTTTCAATCCCTGGCTGCCGATGCGGTATTCGCGAATCGTTGATTCGTGGGTGCCGGTGCGTTTCTTGATGATCGACACTGCGCGGCGTACCTGGCCCATGGCCTCGAAATAGCGCAGCAGGATCACCGTATCGGCCAGATAAGTGATGTCCACCGGCGCACGCATGTCACCGACCAGGCCATGCTGGGCAACGGTCATGAACGTCGATGCCCCCTGACGATTGAGGTAGAGCAGCAGCTCATGCATGTGCAACACCAGAGCATTCTCCTCGGGCATTGCAGCCTGATAGCCATTGATGCTGTCGATCACGACCGTCTTGATCTGCTTTTTGTCCACGCAACTACGAACCCGGTGAGCGAATTCGCCAGGCGACAGTTCAGCGGCGTCCACTTGTTCGATAAGCAGATTGCCCGTTTCCTGCAACGCCGCCAGATCGATGCCCATTTTGATCATGCGATCAAACAGTAACCCCATCTCTTCATCGAAAATGAACAGCCCGACTCGCTCGCCACGGGCTACGGCCGCCGCTGCGAACACCAGGGAAATAAGTGATTTGCCGGTGCCGGCCGGACCGAGGATCAGCGTGCTGGAACCGCCGTCGATACCGCCACCCAACAGGGAGTCGAGCTCTGCGATGCCGCTGGAAATGACCTTTCGCTCGTAGTTTTTGCGATGTTCGGCAGCCACCAGGCGGGGGAAAACATGAATGCCGTCAGCCATGATCGTGAAGTCGTGGAAACCGCCACGGTATTTCTGACCACGGTACTTCACCACCCGCAAGCGCCTGCGTTCAGCACCGTAGTTGGGGTTGAGTTCTTCGAGGCGAATGACACCGTGGGCAACACTGTGCACAGTTTTGTCCAGTGCTTCAGTGGTCAGGTCGTCCAGGAGCAGCACCGTCGCATCAAAGCGTGCGAAGTAATGTTTGATCGACAGGATTTGCCGGCGGTAACGTAACGAGCTTTGCGCCAGCAGACGAATTTCGGACAGGCTGTCGATGACCACGCGGGTAGGTTTTACCCGTTCAACGACTTCGAAAATCTGCCGCGTCGCCTCGCCCAGCTCCAGGTCGGAGGAATACAGCAAACTCTGGTGATTTTCGGTGTTGAGCAGGCTTTCCGGCGGCGTCAGTTCGAAGATGACGATGTTTTCGCCCAACTCCCAGCCGTGAGAGGTTGCACCTTCGCGCAATTCACGGTCGGTTTCCGACAAGGTGATGTAGAGGCAGCGTTCTCCTGCGAGCGCTCCTGCCTGAAGAAAGTGCAAGGCTACGGTGGTCTTTCCTGTTCCGGGTTCTCCTTCAAGCAGGAAAACATGACGCCGGGACAGACCTCCGCAAAGGATATCGTCCAGGCCCACAATGCCGGTTGCTGCTTTTGATGTGATCAAAAATCGCCCTCTCGCGATCAGGGAAAGTGTTCGCGCGGACCTGCCTCATGCCGGCTGGCTGCGGGGCCGCGTACTGCTTGTTGCGTGAGTGAGTAATGCTTACTTGATACTGGACCGCCGCGTACATCAGCGGTTCATAATTTTGCCGATCAGGGTCAGGTTTTAGATGCGCTACCAGGCAGCGCCTGTCCGGTAAATGGCGCAACCATCGCCTTACGGGTTGCCATTGAGCCTTGTTATAGTCTGTCGGCTGATTTCCATTGTCCTTAAAATAAAAGTCGCCATTCGAGGATCATTCCGTGACCGACTACCAAGCCTTCGCCGTTGAAGTGAACGAGCACATTGCTCACGTGCAGATCAACCGGCCGGACAAGGTCAACGCCATGAACGCCGCATTCTGGTCTGAGATCATCGAGATTTTCCAGTGGATCAATGAGACCGATGACGTGCGCGTGGTGGTCCTCAGCGGCGTCGGTAAACACTTTTCATCTGGCATCGACCTGGCGATGCTTGCATCCGTAGCCAACGAACTGGGCGCAGACGCAGGACGCAATGCGCGGACGCTGCGACGTACCATCTTGCGTCTGCAAGCCTCCTTCACTGCCGTGGACAAGTGCACCAAGCCTGTGCTCGCCGCGATTCAGGGTTATTGCCTGGGCGGCGCCATCGATCTGATTAGCGCCTGTGATATGCGCTATGCCGCCGAGGATGCACAGTTCGCTATCCGCGAGATAGACATGGGCATGGCCGCTGATGTCGGCACCTTGCAGCGTCTGCCGCGCATTCTCGGGGATGGCATGATGCGGGAACTTGCCTACACCGGGCGGACCGTCCTGGCGCAGGAAGCGCAACGCATCGGTCTGGTCAATGGAACCTACCCGGACCTGCCTGGCCTGATGGAAGGCGTATTTTCCATCGCCCGTGAAATAGCCGCCAAGTCGCCCATTGCCATTGCCGGCACCAAGGAAATGATCACCTACATGCGCGATCACCGCATTGACGATGGGCTCGAACACGTTGCTATCTGGAATGCTGCCATGCTGCAATCAGCGGACCTGAAGCTGGCCATGGTGGCGCACATGAGCAAGCAGAAACCGATATTCGAGAATTGAGTGAAGGGAGGGTTACATGACAAGCCTCAGACGCTGGACCACCGCCGTGCTGGATACCGATGTCGCGGGTGGCTGGGCAGTGGTCAACAGCGAGCAAGGATTCCTGCACGATGCCAATGGCGTGATGTTCCCGCGTGAGTGGCTCAAGCGTCAGGATCTGCCAGTGATCAGCGAACACGGTATCGGCCATTTTGACGGCGAGCCGGTGTACGTACTTGTGCTCAAGAATGCAGTGCAAGTGGATGGCTGTCAGTGGCAGGGGCTTCGGCAGTTCATGATGGAAGGTGAGTTCGATACCTTCCAGAAACTCGGCTATGCCGCGCAGATCAGCACCTGGGCGCGGGAACATCGCTACTGTGGCAGCTGCGGCCGGCCGACGCGGCAAATTCCCGGTGAGCGGGCCATGTACTGCGAGCACGACAACCTGCGCTTTTACCCGCGCCTCTCGCCCAGCATGATTGTGTTGATCACCCGTGGAGACGAAGTGCTGTTGGCGCGCTCGCCGCGCTTCGTTACTGGTGTTTACAGCACGCTGGCAGGCTTTGCGGAGCCGGGAGAGTCGGTTGAGGATTGCGTTCGTCGGGAGGTCATGGAAGAGGTGCAGCTCAAGGTCAGGAACATCGCCTATATGGGCAGCCAGTGCTGGCCGTTCCCCCATTCAATGATGCTGGGTTTTCACGCCGAGTATGACAGCGGCGACATCGTGCCCCAGGCTGATGAAATCGAAGATGCCCGTTGGTTTAGCATCCACGACTTGCCGCCGCTTCCTGCCAGTCGCTCCATTGCTCGCTTTCTGATTGATTCTTACGTCGCCAAACGTTTAGGCGCCGCCGAACCAGTGTTGCCAGGCTAGGCGAACGGTCAGGCCCAGAACGACGGTAATGAACACCGGGCGGATGAATTTTGCGCCGCCCTTGATGGCCGTCCGGGCGCCGAGAAAGGCGCCGACCATCAGTGCAGAGCCCATGCTCAAGCCGATCAGCCAGTCCACCTGGCCGGAAAAGATAAACACCGACAGGGCGGCCGCGTTGCTGACAAAGTTCATGCTGCGCGCCACGCCACTGGCCTTGACCAGATCCAACGGGTAGATCAATAAGCTGCTGACCGTCCAGAAGGCTCCCGTGCCAGGGCCCGCCACACCGTCATAGAAGCCGAGCCCCAGCCCTTGGGGCAACTGCCATTTCTTTTTGATCGGCGCGTTGCTGTCCAGCGGTGCCTTGGGTGTACCGCCAAACAGCAAATACAGGCCGCAGCCGAACACGATGACCGGCAACATCTGGTTCAACCATTCGGCGGGCAGGTAATGGGCGACGACCGCGCCGATGAGTGCCCCGACCGCCGTACCCACCAAGGCATGCACCCATTGACGAGGGTCGAACAGCTTGCGCCGATAGAACGTAAAGCTGGCGGTTGCCGAACCAAAGGTGGAGCTCAGCTTGTTGGTGCCCAGCACCAGATGCGGCGGCAAGCCTGCGGTCATCAACGCCGGAGTGGTCAGCAGACCGCCGCCACCGGCGATGGCGTCGATAAATCCGGCGACAAAGGCAACAACAGCGAGAACCAACAGGGTGGTCAGATCGACACTCAGTTCAAAGGGCATGGCGAAGGGCTTATAGGGCAGGTAGCGCAGAAAGGCTGCGTCATAAGCCGCGCATCTTAACCTCAAGCAGTCGCGCTGTCAGGTCGCGCCACCGGACCAGGGCAGCGCGGGGTGCCGTCAGGAAAGAAACCCGCCATCGACGTTCAAAGATATGCCAGTGGTGTAGCTGGACGCTTCGCTGGCCAGGTACAGAACAGCCCCTGCCATTTCGCTGGGGGCTGCCACCCGTTTGAGGGGGATTTGCTGCAAGGCCATGTTCAAAATCGCGTCATTCTTGACCAGTGCCGACGCGAATTTGGTGTCCGTCAGACCCGGCAACAACGCATTGCAGCGAATACCGAAAGGCGCGCATTCCTTGGCGAAGACCTTGGTCATGTTGATTACGGCTGCCTTGGTCACGGAATAGATACCCTGGAAAACACCCGGTGAAATCCCGTTGATCGAAGCAACATTGATGATGCTGCCACCGCCGCCTTCTCGCATCAATTTGCCGGCTTCGACGGACATGAAGAAATAGCCACGAATGTTTACGTCCACTGTTTTCTGGAATGCACTCAGATCAGTGTCCAGCACATTGCAGAATTGCGGGTTGGTCGCGGCATTGTTGACCAGGATATCCAGGCGACCGAACTGCTCGCGGATCTGGGCAAAGACGGCAGTGATCTGCTCCATTTCCCCAATGTGGCAGGCAATTGCCGTGGCCTGGCCGCCTTCGGCAATGATGGCGTCGGCCACTTGCTGGCAGCCATCGATCTTGCGGCTGGACACGATGACATGGGCGCCTTGCTGGGCCAGCAATTTCGCGATGGCCTCACCAATGCCACGGCTGGCGCCCGAAATGAAAGCAATTTTGCCGTCGAGATCAAACAGATGGGTCTTGGACATGTTGTCTTCCTTATCGCGTCGCTGTCGGTGTCGATTTCAGATCGGTGTTCAGTGTATGAGGTTCAAAGGCTGGATTTATCGATCACGTTCAGGCTCATCTGCTCCAGCAGTTTGTTCATCTGGATGAACTGAGCGAAACGCTTGTCCTGGGTTTGGCCGTGGAAGAACCGGTAATAAATCTGCTGCACGATGCCCGCCAGGCGAAACAGGCCGTAGGTGTAATAAAAGTCGAAGTTATCGATACGGATTCCCGAACGTTCGGCGTAGTAGTCGACGAACTGTTGGCGGGTGAGCATGCCAGGAGCATGACTGGGCTGGCGACGCATCAACTGTACGGGAGACGGGTCGTTGGCTTCGATCCAGTACGCCAGGGTGTTACCCAGATCCATCAAGGGGTCGCCCAGTGTCGTCAGCTCCCAGTCCAGCACGCCGATGATATTCATCGGGTTGTTCGGGTCCAGCAGCACGTTATCGAAGCGATAGTCGTTGTGGACAATGGCAGGGACAGGGTGGTCAGCCGGCATCTTGTCCACCAGCCAGGATTTCACTGCATCCCAGGCCGGTGAGTCGGGCGTGCGCGCCTTGTCATAACGTTCGGTCCAGCCGTGGATCTGGCGTTTTACGTAGCCCTCAGGCTTGCCCAGATCGCCCAGGCCGCAGGCCTGATAGTCCACGCGATGCAATTGCACGAGCCGGTCGATGAAGTTTTCGCACAGCGAGCGGGTCTGCGCCGCATCCAGCCCCAGCTCCGGAGGCAGCTCAGAACGCAGGATGATGCCGTTGATGCGTTCCATCACGTAGAACTCAGAGCCAATCAGCGTTTCGTCCGTGCAGTGTGCATAAGCTTTCGGGCAGTAGGGGAAGGCGTCCTTGAGTTGACTGATTATTCGGAACTCGCGGCCCATGTCATGCGCGGACCTGGCCTTTTGCCCGAAGGGTGGGCGACGGAGCACGAACTCTCGTTCGGGGTACTGGATCAGGTAGGTCAGGTTGGAGGCGCCGCCGGGAAACTGGCTGATACGCGCCGTGCCGACAAGGCCTGCAATGGTCGCCTTGAGGTAGGGATCGATCAATGCGGCATCAAGTTCTTCGCCGGGTCGGATCTCTGTGGACTGGTCAGTAAGCGCCATGCTTATCCCTTCTGCTTATTATGGTGCGGCCAAATCATTGACTAAACGAATGTAGCTCACAAGTGGAAAACCGTCTTATCGACCTGCGTGTTGCCATCCGATCAGTGCCCTTGATTGCCGTGGGGCCGGCCTGTGCAAAGCGTTTGGGCATAAAAAAACCGAAGCCCGTGGGCTCCGGTTTCAGTGCAATCCGCTGTTATCAGGCCGGGAACAGCTCACTCAGCTTCATTGCCAGCATCATGTCGCCTTCAGCGCGCAGCTTGCCGCCCATGAAAGCCTGCATGCCATCGGTCTCGCCGCTGACGATACCCTTGAGGGTTTCGCTGTCCATGACCAGGGTCACTTGGGCATCTGGGTTTTCGCCCTCCTGCAATTCGCAGGTGCTGTCTTTGACGATCAACGAGAAATTCTGGGTCTCGTCGATGCGGAAACCGAAAACCAGGTCCAGGCCTGCAGCGGCACTTGGGTTGAACTTGGCTTTCATTGCTTGTACGGCGTCAGCTACAGAGGTCATGGTTCGATCCTTTATTGTGTTGGTTTCGATGTCCCGAAGAACAGGGTTGGCCGGACTCAGCGATAAGTGATGAGTTCCGGCATCTTCAACAGTTGCAAATGAGCATGACTGTTGAAGGAGGCCAAGGCCACCTAGCGACCACGAAACTTGAGTTGGTTGAGCGAGGTGTTGACGATTTGCCAGTTGAGCTCGAAGGCCTGCTGTGCAGGCATCCGCGTGATCAGGTGGAGCAGGGCGGCGATGGTGCCGCCTGAGGTAAACACGGCGATGTGCTGATTGGGCTCGGCGCTTTCCAGAAGGGCAGCGAGCCCGGACTGAACCTGGGCGACGAAGGCAAGCCAGCTCTGCAGACCGGGCGTGTCGTGATTGCCGCCGAGCCAGCGACCGATGATCAAGGCAAACAAACGCTGGAACTCGGTTTTGTGCTCTGCGGCATTGCGCATGACATGCAACGCCTGAGGTTCATCAGGCAGCATTGCGGGCAGCAGCGCACGGATCACAGCGTCGGCATCGAACTCATCGAAAGCACGGTTGATTTCCAGATCGGGCGTTGGCAGATCAAGGGCGGTGAATTGAGCGAGCGCAGCGTTTGCCGTGTGCTGCTGCCGGCGCAGGCCACCTGCAATGCAGCGGTCCAGGCGTACCCCGAGGTTGGCCAGGTGTTCGCCCAGGATTTGGGCCTGACGAATTCCAATGGGCGACAGCACGTCGTAATCGTGTGCACCAAACGAAGCCTGGCCATGTCGTATCAGATAGATGCTGCCCACGTCCGCGTCGTCCCGGTACGTTGAAAGTTTTGCGAGGTTATGAGGATGGCAGGGGCGTGTCAATGAAAAAACATACGCTTGTTTGAATGAGCTGCGCTGCGCGCTCGCGACGTCCGGCTGGTCGGCATCCAGCTGCGTCGGTATGCTTGAGCCATCCGTTGCCCTTGGTTGAATAGGGCGCAAATCCATGTGAGGAGTATCTGTGGAGTTTTTAGCCGATTACGCCAGCTTCCTGGCCAAAACGGTCACCCTGGTTATCGCTATCGTCGTCGTTCTGGTCGCTATTGCATCCATGCGTGGCAAGGGGCGGCGCCGTTCTGCCGGGCAGCTGCAAGTCACCAAGCTCAATGATTTCTACAAAGGGCTACGTGAACGCCTTGAGCAGTCGCTGTTGGACAAGGAGCGGGTCAAGGCCTTGCGCAAAGCCCAGGTCAAGGCGCTGAAGAAAGAGAAAAAGCTGGCTGAACCCAAGCCTCGGGTCTACGTCATGGATTTCGATGGCGACATCAAGGCTTCCGCCACTGAAAGCATGCGCCATGAGATTACGGCGCTGTTGACACTGGCCACCGACAAAGATGAGGTCGTCTTGCGCCTTGAGAGTGGCGGCGGAATGGTCCATAGCTATGGCCTGGCGTCGTCGCAACTGGCGCGGATTCGTCAGGCGGGCATTCCGTTGACCATCTGCATCGACAAGGTCGCCGCCAGCGGTGGCTACATGATGGCCTGCATCGGCAATAAGATCATCAGCGCCCCGTTTGCGATTCTGGGGTCGATCGGTGTGGTCGCCCAACTGCCCAACGTCAATCGCTTGCTCAAGAAGCACGACATCGACTTTGAAGTCCTGACGGCAGGCGAATACAAACGCACGCTGACGGTGTTTGGCGAAAATACCGAGAAAGGCCGTGAGAAATTTCAGGAAGACCTGGATATCACTCACGACCTGTTCAAGAATTTCGTTGCGCGCTATCGGCCGCAGTTGGCTATCGATGAAGTGGCCACCGGAGAGATCTGGCTGGGCATGGCTGCGCTGGACAATCAGCTGGTTGACGAGTTGAAGACCAGCGATGAGTACCTGTCTGAACGTGCCAAGACTGCTGAGGTGTTCCACCTGCACTATGTGCAGCGCAAAAGCCTGCAAGAGCGCGTAGGCCTCGCCGCAACGGGCTCGGTGGATCGCCTTTTGCTCAGTTGGTGGAGTCGCCTGACTCAGCAGCGCTTCTGGTAAGACCTCAGTCGCGCGTTGCAATCCAGAAAGAAAGAAAAAAGCCCCGGTTTCTTGCGAAGCCGGGGCTTTTTCGTTACCGCGTCAGCGTGTGTATCAGCGTCTGCGGAACAGGGGCAGCGGTTCGTCGGCTGCGGCCTGGTAGGTTACCGAAAAATCCTTGAGGCCTTCCAGGGCTTCATAGGGATCCTTGTCAGCGCGAATCGCGAAGGCATCGAAACCGCAGCGATGCATATAGAACAGCTGATCACGCAAGACGTCGCCAATGGCCCGCAATTCGCCTTTGAAGCCGTAGCGATCACGCAACAGACGCGCATTGGAGAAGCTGCGGCCGTCAGTGAATGCCGGGAAGTTCAGGGCGATCACCTGGAACTCGTTGACGTCATCGCCGATTTCTTCGGCTTCTTCGTCGCTGTCCAACCACACACCCAAGCCGCCGTCCCGTGCTTTGAGCGCATGGGAATGCTCGCGCCACAGCGCCAGCGGGACAATCAGGTCATCGCAGTTGGACAGGCCGTCGAAGGTTGTGTCCTTGGGCAGCAAGTGCCAGGTTTCGTCGATGACTTCGTTGTTCTTAATGATTCGCTGCATAGACGCGCTCCTTGAAAGGTTCGATACCGATACGTTGGTAGGTATCGATGAAACGCTCGTCTTCGTTACGTTTTTCAACATAAACGTCGATCAGCTTTTCGATCACATCCGGCATCACGTCCTGGGCGAAGGACGGGCCGAGAATCTTGCCCAGGCTGGCGTCGCGGCTGGCGCTGCCACCCAGGGAAACCTGATAGAACTCTTCGCCTTTCTTGTCCACGCCCAGAATGCCGATATGCCCTACGTGGTGATGACCACAGGCGTTCATGCAGCCGGAAATGTTCAGGTCCAGTTCGCCGATATCGAACAGGTAATCCAGGTCGTCAAACCGGCGCTGGATCGATTCGGCAATCGGGATTGACTTGGCATTGGCCAGTGAGCAGAAGTCGCCCCCCGGGCAGCAGATGATGTCGGTCAACAGGCCGATGTTCGGTGTGGCGAAGCCTTGCTCTCGCAGCTCATTCCACAGGGTGAACAATTGAGCCTGCTCGACGTCTGCCAGAATAATGTTCTGCTCGTGGGAAGTGCGCAGCTGGCCGAAACTGTAACGGTCGGCCAGGTCGGCGACGCCGTCCAGCTGCTTGTCGGTCAGGTCGCCCGGAGCAACACCGGTAGGCTTGAGCGACAGGGTCACTGCAACATAACCGGGCTTTTTATGGGCCAGCACGTTACGGGTGCGCCAGCGAGCGAAGCCCGGGTGCTGTTGGTCAAGGGCAGCCAGTTCGGCGGATTGATCCGCCAGGGCTTTGTAATCCGGGTCGATGAAATGCTTGGCAACGCGATGCACTTCGGCTTCGGTCAGCGTGGTCTGGCCACCGCGTAGGTGGGCCATTTCGGCCTCGACCTTTTCGGCGAACACTTCCGGGGTCAACGCCTTGACCAGAATCTTGATCCGGGCCTTGTACTTGTTATCGCGACGGCCGTAACGGTTGTACACCCGCAGAATGGCGTCGAGATAGCTCAGCAGGTCCTGCCAGGGCAGGAACTCATTGATGAACGCGCCCACCACCGGGGTACGCCCCAGGCCGCCGCCGACGAGAACCCGGAATCCCAGCTCGCCTGAGGCATTGAGCACCGGCTCAAGACCAATGTCGTGGACTTCAATGGCTGCGCGGTCCGTGCTGGAGCCATTGATGGCAATTTTGAATTTGCGGGGCAAATAGGCGAATTCCGGGTGGAAGGTCGTCCATTGGCGAACAATTTCACACCATGGCCGCGGGTCCACCACTTCATCGGCAGCAACACCGGCGAACTGATCGGTGGTCACGTTGCGCAGGCAGTTACCGCTGGTCTGAATAGCATGCATCTGCACGGTAGCCAGCTCGGCGAGAATGTCGGGAATGTCTTCCAGCGCGGGCCAGTTGAACTGAACGTTCTGTCGGGTGCTGATGTGGGCATAGCCCTTGTCGTAGTCGCGGGCAATCTTCGCCATCATGCACGCCTGACGGGAAGTGAGCTGCCCGTAAGGCACGGCGACACGCAGCATCGGCGCAAAGCGCTGGATATATAAGCCATTTTGCAGGCGCAGCGGTCGGAACTCTTCTTCGCTGAGCTCTCCCGCCAGGTAGCGTCGGGTCTGATCACGGAACTGCTTTACGCGGTCCTCGATGATCCGCTGATCGTACTCGTCGTATACGTACATATAGGTCCTGTTCTCAGGCAATAACGGCAAATCTGCGCGCACGGCCGCGCACTCCCAACGGAGCCGAGGGAAGATACCAGTTTGCAGTTATGCG
>DASVUK010000091.1:0-1502 GCA_036387095.1 Pseudomonas sp.
GAACAAACCGCTGCCCCCGACGAACGTAGGTTTCCCTATGCTCAAGCCCCCGCATCAGTACCAAGCGATCTTTGCTGAGGCGAATGACGGTCAGGTTTTCAATGGCGTTGAAGTGAAACAGCTTGACCTTGGGCAGCGGGAATTCATGACTGCGGCCATCGGCGTCATGAAACACCAGGCCGTCGCCGACGAGATCAAAGCGCGTGGTAAACGGCGTAATCCAGCGTGCGCCGATGACGTCCTCATCGTAGGCATCCAGACTCGAACAGTAAGTACGCGTCCACTCAATCGGAAACGGCCCCGGCAGAGTGAAGTCGGTATGGCTGACCGACTCCGAGCCCATCGCAAAACTGATACTTTTAATCGTGGATGCGCGGGCACAATTCTTTAGCTCATTAGGCTGCCCCTTGGCAGGTGTCTCACGCTGAACCTTCTCAAGTTTGCCTTCGCCTGCTCTGCGCTTGGCTTGATTTACCACCCCAGGTTTGATGTTGAAAGACTGCCCATGCCCGTTGCGCGACCGCCAGCTGACCACGGCGTCACCCAGCGTCAGCAGCAGCGAACCGATGGAACCCTGAACCCCGGGATCCGCCAGACGAGTAGTCTGAGTCCGAAGCTCTGGCCCCATGGCACGCAGTAAATCGGCCTGTCTGACGACCGCTTTTTTAACGGCTTCCGGCACGAGATGCTCGACGGCCCCATTAACCGCACCCTTACCTGCAGCCACGCAAACATCCGCCGCCGCCGCGAAGATATTGCCAATCGCAGCCTGAGGATCGTAGGCCCAGAGATCGCCTGCGGCATGGACCAGTTGCTCCGCTTCAAGCAAATCGGCCTTGGCGTTTAGCTTCGGGTTGACCAGCTTTTCAAGACCGGCAGCGATCTCAAAAAGTACGCGTTCGCCCAGCTTCCCCGCATCCTCAAGAATCCCCGGAAGCTTGCCCTGCGCCTGAGTGACAAAGTCATCAAGCGTCCCGACGATGTTCGCATTGAGGTGCCCGATCAGAATTTCGATCAGCGCATCCCCAAATACCGTCTTGCCGCTACGACGCATCTCCTGGCGCACCAGAAAAAGCATCGGACGCAGGCTCATCCGTGCCGCCGCCATGCCCGGGGGGAACGGCACCATCCCGATCAGGTTGATGCCCAAACTGACCCAGTCCAAAGGGTCTCGCTCCGAGCTTGTAGAAAGCCGAACGATGTCATTCAGCGCATCGACCAGCGCCATGATGTTGCCCACCACCGGCAGTCCACCCGCTACGTCTTTGATCCGCTCAAGCGTGACAACGCCGCCACTGACCTCCTGCAGCCAGGCATCGAAATTGGCCGCACCAAGACCGACGTCTTCAATCTGGATTAGATCAAGCGGAACAACCGCCACTTGAGGCTCTCGTTTGTCGTCGATGCCGGGCGTAATTGCGGGGTTTGCCAAGGATGCTCTCCGTGCTCAAAAACCATCCGGCAGGCGTACATGCCAAGCCGGGGGCGACGGAGATATCAAG
>DASVUK010000092.1:0-43954 GCA_036387095.1 Pseudomonas sp.
CGCGAAGGCGATTTCGTTCACTGCGCAGGCCCGACGCATCGCCAACAAGTTGGCTCCTACAGCTCGAATCAGAATTTGCGTCGCTTGATGAGAACCCCAAATGAACAGTGACCTGACCGTACTCATCGTCGAAGACGACCCCCATGTCCTGCTCGGCTGCCAGCAGGCGCTGGCGCTGGAGGACATTCCCAGCGAAGGCGTCGGCAGTGCCGAAGAAGCCTTGGCGCGTATCGGCGACAACTTCCCCGGCATTGTCATCAGTGACATTCGCCTGCCCGGCATCGACGGGCTGGAACTGCTGACCCGCCTCAAGGCCCGGGACCGCAGCCTGCCGGTGGTATTGATTACTGGCCACGGCGATATTTCCATGGCAGTCAATGCCATGCGTGACGGCGCCTATGACTTCATGGAAAAACCCTTCTCCCCTGAACGACTGGTCGAAGTCACACGTCGCGCCCTGGAGCAACGCGGGCTTGCCCGTGAAGTCTGGTCGTTACGCAAGCAGCTGGCCGAGCGTGATTCCCTGGAAGGCCGGATCATCGGCCGCTCACCGGCCATGCAGAACCTGCGCGCCCTGATCGCCAATGTGGCCGATACCTCGGCAAACGTGCTGATCGAAGGCGAAACCGGAACCGGCAAGGAGCTGGTCGCTCGCTGTCTGCACGATTTCAGTCGTCGCCACACTCAGCAGTTCGTGGCCCTCAATTGCGGCGGGCTGCCAGAAAGCCTGTTCGAAACCGAAATCTTCGGCCACGAATCCAACGCATTTACTGGCGCGGGCAAACGGCGCATCGGCAAGATCGAACATGCACACAACGGCACGCTGTTCCTGGACGAAGTGGAAAGCATGCCGATCAACCTGCAAATCAAGCTGTTGCGGGTGTTGCAGGAGCGGACCCTCGAACGACTGGGTTCCAACCAGAGCGTGGCCGTGGATTGCCGGGTGATCGCGGCGACCAAATCCGATCTGAACCAGCTGGGCAAGACCGGACAGTTTCGCAGCGACCTGTATTACCGCCTAAACGTGGTCACCCTTGAACTACCGCCCCTGCGCGAACGCCGGGAAGACATCCTGCAATTGTTCGAGCACTTCCTGCAGCTGTCGTCACTGCGTTTTGATCGCGAGGCGCCAGCGCTGGACCCGCAAACGGTGTCGAGCCTGCTGGGCCACGACTGGCCCGGCAACGTGCGCGAACTGCGCAACGTCGCCGAGCGCTTCGCGTTGGGCCTGCCGGCGTTCAAGACCTCAAGCGCGCAGATCGAAAGCCAGAGTCTGGGCTTTGCCGAAGCAGTAGAAGCCTTTGAAAGAAACCTGCTTGGCGAGGCGTTGCAGCGCAGTGGCGGCAACCTGAGCCAGGCCAGTCTTGAGCTGGGCATGGCCAAGACCACGCTGTTCGACAAAGTCAAAAAATATGGGTTGGGGTAAAAATCAAACTGACTCGAAGCGGACCCCGTCGAGCGTCCGAGGCGGCGATCCTGAACTGGCTCGCCACCGGCGGCACGTCTTCAGTCATTTGCGCATTTCAATTTTTAGAAAGAGAACGCCGTGGACCTGTTTTTCAAAGCCCTGATCGGCGCTGCCGTCGTGGTTATCCTTGCCGCCCTGGCCAAGACCAAAAACTATTACATCGCCGGCCTGGTGCCGCTCTTCCCCACCTTCGCGCTGATCGCCCATTACATCGTTGGCAAGGGCCGCTCGCTGGATGACCTGAAGACCACGATCCTGTTTGGCATGTGGTCGATCATCCCTTATTTCGTGTATCTGGCAGCGTTGTATTTGCTGGTCGACCGCTGGCGGCTGGAGGTTTCCCTCGCACTGGCCGCCTTGGCCTGGCTAGTGGCAGCGACGTTGCTGGTCACGTTCTGGGTCAGGTTTCACGGCTGAATCCTGACGCTAACGGGGTGGCCGCGGATTTGTCCGCAAAAGCGTCAGCCCGGACACCGCGCCGCCGGCCTCGCGGACACGTTTGCGCCTACGCGGCGCCTGCCAGAATCTGCCGAATTGCGCCCACAAACACATCCACCGGCTGACCGCCCGACACAGCGTATTGATCGTTGAAGACGATGGTCGGCACCGAACTCACGCCCCGGGACACCCACAACTGCTCCAGCTCGCGGACTTCGGTGGCGTATTCGTTACTGCTTAAAACGGCCTCGGCGCGCAGCCTGTCCAGCCCCACCTTTTGTGCCACATCTGCAAGCACGCGATGACTGGACGGATCGGCAAGATCCGTGAAGTACGCCGCAAACAACGCTTCTTTCAACGCTTGCTGCTTACCTTCCAGCTCAGCCCAGTGCAGGAGGCGATGGGCATCGAAGGTGTTGTAGATGCGCCGGTTTCCCTGAGAAAAAGTGAAACCCAACTCCTCGCCACGCAGGCGGATATTTTCCCGATTGGCATTGATTTGCTCTGGCGTGGAGCCGTATTTCTGCTGGATATGCTCGTCGATATCCTGACCTTCGGCGGGCATGTCGGGGTTCAGCTCAAACGGCTGGAAATGAATCTGCGCCTGGACTTCATCGCCCAGTTCGGCCAACGCCTGGCTCAAGGCCCGTAGGCCGACAACACACCAGGGGCAGGAAACATCTGATACGAAATCGATTTTCAGGGGAGTGCTCATGGCAGGCTCACTCTAGAGAGAAAGCGCCCACCATACGCCTAAGTCCGGGCAATATTCAAAGCTGCGCCATATGTCGACCGTCTTCGTGCTGTGCCCGCAGATACGGCAGCACCGCCGCCAGCAAGGGCGCCTTGAAGGCCTCCTGAAAACGATGGGCCAGGCCGGGAATCAAACGCAGCTGGCTGCCGCGAATGTGCGCGGCCACATGTACGCCGTGCATCACAGGCAACAACGGATCAGCCGTGCCATGCACCACCAGCACCGGCAGGCGCAGGCGGTCCAGCAGCTCGACACGACTGGGCTCGGCAAGGATTGCGAGGATTTGTCGCTTTACACCTTCCGGATTGAAGGCGCGGTCGTAGGACGTTGCGGCCTGTTGCAGCAGTAAGGCGCGATCATCTTTCACTTCAGGACTGCCCAACGCAGCGAGTAGATCCGCGTGTTGCTCCAAAGCCGCTTCCCGGTTTGGCGCGCCGCGTTTGGCCAACAATTGCAGCAACGCCGGGCTGGGCATCGGCAGGCCCTGGGCGCCGGAACTGGTCATGATCAGGGTCAGGCTTTCTATTCGTTGCGGTGCGAGATCGGCAAGATGCTGGGCGATCATGCCGCCCATACTCGCGCCCAGCACATGAAATTGCCGGACGTGCAGCGCATCCATCAAGCCCAGCGCGTCGTCGGCCATGTCGGTCAACGAATACGGCGCCGAAACCTGCAGGCCCAGCTTGAAGCGCAACACTTCGTAGGTCAGGTTGGCATTGGCGGGCGGTTGGACCCAGCTGGACAGGCCGACATCGCGATTGTCGTAGCGGATGACCCGATAACCTTGTTCGCACAGGGCGACCACCACTTCGTCCGGCCAGTGAATCAACTGCCCACCCAGGCCCATGACCAGCAGCAATGCAGGGTCGGATTCCCGGCCGATACTTTGGTAAGCCAGGCGCACTTGCTGGAGTTCAGCTATCTGCGTAGGAACGTTGACGTCGCATCGAGAGGCCGCAAAAGACGGCAAGCCGCACAAAAGTGCGGCCAGGAAGAGAAACACACGCATGAAAAAACACCAAAAAACAGATCCCCAGTAGGCAGCAAGTCTGATGATGTTTTGCAAAGCGCGCTGCCACAGTTACGTGACAGTTTGATGAAGGTGGCTGAGTGGTCGTGCGGGCGAAAAAAACACTCACCGTGGGAGCGGGCTTACTCCCACAGGTGAGTGTTCCAGCGGTTGCATCAAGCCCGTTGGTTACGCAACTGTCTGGCCGCCGACACCATATTCACCAGCGCCGCTTCAGTCTCCGGCCAGGCGCGGGTTTTCAGTCCGCAATCGGGGTTTACCCACAGGCGCTCGGCCGGAATGCGTTGCACGGCCTTGCTCATCAGTCTGACTATTTCTTCGGTGCCCGGCACCCGTGGTGAATGGATGTCGTAGACACCGGGACCAATGTCGTTGGGGTAATCGAACGCTTCGAAGGCTTGCAGCAGCTCCATGTCCGAACGCGAGGTTTCAATGGTGATCACGTCAGCGTCCATGGCGGCGATGGCCTCGATGACGTCATTGAATTCGCTGTAGCACATGTGGGTATGAATCTGCGTCTCGTCCCGCACACCTGAAGCGCACAGCCGGAAGGCTTGCACTGCCCAGTCCAGATACTCCTGCCAGTGGGCGCGGCGCAGCGGCAGACCTTCACGAAATGCGGCTTCGTCGATCTGCACGATCCTGATGCCTGCGGCTTCCAGGTCGAGGACTTCATCGCGAATGGCCAGTGCCAACTGCTGCGCCTGCACCTTGCGGGAAACGTCTTCCCGAGCAAAAGACCACATCAGCATGGTCACAGGGCCGGTCAGCATGCCTTTCATGATTTTCTCGGTCAGGCTTTGCGCATAGCTGATCCAGTCCACGGTCATGGCGTGCGGACGGCTCAGGTCACCGAAGATCACGGCAGGTTTGACGCAGCGCGAACCATAACTCTGTACCCAGCCAAAGCGGGTGAAAGCATAGCCATCAAGCTGTTCGGCGAAATATTCGACCATGTCGTTGCGCTCAGCTTCACCGTGGACCAGCACATCCAGCCCGAGGCGCTCTTGAATCTGCACCGCGTGGCGGATCTCGTGACGCATGGCATCGGTGTAGTCGTTAGCCGACAAACGCCCCTGTTTCCAGGACTGACGGGCCAGACGAATCGATGCCGTCTGCGGGAATGAGCCGATGGTCGTTGTCGGAAATGCCGGCAGCTTCAAGCGAGCGCGCTGCTGGGCGATCCGCTCGGCGAAAGCCGATTGGCGTTGACTGTCGGCAGCGGTAATAGCCGCCAGGCGCGCCTGCACTTCAGGCTTGTGGATGCGTGGCGATTGCGCGCGGCTCAGCTGTACAGCGCGGCTTTGCGCCAGCGCAGACTGCACGACGGCCGATTCAGGGGCGTTCAACGCCGTACTCAGCAACGCGATTTCTTCGCACTTCTGCACGGCGAATGCGAGCCAGCCTTTGAGCTCGGCATCGAGCTTGTCTTCACGCTGCAAATCCACCGGACTGTGCAGCAGCGAGCAGGAACCGGCCACCCACAGGTTGTCGCCAAAGCGCAATTTCGCCTCACGCAACTGCCCCAACGCCTGTTCAAGATCGCAGCGCCACACGTTGCGGCCGTTGACCACGCCCAGGGACAGCACCTTGTAAGTAGGCAGGCGATCCAGCACCGCTGGCAGTTGATCCGGCGCACGCACCAGGTCGATGTGCAAACCGTCCACGGGCAGGGAAACCGCCAGGCCAAGGTTGTCTTCGAGGCCGCCAAAGTAGGTGGCCACCAGTTTTTTCAACGGCGAATACTGCAAGCTGTGGTAAGTGCGTTCGAAAGCGTTTTTCCAGTCTTGAGGCAGATCCAGCGCCAGGATCGGCTCGTCGATCTGTACCCACTCGATGCCCTGGGCGGCAAAACGACCGAGGATTTCGCCGTACAACGGCAACAGGCGCTCCAGCAGGTCGAGCTTGTCAAAGCTATTGCCCTTGGCCTTGCCCAGCCACAGATAAGTCAGCGGACCGATCAACACCGGCTTGACCGCGTGACCCAGCGCACGAGCCTCGTCGACTTCCTCGAACACCTGTTCCCAGCTCAACTGGAAGCGTTGATCCTCAGTGAACTCCGGGACCAGATAGTGATAGTTGGTATCAAACCACTTGGTCAGTTCCTGAGCATATTGCCCCTCGCCGCGAGCCCCCTTGCAGCCGCCGGACGCGCCCCGCGCCATGGCGAATAGCGTGTTCAGGGTGGGCAGGCCTCGGGCGTCGGTGGTGTCGGCGAATCGCGGGGGGATCACGCCAAAGGTCAGCGAATGGGTCAACACTTGGTCGTACCAGGCAAAGTCGCCCACTGGCAGCAGCTCAATCCCGGCGTCTTTTTGCAGCTGCCAGTGTGTGGCGCGTAGCTGGCGCCCTGCGCTGCGCAGATCGTTCTCGTCCACCTCGCCTTTCCAATAGGCTTCCAGAATTTTCTTCAATTCGCGGTCAGCGCCGATGCGCGGAAAACCAAGCGAGTGGGCCAAGGCCATGATGCGTCCCTCCGTAAAAGATGGCGCTATTGTCGACAGCCGGGGCAACATGAGACAAACTCATTGTTTTCGTGTTGATCACAAGATTTATTCATGGAGTGCTCGCGGTGCTTGAAATACGCCACCTGAAAACGCTGCACGCCTTGCGCGAAGCCGACAGCCTTGTGGAAGCGGCCGAGCGTCTGCATTTGACGCAATCAGCCCTGTCCCACCAATTCAAGGAACTGGAAGAGCGCCTGGGCATGCCGTTGTTCGTGCGCAAAACCAAACCGGTACGTTTTTCCAGTGCCGGGTTACGGCTGCTGCAACTGGCCGATTCGGTACTGCCGCAGTTACGCGGTGCCGAGCGGGACATCGCTCGATTGGCGGGGGGAACCGCTGGACGCTTGCACATGGCTATCGAATGCCACAGTTGCTTCCAGTGGTTGATGCCAACCATCGACCAGTTCCGTGACGCCTGGCCGGAAGTGGAGCTGGACCTGGCGTCGGGTTTTGCCTTCGCGCCATTGCCTGCCCTGGCTCGCGGCGATCTGGATCTGGTAGTGACCTCCGATCCGCTGGAGCTGGCGGGTATCACTTATGTGCCGCTGTTTACTTACGAGGCGATGCTAGCTGTCGCCAACCAGCACCCGCTGGCCAACAAGCCGTACATCGTGCCCGAGGATCTGCTCAAGGAAACACTGATCACCTATCCGGTCGAACGCGACCGCCTGGATATCTTCACGCGCTTTCTTGAACCAGCGGACATCGAGCCGGCGCAGGTGCGCACTTCGGAACTGACAGTGATGATGATGCAGTTGGTCGCCAGCGGCCGTGGCGTGTGCGGCATGCCGCATTGGGCCCTGCATGAATACAGTTCACGAGGGTATGTGAAGGCCAAGCGCCTGGGCGAGAAAGGTTTGTTCGCCACGCTGTACGCGGCCGTGCGCACCGACATGCTCGATGCGCCCTACATGCGCGATTTCCTCCTAACGGCCAAGGACACATCGTTTTCGACCCTGGATGGAGTAAGCGCAGTCCGATAGAACATGGCGAAACCCGGGTCAACACCTCTTCAATCTCTGCGGCAGGCGTCACCTCGACATTAACGCGCACTTCGAACAACTCGCAGCGCTGCGGCGATGTGGATGACTTTCACGGAAAAATCTCGGTCTTGAGTTGCCGTGCATCGGCTGCGCGTTCAAGGGCCAGCGTAATCAGACGATCGATCAGGTCCGCATAGTTCAAGCCGCTGGCCTGCCAAAGTTTGGGGTACATGCTGATGGAGGTGAACCCGGGAATGGTGTTGACCTCGTTGATGATGATGTCCCGCGCCTGAGTGACAAAAAAGTCGACCCGAGCCAGACCCGCGCATTCCAGAACCCGATAGGCTCGCAAGGCGCATTCGCGCACCTGTTCGCTCAGTTGCGGCTCAAGCTCTGCCGGAATGGCGATGCGCGCCTGATCTCCGTTGAGGTATTTGGTGTCATAGGCATAGAACTCGTCGTTGGCGACGACTTCCCCGCACACGCTGACTTGCGGCTGGTGATTGCCCAGCACCGCGCACTCCACTTCACGACCGACGATGCCCTGCTCGATCAGCACCTTGTGATCGAACTCGAACGCCAATGCCAACGCGGCGACAAACCCTGCTTGATCGGTAACCTTGCTGACCCCAACCGATGAACCCTGACTGGCCGGCTTGACGAATAACGGCAACCCCAGCTTGGCAACGACTTCAGCGAAATCTGCCGACTGCCCGCGAGTCAGTACCACTGAAGGGGCAACATTGATCCCGGCGTCGCGCAGCAGGCGTTTGGTCACGTCCTTGTCCATGCAGGCAGCAGAGCCGAGCACGTCCGGACCGACAAAAGGGATCGCCAGCAGGCGCAGCAGCCCTTGCAGACAGCCGTCCTCCCCCGAGGCACCGTGAATCAGCGGGAACGCCACGTCGATTCTTGGCAGCGTGTCGCCTGAGGCAATCTCGACAAACTGCCCGCCCTGGCTACCCGGTAGCAGCGACAGGACCTGGCCGGAGGTGCTGAGTTTGATGTGAGCGGGGTCGTTGGCGTTGAGCAGGTAATCCCGCTCATCAAAGCGCAACCAGCGGCCTTGCTTGTCGATACCGATCAAGGTCAGGTCATAACTGCCGCGGTCGATCGCGTTGATCACGTTCCTGGCTGACTGCAGCGAGACTTCGTGTTCGCTCGATTGCCCGCCGAAGAGGATAGCGACTGATGTTTTCAAAGCGACAACTCCTGATTTTCAGGCCGCAGAGTCAAAAGCAAATTGCGGTTTTAGTCCAGCGGCGAAACATGCCGGTTGTCGTCAGGAAGCAAAATCGGGGCAAAAAAAATCTCACGCGACAGACGAACAGTATGTGATCGTCCATCGCGCGAGACCCTGCGTCATCACTCGGTGTCTTTCTTGCCACTGGAGCCGAAGGTTGCGAAGCGTTTATTAAAGCCGGCGATACGGCCTTCGGTAGTGGTCTTGCGCTGTTGCCCGGTGTACATCGGGTGCGAAGCGCTGGAAACATCGAGGGCGACGTAGGGGTACGTCTGGCCATCGGTATGCTGCTGGGTTCGGTCCGTATCGACAGTGGAACCGATCAGAAAATAGACATCGGCAGCGGTGTCGTGGAACAGCACAGTGCGGTACGCGGGGTGGATATCGGGTTTCATGTTGCCTCCGGATGAGTACGTAAACGATGTGTTATACAGTAACATAATAGCCACCTGAAACGACCATCGATTGTCGTGACTTGCATCATTCGCGAACTTGATTAGGCAGGCGCTTGTCGCTAAGGTTCGACCCGCTACTGCCAAATCAGTGGCCCGGGATTGGTCTCCTGGCGTACTGGCCGGATGGAAACAAGCCATGTCTCAACCCGTTCATTTTCAACTCTCCTCCTATGCTTACGGCCGCCTGATTGAAGCCCGCGACTCGTTGCGCCTGCTTGATAGCTACGTCAATAAAACCGATGTGCTGTGCAACCCGTCGATGCTGGTGGGCTATGTGTCGATGCTCCAGGGTGCCCTGCAGGAAGTGATCGCCGACAGTCAGCCTGCCGAGCCCCGTGACTCTTTTATGCGCAAGGCTGACGAACTCGGCTTCGTCGCGCTCAACTCAAGGGAGCAGGAGCTGATCGAGCATCTGCGCTGGACCAGCCTTGAGGGACGCGAAGATGTTTATGAGATGGCGCAGCTAACCCGTCGCATCAAACCCTGGATCATGGAAAGCTGAGCCGAGCGGCACGCAACTACCCATCACGGCCCGACGCTATGGCGCACGTGATGCTCAATAACGTCCAGTGCGGCTTCTGCCAAGCCCTCCTATCGGCGGCTTCAGGATTACCGCAAAGGCCTGTATCTTGCGGATCTGTTCCAGGCGCAGCGACCGAGATCGAGCGTCAGCCAATAAATCGCCGTTATAGCTCCAGGAATACGTATGAGCCTGTCCCTCCTCAGTCGTTACGCTTTCTTCGTCGGTTGCGTTTTGTTCACCCTGTTCAGCCTGCCGTTCTGGCATCACGAATGGTTGTGGCCATTCACCCTGGTCACCGGGGTGCTGTCGATGGTGGGTATTTTCGACCTGCTGCAATCCCCGCATTCGGTGCGACGCAATTATCCGGTCCTGGGCAATATTCGCTACGCCGTGGAGGCCATTCGGCCCGAGATACGCCAATACCTGCTGGAGTCCGACAGCGACGCCCTGCCGTTTTCCCGGGCACAGCGTTCGCTGGTGTATTCCCGAGCGAAGAACGAGTCGGCGGATAGACCTTTCGGCACCTTGATCGATGTCTACCAGACAGGCTTCGAATTCATCAGCCATTCCATGCGACCCGCGCCGTTGAGCGACCCGAACTCTTTTCGCGTGCTGATTGGCGGCCCGCAGTGCACTCAGCCGTATTCGGCCTCGCTGTTCAATATTTCAGCCATGAGCTTCGGTTCACTGAGCGCCAACGCCATCCGCGCCTTGAATCAGGGTGCCAAACTTGGCAACTTCGCCCATGACACCGGCGAAGGCAGTATCAGCCCTTATCACCGGGAATACGGCGGCGACCTGACCTGGGAGCTGGGCAGTGGCTATTTCGGCTGCCGCGCCGCCGACGGGCGTTTCGACCCGGAACGCTTTGCCAGGCAGGCCCTGGACCCACAGGTTCGGATGATTGAAATCAAGATGAGCCAAGGCGCAAAGCCCGGCCATGGCGGCATCCTGCCCAAGGACAAAGTGACCCGGGAAATCGCCGAAACCCGGGGCATCATGATGGGCGAGGATTGCGTCTCACCCTCACGTCACAGCGCCTTTTCGACGCCGGTGGAACTGATGCAGTTCATCGGTCAACTGCGAGCGCTGTCAGGGGGCAAGCCGGTGGGTTTCAAGTTTTGTCTGGGTCATCCATGGGAATTCATGGGGATCGCCAAGGCCATGCTGGAAACCGGCATCCTGCCTGACTTTATCGTGGTCGATGGCACCGAAGGTGGCACCGGAGCAGCGCCGGTGGAGTTCACTGATCACATGGGCGTGCCGATGCGAGAAGGCCTGCTGTTTGTGCACAACACGTTGGTTGGCCTGAACCTGCGGGACAAGATCAAGCTCGGTGCCAGCGGCAAAATTGTCAGCGCGTTCGATATCGCCAGCGTCCTGGCCATTGGGGCCGACTGGGCCAACTCGGCTCGCGGCTTTATGTTCGCCATCGGCTGTATCCAATCGCAAAGCTGCCACACCAACAAATGCCCGACCGGCGTCGCCACTCAGGACGCCCTGCGCCAACGTGCGCTGGTGGTGCCGGACAAGGCCCAAAGGGTATTCAACTTCCATCGCAACACCCTTAAGGCACTGGCCGAAATGATCGCCGCAGCCGGGCTGGAACACCCCTCGCAACTGGAGGCGCGGCACCTGGTACGCCGCATGTCGGCCACAGAAGTGAAGCTGTTCTCCCAATCCCATGTGTTTTTGCGGCCCGGTCAATTGCTCACAGGTGAAATCGACGGCAGCTTTTATTCGAACATGTGGGAAATGGCGCGGGCCGATAGCTTCGACCCCAATCCCATTGCCTGACTGCCGTCCATGAGTGTCGATGGGCATTGAAAGTGCCCATTGAGACATTCTGTAATACCGCCCGCTTTGCATTTACGCCCATGACCCGCCACCCTTGCGCCCCGCCGCTCCACTGGACCGGTGGCCGGAACCCTGCACGCGTTCCGACCTCTACCTTCTACGATTTCAAGAGCCCACCGCTATGACTGATGGACGCGACCTGCGCATCGACTTTTTTCGGGGCCTGGCGTTGATCTTCATCTTCTGGGATCACGTGCCGGATAATCCCTTTGCTCAACTGACCCTACGTAATTTCGGCTTCAGCGACGCGGCAGAAATTTTCGTGTTTCTCGCCGGATACGCCGCGATCCTGGCTTACGGACGCATCGCCAAAAGCAACGGCATGGTAGTGGCCTGCATTCGTATCCTGCGCCGGACATGGGTGCTCTATGTGGTGCATATCTTTCTGCTCACCCTGCTGATGGGCATCGTCTTCGTTGCCAACAATCACGTCGAAACCCGTGACATGGTCCAAGAGATGGGCCTGCAATACTTTGTCGGCAATCCTCAGCAGGCACTGGCGGATGAGTTGCTGCTGCGCTTCAAGCCCAACCTGACTGACCCATTGCCGCTGTACATCCTGCTTTTGCTGGCGCTGCCGCTGATCCTGCCGTTGATGTTGCGCAGCGTTGCGCTGACGGTCGGGTTGTCATTGGCGCTGTACATGACGGTGCCTCTGTATGGCTGGAACCTCTCGGCCTACGAAGGTGGCGGCGTCTGGTACTTCAATCCAGTGGCGTGGCAATTGCTATTTGTGCTGGGTGGCGCCTGCGCGCTGCATTCGACATCGCCCAAAAGCGCCCAGCCCGTGGCACTGTCGCGCCAGCCGCTATTCATACTTAGCGCTGTTTACGTAGTGATGGCGGGCGTCCTGGCGGTGCTGTGGAAATTCCCCGAACTTCATGCAGCGCTCGTACCGCCGATCATCGCCGACAGGCTCTATCCCATCAGTAAAACCGACCTTGCACCCGTTCGCCTGCTGCACTTTCTCGCGCTGGCCTACTGCGTGGCGAAACTGCTCCCCACCGGCCAGGCCTGGTTGGACAACTGGCCGGCCCGGCAAACCTGCCGCATGGGGCGCTATTCGCTGGAGATCTTCTGCCTAGGCGTACTCCTGGCGCCACTGGCCGACATGGCCAACGCTCTGGCGGGCGACACCTGGCCCATGCAAGTCTGCACCGCCCTGGTCGGACTCAGCCTTATGGTGCTCATGGCCGCCTGGCTCGACTTTAATAAACGCTTGGGTAAACCTGCCCAAGTCGTTACCGCCTGAGAACAGCGTCTCACTAAAACTCCTTCTCGGAAGTTTCCCACAACTTTATCAGGCCAAGTTTTTCCTGACTTGGCCGTTATGAAGGGGGAATGGACTGAACGAGAGCGAGTTATCTTGACTATCAATTTGATCACGCCAATAGCGCAAAACCAACAAGGCCCTAAACCGCTAAAGTCTGAGCCGTCAGAGGCAGCAGCCAGCGCACGCACGGCAAAACCGCCAGAGCGATACATCATCGATAAACCGTTCTATGTCTACGAGCATGAAGTGTGGCTAAGACCTTATCAAACCCCCGAAGGCCGTGAAGAATGGGAGCAAATGGAGCCGCAAGAGCGAGACAACGTCAAAGAGGCATACCTGGATACTTTCCGAGGCCCCATGGAAACCGCCTTGAACAAGGTCTTTAATGAGTATTTTGAAATAAAGCATGACCTAAAGTTCTTGAACGCCGACCTGGCAGAAAAATATTTCAGTTTCACACTGGACGCCAAGGCCAATATTAAAGTTACCGACCCCGATGACGTACTTACACCCAGCGAACTGGATTATCTTCAAGAGATATTCAGCCAACGTGCAACCATGAAAGAACAGATGCACCTACATGCCCGCGCAGCCATGGCATACGTAGACCACAATGCCAAAACCTTTGATGGTCAGTACAAACTTCGCCTCGATAATTACGAGCACACCATTGATTATGTTGAATTGCTGACCCGCAATCCACGGGGTGAATACTTGTGGGGGCTGGAGGACCAGGTCATAAGACGATGCGGCGCGCGAACAGGCCCGCTATTCGAAACAGAGGCATGAGTGCGAGGCATGACTTGTAGCGAATGACGCCAAGGGAGAATTTGATGAACATTACACCTTCACGTTATAGCGTGGGCCACGTTTATCTAACAACGCCAGCAGGCACACGTAAAATAAACGTTGACGAGGAGAAGCTGGCCTTAGACGCTCCAGCAGTTGAACAGGGTGTAAACACGCCTTCGAGCGAACCAACGTCGGCAACGAAACCAGGGAAATGCATTGTCGGCTTAAACAATATGTATAAAACAGAAGAGGAAAACTTCTCCAGAGAAGGGCGGTACGGAATGGTGCCGCTCAGAGAGGGTGAATGCTGTTGGACATGCCGACACTGGCAAATGTACGATCTCTACTTGACTGCTGAGGAGCTACTCGAAAACGTAAAAGATGAGTTAACAGCATTCAAAGAATTTCTCGCACGAGAAAACCCCGAGCTTGCGATAAAACCTTTCAATTTCACCCTCGACCTCAATGCGGAATTAACTATAGTTGACTCGGACGATATAAGCCCACACGAAAAAATCATGCTCACTCAAGCGATACGCGACTATAAGTCTTTAAGCGACGCTATCCAGTCCCATGCGAAAACACTCATAAAATATGCGAGCTATCTGGAGCCTGACGAAGGTGAAGAGCCGCTGAGTATCAGAAACTTCAGTTCTCGAGTTGACTATGGTGCACTTTTATCCGACACCACCGGAACGATAGGACTTTTCGGAAAACCTTATAACGAAAGACAACAATCAAACAGACAGGACCCCATAAACATCACTATTTGAGCCCACCCAGCGCTTGCAAAAAGAGGGCAGGCGGCGACCATTTTCCCTGTTTCTGATTACCAGCGACCTACCCTCCCCCTTTTTAGCCATTGATTACATATAGGGGCAAAAGCGGCCGCGGTAGCATTTATCTATCACGCTTGAACGTCAGCCGTGCTATTCCTGCATCGTCAACCTCTGCAACCTTAAAAGGATCAGGATCTTTCGATTCACGAGTCTATTCATAAAAACCCCTGAATCACTCAATCAGTTTAATTATTTATGCTTGGCACTTTGGCCATGGACAACCTGAACGTAATCAGTGTTCTTTACACAAGGTCAATATCTGGCGGTTATAAACAGAACTCTCCTACAAAGAACCTTCAACCGTGGGTTTCCTCCTGCCCGGTGCGAAGATTTCTCTGACACGCGATACAAATTTTTCACCGGCCTCTGCCAGCGTCTAAGCTTGAGTCAGGTGCGATTAACAGGTTTAACCGGGCCAATTGATATGGGCGTATTACGGCATTCCGATACGAGGCAGACTGCGCAAGACTCGGACAGTCAGGATCAGCCATCAATGCCGCAAAGCCCTCGCCACAGGCGTTACGCGTGGCGCGTGTTCTGGGTGGTGCTGGTTATGGCTCTGGTGGCGCTGGGTTTTGCCATTGCGGCTGAGTCGCGCAGCTCGCGATTGCAGGCCCGGGAGTTCAGTCGCTTTGCCGCGAGCCTGAGTTACTCGTTGCAGCCTGGTCCCAGCGATGCGGTGTTATATCCGGGGGATGGGCCGTTCGATAAACGCCTGGGTTATTCGTCACTGGATGAGTTTCTGCCGCGATTGCTCAAGCGTGATTATCTGATCACGGAGCAGACCCGCTTTTCTCCCGAGCTTCTCGCTTACGGCCGGCGTGGATTCTTCGTTCCCTATGAGGAAAAGATTCAGGCGGGGCTGTCGATTACTGACTGCCGGGGCACCGACCTTTATCAATTTCGCTACCCGCAGCAGTACTACCCCACTTTTGCGGCAATCCCGCCGGTAGTGGTGCAAAGCTTGTTGTTCATCGAAAACCGTGACCTGTTGGACCCGCAACAGCCCGTCGCCAATCCGGCGGTGGATTGGCCACGCTTTGCCAGGGCCGCCGTGTCTCAACTGGCAAAAATGGTCGGTTTACCCGGCCAGTCGGCGGGTGGCAGTACATTGGCCACGCAGTTGGAGAAATACCGTCATTCGCCGGACGGTTTGACACAGTCGGGTTCGGAAAAGCTTCGTCAGATGATTTCCGCCAGCGTGCGTGCCTATCAACCCGGCGAGCAAACCCTTCAGGCACGCCAGCGGATCGTGCGTGACTACTTGAACAGCGTGCCTTTGTCGGCCGTACCGGGTCATGGCGAGGTTCACGGGCTGGCCGAAGGATTGCGCGTCTGGTACGGCGCTGACTTTGTGCACACCAATCAACTGTTGGCGTCCACGGCAAGCGGTGCAAAAAGCCTGGCTGAGCAAGGCCTGGCTTTGCGCGAAGTACTGTCATTGGTGATCGCGCAGAGACGTCCGTCGCACTACCTGGCCAAGGGCCGCGCGGAACTGGCTGACCTGACCGATAGCCATATCCGCTTGCTGGCACAGAATCGGGTGATTGATCAGGCGTTGGCGGATGCGGCTCTTAACAGCACCGTGACGTACCGGAACTGGGTGCAGCAACCCACGATTCAACCCATTGAAACCAACAAGGGCATCAGTGTGGCGCGCAGTCGTTTGTCGGTGATGCTCAATCGCCCTCTTTACGATCTGGATCGTCTGGATCTCTCCGCCGTCAGCACCTTGCAAAGCGACTTGCAGACCAGCGTCAGTCAATACCTGCGTGAACTCGCGGACCCGGCGTTTGCCGCGAAGGTCGGACTGCTGGGCGAACGCTTGCTGACGCCCGCCAGCACGGCACAGGTGCGTTACAGCTTTACCCTGTTCGAGCGCGGCCCCGACGGTTCCCGCGTGCGGGTGCAAACCGACAGCACCGACCAGCCGTTCGATATCAATGAGGGGAGCAAGCTGGAATTGGGGTCCACAGCCAAGATGCGTGTGCTGACGACCTACCTGGAAATCATCGCCGAGCTGCATGAACGCTATGCGGGGCTGACTTCGGTGCAACTGTCCAAAACGCCGGTTGAGGAGCAGGATCGTTTGACGCGCTGGGCGGTGGATTACCTGGCGCAGAATAAGGATCGCGGCCTGCCCAGGATGCTGTCTGCGGCCCTGGATCGGCATTATTCGGCAAGTCCTGGCGAACGTTTCTTCACTGGCGGCGGCCTGCATCACTTCAACAACTTCCGCAACGAAGACAACGCACGCAATCCCACCCTGCGCGAGGCCTTGCGCGAGTCGATCAATCTGCCGTTCATTCGTCTGATGCGCGATTTGGTGCGGTATAGCACCTATCAGGCACCGAGTAACAGTGCAGAGCTGCTCAAGGATGATGACAACCCGCGTCGCCAGGAATACCTCGCCCGCTTTGCTGACCGGGAAGGCACCGTATTCCTGCTGCGATTCTGGAAACGCTACAAAAACAAAACCACCCAGGAGCGCCTCGACACATTCCTGGACGGGGTTCACCCCACGGCCGTGCGCCTTGCGGCGGTCCATCGCTATCTACTGCCGGAGGCCGACCAGACCGCGTTCAATTCGTTCGTCAAAGCCCATATGGCGGAAGAGAAAGTCGGCCCGAAACTGAGTGAACAACGCCTGGCTGACCTATACCAGAGTTACGGTCCAGGCGCCTACGACTTGCCGGATCAAGGCTATATCGCCAGGGTTCATCCATTGGACTTGTGGCTGGTGGGTTATCTGCTCCAACACCCACAGGCGCAATTTAAGGATGCGGTCGCCGCCAGCCATTTCGAGCGTCAGGAAGTCTACGGCTGGCTGTTCAAAAGCCGGCATAAAAGCGCCCGCGACAGCCGCATTCGCACCATGCTGGAGATTGAAGCGTTCCTGGACATTCATCAGCGCTGGCAACGTGTCGGCTATCCGTTCGATCATCTGGTGCCCTCCCTTGCGACCGCTATCGGCAGTTCCGGTGACCGCCCTGCTGCCCTTGCCGAGTTGATCGGCATCATTCAGAACGATGGCATTCGTCTGCCGACCTTGCGTATCGACAGCCTGCATTTCGCTGCGGGAACACCGTATGAAACACGGCTCGCCAACAACCCGGAACTGGGCAAACGTGTGCTGCCATCGGAAGTGGCGACAGCGATGCGCGAGGCGTTGTCGCAAGTCGTCGATGGCGGCACTGCCAAGCGTGTTCAAGGCAGCTTCAAATTGCAGGATGGCAACCCGATTGCCATGGGCGGAAAGACCGGCACAGGCGATAACCGCATCGAAAGCATTGGCGCGGGCGGCCGGATTCTCAGCTCCAGGGCGATCAACCGGACGGCGACCTTCGTGTTTTATCTGGGCGATAACCACTTCGGCACGCTGACCGCATTCGTGCCCGGCAAGGCGGCAGAAGGCTTCCGCTTTACATCGGCCCTGCCGGTTCAAGTGCTCAAGGGCATGGCACCGATTTTGAATCCTTATCTTGAGCCGGGTGCGCATACCCAGTGCGCAGTGAACACAACACAATCTTTGTAGGAAAACCCAGCCCTTCAGCTAAAGCAGTTCCTACAGGCAGGCATACATTGAATCTCCTGGCGCCCCTTCAAATCAAAAAGATGAGAACCGTTCGTCTTTATCTCTTGCTTTGTTTTTAAGATATATCTTAAGGTATATCTAACTTACACAGGAGAGACAGAAAATGCGTGATGACCCTCACCACAATGACCAACGTCCGTCCCACCACCCTCATGGCGAAGGCCGCGACGGTTTCGAAAAGCGTCGTGGCGAACGCGGTGGCCGTGGGCCTCGGGTGTTCGCACCGGGAGATTTGAAGGTGCTGTTGCTGGCATTGATAGCCGAACAACCCTGCCACGGCTACGACCTGATCCGCCAGATCGAAAGCATGTTCGACGGCGCCTACAGCCCAAGCCCTGGCGTGATTTACCCCACCCTGACCTTCCTTGAAGAAAGCGAGCTGATCGAAGGCAACGCTCAAGGCGGCAAAAAACACTACGCAATTACCGAAGCGGGACGAGCGTCGCTGGTCGAACAAGCCGTCGCGCTGGATGGTGTGCGGATGCGCATCGATGTCAGCAAGCGTTCGTTGCGCGGCCATGACCGGCCGCCGGAAATTCACGAAGCAGTGAATAACTTGCGCCACGCCATGCACATGCATCACGGCCGCTGGAGCCCCGAGGAAATTCTGCGGGTCCGCGACCTGATCAATAACACTGCCAAAGCCATAGTCGATGGCCCACATTCTGCGTCGGAGAAGTCCGTATGAATTCGCAACAGGCGATCCACCGCGTCAGCCATGAAATCAAACGTCGCAAGCTACAGGTGCTGCGCGTTACCAATGTCACCCCGAAGATGCGCAGAATTACACTGCACGGCCCGGAGCTGGCAGGCTTCATCAGCCTGGGTACCGATGATCACGTGAAACTGATTTTCCCGCGCACCCCGCAAGAAGAACGCGCAATGGAAACCATGAAGTTAGGGGCGCCGGATGACGGCCCGCGCCCAGCCATGCGCGACTACACACCGCGCCGCTACGATGCGCAAACAGGCGAACTGGATATCGATTTCGTGCTGCATGGCGAAGGCCCGGCCGCCACATGGGCGGCGCAGGCTGAACCAGGGCAATTTCTGTTTATCGGCGGTCCGCGTGGCTCAATGATCGTTCCGGATATGTTCGACAGTTACCTGCTGATCGGCGATGAAACCGCCCTGCCCGCCATCGCCCGACGCCTGGAGTCGCTGCCGGCCAATCGCTGTGCGCTGGTCGTGGTTGAAGTTGCCGATATGGGCGAGCAGCAAGTGTTCCAGAGTCAGGCGCAAGTCGATGTGATATGGATCGTGCGTGGCGAACAGGACCTGGTGGACGTGACCCGCCGCCTGGAAATGCCTGAAGGCAAGCTTTACGCCTGGGTCGCTACGGAAGCCGCGCTGTCACGCAAGGTTCGTCGGGTGTTGCTCAATGAATTCGGGCTGGATGAAGCACTGGTCAAGACCTCGGGTTATTGGCGCCTTGATGAGCACGACGAGGGTTGATGCGAATTGCGATGTGCCTGACACGGCCATCGCCCGCCGAAAACCGATGAGGCCGAACAGGGTGGCCCGATCCACCTTGCTCGCGCCTTCAAAGTGATCTATTCGCCCCGTTTGTCCTGTTTTCTACCGTTGAGTCGATCTACACCCACCAGCAGCAATCCGATTGCCACGAACCCCGCCAATACGCCCGCCGCATTGATAAAAGCCCTGCCGAAGCCGATGGTCCCCGCATCAATAAAGGGATACATGTAATCGCCCAGGGAATTGCCTCGCAGTAGAACGTAGGCAAAGTAGACCACCGGATAGAGAATCCACAGCAGCACATGCCTGAATTTCAGATTCCCCTTGGGTACGTAGCGCCACCAATAAAACAGGAACAACAGCGGCATGACATCGTGCAGCAACTCATCGGCGACCCATTGCCACCCTTGGGGTTGCCAAAGGTGTCGCAGCAATACGTTATAAGCCAGCCCGACCAGCGCAATGCTCGTGGCGATGCCGCTGCACACCACGGGACGACGAAAAAAAAGATGCACGGCTGACGACCTGGTGCTCAACGCGCAGGTCAGGGAAACCGCCACCAGCGTGTTGGTCAATACGGTAAAGAAGCTGAAAAACCGCACCAATCCCCCAATCAGGCTGGCGTCGACGGCCCAACGGGCGACGAAAATCAGATACAGCTGAATGACCAGTCCCGACCAGCCCAGACAGGCGGCGATGATCGTGAAACGGCGCTGTCCTTGCGCGTTGTGTGTGTGTTCGACGTACATCGTGTTAATCCTTGAGGCCCGGGCTCCAACCCAGGCGGAGTTACCAACCCTTGCTGCGGTGCAACTTCACGTACAGCGCTTCGACCTTTTCACGGGCCCATGGCGTTTTGCGCAAGAACGTCAGGCTGGACTTGATGCTCGGGTCACTTTTGAAGCAGCGAATATCAATGCGTTCAGCCAGACCGGACCATTCGTAATGTTCAACCAGAGCGTTGAGGATCTGTTCCAGCGTCACGCCATGCAGGGGGTTGGAATGCTGTGTTGTCATGCGGAACCTTCCAGTTGAATGATCAAGGGCGTTTCAAGAGCTGCGCACCTTAGCCGAGCCTTCTGACAGCGGGAAGAGCTTACCGTGCGAAGCCGTCAGTTTGGCAGCCAGCCAATAGCCATCAGAAGTGTAGGACCCGTCCTTAAATCCAGATGCAGCGGGGAACACCGCATCGGTGACAGGCAAGACGGTATCTACATTTGAGCACGCTGTGGATGCCGCAACGGTAGATCGAACTATTGCAATCCCCGCAATGATCCATGTCAGTTTCATCGCTGTTTATGAACTGCTTAGCCCCCTATCATTGCTTACTTAATCGTTTAATCCATTTGCAAGCGTGTTCGTCTTGCAGATCAGCGACACAACGCCGCACGCCCTTCTTCAAATAACTCAAAAGAAAGATACCTATGTCTGCCGACCCGAGACGTTTTTTGGCTTTCGCCCTGCTCACCCCTTCACGCCTGCGTTTCACCACCAGCCTCTGCGGCCTTGCCGTAGCCAGCCTTGCCAGCTGCGTTCATGCCGCTCCTGCATTCGATGCCGACTCGCCGTGGATGCTCGGCGACTGGAATGGCAAGCGCAGCGAGCTGTCGCAACAAGGGTATGACTTCAAGCTGGACTACACCTCCGAGATGGGCTCCAACCTGCATGGCGGTTATAACCATGACAAAACCGTGCGCTACAGCGATCAATGGGCCGTGGGCGCGCATCTGGATCTGCAGAAGATTCTCGGCTGGCATGATGCAGAGTTTCAGCTGACATTGAGCAACCGTAACGGCGACAACATCAGCAATGACCGAGTCGGCGACCCACGCGTCGGTACGATCTCGTCATCCCAGGAAGTCTGGGGCCGGGGCAGCGTTACCCGCCTGACGCAAATGTGGTATCAGCAGGCGTTTTTCGATCAGGCCTTGAGCATCAAGCTCGGCCGTTTCAATCAGGGTGAAGACTTCGGCACCTTCCCTTGCGACTTCCAGAACCTCGCGTTGTGCGGCTCGCAGGTCGGTAACTGGGACGGCGCCACGGTGTACAACTGGCCCATCAGCCAGTGGGCCATGCGCGTGAAATACCAGTTGGCTCCCGAGTTGTTCGCGCAGGTCGGCGTGTTCGAGCAGAACCCGTCGAACCTTGAGAACGACAACGGCTTCAAGCTCAGCGGCAGTGGCACCCAAGGCGCCGTGTTGCCGGTAGAACTGGTGTGGTCGCCGAAAGTTGACGGGCTGCCGGGCGAATACCGCGCCGGTTATTACTACAGCACCGCCGACAGCCAGGACGTGTACAAAAACAGCAACGGCCAGTCTGCCGCGGCCACCGATGGCGCGTATCGAAGCGCATCGAGCAAGCACGGCATGTGGCTGAATCTGCGCCAGCAAGTCACGGGTGTCGAGGGCGACCCAAGCCGCGGCTTGAGCCTCTTCATCAACGGCACGATGCACGACAAGAAAACCAATAGGGTCGACAACTATGTTTCGCTCGGCGGCTTCTACAAAGGCCCCTTCGATGCGCGTCCTCAAGACGATATCGGCCTTGCCCTGGCCCGCATTCACGTTAACCCCGCGTACCGCAAAAATGCGGACGCACAAAATCGGGCAGCGGCGGTCTACGACTACAGCGACCCGGCGTTCACGCCCCTGCAAGACACCGAATACAACGCCGAGCTGTATTACGGCGTGCACCTGACCAACTGGCTGACCGTGCGTCCCAATCTGCAGTTCATTCGCCATCCTGGCGGTGTGGATAAGGTCGACGACGCGCTGGTCGCCGGAGTGAAAATCCAGTCGTCGTTCTGACCAACGGTTGAATTCGACTGTCGGTAATACGTTTCTGCAACTAGCGTCAAAAGTATTACCGCATGACTCATCACGAGTCGCTGGTATGAACAACAAAGCGTCAACCACTTAATCTGTCACGGAGATTCACACTATGAGCACTGATGGTGCTTTGAGTAGACATCGCTTGCTACCGACGTTGCTCGGGCTGGTGATCTTGTTGATGGGCCTGGTCATGTTGGCGGGGGGCGTAAAACTCCTGCAACTGGGCGGCTCGTTGTACTACTTGCTGGCCGGTATCGGTTTCGCAGTGACGGGCCTGCTGCTCATCACCGGACGCCGTGCTGCCCTGGGCCTGTATGCGGTGATTCTGTTCGCAAGCACTGTCTGGGCCTTGTGGGAAGTGGGTCTGGATTGGTGGCAACTGGTGCCACGTCTGGCACTCTGGTTCGCCTTGGGTATCGTGTTGTTGCTGCCATGGTTCCGCCGCCCCGTGCTGCGCGGTCAACCCGGCGGCATGGCGACAGGTGCGTTGAGCGTGGCCGTGGTTTTGGCTGGCGTTGCCGCACTGGCCAGCCAGTTCACCAACCCTGGCGAAATCAAGGGCCAGCTGGATCGCGAAACCGCCGGCACCACCAGCGCTGCCCCGGCCATGCCCGATGGCGACTGGCAGTCTTACGGCCGCACCGCATTCGGTGATCGTTACTCGCCTCTGGCGCAGATCACCCCGGAAAACGCCAGCAAGCTGGTCCCGGCCTGGACTTATCGCACCGGCGACCTGCCTGGTCCGAACGATCCGGGCGAGACCACGGCGGAGAACACCCCGCTCAAGGTTAACGGCATGCTCTATGTCTGCACGCCGCACAGCCAGGTCATCGCACTGGACCCGGATACTGGCAAGGAAATCTGGCGCTACGATCCAAAGATCAGCACTCAGAACGCCGCCAACTTCAAAGGTTGGGCACACATGACCTGCCGTGGCGTGTCGTATCACGATGATGCCGCCTACGCAGCCGCGCCAGCGCAAAGCCCGGCGACTCCAGCCGTGGCGAGCAGCGCAACCAATGCCTGCCCACGTCGCATTTTTCTGCCGACAGCCGACACTCGCCTGATCGCGCTGAATGCTGATACCGGCAAGGTCTGTGAAGACTTCGGCAACAAGGGTTCCATCGACCTGAGCGCCAATATCGGCACGTTCGCGCCAGGCGGTTACTACTCCACCTCGCCTCCGGCAGTGACCAAGGATCTGGTCGTGATCGGCGGTCATGTCACCGATAACGTTTCGGTCGACGAGCCATCCGGCGTGATCCGCGCGTTCGACGTGCACACAGGTCGCCTGGTGTGGAACTGGGACAGCGGCAATCCGGATGACACCACGCCGATTGCGCCTGGCCAGACTTACACCCGCAACTCGCCCAACATGTGGTCGATGTTCAGCGTCGATGAAAAACTCGGCATGCTTTACCTGCCGATGGGCAACCAGATGCCCGACCAGTGGGGCGGCAACCGCACCCCGGCGTCGGAGCGCTTCAGCGCGGGTCTGGTCGCACTGGACATCGCAACCGGTCACGTGCGCTGGAACTTCCAGTTCACTCACCATGACCTGTGGGACATGGACGTGGGCGGTCAACCAACCCTCATGGACATGAAGACTGCCGATGGCGTGAAACCGGCGGTATTGGCTTCCACCAAGCAGGGCAGCATCTATGTGCTGGATCGCAGCAACGGTCAACCGATCGTGCCGATCAATGAAATCCCCGTTCCCCAAGGCGCGGTTGCAGGCGACCACACTTCGCCCACCCAACCCAAATCCGACCTGAACTTCATGCCGCCGCCGTTGAAAGAGCGCGACATGTGGGGCGTGACGCCGTTTGATCAGATGCTGTGCCGCATCGACTTCAAATCCCTGCGCTATGAAGGCGCGTTCACGCCTCCGTCGCTGCAAGGTTCGCTGGTGTATCCAGGTAACTTCGGGGTCTTCGACTGGGGCGGCATTTCGGTCGATCCCGTGCGTCAGATCGCGTTTGTGAATCCAAGCTACATGGCTTTCCGCTCCAAGCTTGTTCCTGCGGCTGAAGTTGAAGGCGGTCCAGGCCGCAAAAGCGAAACCGAAGGCGTACAGCCAAACAAAGGCGCGCCTTACGGTGTGATCCTTGAAGCACTGCTGTCGCCAATGGGCTTGCCTTGCCAGGCACCGGCGTGGGGTTATGTCGCCGCGGTGGACCTGACCAATCACCAGACTATCTGGAAACACAAGAACGGCACCGTGCGTGACAGCGCGCCGGTTCCAATCCCGCTGACCATGGGCGTTCCAAGCCTGGGTGGTACGTTCACTACTGCCAGTGGCGTCGCGTTCCTGAGCGGTACCCTTGACCAATACCTGCGCGCCTACGATGTTCGTAACGGCAAGCAGTTGTGGGAAGGCCGCCTGCCAGCCGGCGCGCAAACCACGCCGATGACCTACACCGGCAAGGACGGCAAGCAATACGTGCTGGTCATGGCCGGCGGTCATGGCTCATTGGGCACCAAGCAAGGCGATTACGTGATGGCGTTCAAACTGCCGGATTGATGTTTCGCTGACGCAATGAACAAGGCGGCTATCGAAAGATGGCCGCCTTTTTTTGTGGATCGGAATTCAACGCCGGCCCTCTGGTTGAGCATCCGGAGTGACGAAGCGGTTACTTCTCGATGACTTCCCCGCGCATGGGCGCCAGACGCGCAATCAGGCGGTTCTGGGTGGGGACGCGAACCCCTTCGACATCCATGGCATCAATCAGGTTTTCCACCAGTGCATTGAAATCGCTGCGAGTCAGGTTCAAGCCTTTGTGGGCTTCGGCCATGCTGTCGCCGGTGTAGCGGCACGGGCCGCCTGCCTGAACGCACAACTCCTCAACCAGCTTGTCCCGCAGACGCACGATGTCGACTTTCTTGAAGTGGTCGACAATACGCTCGTCCTTGGCGACGTTCAGCAACATCCCTTCGACAATACGCTGGATGCCGGGTCGCTCGCCAAGGGCCAGATACAGACTGTCATCCTTGAGTGGCTGTTGAGCGCACCCGACCAGCGACGCCATCAAAATCCAACTCAGCAGGCGCATGTCAGAAGCTTCCCTGAATGGAAAGGTAAGTGCCGTTCTGGCTGTCCAGCGTGGCGATTTCACCCAACCGTGCGTAAGCCAAAACCACCGATAAATGTTTATTGGGGAAATAACCGACAAACAGATCAGCCCAATCGTTTTCACCGGCGAAGGACAGGTTGTCGGGCTTCTGCCGATACTCCATGCCCATGGCCCAGTGCGGGTTGAACAGCACCGCCACCGATCCTTCCTTGAGGACACTGCGGGTATCTCGGCGATCACCACCAAAACCCAGCAAACCGGTTTCGTTGGCCCGGCTGTAGCGAAGCCCGCCATTGAGCACAAGGTTGTAACCAAAGGCTGCGCCCATGAACAACCGGCTGGCAGTCAGGTAGCCCTCGACATCCGAGTCACGTTTGGCGCCTACCAGGCTCGGGATCAGGAAATCGTTCTGGTGCTTGTATTCAAGCCCTAGAGACACCTGCGGCAAGTCGTCATAAATCAAGTCGCCGAACAGTCGAACCTTGAGGCCGAAGATATCCTGCGTGAGGTTGTCTTCCGGCAGGCTGAGCTTGTGCCCCAGCGTGCCCAGGTCGAAGCGCTGATGGGCGTAGGACAGCTCCACCCGATTGCCATAGGCCACTGACATACCGGCCACGTCCAGCGTGTAATCCGGCAGATCGATGTGGGTGGCGAAGGCGCTGGTGCCCCACTCGCCCTGTTCCCCGTAACCGGTCAACATCGCCCACGGAGTAATCCCGCCGCCCGCCGCCCCTTCAATGCTTGAGGCACCACCCGTGGCGATCAAACGGCCGTTATCGGCCTCGGCAATCGGTACAAAGGCGCCCAGTAAACAACTCAGCACAACCGAGTATTTGTACGTCATGACTCAATGAACCATCAGGCTGGGTGAATAGGCAGAGGAGGACATCCAGGTTTCGAAAGCAACTGCGGTCAACGGGCGGCTGATCAGATAGCCTTGGGCCGTGTCACAGTGCCAGCGCTCAAGCAGGCGCAGGCTGTGTTCGTATTCGACCCCCTCGGCTACCACCTTCAGGCCCAGGTTATGGCTCATTTCGATAGTCGAACGCACGATGACTGCGTCTTCGCTGGTTTCATCCAGGTCGCGCACGAAGGATTGATCGATTTTCAGCTCCTGGACCGGCAGGCGCTTGAGGAGCGCCAGCGAGGAATAACCGGTACCAAAATCATCGATCGACAAGCTGATACCGCACTCTCGCAACTTGTTGAGCACTGAAAGCGCGTGTTCGGGCTCACGCATGATCGCGCTCTCCGTGATCTCGAAGATCAGTTGTTCGGCAGGCACCTTGTAAAGCCTGAGTAAGCTCACGACCCGGGTAGCCAGATCATCACTGAGCAGATCGTCAGCTGAAATATTTACCGAAACCTGAAGATGCAGGCCGCGTCGGGCCCATTCGGCCAATTGGCGCATGCATTCTTCGATCACCCAGTTGGTGAGCAGCGCAATGCTGCCAGTACGCTCGGCCAGCACGATGAATTCGGCGGGCGACACATTGCCGAATTGCGGGTGCTGCCAACGCAGCAATGCTTCAGCCTGAAAGACACGACTCTGGCGGATATCCAGCTTGGGCTGGTAATGCAAGGTCAATTCGCCATTTCGGGGCGCTTGGCGCAGGTCGCGAATCAGGTTGATCTGGCGTTGGTGGGCCAGATCACTGCCGTCTTGATAAACCTGCAAACGGCCTTGCAACGCCGCCGCATCCTGGCGAGCAATGGCCGCGCGCTTGAGCAGTTCGGCTGCCGAATCCCCGTGATCCGGGTACACCGCAATTCCGATGCTGCTCTCCAGCGTCACGTCCTGGCCGTCGATAAGTTGTGCCTGGCTGAGCACTCGTTGCAGTTGGTCGGCGGCGGCCACTGCGCCATCGCTGCCCTTTTGGTCCAGCAACAGCAGAAACTCATTGGCCGTCAGGCGGGCAACGGTGTCACCGGGATGCAAGCTTGCCTGCAATCGTTGCCCGACCTGCTTCAGTAGCTGATCCACGCCCTCGGCCTCGAAAGTCTGATTGATTGCCAGAAGGTTATCGATCCCCAGGTACAGCAGGGCCATGGAACGCTGCGCAACAATGGAACTGCCCAGACGTTCCATGGCCAGCGCTCGGTTGGGCAAACCGGTCAACGGATCATGCAGCGCGTTATGGGCCAATTGATGCTCACGCACGGCGATGCCCTGCTGCATGGAGTTGATCGCCCTGGCCAGCATGCCCAGCTCGTCGCTGCGAGCCATGCTCACCGGCGTCTTGTAATCGCCATTGCCGATACGCCTGGCGGCCAGGGCCAGGATCTGAACCGGCATCGACACGCTGCGCGCCAGGATCAGCGTACCCACCAGGGATGCAAGCAACGCGACGATAGAGATCCAGAAAATTTTCTCATCCAGCGGCGCGAAGGCGAGCATGGCCTTGTCGATAGGGCTTTGCAGCAAGGCGATGACTTGCATGCGATTACCGTCAGTGACGCTGTCGACCAGAATCGCCTGGCTGAGGAAGCTTTGATCCAAATGCTCGGTCATGCTCACCTGCTCCACCGAAGCATTGAGCATCAGCGCCTCTATGCTGCCTTGCATTTCCAGGGGCTGGGTACTGATCAGCTTTCCCGGTGCGCCCTGTTCGACGGTCAGAAACGAAACTTCCAGGCCGCTCAACGAACGCAATTGCCGGGCGAACGCTTCATCAAGCATGAACCCCATGACGACACGACCGATGGGCAATGGCGCCAGGACCGTGCTTTCGACCAGCAAATGGGGTTGTCCGCCACCGGGAACGATGACCATCGACTGTTTTTTGCGCCTGGACTCGCGCAGCGCCTGATCAAAAGGGAACCGGGACCCTTCGGCCACTGCCGCCACGGTGCTGGCTATGACCGTGCCATCCATGCCGAGCAGAAACATGTCGCTGGCGTTGATCCGTCCGCCATGATTGAGCAACACCGAGCGAATGGTCGAAGCGTCGGCGCTGGCTACGGCGTCACGGAATCCGAAGTCCGCCGAGAGCAGTTGCACCCCATCGCGCAATCGCTTGCCACGCATGTCCATCAACCCTTCAAACACACGCCGACCCACTTCCAGTTGCACCTGCGCCTGGGAACGAACGGCATCGCCGGTTGCAGCCTTGACAGCGAAGAACACCGCGCCCAGGACAATCACCAGAAGTGCGATCAATACGTAGGCGATGCGGGCCTGAAAGCTGGTGCGCAGATTCATTCATGGACCGCCTTGTGAAAGGCGTCACCAAACGCCGAAGGCGCAGGTGCAGCGGGTTCATCGTCACTGATATCTACCGAGAGGCTGAAACGCCGGGCCGCGCCCGACTCAGGGAGATCGAATTCACCGCCAGACGCAGCTTGCATGTCGGCAGTCTTCGGATGCCAGAGTGTTGCCACGTAATGCCCTGCCGGCAGTTGATCGAAGGTCGCCACTCCATTGGCGTCGCTGACGGCAAACCATGGGTCATCCGTGACATAGATGTAACCGACCATCCAGTCGTGAATATTGCAGCCCAGCACCACGACGCCGGGCTTGTCGAACAACAGCGGTTCGGAGGGAGTACCGCCATACAGCCGTAATTCGAAGCGTTTTGCGGGCGAGAAGGAGTAAACCTGATGGCGGATGTTATCGCTGTTGGGAAACTTCACCTGGGTGCTGGTGTGCACAGCCAGGACACGAGGCACGAACTCCTTGTCGCGCTGATCCATTTCGGCCTTGAGCGCCAACGGATTTTTACCCGCAGCCCCTTGCAAGGTCAGCACGGCTCCGGCCAGGGGCTGGCCCGTTTGATTCACGAACCGGGCTGTCAGGGTCGCCGCAGATACCGACGCAGCACCCGCCGCGCAAAAGGCGCAGATGACCGGCACGATCAATGAAAATAGAAAGTTGTTCATACACATTTATTCCGCAACGGCAAGCCGGTAATAAAGAACGCCAGCCTTGACAACGAGGTGCACGATGCAAATTCATCGCGGCGGCACACAGGGTCGCGTATCAATAAAGCAGGAAGAAATCAGCGCCTTTTTTGTCGACAAGGGCCTTATTTGCGGGACTCAATGCCGTGTTTTTTACCCTGTCACAAATGCTATCGACCGCTGCCATTGAAACCTGAGGGTGATCGCCCCATCTAAGAGCCATGTTCAATTGTGCAGGTGCCCCATGAGCGACCAGCAAGCAGACTCACACGATATACCAGACGACGTAGACGCTGAGCACGAAGTAACCCTGAGTTCCACCAGCACAACGCTCGCCTTGCCAGGGCAGAACCTGCCGGACAAGGTCTATATCATCCCGATTCACAACCGCCCCTTCTTTCCAGCCCAAGTGTTGCCGGTCATCGTCAACGAAGATCCCTGGGCTGAAACGCTGGAACTGGTAAGCAAGTCAGAACACCACTCTCTGGCGCTGTTCTTCATGGACACACCGCCGGAAGACCCGCGCCACTTCAATACCGATGCGTTGCCCGAGTACGGCACGTTGGTCAAGGTGCACCACGCCAGTCGTGAGAACGGCAAACTGCAATTCGTCGCCCAGGGCCTGAGCCGGGTGCGCATCAAAACCTGGCTCAAGCACCATCGCCCGCCCTACCTGGTGGAAGTCGAATACCCGCATCAACCCAATGAGCCGACCGATGAGGTCAAGGCTTATGGCATGGCCCTGATCAACGCGATCAAGGAGTTGTTGCCGCTCAATCCGTTGTACAGCGAAGAGCTGAAGAACTATCTCAACCGTTTCAGCCCCAACGACCCGTCGCCACTGACTGACTTCGCCGCAGCCTTGACCTCGGCGACCGGCGTCGAGTTGCAGCAAGTGCTCGATTGCGTGCCCATGCTCAAGCGCATGGAAAAAGTCCTGCCGATGCTGCGCAAGGAAGTGGAAGTCGCGCGCCTGCAAAAAGAAATCTCCGCCGAGGTTAACCGCAAGATTGGTGAACATCAGCGCGAGTTCTTCCTCAAGGAACAGCTCAAGGTGATCCAGCAGGAGCTGGGCCTGAGCAAAGACGACCGCAGCGCCGACATCGAACAGTTCGAAGCCCGGCTGGAAGGCAAAACCTTGCCAGCCCAGGCACGCAAGCGTATCGACGAAGAGACCAACAAGCTCAAGGTGCTGGAAACCGGTTCTCCGGAATACGCCGTCACCCGTAATTACCTGGACTGGGCCAGCTCGGTGCCATGGGGTGTCTACGGCAAGGACAAACTGGACCTCAAGCACGCCCGCAAAGTACTCGACCAGCATCACGCAGGTCTGGACGACATCAAGGCGCGGATCCTCGAATTCCTTGCAGTCGGGGCCTATAAAGGTGAAATCAGCGGCTCCATCGTGCTGCTGGTCGGGCCTCCCGGCGTTGGCAAGACCAGCGTTGGCCGTTCCATTGCCGAATCCTTGGGCCGTCCTTTCTACCGTTTTAGCGTCGGCGGCATGCGCGATGAGGCCGAAATCAAAGGCCATCGCCGCACTTACATTGGCGCCCAACCGGGCAAGCTGGTGCAGGCGCTCAAAGACATGGAAGTGATGAACCCGGTCATCATGCTCGATGAAATCGACAAGATGGGCCAAAGCTTCCAGGGCGATCCTGCTTCGGCGCTGCTGGAGACCCTGGACCCGGAACAGAACGTTGAATTCCTCGACCACTACCTTGACCTGCGCCTGGACCTGTCCAAAGTGCTGTTCATTTGTACCGCCAACACCCTGGACTCGATCCCCGGCCCTCTGCTGGACCGAATGGAAGTCATCCGCCTCTCCGGCTACATCACCGAAGAGAAACTGGCCATTGCCAAGCGCCATCTATGGCCCAAGCAATTGGCCAAAGCAGGTGTTTCCAAAGGCAGCCTGGCCATCAGCGACAATGCACTGCGTGCGGTGATCGACGGATACGCCCGGGAAGCCGGTGTGCGGCAGCTGGAAAAACAGCTGAGCAAGGTGGTGCGCAAAGCGGTGGTCAAACTGCTGGACGAACCCAAATCCGTGATCAAGATCGGCCCCAAGGATCTCGAAGCGTCTCTGGGCATGCCGGTATTTCGCAACGAACAAGTGTTGTCCGGCACCGGTGTGATTACCGGCCTGGCCTGGACCAGCATGGGCGGCGCGACCTTGCCGATCGAGGCGACACGAATCCACACCCTCAACCGCGGATTCAAGCTCACCGGGCAATTGGGCGACGTGATGAAGGAATCCGCGGAAATCGCCTACAGCTACGTCAGCGCAAATCTTGAACAATTTGGCGGCGATCCACGTTTCTTCGATGAAGCGTTCGTTCACCTGCACGTGCCCGAAGGTGCAACGCCCAAGGACGGCCCGAGTGCCGGCGTTACCATGGCCAGCGCTCTGCTGTCTCTGGCGCGCAATCAGGCACCAAAGAAAGGCGTGGCCATGACCGGCGAACTGACACTGACCGGGCATGTACTGCCGATTGGCGGCGTGCGGGAAAAAGTTATCGCGGCACGTCGGCAGAAAATCAATGAATTGATCCTGCCCGAACCCAACCGTGGCAACTTCGAAGAACTGCCGGCGTATCTGAAAGAAGGTATCACCGTGCATTTCGCCAAGCGTTTTGCGGATGTGGCGAAAGTGTTGTTCTAAGCACACCCCGGTAACGGCTTTCGCGAACACGTTCGCTCCTGCAAGGGTTCACAAACCTTGTAGGAGCCTGCTTGTTGGCGAAGCTGCCGGCCTGAGCGCGCTCGATTAGACTCTGTGCCATCTTCAGTTATGCTCTTTGTTCGTTCTGCATGACTGGAGCCTCCATGACCCCCGCTCGTCTTCTCGCCCCGTTTAGCTTTTGCCTGCTCGCAGCCTGCGCGCATCAACCTCGATCTGTCGTGACCCTGGACCAGCAAAGCGAATGCCCGCTGACCCTGAAAACCGGGCAAGTCTTGATGTTGACCCTGCCCAGCACGCCCACTACCGGCTACCGCTGGCAAATCCAGAACCCGGCGCAAGGCATCTTGCGCAGCATGGGCCCGGAGGTGTACAGCAACCCTGAAGACAAGAATATGGTTGGCAGTGCTGGCCAGTCGGTATGGCGCTACAAGGCGTCGGATGCCGGCACCGGTCATTTGATGATGGTCTATCAACAACCGTGGGCACCGGAAGTTGCGCCAGAACGGACTTTTGACTGCGTGATCACCGTCAATGAATGACTTTTGCGAGTCTTCCATCAGATGAGGTTTCGGCCTGAGCCTGGAACTGGCTAAAATGCCGCACTTTTCACCCCTTCGCCGGAACTGCCGTGAGCAAAGAACCCGACCGCCTATTCGCCCAGCCCCTCGCCCAGGTGCCGGACTTCGCCTTCAACGAGGACGTGGTGCGGGTGTTCCCGGACATGATCAAACGCTCGGTACCCGGCTATCCAACGATTGTCGAAAACCTGGGCGTGCTCGCGGCGCAATTCGCCCAGCCCAACACCGTGCTGTATGACCTGGGCAGCTCGCTGGGTGCTGTCACTCAAGCCTTGCGTCGCCATGTCCGAACGGACGGCTGCAACGTCATCGCTGTGGATAACTCGGCGGCCATGGTCGAACGTTGCCGCGAATACCTCAACGGGCAGGATTCCATGTTTCAGGAATTGCTGCCGGTTCAGGTCATCGAAGGTGACATTCTGGCCCTTGAATTCCAGCCCGCATCGGTGGTGGCGCTGAATTTCACCCTGCAATTCATCGCCCCAGAGCAGCGCCTGACACTGTTGAGCCGTATTCGTCAGGCCCTGGTGCCGGGCGGCGCGCTGATTCTGTCCGAGAAGTTGCGTTTCAATGATGATCAGGAACACACGCTGCTGACTGATCTGCATGTCGCCTTCAAGCGTGCCAACGGTTACAGCGAACTGGAAATCGCCCAGAAACGTAGCGCCATCGAAAACGTAATGAAGCCCGACAGCCTCGACGAACATCGCCAACGTCTGCTCGATGCAGGCTTCTCCAAGGTGGTGCTCTGGTTCCAATGCCTTAACTTTGCCTCGTTGATTGCCCTGCCATGATTGATCTTGCCCCTCTGGTCCGCCGTCTGGCGGGCACCCCTCTGGCTGAATGGGCCAACGGCCTGCAAGCGCAGCTCGATGCCAAGATGACCAAAGGCCACGGCGACCTGGAACGCTGGCAAGGCGCGATCAACGCCCTGCCCGACCTGAAGCCGACTCGTATTGATCTAGCGGACAGCTTTACCCTCGACGCCGAATGCGACGGCGAAACCCGCACTCAGCTGCGCAAAGCGCTATTGGGCCTGTCGCCGTGGCGCAAAGGGCCGTTTGATGTGTTCGGCGTGCATGTGGACACTGAATGGCGGTCGGACTGGAAATGGTCACGAGTCGCCCCGCATCTGGATCTCAAGGGCAAACGCGTTCTCGACGTCGGTTGCGGCAATGGCTATTACCAGTGGCGCATGCTGGGCGCCGGGGCCGACAGCGTCATTGGCGTCGACCCCAACTGGCTGTTCTTCTGCCAGTTCCAGGCCATGCAACGCTACCTGCCGGACCTTCCGGCCTGGCACTTGCCCTTCACCCTGGAAGATTTGCCGGCGCGACTTGAAGGCTTTGATACGGTGTTTTCCATGGGCGTGCTTTATCACCGCAAGTCCCCCATCGACCACCTGCTTGCACTGAAAGACTGCCTGGTCAAAGGTGGCGAGTTGGTGCTGGAAACCATGGTAGTGGAAGGCGATGTGCATCAGGTTCTGGTCCCGGAAGACCGCTACTCGCAGATGCGTAACGTCTGGTTTTTACCGTCGGTGCCTGCTCTGGAGCTGTGGCTGCGGCGTGCAGGCTTTGTCGATGTGCGTTGCGTTGATGTCAGCGTCACCACCGTCGAAGAACAACGCGGTACGCAATGGATGCGCTTCCAGTCATTGAGCGACTTCCTCGATCCTGCGGATCACAGCAAAACCGTGGAAGGCCTGCCCGCGCCAATGCGGGCAGTGATTGTGGGGCGCAAGCCGTAACAACCGGCCCCAGTAGGAGCGCACGAGCACCGCGAGGCCGCGATAGCGGTGTTTCAGACAGATTGCCATCGCTGCCTCGCGGTGCTCGTGAGCTCTACAGAATAGGGCGTTGTCCTCGCGACTCAGGCTTTGTGTGCCGCCGCCATAATCAACGCCTTCATCTCTGCCACTGCCGACTTGAAACCGACGAACAGTGCATGAGCTACCAGCGCATGGCCAATGTTCAGCTCATTGACACCTTTGATCGCCGCAACAGCCTCGACGTTGTGGTAATGCAGGCCGTGGCCGGCGTTGACGATCAGGCCTTCCCCCAGACCAAACGCCACGCCGTCGACGATGCGTTGCAGTTCATCGGCCACTTGCGTTGGAGTCTGGGCATCGGCATAACGGCCTGTGTGCAGTTCGATCGCCGGCGCGCCCACGCGCTTGGAGGCCGCAATCTGGCGCTCATCGGCGTCGATGAACAGCGACACCTCGCATCCGATCTTGCTCAGACGTTCAACCGCCGCCTGAATCCGCGCTTCCTGACCCGCAACATCAAGGCCGCCCTCGGTGGTCAACTCCTGGCGCGTCTCCGGCACCAGGCAGACATGAGCAGGACGAATGCGCTCGGCAAAGGCCAGCATTGCATCGGTCACGCCCATTTCGAAATTCATGCGGGTCTGCAGCACATCCTTGAGCAGCAGCACGTCACGCTCCTGAATGTGACGGCGGTCCTCACGTAAATGCACGGTGATGCCATCGGCACCCGCCTCCTCGGCATCCAACGCGGCTTTGATCGGATCCGGATAACGCGTGCCACGGGCCTGACGCAATGTGGCGACGTGATCGATATTGACGCCAAGAAGGATGCGGGTGCTGTGAGTCACAGATGTCTCCTGAAAGATAGACGGAACAGGTCGGTGAGCATAAAGCCTGTTCAAGGCTTGCGAAACAGTTCGCGACTGACCAAAGGCCGGCCGCCCAGGTGAACGGCCAGTGCCTGGCGCATCAACCGCTTTGCGGCAGACAGCGCTCCCGGCGCGCTCCAGTCGGCGTCGGCCATCGCCAGCAATTCGGCACCCTGGAATAAACCCGGTTGCAGCAGATAAACCCGCTCAAGGCCCGCGTCCACTTGCAGCCGGTACATGCCATCTGTTGCCAGCGGTTCGCCGTTGATATCGACATGCAGGGCAAAGCCATAGCCGAGGTCATCGAGCAGGCGCCATTCGAAAGACCGCAGCAAAGGCTCCAAAGCTCGCCCTTCGGCTAAAGCCAGCAACGTGGCGGCGTAATGATCGAACACGGCGGGATGGGGATCTTCGGCGGGCAGCAGCCGGATGATCAACTCATTGAGATAAAGGCCGCTGAACAGCGCTTCGCCCACCAGCCAGCTGGCGACGCCTGAGCTTTCCATGCGCCCGACATTCTTCAGTTCACCCCGGCCACGAAACTCGATTTCAAGGGGGACGAATGGCCGAGCCAGAGTGCCAGCCTTGCCTCGCGCACTGCGCAATACGGCCCGCAGGCGACCTTGAGGCGTGAGAAAGTCCACCAGTGCGCTGTTCTCACGGTACGCCCGGCTGTGCAGCACGTAAGCAAGTTGGCCGATGGGCGCGCTCATTGTTCAGGCAGGCTCGAAAGAGGCAAAGACAACGAAGGGAGATGATTGGACGATGACGGCGCGTCGATACGCCCCCGCCATCGGCCCATTGAGCTTACAGGTCGCCGTAGCCCAGGGAACGCAGGGCGCGCTCGTCGTCGGACCAACCGCCTTTGACCTTGACCCACAGATTGAGCATGACCTTGGAGTCAAACAACAACTCCATGTCACGGCGCGCGTCGGTGCCGATGCGCTTGATTCGCTCGCCCTTGTCGCCAATGATGATTTTCTTCTGTCCGTCGCGCTCGACGAGGATCAAGGCATGGATATGCAGGGTTTTACCCTGCTGCTTGAACTCTTCGATTTCAACGGTGATCTGGTACGGCAATTCCGCGCCCAGCTGACGCATGATCTTTTCGCGCACCAACTCGGCGGCCAGAAAACGGCTACTGCGGTCAGTGATCTGGTCTTCCGGGAAGAAGTGATCGTTTTCCGGCAAGTGTTTGGCAATCAGTGTTTCCAGCGCCTGGAGGTTATGCCCATGTTGCGCGGAAATCGGCATGATGGACGCGTTAGGCAGTTGGCCCTGCAGCCACTCCAGATGGGGCATCAGCTCGGCTTTGTCTTCCAGGCGGTCAGTCTTGTTGATAGCCAGAATCACCGGGCCTTGTACGTACTGAACACGCTCAAGCACCATTTGGTCTTCGTCGGTCCAGCGAGTGCGGTCGACAACGAAGATGACCACATCAACATCTTTCAACGCCGCAGAAGCGGTCTTGTTCATGTAGCGATTAAGCGCTTTCTCGCCATTTTTGTGCATGCCGGGAGTATCGACGTAGATGGCCTGTACGGCGCCTTCGGTCTTGATACCCAGCATGTTATGACGCGTGGTCTGCGGCTTGCGCGACGTGATCGCCAGCTTCTGACCCAGAATGTGGTTGAGCAGCGTGGATTTGCCCACGTTCGGGCGGCCGACAATGGCGACATAGCCACAGCGTGTTGCGATTGAATCATTCATGGCCGTTCTCCACGCCAAGGGCAATAAGTGCTGCGGCCGCTGCTACCTGTTCGGCGATGCGACGACTGACACCCTGACCCCGGCTCTTTTCGTTCAATAAGGTGATCTCGCATTCGACGAAAAAGGTTCGGCAATGCGGTTCGCCCTGGATATCCACCACTTCGTAGCGCGGCAGGTCACAGGCACGCGACTGGAGAAACTCCTGCAGCCGGGTCTTTGGATCTTTGTTGGTGTCCACCAGCGTCAAGCTGTCGAATTCGGTGGTAAGCCAGTCCAGGACACGCTCACGCGCCGCGTCCATGCCCGCATCGAGGTAGATGGCGCCGATCAGCGCCTCAAGCGCGTCGGCAAGAATCGATTCACGGCGAAAACCACCGCTCTTCAGCTCACCGGACCCCAGTCGAAGGTATTCACCCAGATCGAAACCGCGGGCCAGTACCGCCAGGGTTTCGCCTTTTACAAGCCGCGCCCGCAGGCGGGACAACTGGCCTTCCCGAGCTTGAGGGAAGCGGTCAAACAAGGCTTCACCGGCAACGAAGTTCAGAATGGCGTCACCCAGGAACTCCAGACGCTCGTTATTGCGACCGGCGAAGCTGCGGTGAGTCAGGGCCAGGACCATCAGCTCCTGATCCTTGAAGGTATAACCGAGCTGGCGCTCCAGGCGACTCAAGGAAACGCTCACGGTTTACCCACGCTGAATGTGTCGTCGAACTTGATCACCAGATCGATATTCTGGATCAGTGATTCACGCTTCTCGTATTGCAAATGGGCGAGAAACTTATTGTTTTCCACCTTCACACTTAACACCTTGTTCAAATCCAAATCCCGAATGCTGTTGACCTGCATGCTTTTACCGACATAGCTGTAGAAATCGCCAATCGTGTTGATGTTCAGGGAAGGGTCGGTATCTACCGCATCGATTATCTGCTTCATCGACCTGTGATCGAGATAATGCGGGACCATCTTGAATGCCACATTGAGGGCAAACGCCACCAGCGCCAGCGTCAACAACCACCCTACAAACGACAAACCCTTTTGCGAACTGGCGACTTTCATGGAAAACCTCAAGGGATAGCCCGTCCAAACCAGCCGACAGGTTAAATCCTCTGCGACCTATATTCGAGCCAGCCCAAATGACATACGGCGCTGTATCACACAGCGCCGCATTGATTACTTGATCAGCCCCACCCGAGAGAAGTTGGGCAAGTGGCTCAGTTTCGGCTCAGGCCAGCTCATCCACACAGCAAACGCTTTGCCGACGATGTTCTTGTCGGGAACCATGCCCAATTCATCCTTTGGAATATTGGGATCGTCCCAGTAGCGGCTGTCGTTAGAGTTGTCCCGGTTGTCACCCATCATGAAGTAATGGCCGGTTGGGACCGTCCACTCATGATCAGGCGGCGCTCGATAACGGGTCATTTCCTGGCGGATCTGATGCTCGACCGTACCCAGTTGCTCGTTATACAGCTCGGCGCTACCCAGCGTTCCCGGCTCTGTACCGATCAATTGCTTGGCGACCAGCTCACCATTGACGAACAGCTTCTTGTCACTGGTATAGCGAATCTGATCACCCGGCAGGCCTACGACGCGCTTGATGTAATTGACGCTCGGATCGCTCGGGTAGCGAAAGACCATCACATCACCGCGCTGTGGATCCCCAATCTGGATGACTTTCTGGTCCAGAACCGGCAAGCGAATGCCGTAGGAGAACTTGTTGACCAGAATGAAATCGCCAACCCGCAGCGTCGGTATCATCGAGCCCGACGGAATCTGGAACGGCTCGACCAGAAACGACCGCAGGACAAGGACGATGAAAAGCACCGGAAAGAACGACTTGCCGTATTCAACCAGCAAAGGCTCTTTGTTCAGGCGCTCGACAACCTCGATGTCTGGCTGGGTGACACTGCCTTGGTACGTCGAAATGGCCGTCCGGCGACGGGGCGCCAGGACAACCAGATCAAGCAATGCCAGCAGGCCGCAGACAAAAACAGCGATGACTAACAATAGCGGGAAATTTAGTGACATAGGACCTGACTATTCCAACCTGAGCACTGCAAGGAAAGCTTCCTGTGGAATTTCCACGTTGCCTACCTGCTTCATGCGTTTCTTACCGGCCTTTTGCTTCTCCAGCAATTTACGCTTACGGCTTACGTCGCCGCCATAACATTTGGCCAGTACGTTCTTTCTCAGCGCCTTGACAGTGGTACGTGCCACAACCTGACCGCCAATGGCGGCCTGGATTGCCACATCGAACATCTGCCGAGGAATTAACTCTTTCATCTTCTCGGTCAACGCGCGACCTTTGTAGTTGGCGTTGTCCCGGTGAACGATCAACGCCAGAGCGTCGACTTTCTCACCGTTGATCAGCACATCCAGCTTGACCAGGTTTGCAGACTGGTAACGATCGAAATGATAGTCCAGGGACGCATAACCACGGCTCACCGACTTGAGGCGATCAAAGAAGTCCAGAACCACTTCGTTCATCGGCAGGTCGTAGCTCACTTGCACCTGGGTGCCAAGGAACAGCATGTCGTGTTGAACGCCACGCTTTTCAATGCACAGGGTAATGACGTTCCCGAGGTGCTCCTGGGGCACAAGAATATTGGCCCGCACGATCGGCTCACGCATGTCTTCGATGCTGGACAAATCTGGCAGCTTTGACGGGTTATCGACGTAAATCGTTTCACCGGTCTTGAGCAACAGCTCGAAGATTACCGTCGGCGCCGTGGTGATCAGGTCCAGGTCGTATTCGCGCTCCAGACGCTCCTGGATGATCTCCATATGGAGCATGCCAAGGAACCCGCAACGGAAGCCAAACCCCAGTGCATCGGAGCTTTCCGGGGAGTATTGCAGCGACGAGTCGTTGAGGGTCAGTTTCTGCAGCGCTTCACGGAAATCTTCAAAGTCGTCAGAACTGACCGGGAACAGACCGGCGTAAACCTGTGGCTGAATGCGTTTGAAGCCAGGAAGCACTTCGACATCAGGCGTCGTGCTCAAGGTCAGGGTGTCACCCACCGGCGCACCGTGAATGTCCTTGATACCGGCAATAATGAAGCCCACTTCGCCGGCTTTCAGGTCGACCGTGGCGGTGTGCTTGGGAGTAAAAACACCCACGCTGTCGACCAAGTGCATCTTGCCGGTGGATTTGACGAGAATCTTGTCGCCCTTCCTCACTCGACCGTGACGCACACGCACCAGGGAAACAACGCCCAGGTAGTTATCGAACCATGAGTCAATGATCAACGCTTGCAACGGGGCTTCGATATTACCGGTAGGTGCCGGAATGGTATGAACCAGACGCTCCAGCACTTCATCAACACCCATGCCGCTCTTGGCGCTGCAGGCCACGGCGTCCGTGGCGTCGATGCCAATGATCTTCTCGATTTCTTCCTTGACGCGGTCTGGATCGGCTTGCGGCAAGTCCATCTTGTTCAGCACCGGCATGACCTCAAGGCCCTGCTCGATGGCGGTATAGCAGTTGGCTACAGATTGGGCTTCCACACCCTGACCGGCATCGACCACCAGAAGCGCGCCTTCACAGGCCGCCAGCGACCGACTGACTTCGTAGGTGAAGTCCACGTGGCCCGGGGTATCGATGAAGTTCAGCTGATAGGTTTTGCCATCGTTGGCCTTGTAGTGCAGCGTGACGCTATGGGCCTTGATGGTGATCCCGCGCTCGCGCTCGAGATCCATGGAGTCAAGTACCTGGGCTTCCATCTCGCGCTCGGACAGGCCGCCGCACATTTGAATGAAACGGTCGGCCAGCGTCGACTTGCCATGGTCAATGTGGGCGATGATGGAGAAATTACGGATATGACTCAAATCACTCACGGATCAACACTCAAAAAGGTTGCAGGCAGTTTACCCGCCGAAAAATAGCCGGGAATTGTACCTGAAGTATCGTCCGGGCGTCACGTTCACAGGCGAGCGGATCGGCATTACCCGTACTGACGAGCAGAAAAAAGGGCGGTAATGACCGCCCTCTCCCGTTTACGCGAGCGGCTATTCGGCCAGCTTGAAGGTAATAAAGCTGGCACGGCCCTGGCGCAGTACGCGCAGCGACACCGAACGATTCTTCGGAAGGCCTTTGGCCACCTCAGTAAAGTTCTTGGCCGAAGTGATTGCCTGATTGTTCAGGTGAGTAATCACGTCGCCAGGCTGCAGGCCGATCAGGGACGCAGGCCCCTCCTGAACCTCCTTGATGATCACGCCGCCCTTCAGATCAAGGCTCTTCTGCTGCTCGGCGGTCAGATCCGCCACCGAAACACCCAGGCGATTACTGCTGCGCTCTGCAGTGGCACCGTCTGAAGAACCCATTTCCTGACCTTCGTCCGGCAACGCGCCGACGGTCACATCCAGGGTCTTGCGCTTGCCATCACGGATCACATCCAGCTGGACCTTGCTGCCGTCCTTGAGGTTACCGACGATTTGCGGCAGATCAGCCGACATCACGATCGGATGTCCGTTGGCGCTCAGAATAACGTCGCCCACCTGCAGGCCGCCCTTGGCCGCCGGACCATCTTCGAGTACCTGAGCGACGAGCGCACCGGCCGGCTTGTCCAGGCCAAATGATTCAGCCAGGTCTTTGTTGACCTCTTGAATCACGACACCCAGCCAGCCCCGATTAACCTTGCCGCCAGCCTTGAGCTGATTGGCAACGTCCATCACGACATTGATCGGTATCGCGAACGAGAGCCCCATGAAGCCGCCTGAACGGGTGAAGATCTGGGAGTTGATCCCTACGACCTCTCCGGACATGTTGAACAGCGGACCACCGGAATTGCCCGGATTTATCGCCACGTCAGTCTGGATAAATGGCACATAGGTATCGTTGGGCAGGCTGCGCCCCTTGGCACTGACGATACCTTTGGTTGCCGAGTGATCAAAACCAAAAGGCGAACCGATCGCCAATACCCACTCGCCAACTTTCAACTTCTCGGAATCACCCAGTTTTACCGTAGGCAAATCCTTGCCGTCGATTTTCAGAACCGCTACGTCGGTACGAGGATCTGTACCGATCAGCTTGGCCTTGAGCTCGCTGCGATCAGAAAGACGAACCAGAATTTCGTCGGCACCATCGATAACGTGATTGTTGGTCAGGACATAGCCATCAGGTGAAATGATGAATCCCGAACCCAAAGACTGCGCTTCGCGCTGGCGATCGCCTCTCGGAGTGCCAGGTGCGCGCGGACCTTGATTGGGCATGCTGCGCTCAAGGAATTCGCGAAGCATCGGCGGCAAGCCCTCAAGATCAGGCATCTGCCCGGCGACGGCGCGATCCGGCAACTTCTGGCGCGTACTGATATTCACCACCGCCGGCGACGCTTGCTCGACCAGAGTCGTGAAATCCGGCAGCGCCTCGGCCTGAGCTACAGCAACCTGCCCCAACATGAGAACGGCAGCGATCAGTGAAAGATAGGATTTAAAGCTTGGTATGAACATACGGCTCCCATTAACGACGAGCGTGGTTAAGCAATACAGATCGAACGACCCAATGGACTGGCGCTTCAAGCTATCAACAAAAGCGCAAGCCATCAGCCAGTAGTTTCAGGCTCGGAAACGACAAAGGCCAGAGCCGCGAAGCTGTGACCTATAGAAAAAAAAGCGGTTTTTTGCAACTTCGCATAGCTCACCAAACATTTCAATGAGTGCCATAAAATCCCGAAAACCCCGTTTTTACGGCGCCTGCGACCCAAGATGAAACGTTTTACATCTTGGGCTCGACGTACAATACGCAGTTTACTTCTTGATCGGCGGGACATCACCGCTACGCATCGAAAGCGCAATACGCTCAGCAGTACCAATGGGTATTTCACCCACAACCGTCACCATGACATCACCTTTGGCAGTCGTCAGGCGGCGCGAAACTGCAACGGTGGGCCCCAACTGGGTACGAATATCGGTGATCGTCGCGGCACTCACCGGCTCAATAAATACCGAGAACCGCGAAAGACCGTCGTCGTACATAAGGCTGGAGACCAAAACTTTCGACGCGGGATCAATGCGAGATGTATTGCTGGTCAAGTCGAAACCGGGCGGCGTCCATTCGGAACGCCAGGGCGCTACTTCGCCACGGGGCTCGGACTTGGCCTTGGACACCTCAACGGGCTTGCAATCCGCGCTCGGCTGCAGCGCCTGGTCGCTTGGGATATCCGCTGTATTGAGTTCGGTGAATTGGAAACGCTCCAGAAGTTGCCCTTTCTCGCTCAATAAAAGCGATTTGAGTGGCAATCCGGTTTCGTTATCCACATGAAGCTCGATGCCGTATCGATGCTGATCCTTCGGCGTGAGGGCCAGAATGGTCGCAGCGCGACCGGCCACTCTCGACTTGCCGACGATTTTTATCTCATACAGGGCCGACAGTTTTTTCGCATCGAATGTTCTTGCAGGAGGATCAGGCAGATTACTCACGCCCGCTTCGAGGGTGCCGCTGACACATTGCGTCAGTCCATCCACGCGAAGCAATTCCTGGGCTGAACCATCCAGCTGGAGCAGATGCTCTCTGACCTTACCGTTAGCGACGCGATGCCAGATACGATGAGTAGAAAAGCTGCCGTTACGCTCGTAGACGAAGGTACCTTGAAAACTTTGTTGTTGCTGCGCCTGCGCAAGACGCTTGAGCGTGTCTTGCGCATCATCGGCATAAGCGGGGAGGACAAGCCACCCACCTAACAGCAACGGCAGTAGAGCGATGGCGCGCATGGTCCTCCTTAACGGTTTTCCAGGCTGGCGGCGCGAGCATATGGCAGAGCGCTTTCAGTCCCCTTCAACGCGGCTTGCTGAGCATGTTGACGCAGGTACCCTGGCAAACGCTGGTCATGCCAGCCGGCCTGGTTCTGCATTACACCGTTGGCCATTGGGCCAGATGCTTGCTCAGAGCTTTCCGTATAACCAGCCAGTACTGCCGGGCCTTTCACCTGTGGCGTAGAAAGGTTGGCAGGTTGCTGAGTCTGCTGCGCCAATTGAGCGCCCGCAATCTCATCCTGGTTGTACAAACGCACACCGGCCAGTACCGCTACGGTAACGGAGGCAGCGACGGCCAGGCGACCCAAAGTACGCCAAGGACCACGACCAACTTTGAGCGGGCTGACCTCATCGGCGATCGCGGCAGACACAGCAGCCGTAATATCCAGGTGTGGGATCAATAGCTCTTTATGCATGGCTGCACGGGCAATCTGATAACGAGACCATGTGGCACGTGTGTCCGCATCGTCAATGGCATTTAATACCCGACGTAATTCCAATTCGTCCGCTTCGTTATCCATCACCGCGGACAGCGATTCCTGCAGGGCTTCACGACTC
>DASVUK010000093.1:0-12109 GCA_036387095.1 Pseudomonas sp.
GCTGTGTTTGATGATGATCAATTCGCCGTAGCCCCGCAATCCACTCCCGGCGTAAACAACTGAACCATCAGACGCAGCCAAAACAGGCTGTCCCAAATCACCAGCGATATCAATTCCTTTATTCAAACTACCGTTTGAAGAAAATTTGCCTATCAAAATGCCACTCGATGGCCAAGTCCAGCCCGTCGGAGAACGGCCGGCAGGGCCTGTTTGCATGTCTCCAGATGGAGGTATAACCACCGGTACAACCGAAATCGGCTTAGAAATCACGGTGGTCTTAACCGAACCGGAACTGCTGGTGGACGTGGACGAACTGCTGGTGGCAGCACCCGGCCTCACCGTCGTGGCGACCATTGCCGGGCTGGAGCCGGAGCGTCCGTCGAAGCGAATCGTCTGGCCTGGCCGGATGGTATAAGGCTCGGGAATCTGGTTACGGGCAGCCAGGGCCTTGTAGTCCCAGCCGTAACGAAAGGCAATGGAAAACAGGGTATCGCCGCGACGCACGACGTACTGCCCGGTGGTCACGGTCGGGCGCTGGGGCGTGGCATTATTGCGATCCACGACACGAACGCCGCCGGATGGGGTACTGGAACAGCCGACCAAAAGGACACTGAGGGCAATGCCAGTCACCAGCCGCTGAAAACCTTTTGAAAACATACGCTGCCGAATGACTGTGCGACTCACCCGCCACTCCCTTTACTGGTGACTGAATTTAAGCTGCCTATTGTGCCGTAATAACGGCGGCAGCTACTGCTTTAACTTTTTGAAGCCTTTGCCGCACCTAGGTGCCAGCGCTTTGAACAGCACTATCAAGTCGCGCTGTTTGCGACAGGTGATAGACCCACGGCGATGAGGAGAATTCAGTGTCCGACCCAAAGGTTCTCAGGCCAGCGGACCATTGAGCAGCGGAACGAAGCGCACCGCACCCAGCACATGCCGGGAAAAGCCATTCTCTTCACGAATGATCAGCATCAACTGCTGAACCTCGCCGGAACCCACTGGAATCACAAGGCGTCCGCCGGGTGCCAGTTGGTCGAGCAAGGCCTGGGGCACGTCGGTCGCCACGGCGGTCACGATGATGCCGTTGTAGGGTGCGAGTGCTGGCCAGCCTTCCCAGCCGTCCCCCCAGCGAAACACGACATTGCGCAGATTGAGCTCGACCAGACGCTCCTTGGCGCGATCTTGCAGGACCTTGATGCGCTCAACCGAAAATACCCGTTCGACCAGTTGCGCCAGCACAGCAGTCTGATAACCGGAACCGGTGCCGATCTCCAGCACTTTATCCAGCGGACCCGCGGCGAGCAGCAACTCGCTCATGCGCGCCACCATATAGGGCTGGGAAATGGTCTGGTTATGGCCAATTGGCAGCGCCGTGTCTTCGTAGGCGCGATGGGCAAGCGCCTCATCCACAAACATATGCCTTGGCGTTTTGCGAATGACGTCCAGCACCTGAACGTTGGAAAGACCCTCGTCATAAAGACGCTGGATCAAGCGCTCGCGGGTGCGTTGGGAGGTCATCCCGATTCCACGACGTAACAGATCATCTTGTTCGCGCGACATCAGAGAAGGCCCTCCAGCCATGTGTTCAGGCTGCTGAACCCATCCTGATAAGTTCGATCGAGCTGCAGCGGGGTAATCGATACATACCCTTGCATGACCGCGTGGAAATCAGTGCCCGCGCCGCCATCTTCAGCATCCCCGGCAGCCGCAATCCAATACCCCGAACGACCCCGTGGATCAACCACCTTGATCGGAGCCGCAGCACGGGCACGATGACCCAGGCGTGTCAGCTGAATGCCGCGGATATGCTCAAGCGGCAGATTGGGAACGTTCACGTTCAACACCGTGCGCGGCGGCAGATCGAGCTGCTCGTGGGACTCGATCAGCAGGCGTGCGTAATGTGCAGCCGTCGCCAGGTTTTCAGGCTGGCGTGACAGGAACGAAAAAGCGAAGGAAGACCGTTGCAGAAAGCGCCCCTCTAGCGCTGCCGCCACTGTCCCGGAGTACAGGACATCGTCCCCCAGATTGGCGCCCAGATTGATCCCGGACACCACCATGTCGGGCTGTACATCCAAAAACCCGTTGAGCCCCAGGTGCACACAATCGGTGGGCGTGCCATTAACGCTGATAAAGCCGTTCGGCAAGGTATGGGGATGCAACGGACGATCGAGCGTCAGCGAACTGCTGGCACCACTTTTGTCTTGATCGGGAGCGATAACCACGCATTCACAGTAATCGGCCAGTGCTGCATACAGCGCCGCAAGACCGGGCGCGGTTACCCCATCATCGTTTGAAATCAGAATACGCATGAGCTGTCCGTCTGCCCTACCGGTACCAGATCGACGAGTTCGCGCACCAATACAGTGGCGAAACATCCAGCCGGGAGGACGAATTCCAGTTGCAGAATGTCAGGCTCGGGATAATGCCACGTCAACCCGCCAATGGGCAGCCGCAGGATGCGCCGTTCATGTTCCATTCCGGCTCGAATCAACCAGTCACGCAATGCCGCCTCGCGATTGGCGATGTCGTTCTCAAGCGTAGCAGTTGCGCCCGATGCCGGCGAAGGGCCTTCGCCCCACTGTGGCCCAGTCGGATGCAGATCAAGAATCGCCAGTCGTGGATCGCTACATTCCTCAACGCCTGCCGGGAAAAAACTGCGGCTGTCAGTGAAGGCCAGGAGATCCCCAACTTGCGCACGCTGCCAACTGCCATCGCTCACGCGCGCCGCCAGCACCTGATTGAAAAGATAACTGCGGGCCGTGGAGAGCAGCCGCGAACGCACTGCGCGTTGCTCGGGCAACGCCTGACGTGCGGCGTAATCCCGGGCTTCGCCCAGATTGCCGCCTTCATAGCCGAAACGTTGGGCACCGAAATAATTGGGGATACCCGCCTTGGCAATCTGTTCGAGGCGTTTGTGCAATGCATCCTTATCGCCGTTCAGCTGCGTCAGGCGCAGAGTGAATCCATTGGCTGCGTGGGCGCCGCGTTGCAGCTTGCGCTTATGACGCGTGCTTTTGAGTATCTTGAGGGTGTCGTCCTGAGCCGCTGCCAGATCAGGATCGGCCTTACCTGGCAGCTGGATGCTGAACCACTGTCGGGTCAAGGCCTGACGATCCTTGAGCCCCGCATAACTGACCGTTCTAAGCGGTACGCCTGCAGCCTTGGCCAGGCGACGGGCGGCCTCTTCAGTATTGAGGCCACGTTTCTCGACCCAGAGCCACAAATGCTCGCCATCGCCTGATAGCGGGATATCCAGGACTTCGTCGACCTGGAAATCTTCCGCCGTTGCCTTGAGCACGGCGCTACCCAGCGAATCGCCATAAGCGCGCGGGCCCAGCAGTTCGAGTTCCGTCATGCGGATAACAACAAGGCAACAGCATGCACAGCAATCCCTTCTTCCCGGCCAACGAAGCCGAGCTTTTCAGTGGTAGTGGCCTTTACGTTCACTTGATCCAACTCAACCTGAAGATCCGCGGCAATCAGCGCGCGCATGGAATCGATATGCGGGGCCATTTTAGGGGCCTGAGCAACGATGGTGGCGTCGACATTGCCGACCTTCCAGCCTTTGCCTTGAACCAGCGACAGCACATGACGCAGCAGCGCACGACTGTCGGCGCCCTTGAATTGTGGATCGGTATCGGGGAAATGCTTGCCGATGTCACCCAGCGCAGCAGCGCCAAGCAGTGCATCGCTCAGGGCATGCAACAGCACATCGCCATCGGAATGGGCCAGCAAGCCGAAACCATGCGCAATCCGCACCCCGCCCAAGGTAATGAAATCGCCTTCAGCGAAACGGTGCACATCATAGCCATGGCCAATACGCATATAAAAACGCCCTGAAAAAAGTCAGGGCGTGATTCTACCTGCTTTGTCGCCGGTTAGCTGTTCAAGGCGTCGCCATGATGGCGCAGGTGGTCTTCGATGAAGCTGGCGATAAAGAAATAGCTGTGGTCATAACCTGGCTGCATGCGCAGGGTCAGTGGATGTCCGGCAGCCTTGGCGGCCTGCATCAGCGCTTCGGGCTTGAGCTGATTGGCAAGAAAATCGTCACGATCACCCTGATCCACCAGCAGTGGCAGTTTCTCCTTAGCGTCGGCGATCAGCACACTGGCGTCCCATTCGCGCCAGCGGGCACGCTCTTCTCCCAAATAGCGGGAAAAGGCCTTCTGCCCCCAGGGACAATCCATCGGATTGCTGATGGGCGAAAACGCCGAGACCGATTTGTAACGACCTGGGTTACGCAACGCGCAAACCAGAGCGCCATGCCCGCCCATGGAGTGACCGCTGATCGCCCGTGCCTGAGACGCCGGAAAATGCGCCTCGACCAGCGCGGGCAGTTCTTTGACCACATAATCATGCATCTGGTAATGCCTGGCCCACGGCTGCTGGGTCGCGTTCAGGTAAAAACCAGCACCCAGGCCGAAGTCCCAGGCGCCGTCCGGATCACCCGGAACATCCGCTCCACGAGGGCTGGTATCCGGGGCAACGATGATCAGGCCAAGCTCGGCAGCGACCCGCATCGCGCCCGCCTTGTGCATGAAATTCTCGTCCGTGCAGGTCAGCCCCGACAGCCAGTACACCACCGGCAACTTGGCGCCCTGTTCCGCTTGGGGTGGCAGGTAAACGGCGAAGACCATCTCGCAACCGAGCACTTCGGAACGGTGTTTGTAACGTTTATGCCAGCCGCCGAAGCTTTTCTGGCAGGAAATGTTCTCAAGAGCCATGGTCATGGTTGTGAACTCCCAGCGGCACGCGGCAAGCTTCAAGTGCCAGAGGCGTACGGCGCTCTTGCAGCTTGTCGCTTGACGCCTGCAGCTGCTTAAAAGTGGATGACGGTGCGGATGCTTTTGCCTTCATGCATCAGGTCGAACGCCTTGTTGATATCTTCCAGGCCCATGGTATGGGTGATGAACGTATCCAGCGGGATCTCGCCTGTTTGGGCCTTTTCGACATAGCTCGGCAGCTCGGTGCGGCCACGCACGCCGCCGAATGCCGAACCGCGCCAGACGCGACCGGTCACCAACTGGAACGGACGGGTTGAGATTTCCTGACCGGACGGGGCCACGCCAATAATCACCGACTCGCCCCAACCTTTGTGACAGCACTCCAGTGCGGCACGCATCAGGTTGACGTTACCGATGCATTCGAAGCTGTAATCCACGCCGCCATCGGTCAGTTCAACAATCACGTCCTGGATGGGCTTTTCGTGATCTTTTGGATTGATAAAATCAGTCGCACCCAGTTCGCGGGCAACGTCGAACTTGGCCGGGTTGATATCGATTGCAATGATGCGCGAGGCCTTGGCCATTTTCGCGCCGATGATCGCAGCCAGGCCGATACCACCCAGACCGAAGATAGCGACAGTGGCGCCCTCTTCGACTTTGGCAGTGTTGAGCACGGCACCGATACCAGTGGTGACACCGCAGCCCAGCAGACAGACTTTTTCCAGGGGAGCTTCTTTAGGGATTTTCGCCAGAGAGATTTCCGGCACCACGGTGTACTCGGAGAACGTCGAACAGCCCATGTAGTGATAGACCGGCTGGCCGTTGTAGCTGAAACGGGTAGTACCGTCGGGCATCAGGCCCTTGCCTTGAGTGGCCCGCACTTTCTGGCACAGGTTGGTCTTGCCGGACAGGCAGTATTTGCACTCTCGGCATTCGGCGGTGTAAAGCGGAATGACGTGGTCGCCCACTGCCAGGGACGTAACGCCCTCACCAATCGCTTCAACAATCCCGCCCCCCTCATGACCCAGGATGCAGGGGAATACGCCTTCGGAATCAGCGCCGGACAACGTGTAGGCGTCGGTATGGCACACACCGGAGGCAACCGTGCGAATCAACACTTCACCGGCCTTTGGCGCCTCAACGTCGACTTCGACAATTTGCAGCGGTTCGTTAGGGGCAAAGGCGACAGCAGCGCGTGACTTGATCATCAATCTTCTCCAGCGAAGTAAAAACAAGCCGTCGAGTGTAAAGCAGTGCCAATTGATTAATAATCCAGGCAAAAGCAAAACATTATTGCTGCACAGGGATAATCCATGTACGCCAATCGCTGGGAAGGTCTTGATGAGTTCGTTGCCGTAGCTGAGTGCGGGCAATTCACCGCTGCGGCAGAGCGCCTTGGAGTTTCGTCTTCGCACATCAGCCGACAAATTGCCCGCCTGGAAGATCGCCTGCAAACCCGCCTGCTGTACCGAAGCACACGGCGCGTTGCACTGACCGAAGCCGGGCAGACGTTTTTACACCATTGCCAGCGTCTGCAGGACGGGCGCGAAGAGGCCCTGCGCGCAGTCGGCGATCTCACCAGCGAACCCAAAGGGCTGCTGCGCATGACCTGCGCAGTGGCTTACGGCGAGCGCTTCATCACGCCGCTGGTCACTCGATTCATCGACCTTTATCCGCAACTGCGGGTCGATATCGAGCTCAGCAACCGCACACTGGACATGGTTCATGAAGGGCTGGATCTGGCCATTCGGCTGGGGCGTTTGCAGGATTCCCGTCTGGTGGCCACTCGTCTAGCACCCCGCCGCATGTACCTGTGCGCGTCGCCGTCCTACCTCGAACGCTATGGTCGGCCACACAGCTTGTCTGAACTCAGTCAGCACAATTGCCTGATCGGCAGTAGCGATACGTGGTTTCTTCAGCAGAATGGCCGGGAGTTTTCGCAACGCGTCCAGGGCAACTGGCGTTGCAACAGTGGCCAGGCGGTGCTCGACGCGGCGCTGCATGGCGTCGGCCTGTGTCAACTTCCAGACTATTACGTGCTTGAACACCTAAACAGCGGCGCGCTGATTGCATTACTCGAAGCCCATCAACCGCCGAACACGGCAGTCTGGGCGCTTTATCCGCAGCAGCGTCATCTGTCGCCCAAGGTTCGCAAGCTGGTGGATTTTCTCAAAGAGGGACTGGCGATGCGGGACGAGTATCGGGAGTGAGGAGCGATTCGCTCAAGCGAGACCGTTACGAATGAATCCCGCAATCCGAAAGCATTTATTGCGAGCGATCAAACTGCCCGCGACGCTGGCGCAACCATTCCAGATCCTCAGGACGAGTGACCTTGATGTTGTCAGCACGGCCTTCAATCAGCCTTGGAGACTGCCCCGCCCATTCGATGGCCGAAGCTTCATCGGTGATACTGACATTAGAGACCAGGCCGTCGGCCAGTGCGCGGTGCAGTGCGCCGAGGCGAAACATCTGTGGCGTATAGGCCTGCCAGATCAAGCTACGATCGACGGTTTCAGTTACGCGGCCATTGCTGTCGGCGCGCTTAAGGGTATCGCGTGCCGGCACAGCCAACAGGCCGCCTACCGGATCGTCCGCCAGCTCGCGCAGCAGATTGTCCAGGTCCACACGCGCCAGATTCGGCCGCGCAGCATCATGCACCAACACCCAATCGTTATCGTCTGCGCCATGGGCGTGCAGGTGCAGCAACGCATTGAGTACTGAATCCGCACGTTCCTTGCCACCCGCAACCCGCTCGATTCGCGAGTCCAGCGCACAAGGCAATGAAGGCCAGTAAGGATCATCCACAGCCAGACTAATGACCAAACCCTTGAGACGGGGATGATCAAGAAAACAAAGCAGGCTGTGTTCAAGAATAGTGAGGCCGCCCAATTGCAGGTATTGCTTGGGACGGTCCGCTGCCATACGAGCGCCAACGCCCGCAGCAGGAATCACTGCCCAGAAGGCAGGAAGCAAGTCATTCATTGTGCCAACTGATAAAGCGTTTCGCCGTCCTTGACCATGCCCAGCTCGTGACGTGCACGTTCTTCGACAGTCTCCATGCCTTTTTTGAGTTCCAGCACTTCCGCATCCATCACGCGATTGCGCTCCAGCAGACCCTCGTTCTCGGCATGTTGGTCAGCGATCTGTTGAGTGAGGCTGGCCACTTGCGCCAGGCTTCCCGTACCAACCCACAGGCGATATTGAAGGCCCGCGAGCATCAGGAGCAAGACGAGGAACAACCAGTTAGGACTGCGCATTGAATATCAGGTACCCAGTAAAAAAAGACAGCGGAGCCAACAACGAAATAAGCGACTGAGGGCATTGAGCCTGGTTTTACCAGGCTCAATATTCCCCGCGAAAAACGGGGATGTCCGCATCGATGCTGCAAGATCATCCGGTAAAGCGGAATGTTCTTACAGCACCGGCTGTCTTTTTACCATCTCAGCGTCAGCCGCGAAACTCGGCGCGACCACGATAGGGAGCCTTGGCACCCAACTGCTCTTCGATACGCAGCAGTTGGTTGTACTTGGCGATACGATCGGAACGGCTCAGGGAGCCGGTCTTGATCTGGCCTGCAGACGTGCCCACTGCCAGGTCGGCGATGGTGGAGTCTTCGGTTTCGCCGGAGCGGTGCGAGATCACAGCGGTGTAACCGGCAGCCTGGGCCATCTGGATGGCTTCCAGGGTTTCGGTCAGAGTGCCGATCTGGTTGAACTTGATCAGAATCGAGTTGGCGATCTTTTTATCGATGCCTTCTTTAAGGATCTTGGTATTGGTCACGAACAGGTCGTCGCCCACCAGTTGCACCTTGTCGCCGATCTTGTCGGTGAGGATTTTCCAGCCCGCCCAGTCAGACTCATCCAGACCGTCTTCGATGGAAATGATCGGGTGCTTGCTGACCAGATCCGCCAGGTAATCAGCGAAAGCGGCAGAGTCGTACTCACCCTCTTCGCTCAGGGTGTACTTGCCGTTCTTGTAAAATTCGCTCGCCGCGCAGTCCAGAGCCAGAGTCACATCAGTGCCCAGCGTGTAACCGGCATTGGCCACGGCTTCGGCGATAGCGTCCAGCGCATCGGCGTTGGACGCCAGGTCAGGCGCGAAACCACCTTCGTCACCCACTGCGGTGTTCAAGCCACGGGCTTTGAGCACAGCCTTGAGGTGATGAAAAATCTCGGTGCCCCAGCGCAGGCCTTCGGAGAAGGTCTTGGCGCCGACAGGCTGAATCATGAATTCCTGGATATCGATGTTGTTATCCGCGTGCTCGCCACCGTTGATGATGTTCATCATCGGTACCGGCATCGAGTAGACGCCAGGTGTGCCGTTTAGATTGGCGATGTGCGCGTACAACGGCAGATCCTGATCCTGGGCGGCGGCTTTGGCGGCGGCCAGGGAAACAGCCAGAATCGCGTTGGCGCCAAGGCTGGCTTTGTTTTCAGTGCCATCCAGAGCAATCATGGCGCGGTCCAGCGCTTGCTGGTCCACTGGATCCTTGCCCAGCAACAGGTCACGAATCGGGCCATTGATGTTGGCTACGGCTTTGAGTACACCCTTGCCCAGGTAACGGCTCTTGTCGCCATCACGCAGCTCCAGCGCCTCGCGCGAGCCGGTTGAAGCACCCGACGGTGCGCAAGCGCTACCGATGATGCCGTTGTCGAGGAGCACATCTGCTTCCACGGTGGGATTGCCACGGGAGTCGAGAACTTCACGACCTTTGATGTCGACTATTTTTGCCATTGTTGTAAACACTCCAAGATTGGACGAGAACGACGCAGCTGGGAAACGCTTATCGTCTGAGGCACTTCAATGCAGGGCAGGCCTCAGCGCGATAAACCCCCGATGAAAAAAACATCGGGAAAAAACGATCGAGCGGCACTTTACCGGAGGGTGCTTGACCCGAGAAGCCCGATTTAAGCGGTTTCTACCACCGGAAAGCTTTTAACCAGTTCATCCAGAGCCTTGAGCTGAGCCAGGAACGGCTCCAGCTTGTCCAGGCGCAACGCACAAGGGCCGTCGCATTTGGCGTTGTCTGGATCCGGATGCGCTTCGAGGAACAACCCGGCGAGGCTTTGACTGATACCGGCCTTCGCCAGTTCCAAAACCTGGGCACGACGCCCACCGGCCGAATCGGCGCGACCACCCGGCATTTGCAGGGAATGGGTCACGTCGAAAAAAACCGGGTAGTCAAACTGCTTCATGATGCCGAAGCCGAGCATGTCTACCACCAGGTTGTTGTAGCCAAAACTGGAACCACGCTCGCACAGGATCAACTGCTCGTTACCGGCTTCTTCACATTTGTTCAGGATGTGTTTCATTTCCTGAGGTGCAAGAAACTGGGCTTTCTTGATGTTGATCACGGCGCCGGTACGGGCCATGGCCACGACCAGATCCGTCTGCCGGGACAGAAACGCCGGCAGCTGGATGATGTCGCAGACTTCGGCCACGACCTTGGCCTGTTCAGGTTCGTGAACATCGGTGATCAGCGGGACGTTGAAGGTCTTTTTGATCTCTTCGAAAATCCGCATGCCCTCTTCCAGGCCGGGGCCACGGTAAGCGTGCATGGACGAGCGGTTGGCCTTGTCGAAGCTGGCCTTGAACACATAGGGGATACCGAGTTTTTCGGTAACCCGCACGTATTCTTCGCAGACCTGCATCGCCATGTCCCGGGATTCGAGGACGTTCATGCCACCAAACAAAACCATGGGTTTGTCGTTGGCGATCTCTATCGAACCTACACGGATTGTTTTCTGAGCCATGAGCTAAAAATCCCGAATCAAGCGTTTTTCTGATGTTGAACCAGCGCCGCCTTGACGAAGCCGGTGAACAGCGGATGGCCATCACGTGGTGTCGAGGTGAACTCAGGGTGGAACTGGCAAGCCACGAACCACGGATGATCCGGCGCTTCAACCACTTCAACCAGCGCGCCATCACCGGAACGGCCCGACACCTTCAGGCCCGCTTCCATCAATTGCGGCAGCAGTTTGTTGTTCACTTCGTAGCGATGACGATGACGCTCGACAATCACGTCCTTGGCGTAGCAGTCATGCACCAGGGAACCTGACTCAAGTTGGCAATCCTGGGCACCCAGGCGCATGGTGCCACCCAGATCGGAGCTTTCGGTACGGGTTTCCACCGCGCCGGTCGCGTCTTCCCACTCAGTGATCAGGCCAACTACGGCGTGAGCGCTGCTGCGGTCGAACTCGGTGGAGTTGGCGTCTTTCCAGCCCAGCACGTTACGAGCGTACTCGATGACTGCCACTTGCATACCCAGGCAGATGCCCAGATACGGAACCTTGTTTTCACGCGCGAACTGAACGGCAGTGATCTTGCCTTCCACGCCCCGCAGGCCAAAACCGCCGGGCACCAGGATCGCGTCGACACCTTCGAGCAGAGCAGTGCCCTGATTCTCGATGTCTTCAGAATCGATGTAGCGCAGATTGACCTTGGTGCGATTGGAAATGCCCGCGTGACTCATCGCTTCGATCAGCGACTTGTAGGCGTCGAGCAGTTCCATGTACTTGCCGACCATGGCGATGGTGACTTCATGCTCAGGGTTGAGCTTGGCGTCGACCACTTTTTCCCACTCAGACAGATCGGCGCCACCACACTGCAGACCGAAACGCTCGACGACAAAATCGTCCAGGCCCTGGGAATGCAGAATGCCAGGGATCTTGTAGATGGTGTCGGCGTCTTCCAGCGCGATCACCGCACGTTCTTCAACGTTGGTGAATTGCGCGATCTTGCGACGCGACGAAATATCGATCGGGTGATCGGAACGGCACACCAGCACGTCTGGCTGAAGGCCGATGGAACGCAGTTCCTTGACCGAGTGCTGGGTGGGCTTGGTTTTGGTTTCGCCGGCAGTGGCGATGTATGGAACCAGCGTCAAGTGCATCAACATCGCGCGCTTGGCGCCGACCTCGAAGCGAAGTTGACGAATGGCTTCGAGGAACGGTTGCGACTCGATGTCACCCACAGTCCCGCCGATCTCGACCATCGCGACGTCGGCATCGCCGGCACCCTTGATGATCCGGCGTTTGATTTCGTCCGTGATGTGCGGAATGACCTGGATGGTCGCGCCCAGATAATCACCACGGCGCTCTTTGCGCAGGACGTGTTCGTACACACGGCCAGTGGTGAAGTTGTTGTTCTGGGTCATGGTGGTGCGGATGAACCGCTCGTAGTGGCCCAGGTCCAGGTCGGTTTCGGCGCCGTCGTGGGTGACGAACACTTCACCGTGCTGGAACGGGCTCATGGTGCCCGGGTCCACGTTGATATAGGGGTCAAGCTTGAGCATGGTGACCTTAAGTCCCCGCGCCTCCAGGATGGCCGCCAATGAAGCCGAGGCAATGCCTTTCCCCAATGAAGAAACAACACCGCCCGTGACG
>DASVUK010000094.1:0-20860 GCA_036387095.1 Pseudomonas sp.
TCCCCTTCGTCTAGTGGCCTAGGACACCGCCCTTTCACGGCGGTAACAGGGGTTCGAGTCCCCTAGGGGACGCCACGATTTCTCGCTCTGCGAGACCAAGGGTCATTCGATTATTGAATGGCCCTTTTGTTTTTGTGCCGCCTTATTTTTACCCTCCTTATTAGACTTCCCATTGCTCGTCAGAAGCCGTTCGACAGGCAATGCGTCATTGCGCTTGCTGTTCAGGATTATGAGGATAATATTATTCGCGTAATCCTGGAGGTCGATATGAGCGAGAAAAAAACCAAAACTCGTGGGCGCATACTTGATGCTGCTAATGCGGCCCTTATCAGTCGTGGACCCGATCGGCCCAGCGTCAATGAAATAATGGGCGCGGCAGGGCTGACCGTTGGCGGTTTCTATGCCCATTTCGATAGCAAGGAAGCGCTGATGCTCGAAGCATTCCAGGGCCTTTTGAGTCAGCGCAGGGCTTCAGTGGCCCAGATTGACGAGCAGTTGCCGGGGCATGAGCGCAGGGCGTTGCTCGCCGCGTTTTACTTGTCCCGCAAGCATCGGGATGCCACCAGTGATGCCTGCCCTCTGCCTTCGACCGTTGGCGAAATGTCCCGTCTGCCTGAAAGTTTCCAGGCAGTTCTGGCCGAACACCTGGAGATGATGGTCGCGCAGCTGTCCTCCGGGCCGGAAGACGCTGACAAGGTGCTGGCCGACGTCGCGCTGATGGTTGGCGGCCTGACCCTGGCGCGTGCTCTGGGCAATGGCGACTTATCGGATCGTGTGTTGCGGGCTGCCAAGTCCGCTGTGATCTGATGGCCTGGCGTTAAACTCCCGGGACTTTGGTTACACTGGCTGGCTCATGAATATCTTCATTAACAGCCTGATAGGGAGCGAGCATGGTCTGGGACAGAGCGACACCCTTCGTCATCGACCTCAGTGTGGCGGTCGATGATATCGACGGCTTGGGTCACGCCAATAACGCGGTTTATGTGAGCTGGCTGGAGCGCTGCGCCTGGCGCCACTCCCAACAATTGGGGCTGGATTTGACCGAGTACCGGCGATTGGATCGTGCCATGGCTGTGGTTCGCCATGAGATCGATTACCTGGCCAGCGCCTATGAAGACGATGAGCTACAACTGGCCACCTGGATTGTCGATTGGGACCGTCGGCTGAAGATGACGCGTCGCTTCCAGCTGCGGCGTCCCAGCGATGGCGTGACTTTACTGCGCGCGCAGACCACCTTTGTGTGTATCGAGCTGTCCACCGGCAAGCCCAAGCGCATGCCCGCGCAATTCATCGAAGGTTACGGTCCGGCGATGGTTTCCAATCCGGTCACCGCGCCGTAAACTGCCGGACTTTTTTTCGAGTGTGACCCATGCAAATTGCCTTGGCGCCCATGGAAGGCTTGGTCGACGACATCCTGCGCGATGCACTGACGAAAGTCGGCGGCATCGATTGGTGCGTCACCGAATTCATTCGGGTTTCCGAGCGTTTGATGCCGGCGCACTATTTCTACAAATACGCGTCGGAATTTCATCAAGGCGCGAAGACCGATGCCGGTACGCCGCTTCGCCTACAGTTGCTGGGCTCCGATCCGGTCTGTCTGGCTGAAAACGCAGCCTTCGCCTGCGAGCTTGGCGCGCCGGTGCTGGACCTTAACTTCGGGTGTCCGGCCAAGACCGTGAACCGTTCCCGAGGCGGTGCGGTCCTGCTCAAAGAGCCGGAGTTGCTGCACACCATCGTCGAGCATGTGCGCCGCGGAGTGCCGAAACACATACCGGTTACCGCCAAGATGCGCCTGGGCTTCGACAGCACCGACCTGGCGCTGGATTGCGCACGGGCACTGGCCGACGGCGGCGCCGAGCAGATCGTCGTTCATGCGCGCACGAAGATTGACGGCTACAAGCCGCCCGCCCATTGGGAGTGGATCGCGCGCATTCAGGAAGTGGTCAGGATTCCGGTGGTTGCCAATGGCGAAATCTGGACCGTCGAAGACTGGCGACGCTGCCGGGAAATCTGCGGCGCCAGGGACATCATGATTGGTCGTGGACTGGTCGCCCGCCCCGATCTGGCTCGGCAGATCGCAGCCGCGCAGGCCGGTGAAGAGGTTGTCCCCATGACCTGGGCTGAGCTGCAACCCATGTTGCGGGTTTTCTGGCAGCACTGCGTGAAGAAAATGACCCTGATTCAGGCGCCCGGACGCCTCAAGCAGTGGCTGGCGTTACTGACCAAAAGTTACCCCGAAGCGACCATGCTGTTTGATGCCCTGAGGCGGGAAACCGACTGCCAGCGCATTGGGTTGCTGCTCGGCGTTGGTGCCGACGAACGGTCATTAGAAATCTGAAAATGTCCTCTTGAAAAGCGAATGGTCGACCCTAGTTTGGGGATTACGCGATGCCGGATTCGGGTCGCGGATTTACCACTCGCTGATAACAGGAGAATGATCATGACTACTGCATTTTCTCTAGCGCCACTGTTCCGCAGTTCCGTGGGCTTTGATCGTTTCAACGATCTGTTTGAATCGGCTGCCCGTAATGACAGCGCCAGTGGCTACCCACCTTATAACGTCGAAAAACTCGCCGAAGACAAATACCGCATCGTCATCGCGGTGGCTGGCTTCCAGGAAGAAGAGCTCGATCTGCAGGTGGAAAAAAGCGTGCTGACCGTTACTGGCGGGAAGCGTGACACTGCAAACCAAAATCAGGAAAAGGACAACGTGACTTATCTGCATCAGGGTATTGCAGAGCGTGCGTTCAAACTGTCCTTCCGTCTTGCCGATCACATTGAGGTTCGTAACGCAGGGCTGGCCAACGGCCTGCTGACCATCGACCTGTTGCGGCAGATTCCTGAGGAGGCCAAGGCCAAGCGCATCCCTATCAATGGCCAGCAAGTATTGGAAAACACAGGCAGTTAATGATGCCGCAGTCGGAAAAGGCGCCTTATGGCGCCTTTTCTGTTTTCAGCCCTGCAACTCCATAACCTGACCATCCAATAAACCCATGAACGCCCGCGCCGCATTCGACAGCGTGCGCTCGGTATGCAGGATGTAGCCCAGTTGCCGCGTAAGCTGTATGCCGGGCAGGGGGATGCGCGCCACTTGTTCGTCCAGCATGGTGCGTGGCAGTACGCTCCATGCAAGGCCGATGGAAACCATCATTTTGATCGTTTCCATATAGTTGGTGCTCATGGCGATATTCGGCTTTAGCCCCTGGGCTTCGCACAGGCCGCTGACGATGTGATGCGTAAACGTATTGCCGCCGGGAAAAACTGCCGGGTAACGCACGATGTCTTCCAGGTTGACTGAGCCGCTGTTGGCCAGCGGATGGTCTGGCGCTGCGACAAAGTCCAGCAGGTCGTCCCATACCCTGACCGCCCTGATCAGTGCATGGGGCTTGGGGGCGAGGGTAATCACCGCCAGTTCAGCGCGGCCATGGAGAATCTCTTCGTAGGCCACTTCTGAATCGAGGAACTGAATATCCAGCGCGACTCGAGGATAAAGACGCGTGAACTCTCTCAGCAGCGGCGGCAGCCGATGCAGGCCAATGTGATGGCTGGTGGCAAGGGTCAGGCGTCCGGTCACTTCGCCGGTCAGATTGGTCAGTGCCCGGCGGGTGTCATCCAGCACGTTAAGGATCTGATACGCCCGCGGCAGCAAGGCCCTCCCGGCTTCGGTCAGGCTGACTTCGCGCCCCAGTCGATCAAACAAACGCACCTTGAGCTGTTGTTCCAGTCCGGCGATGCGTTTGCTGATCGCAGGTTGCGTCAGGTGCAGGCGCTCACCGGCGCTGGAGAAGCTACCGGTTTCCGCGATTGCGATAAAAGCGTTGAGGTTGGCCAGATCCATTCTCAGATTCCAGTTGGTTATCCAAAGCATAAAAAATATGAATTTGAGTTATTTAAGCATATTCCATAGCATGTCCGCACAAGCTAAGGGGTCATCTGATCGATTACCCAAAGCATAGAAATAAGCTGATGAGGAAAGAGTGATGGCTGGCAAAACGCTGTACGACAAGCTCTGGGAAGCCCACGAAGTCAAGCGACGGGACGATGGTTCGTCGTTGATTTATATCGACCGTCACATCATCCACGAAGTGACGTCACCCCAGGCCTTCGAAGGTTTGCGGCTGGCCGGGCGCAAGCCATGGCGTATCGATGCCAACATCGCGACACCGGATCACAACGTTCCCACGACACCTGAGCGCAAGGGCGGTATCGAAGCCATCGCCGACCAGGTATCCCGCTTGCAGGTTCAGACGCTGGACGACAACTGTGACGAATACGGGATTACCGAATTCAAGATGAACGATGTTCGCCAGGGCATCGTTCACGTGATCGGTCCCGAGCAGGGCGCGACGTTGCCGGGCATGACCGTCGTCTGTGGCGACTCCCATACGTCGACCCACGGCGCATTCGGCGCATTGGCCCATGGCATCGGCACGTCCGAGGTTGAGCACGTGCTCGCCACCCAATGCCTGGTGGCCAAGAAAATGAAAAACATGCTGGTCTCGGTCGAAGGCAAGTTGCCGTTCGGTGTGACCGCCAAGGACATCGTGCTGGCCGTGATCGGCAAGATCGGTACTGCAGGCGGCAATGGCCACGCAATGGAATTTGCCGGCAGTGCGATTCGCGACCTGTCCGTTGAGGGCCGCATGACCATCTGCAACATGTCCATTGAAGCGGGTGCTCGGGTTGGCCTTGTGGCTACCGATGAAAAAACCGTTGCCTACGTCAAGGGACGACCTTTCGCACCCAAGGGCGAGCAGTGGGACATGGCGGTCGAAGCCTGGAAAGACCTGGTGTCTGATGCCGATGCTCACTTCGATACGTTAGTGACCCTCGACGCCACACAGATCAAGCCGCAAGTCAGCTGGGGTACGTCCCCGGAAATGGTCCTTGCCGTGGATCAGAATGTGCCGGACCCGGCCAAAGAAACGGATCTGGTCAAGCGTGACTCCATCGAGCGCGCACTGAAGTACATGGGCCTGAAGGCCAATCAGGCGATCACCGACATTCAGCTGGATCGGGTGTTTATCGGCTCGTGCACCAATTCGCGCATCGAAGATTTGCGCGCTGCTGCGGACATCGCCAAAGGCCGCAAGGTCGCTTCGACCATCAAACAGGCCATCGTTGTGCCGGGCTCAGGTCTGGTCAAGGCGCAGGCCGAGAAGGAAGGTCTGGACAAGATTTTCATCGAGGCCGGTTTCGAATGGCGTGAGCCGGGCTGCTCCATGTGCCTGGCGATGAACCCGGATCGCCTGGAAAGCGGCGAGCACTGCGCTTCCACGTCAAACCGCAACTTCGAAGGTCGTCAAGGCGCCGGTGGCCGTACTCACCTGGTCAGCCCGGCGATGGCCGCTGCGGCTGCCGTGAACGGTCGTTTCGTTGATGTCCGTGACTTGATTCAGCACTGAGGAGCCCAGCATGAAAGCCTTTACCCAGCACACCGGCCTTGTCGCTCCTCTGGATCGTGCCAACGTCGATACCGATCAGATCATTCCCAAGCAGTTCCTGAAGTCGATCAAGCGCACCGGCTTCGGGCCGAACCTGTTCGATGAATGGCGTTATCTCGATGTTGGGCAACCGTATCAGGACAACTCCAAGCGCCCGTTGAATCAGGACTTCGTGCTCAACAATGCCCGTTACCAAGGCGCCAGCGTACTGCTGGCCAGGGAAAACTTTGGCTGCGGATCCAGCCGTGAGCACGCCCCTTGGGCGCTGGAAGAGTACGGCTTCTGCGCGATCATTGCCCCGAGCTTTGCCGACATTTTCTTCAACAACAGCTTCAAGAACGGCTTGTTGCCGATCATTCTTGACGAAGCGGATGTGGATGAATTGTTCCAGCAGGTTGAAGCCAGCGTCGGTTATCAACTCAATATCGATCTGGCCACCCAGACCGTGACCCGTCCGGATGGCAAGGTCTTGCGCTTCGAGATCGACGCCTTCCGCAAGCACTGCCTGCTCGAAGGCCTGGACGATATCGGCCTGACCCTCAAGGACGGCGATGCCATTGCCACTTTTGAGAGCAAGCACCGCGCCAGCCAGCCGTGGTTGTTTCGCGGCTGACACCAGGGTGCTTCACACCCATCGCGAGCACGCTCGCGCCTACAGTTGAAATGCGTACCCCTGTAGGCGCGAGCTGCTCGTGATAGCAACCCATCAAGGACATACTCCATGACCAACACCGCTCACACTCAAGTCGTGCAACGTCAATTCGGCGAACAGGCTGCGGCCTACCTGAGCAGTACAGTGCACTCTCAAGGCACCGAGTTCGCGCTGCTACAGGCACAAGTGGCGGGGCGCAACGATGCGCGGGTGCTGGATCTGGGTTGTGGCGCCGGTCATGTGACCTTTCATGTCGCTCCGTCAGTAGGCGAAGTGATAGCGTATGACCTTTCTCAGCAAATGCTGGATGTGGTTGCCGCTGCGGCTCAGGATCGTGGTTTGAGCAATGTCAGGACCGTTTGCGGTGCGGCAGAGCGTTTGCCCTTTGATGATGGCGAATTCGATTTCGTCTTCAGCCGTTATTCGGCGCACCACTGGAGCGATCTCGGGTTGGCCTTGCGGGAAGTGCGTCGCGTGCTGAAACCGGGCGGTGTGGCGGCGTTCATTGACGTTATGTCGCCGGGCAGTCCGCTGCTGGACACGTATCTGCAAACCGTGGAAGTGCTGCGCGATACCAGTCATGTGCGGGATTACTCCGCTGGCGAATGGTTGCGTCAGGTCAGTGAAGCCGGTTTGTACACACGCAGCCACAGCCGCCAGCGCCTGCATCTGGAGTACCGCTCCTGGGTCGAGCGCATGCGTACTCCCGAGGCCTTGCGCGTGGCGATTCTTGAGTTGCAACAGGCTATGGGTGCCGAAGTGCGCGAGTACTTTGAGATTGCCTCCGACGGTTCATTCAGCACCGATGTCCTGGTCCTGTGGGCCGAACGCTAGATTCCATAGAGGCGCTGATGCCCAGCGCCGTAACAAAAATTTGAGGATGTTATGAGCAAGCAGATTCTGATTCTCCCAGGTGATGGCATTGGTCCGGAAATCATGGCCGAGGCGGTCAAGGTGCTGGAACTCGCCAACGAGAAGTATCAACTGGGCTTCGAATTCAGCCATGACGTGATCGGCGGCGCAGCCATCGACAAGCACGGCGTGCCGCTGGCCGACGAAACCCTGGATCGCGCCCGTGCTGCCGATGCCGTATTGCTTGGCGCCGTGGGCGGCCCGAAATGGGACACCATTGAGCGCGACATCCGTCCAGAGCGCGGCCTGCTGAAAATTCGTGCCCAACTGGGCCTGTTCGGCAATCTGCGTCCGGCCATTCTGTACCCGCAACTGGCTGAGGCGTCGAGCCTCAAGGCGGAAATCGTGGCCGGCCTGGACATCCTGATCGTTCGCGAACTGACGGGCGGGATCTATTTCGGCGCGCCACGCGGCACCCGCGAACTGGAAAACGGCGAGCGTCAGGCCTACGACACGCTGCCCTACAGCGAAAGCGAAATCCGCCGCATCGCCCGGGTCGGTTTTGACATGGCCCGTGTGCGCGGCAAAAAGCTCTGCTCGGTGGACAAAGCTAACGTGCTCGCATCCAGCCAGCTGTGGCGCGAAGTGGTGGAGCAGGTCGCCAAGGATTACCCTGACGTCCAGCTGAGCCACATGTACGTCGACAATGCCGCCATGCAACTGGTGCGTGCGCCCAAGCAGTTCGACGTGATCGTGACCGACAACCTGTTCGGCGACATTCTGTCCGACGAGGCGTCGATGCTCACCGGTTCCATTGGTATGCTGCCGTCGGCTTCTCTGGATGCCAACAATAAAGGCATGTACGAGCCGTGCCACGGTTCCGCGCCGGACATCGCCGGGCAGGGGATTGCCAACCCGCTGGCGACTATTCTGTCGGTATCGATGATGCTGCGTTACAGCTTCAACCAGACCGTCGCCGCCGATGCCATAGAGAAGGCCGTGAGCCTGGTGCTGGATCAAGGCCTGCGTACCGGTGATATCTGGTCTGAAGGTAATGCCAAAGTAGGTACGCAGGAAATGGGCGACGCCGTAGTCGCCGCGCTGCGCAATCTGTAATATCTCGGGCCCGCTTCCTTGGCAGGCAAAGTAAAAACGTAGCGAGCGAAGGCAAGACAAGGCAAAAACAGGCGAGGACGCGGAGTTTAGTGCTTCATAAATGAGCAGTCCGAGCCTGTTTTTAAAGCAGTATTGTCGAGCGCAGTAGTTTTTACTCTGGCTGACGAATGTGGTGGCCCCACTTTTTGTAAAAGGTGTAGTTGCGATGAAACGTGTAGGTCTGATCGGTTGGCGCGGGATGGTTGGTTCCGTGCTCATGCAGCGGATGCTGGAAGAGCAGGATTTTGATCTGATCGAGCCGGTGTTCTTCACCACCTCCAACGTCGGTGGCCAGGGCCCTGCCGTGGGCAAGGACGTTGCGCCGCTCAAAGATGCATACAGCATCGATGAGCTCAAAACCCTTGACGTGATTCTGACCTGCCAGGGCGGCGACTACACCAACGAGGTGTTCCCGAAACTGCGCGAGGCCGGTTGGCAGGGCTACTGGATCGATGCTGCATCCAGCCTGCGCATGCAGGACGATGCCGTGATCGTGCTCGACCCGGTGAACCGCAAGGTCATCGATCAGCAGCTGGACGCGGGCACCAAGAATTATATCGGCGGCAATTGCACCGTCAGCCTGATGCTGATGGGCCTTGGCGGTCTGTTCGAAGCCGGTCTGGTGGAGTGGATGAACGCCATGACGTATCAGGCGGCTTCCGGTGCCGGTGCGCAGAACATGCGTGAGCTGATCAAGCAGATGGGCGCCACTCACGCGGCAGTGGCGGACGAGCTGGCCAATCCGTCCAGTGCGATTCTGGACATCGATCGCAAGGTCGCAGAAGCCATGCGCAGCGATGCGTTTCCTACGGAGAACTTCGGGGTGCCCCTGGCTGGGAGCCTGATCCCGTGGATTGACAAGGAATTGCCCAACGGTCAAAGCCGCGAAGAATGGAAAGGCCAGGCCGAGACCAACAAGATCCTTGGTCGCTTCAAAAGCCCGATTCCGGTCGACGGCATCTGTGTGCGCATCGGCTCCATGCGTTGCCACAGCCAGGCGCTGACCATCAAGTTGAACAAAGACGTCCCCATCGCTGATATCGAAGGTTTGATCAGCCAGCACAACCCATGGGTGAAACTGGTCCCGAACCATCGTGAGGCCAGCATCCAGGAACTCAGCCCGACTGCTGTGACCGGCACGATGAGCATTCCAGTGGGACGTCTGCGCAAGCTGAACATGGGTTCGCAGTACCTGGGCGCATTCACGGTGGGTGACCAACTGTTGTGGGGCGCGGCAGAGCCGTTGCGGCGCATGCTGCGGATTTTGCTGGAACGTTGATTGCTGACCTGTAAACGAGCCGCCGTCAGGCGGCTTTTTTGTGCGCGCCGTCTATCTGTAAGTACCTCATTGTGTGGCGCTTGTTACGGCGCGTGTCGACACGACTTAACGTTAGGTATTTGTAAGCGCAGATCGTTGTTGTTGTAAGGCTTTTGCTTTTCTCATCCGGATCCTTAAGCCCGACTGTCAGATGGTGCATGTCCGTTTTGCGACTGGGAGCGTGCGTTCATCAGCTTGCCCAGTTCGATTCCAGGCAGCTCGATGTAGCGGTAGGTCAGTACCGACACTGCCAGCACTGAACCCAGCTCGATGACGATCAGCAGGTTGTCGAGCATGGCGCTGCCGGAGTCGATATAGCGCACCAGCTCACCGGGTTCGCGGCCGACCCTGTCGATAAGCAGCGTCTGCCCGGTCAGCTTGCTTAGCAGCATTAACCCCATCAGCCCGAATAAAATGACGATGGAGTGGATCATGTAGATCGAAAAAGACAGCATGCCCACCCATTTGAACAGTCGGGTACGCAGCAGCGTCGATAACGCGCCGGCCTCGAAGGAAAACACGGCGATGACGCCACAAAACAACAGGCTCAGTGAAATATTCTGCGATGGGCTGCTGTAGGTCACCGCCAGGTAGACGGTCAGCAGGCTCAAGGCTTCCAGGCTGGTGGCCACCGGCAGGCTCACACTCAGGTGCTTGAACCGGTCATACAGCCGATACGTCAGCGCGCCGGCGAAGAAGCAACCCATTCCCACCAGGGCGCCTTCGGTAAACAGCGCGCTCCTGAAGTACAGCGCGATGAAGGCCAGCACCGCTATCGCGGCGAAAACCTGCCGCGAAAAGCCGGGCGAGACTGCAATCACCAAGGCGAACAGCAGGTACAGGTAAAACTCGACGCTGATGCTCCAGGAAGGGAAGTTGAACGACATCTGGTTGAAGCCTGACCACCACGATTGCAGTAAAAACAAGTTGGGCAGGATTTCTTGCGCAGCCTTGGCGCCCGTAAAGCTTGGCAACCCGAAACTCATTCCGCGCTGTTCCATCACCATTTTCAAACACTCAAGACCCAGAGCGATCAGCAGCATCGCCAGATGCAAGGGATAAAGCCGACAGATGCGCGCAATCACGAAACCCTTGAGCTGCGCCGCAGAGCCCAGGCGTTGCCCATAGATGTGGTACAGCACAAAGCCGCTGAGCACGAAGAAAAAATTCACGAGGTAATTGGAATGTCTGAAGAACGCCAATTCGGTGAAGCTTTGCAACGCATGGGAGTGATGCAACACCACTGCCAGGGCGCAGAGGCCACGAAAACTATCGAGCACGAGAAATCGCTTCATAGCACAGAGGTCCTTGAAGAGGAGAAGAGGCCGAACGGCATTCAGGCGGCAGACGCGCGCGTGTCAATAAACAATGAGGGCAGGGCAGGAAATGCAGCGAAAGCTGACGGTGCTCAAGGCAAGGCTTCGAACACGTTACCACCCTCGACCAGGGTGTCGAGAAGTGGGGGTGATGCTGGAAATGGCCGTCAGTATGCGACAACTTCCAAATTAAACGCCAGCGGGAATTGCTTAATAAAATCCCACTATATGGAACGATAAATTACATATTGAGATTTACTGCTGGATCAGCTTATAGTCAGCGCGCACTCACTGCTCAAAAAATAATAGGTGAAGCGATGCAGGCGCAATTGATCGCGCTCGATTGGGGCACAACCTCACTTCGTGCTTATCGACTCGGTGAAAACGGCCGGGTTCTGGAACAACGCTCCTTGAGTGCGGGCATCATGCAACTGCCCCGCACGCCGCGACTGATTGCGGGTGCCATGTGCAACGACGGTTTTGAACTGGCATTGGACGAGGCCTGTGGCGATTGGCTCGACGCTCAGCCGCAATTGCCGGTAATCGCCTGTGGGATGGTCGGCAGCGCCCAAGGCTGGCGCGAGGCAGCCTATCGGGAAACACCCGCCAGCGTGACGGGTCTGAGTTCAACCTTGCAAACGGTGCGCAGCCAGCGCGGGGTCGACATCCATATCATCCCCGGCGTCCTGCAACGTTCCACGCTGCCCAATGTGATGCGCGGCGAAGAAACCCAGGTCCTGGGCGTTCTGGCTGCGCTTACGGAATCCGAAACCCGCCATCCGTTGCTGATTGGCCTGCCCGGGAGCCATTCAAAATGGGTCCAGGCCGTTGACGGCTGCATTGTCCACTTTGACACCTTCATGACCGGCGAAGTCTTCGCCGCCCTGACCGCTCATACAATTCTCGGCCGCACGATGCAACGCAGCGAGGTCTTTGACGAAGCTGCGTTCGACCGCGGCGTAGCCGTTGCCTTGTCCGCTGATGGGGCGGCGGGGCCGCTGTCGACGATTTTCAGCTGCCGTACCCTTGGGTTGACTGGCCAGCTGTCACCGACGTCCCAGCCTGACTATCTGTCCGGCCTGCTGATCGGTCATGAGTTGGCGACCCTGGCCGACCTGCAGCGCAAACGTCATGACGTACTTCCCGCCGTCATCCTGATGGGTGGCGAACAGTTGTGCCTGCGTTATGGCCGCGCCTTGGCGGCCTGCGGGTTTATTCATGTGACCGTGGCGGAGCAGGCCACCGAACGCGGTTTATGGCAAGTAGCGGTCAAGGCCGGCTTGCTCGCACCCACTCAAGCAGAGGTTTGAAATGCTCAAGCAAGCGCTGGTCCAGAACGGTTTGATCGCGATCCTTCGCGGCTTGCGTCCCGAAGAAGCCCCCGCCATCGGCGATGTGCTGTATCAGGCCGGTTTTCGCGTTATCGAAGTGCCGCTCAACTCGCCGCAGCCTTACGACAGCATTCGTCTGTTACGCCAGAGCCTGCCTGCCGACTGTTTGATTGGCGCGGGCACGGTGTTGACGCCGGAACAGGTCGAACTGGTCAAGGAGGCGGGCGGCCAGGTGATCGTCATGCCGCACAGCGATGCCAAGGTGTTGCGTGCCGCCAAGGCGGCCGGTCTATTCCTGTCGCCGGGTGTCGCCACGCCCACCGAAGCGTTTGCGGCACTGGCCGAAGGCGCGGACGTGCTCAAGCTGTTTCCGGCCGAGCAAATGAGCCCCGCGGTGGTCAAGGCATGGCTCGCGGTTTTACCGGTTGGCACGGCTCTGATCCCTGTGGGCGGCATTACGCCAGACAACATGAAGGTCTTCCTCGATGCCGGTGTTAAAGGCTTTGGCCTTGGCTCGGGGTTGTTCAAACCAGGCATGAGCGCTGCGGACGTGGCGCAACGCGCCAAGGCGTATGTCGCTGCCTGGACGCAGCTGAGCGCCGCACATTGAATGGATAGCCCGCAGAACTGAACGGCGCACCAGACGCCCACTTCAAAATAAGAGAATTCGCACCCATGAAAATCACCAAACTTACGACTTTTATCGTTCCGCCACGCTGGTGCTTCCTGAAGATCGAAACCGATCAGGGCATTACCGGCTGGGGCGAGCCCGTGGTTGAGGGCCGCGCCCATACGGTTGCCGCCGCCGTGGAGGAACTGTCCGATTACTTGATCGGCAAAGACCCACGCAATATCGAAGATATCTGGACCGTGCTCTATCGCGGCGGTTTCTACCGTGGCGGCGCGGTGCACATGAGTGCCCTGGCCGGTATCGATCAGGCGCTGTGGGACATTAAGGGCAAGCACCTGGGTGTTTCGGTCAGCGATCTGCTGGGTGGTCAGGTGCGGGACAAGATCCGCGTCTATTCCTGGATCGGCGGCGATCGGCCTGCCGACACCGCTCGCGCCGCGAAAGAAGCGGTGGAGCGGGGCTTCACCGCAGTGAAAATGAACGGCACCGAAGAGCTGCAGTTTCTCGACACCTTCGACAAAGTGGACCTGGCGTTAGCCAACGTCGCCGCTGTGCGCGACGCGGTCGGGCCGAATGTCGGCATCGGCGTGGATTTCCATGGCCGGGTCCACAAACCCATGGCCAAAGTGCTGATGAAAGAGCTGGATCCGTACAAGCTGATGTTCATCGAAGAACCGGTGCTCAGCGAGAACTACGAAGCGCTCAAAGAGCTGGCGCCCCTGACCAGTACGCCGATTGCTTTGGGCGAGCGACTGTTCTCCCGCTGGGATTTCAAGCGCGTGTTGAGCGAAGGCTACGTCGACATCATCCAGCCGGATGCGTCCCACGCAGGCGGCATCACGGAAACCCGCAAGATCGCCAACATGGCCGAAGCCTACGACGTGGCGCTGGCGCTGCACTGCCCGCTGGGTCCGATTGCCCTGGCGGCGTGCCTGCAACTGGACGCGGTTTGCTACAACGCGTTCATTCAGGAGCAAAGCCTGGGCATCCACTACAACGAGAGCAACGACCTGCTGGATTACATCAAGAATCCGGAAGTGTTCGACTACGACAAAGGCATGGTCAAGATCCCCAACGGGCCAGGCCTGGGCATCGAGATCAACGAGGAGTACGTCAAGGAGCGCGCCGCTATCGGCCACCGCTGGCGTAACCCGATCTGGCGTCATGCCGATGGCAGTTTTGCGGAGTGGTGAGAGCAAACACCTAAGGCCGAGCTGCGGCAGGGAATTTATTCCCAAAGGCGTAGCCGGAGATTCGATTGAAAACATCGGAATCCGGCCCGACGCCTTCGCGCACGCGTCGCACCGACATTCAGACCTCACATAAATACAAAAGAGGCGTTCCCATGCAAACCCGCATCCTCGAAGGCGCGGCGTCTTTAGCGACGCCGACCCGCAAGCGTTATTTCATCATGGTGCTGTTGTTTATCACGGTGGTGATCAACTATCTGGACCGCAGCAATCTGTCCATTGCTGCGCCGGCCTTGACCAGTGAGCTGGGCATCGATCCGATTCACGTCGGGTTGATCTTCTCGGCGTTTGGGTGGACCTACGCGGCCATGCAATTGCCGGGCGGCTGGCTGGTGGACCGTGTTCCGCCGCGGATTCTTTACACTGGGGCCCTGCTGCTCTGGTCCATCGCGACCATCATGCTCGGGTTCGCTGCCAGCTTCATTGCCCTGTTCGTGCTGCGTATGGCGGTGGGCGCGCTGGAGGCTCCGGCGTATCCAATCAACAGTCGCGTCGTTACCACCTGGTTTCCTGAGCGCGAGCGGGCCACAGCTATTGGCTTTTATACGTCGGGGCAATTTGTCGGTCTGGCCTTCCTGACGCCGGTGCTGGCCTGGCTGCAGGCGACCTACGGCTGGCATATGGTTTTTGTCAGTACAGGCGCCATCGGCGTGATCTGGGCTGCGATCTGGTATCTGGTTTATCGCGAGCCCCGGGATTTCAAAGGTGTCAACGAGGCGGAAATCCAGCTGATTCGCGAAGGCGGCGGGCTGGTGGATATTCAGGCCGACACCGAAAAAAACAAGCGTGGCTTCAGCTGGCTTGACCTGGGTATCGTCCTCAGCAAGCGCAAGCTGTGGGGCATCTACCTTGGGCAGTTCTGCCTCAATTCGACATTGTGGTTCTTCCTGACGTGGTTCCCGACCTATCTGGTGAAATACCGGGGCATGGATTTCATCAAGTCCGGGCTGCTGGCCTCGCTGCCGTTTCTTGCCGCGTTTGTGGGCGTGTTGTGTTCCGGGTTTTTCTCGGACTGGCTGATCCGCCGAGGCTACACCGTGGGCTTCGCACGCAAACTGCCGATCATTGCCGGGTTGCTGATTTCCACTTCGATCATCGGTGCCAACTTTGTGGAGTCCACACCCCTGGTGATCGCGTTCCTGGCGCTGGCGTTTTTCGGCAACGGGCTGGCTTCCATCACCTGGTCACTGGTATCGACCCTGGCTCCGGCGCGTCTTCTGGGCTTGACCGGCGGCACCTTCAATTTCATCGGCAACCTGTCGGCGATTGCTACACCCATCGTGATCGGCTTTCTGGTGTCGGGTGATTCCTTCGCGCCTGCCATCACTTACATCTCGGTGCTGGCGCTGATCGGAGCGTTGTCTTACATCCTCTTGGTGGGCAAGGTGGAGCGAATCGACATTTGATCGCTGGCATGCACCCGAGCTGGCGACGATAATGCCGCCAGCTTTCTGATTGGATAAGGCCTGATATGCAGCAAGTTTCCGACAATCCTGCAAATGGCAGTGCCACAAAAACCCCTGCACCCACAGGCACGCAAACCTTGCTACGCGGTCTGGGGGTCGTCCAGGCGGTGGCTGGCGGAGCGCGTGATCTCAAGGAAATCGCCCGGCAGATTGGCACGACGCGCAGTACGACCCACCGTCTGGTGAGTTGTCTGGTGGAGGAGCGTTACCTGCGGGTTCTGCCGCAAGTAGGTTATCTGTTGGGGCCTAAACTGATCGAACTGGGTTTTCAGGCACGCGAAGAAGTACCGCTGGCCATGCTGGCGCGACCTTATCTGGACGAGCTGTCGGAATTGACAGGCGATACTGTGCACCTGGCGGTGCGCGACGACGACGAAGTGCTGTACTTGCACAAGAATCCAGGTCGCAACGGGCCGGAAATGCGCTCGCGGGTTGGCCATAGGATGCCGCTGTTCCGCACGGGGATTGGCAAGGCCTTATTGCTGGATAGTCCTGAATCTGAATGGCAGCGCCTGTATGACGTCAGCCTGCCAGCGGGTGGGAAGAATCCACTTTGGCCGGCGCATCAGGAGCAGTCTTGGGAGCAACTGCGTCAGCGCATGCACGAGTACGTGCAAGGAGGCTACGCGTTCGATCTGGAAGACAACGAACCGTCGATCCGTTGTGTCGCCGCACCTATTCGCGATGCGAGCAAACAAATCATCGCCGGTATCAGCATTGCCAGCACCGTGCCTTACATGCCTCTGGAAAAAATGGCCGACTTGATCCCGTTGATCAAGCAGACCGCCGCGCGGTTATCGGCGGAACTGGGCGGTTAATACTGTGTGTCGCGTCTAGTCTAGAAAACCGAGGGACCGGATTTATCCGGGAAGGCGTCATTCATGACAACAGGTGGCCGTCGTCTGAACAGGCCCCTCCCGACTGAATCCGGTCCCATACGGCTACTTATCAGCCTTTCAACGTCGCCATATCGATCACGAAGCGATACTTGACATCGCCTTTCACGACGCGCTCGAATGCAGCGTTGATGTTCTGGATATCCAGCATCTCGATGTCACAGGTGATGTCGTGTTCGGCGCAGAAATCCAGGACTTCCTGGGTTTGCGCCATGCCACCAATCATCGAGCCAGCAAGCACCCGACGTTTCATCACCAGATTGACCGCATGCACTGGAGGATTGATCGGCTCGATCAGGCCCACCAGGATATGCACGCCGTCAAAGCGCAGGGTTTCCAGGTAGGGGTTCAGGTCGTGCTGCACCGGAATGGTGTCCAGCAGGAAGTCGAATTGACCCGCTGCGGCCTTCATCTGCGCTTCGTCGGTAGAAACGATCACATGATCAGCGCCTTGACGACGGCCTTCCTCAGCCTTGCTGGCCGAACGCGTGAACAACGTCACTTGCGCGCCCATAGCCTTGGCAAATTTGATCCCCATGTGACCCAGGCCGCCCATGCCCAGCACACCGACCTTATGTCCGGCCTTGACGCCGAAGTGCTTGAGGGGCGAATAAGTGGTGATGCCGGCACAAAGAATTGGCGCGGCAGCAGCCGGGTCCAGCTTCTCGGGGATGCTCACGACAAAACGGTCGCTGACCACGATGCTGTTGGAATAGCCGCCCATGGTCAGGGTGCCGTCGATACGATCTCGGGAGGCGTAAGTCTGGGTCGGACCTTCGAGGCAGTACTGCTCCAGGTCAGCTTTACACGCTTCACAGGTGCGGCATGAATCAACCATGCAGCCGACGCCGACCAGTTGGCCAACCTTGAATGTGCTGACGTCAGCGCCAACGGCGGTGACTTTGCCGACGATCTCATGGCCGGGCATCAGCGGGTATGAAGCAAAGCCCCATTCGTTGCGCGCCTGGTGGATGTCGGAGTGACAGACGCCGCAGTACAGGATTTCAATCGCGACATCATCAGGTCGAGGATTGCGACGTTCGAAGTTCATGGGGGCGAGCGGGGCGGTTGCCGATTGGGCGGCATAGCCGATGGCTTTGATCATGGTTGAACCTCACGAATGTTGACGAGTAAAGATGTGAGCCATTGTCCAGACGCGCAGCACTGCCGGCCATGGCCATTCCTGCGCGTTTCATGCCTAATCCTCCGGATCTCATCTGTCGCTCATCTACATACGGTAGAGATCTGCGATGATGCAAATGTCTAATCCTCTGCCCGGTGTCTCATGTCATTGCCCCATCATTCCGATGCCAACGCCACCCTCGTCGGTTTGATCAAGCCCCTGGCTACCCGACCGGGTTTCGTGCCGACGCTGCTGCCAGAAGTGCAAGTGGTCTCGATGCACAGCTATGTGGCCAGCAGTCCGCAGATCTATGAGCCCAGTCTGATGATCATCGCTCAGGGCGGGAAACTGGCGAGTCTGGGCTCACGTACGCTGGATTATGGTGCGGGTCATTATCTGGTGCAGGCGCTTTCGGTGCCATTCATGTGCGAAACCTTCGCCACGCCCCAGGCGCCATTGTTCGGCGTATCGGTGGCGATCGATCGGGTCATGCTGGGTGAGTTGGTGCAGGCCATGGGCAGTACGCCTGACCTGGTCGTCGAGGCCCAGACGCCGGAGTCCATGACTTCAGCCGTCCTCGACGCACCGATGCGCGAGAGCGTCGAACGCTTGTTGCGTTGTCTGCACGATCCCCTTGAGTGTCAGGTGATGGGCCAGTCGCGACTGCGCGAAGTCCTGTTCGCTGCATTGCGTGGGCCGCAAGCCGGTGTCCTGCGGGCGCTGGTCGCCCAGCAGAGCCATTTTGCGCGAGTCGCCGCTTCCCTGGCGTATCTGCACAGTCATTTCGACGAGCCGCTCAATGTCGACACCCTGGCGCGTCAGGCGAACATGAGCGCTTCGACCTTTCACGAGTACTTCAAGCGCAGCACCTTGCTTTCGCCTGTCCAGTACCTCAAGCGCCTGCGCTTGCTCAAGGCTCAACAGATGCTGATCGCAGAAGGATTGGGTGTCGCCCAGGTCGCCCATCGCGTTGGCTATCAAAGCACTTCGCAATTCAGTCGCGAATACAAACGCTACTTTGATCGCAGTCCGGGCGAAGAGGGTGTCAGCCAGAGAATTCCTGCCTGACACGCGGGCACTAAAAAGCCCCCGCAGGGGCTTTTTATTCGCAGGCTTGCCACGTGCAGCGCAAACCTCGCAGTTGCTCCGGTTACATGTTGGGGTAAGTCGGCCCACCGCTGCCTTCAGGTGCTACCCAGGTAATGTTCTGGGAAGGGTCCTTGATATCGCAGGTCTTGCAGTGCACGCAGTTTTGCGCATTGATCTGGAAGCGTTTTTCGCCGTCTTCCTTGGTTACCACTTCATAGACACCTGCCGGGCAGTAGCGCTGGGCAGGTTCGTCATACAGTGGCAGGTTGGTGCCAATCGGGATGCTCGGATCAGTCAGCTTCAGATGGCAAGGCTGCTCTTCCTCGTGGTTGGTGCCGGAGATGAACACTGAGCTGAGCTTATCGAAGCTGAGCTTGCCGTCGGGTTTGGGGTACTCGATTTTCTTCGAGTCCGCTGCGAGCTTCAGGCAGGCGTAATCCGGCTTGGTGTCGTGCAGGGTGAACGGCAGCTTGCCGCCAAAGAAGTTCTGATCGACGAAGTTGAACGCGCCGCCCATGACCGTGCCGTATTTGTGCAGTGCCGGGCCGAAATTACGGCTGGCGAACAGCTCGTCGTACAGCCAGCTGGACTTGAACGACTCCACATAGGCATGCAGCTCGTCGCCGCCTTCCTTGCCAGCAAGCAGCGCCTCGGCCACCGAGTCTGCGGCGAGCATGCCGGACTTCATCGCAGTATGGCTGCCCTTGATCTTGGCGAAGTTCAGGGTGCCCAGGTCGCAGCCAATCAAGGCGCCGCCGGGAAAAACCATTTTCGGCAGGGAGTTCAAACCGCCTTTGCAGATGGCTCGTGCGCCGTAGCTGATGCGCTTGCCGCCTTCCAGATACTGCTTGATCACCGGATGATGTTTGTAACGCTGGAATTCGTCGAACGGCGACAAGTACGGATTGCTGTAGGACAGATCAATGATCAGACCGACCACCACCTGATTGTTTTCCAGGTGATAAAGGAAGGAGCCGCCCATGTTGTCATCGTCCAAGGGCCAGCCAGCGGTATGCACCACAAGGCCTTGCTCGTGTTTTGCCGGGTCAACTTCCCAGATTTCCTTGAGGCCGATGCCGTAATGCTGGGCATCGGCTTCGGTATCGAGATTGAAGCGCTTGATCAGTTGCTTGCCGATATGCCCACGGCAGCCCTCGGCGAACAGCGTGTATTTGCCCCGCAGCTCCATGCCGGGAGTGAAATAGCCTTCTTTCGGATGGCCTTCACGGTCCACGCCCAGATCGCCGGTGATGATACCGCGTACGACGCCATTCTCATCGAACAGGGCTTCCTGGGCTGCGAAACCCGGATAGATTTCAACGCCCAGGTTTTCAGCCTGCTGGGCCAGCCAGCGGCACAGATTGCCCAGGGAAATAATATAGTTGCCATCGTTGTGCATCGTCTTGGGCACAAAGAAGTCGGGAACCTTGAGCGAGTTTTCGGCGCTGCGCAGCACGTAGATATCATCGCGTTTGACCGGCGTGTTCAGCGGCGCTCCGAGCTCCTTCCAGTCCGGGAACAGCTCGTTCAAAGCGCGAGGTTCGAACACCGCACCCGACAATATATGTGCGCCAACTTCGGAGCCTTTTTCGACCACGCAGACGCTGATTTCCTGACCCGCTAGCGCGGCCTTCTGTTTCAGGCGGCACGCGGCAGAAAGCCCGGCCGGGCCGGCGCCGACGATGACTACGTCGAATTCCATAAATTCGCGTTCCACAGGCTATCTCCTACTCAGGGCTCATCAGTATTTTTTTATAGGCAGCGTACAAACCGATGTGCGGAGGCATTCACTGTCTGCTCGCCATCAAATGCGGCGCATTATATCTACACCACCCGACAGGTCCAATACAAACGTTTGTTTGAATTATCCGCAGGCCAGATAAATCATGGTCGCGCGGCTCATCACTGGCAGTTTTGTCGTATTGACCAGAAAACACGTTGCGGTCAAGATACGGGCGGTTTGCACTTGCCGTGGTCGCATCCTCAGCCTGAATCGCGTTTTAAGCGCGGCAGGCCCGGAGCGGTCAGTCATTGCGCGGTGCGCAGTTTACACACCCGTGTGCGCCAGATGTACGGCCCGGGGCGTTTATCCCTGATTTTGGTGGTTTTGGTTTGTGAAACCACCCTTCGGTCTTTACGAATAGCGCTGGATTGCAGCGCGTTCGAGAATGTTTTTTGCTGCCAGTCCCAGGCTTGCCCTGGCGACTTTCTTTTCACCGGAGAGAAACGAGGAATCCATGAAGGTTCTTGTAGCTGTCAAACGAGTGGTCGACTACAACGTCAAGGTTCGCGTCAAAGCGGACAACTCCGGCGTCGATCTCGCGAACGTCAAAATGT
>DASVUK010000095.1:0-9362 GCA_036387095.1 Pseudomonas sp.
CTCATCCCTTCTTTATCTTTCCGATTCCGAACTATCCTTAGCCTCAGGCCATCCGTAATCAGGGGAGAGCCGGTACACCGGCGCGTGGGTCATCGGTAGCTACTTTTATGGTGTTCTGGGGGGTAAACGGCAACTGGATTCCCAGCTGCTGCCAGCATCGACTGACGATCCGCCGCCGGCTCTACGTATCGAGCGAGGTGACGTCATGAGTATTTTTAGCCACTTCCAACAACGCTTTGAATCGACACGCCAGGAGGAGCTCTCCTTACAGGAGTATCTTGAGCTCTGTAAGCAGGATCGCAGTGCATACGCATCTGCGGCAGAACGTCTCTTGCTGGCCATCGGCGAGCCGGAGCTGGTCGACACGTCGGTCAATTCTCGGTTATCGAGAATCTTCTCCAACAAAGTGATTCGTCGCTATCCTGCCTTTGCCGACTTCCATGGGATGGAAGAATGCATCGATCAGATCGTGTCGTATTTCCGCCACGCCGCTCAGGGCCTGGAAGAGAAGAAACAAATCCTGTATCTGCTCGGGCCCGTGGGTGGCGGTAAGTCATCGCTGGCTGAAAAACTCAAGCAACTGATGGAAAAGGTCCCCTTCTACGCGATCAAGGGTTCGCCGGTTTTCGAGTCGCCGTTGGGGCTGTTCAACGCCACTGAAGATGGCGCGATTCTCGAAGAAGACTTCGGAATTCCCCGACGCTACCTCAGCACCATCATGTCGCCTTGGGCGACCAAGCGTCTGGCTGAGTTCGGGGGCGACATCAGCCAATTCAAAGTCGTAAAACTCTATCCCTCCATCCTCAATCAAATCGCCGTCGCCAAGACCGAGCCAGGGGACGAAAACAACCAGGATATTTCCGCACTGGTGGGCAAGGTCGATATCCGCAAGCTGGAAGAATTTCCGCAAAACGATGCCGACGCCTACAGCTACTCAGGCGCACTCTGCCGGGCCAACCAGGGCCTGATGGAATTCGTGGAAATGTTCAAAGCGCCGATCAAGGTGCTTCACCCGCTGCTCACCGCAACCCAGGAAGGTAACTACAACAGTACCGAAGGTCTGGGCGCGATTCCGTTCACCGGTATTCTGCTGGCCCACTCCAACGAATCGGAATGGCACAGCTTCCGCAACAACAAGAACAATGAAGCCTTTATCGACCGTATCTACATCGTGAAGGTGCCCTACTGCTTGCGCGTCAGCGACGAAATCAAAATCTACGACAAGCTGCTGTTCAATAGCTCACTGTCCAAAGCCCATTGCGCACCTGACACCCTCAAAATGCTGGCGCAATTCACCACCCTGTCGCGACTCAAAGAGCCGGAAAACTCCAACATTTACTCCAAGATGCGCGTGTACGACGGCGAAAATCTCAAAGACACTGATCCGAAAGCCAAATCGATCCAGGAATACCGCGACAGCGCGGGCGTGGACGAAGGCATGAACGGACTTTCTACACGGTTCGCGTTCAAGATTTTGTCCAAGGTCTTCAACTTCGATCCTCACGAAATCGCCGCCAACCCGGTGCATTTGCTGTATGTGCTGGAGCAGCAGATCGAGCAGGAGCAATTCCAGCCCGAGACCCGCGAACGTTATCTGCGCTTCATCAAGGAATATTTGGCGCCGCGCTACATCGAGTTCATTGGCAAGGAAATCCAGACGGCCTATCTGGAGTCCTACAGCGAATACGGTCAGAACATCTTCGACCGCTATGTGCTTTACGCAGACTTCTGGATTCAGGATCAGGAATACCGCGATCCGGAAACCGGGGAAATCCTCAACCGCGTTGCCTTGAACGAGGAACTGGAGAAAATCGAGAAACCGGCCGGGATCAGCAATCCGAAAGATTTCCGAAACGAGATCGTCAACTTCGTGCTGCGCGCCCGCGCCAACAACAATGGCAAGAACCCAACCTGGCTGAGTTACGAGAAGCTGCGTGTCGTGATCGAGAAGAAAATGTTCTCCAACACCGAGGACTTGCTGCCGGTCATCAGTTTCAACGCCAAAGCCAGCAAAGAGGATCAGCAGAAACACAACGACTTCGTTACCAGAATGGTCGAGCGGGGCTACACCGACAAACAGGTACGGCTTCTTTCCGAATGGTACCTACGGGTCCGGAAGTCGCAGTAAGGCAGCTGCAAGCGTCAAGCTACAAGCGGTAAGAAGGAAGCAGGCAAACCGATATCCGGGCGACTGCTCCTACTTGCAGCTTGTAGCTCACAACTTGAAGCTCCCCGGAGGGGCCCATGAGCTATGTGATCGACCGACGTCTCAATGGCAAGAACAAGAGCACGGTAAACCGCCAGAGGTTTTTGCGGCGCTACCGTGACCACATCAAGAAAGCAGTCGAAGAAGCCGTCAGCCGGCGCTCCATCACCGATATGGAGCATGGTGAGCAAATCAGCATTCCGGGGCGCGATATCGACGAGCCGGTGCTTCACCATGGGCGCGGCGGCAAGCAAACGGTTGTGCATCCCGGCAACAAGGAATTCACCACGGGAGAACACATCGCACGCCCGCAAGGCGGTGGCGGCGGCAAGGGCCCAGGCAAGGCGAGTAATTCTGGCGAAGGCATGGATGAGTTCGTGTTCCAGATCACTCAGGAAGAGTTTCTGGAGTTCATGTTCGAAGACCTCGAACTGCCGAATCTGGTCAAACGCAACCTGACCGGCACCGACACCTATAAAACCGTTCGCGCCGGTATCAGCAACGAAGGCAACCCTTCACGTATCAATATCATCCGAACCTTGCGTTCCGCCCATGCACGACGCATTGCCCTATCCGGCAGCAGCCGTGGCAAGCTTAAGGAAGCTATCAACGAACTTGAGCGCATGAAGCGCGAAGAACCAGACAATTTCGGCGACATTCAGGAATTGGAAATAGAAATCGAGCGACTTCGGGCGCGTATCAAACGCGTGCCGTATCTGGACACCTTCGACCTCAAATACAATCTGCTGGTCAAACAGCCCAACCCCAGTTCCAAGGCCGTAATGTTCTGCCTGATGGACGTTTCCGGCTCCATGACCCAAGCCACAAAAGACATTGCCAAGCGCTTCTTCATCCTCTTGTACCTGTTCCTGAAACGGAACTACGACAAGATCGAAGTCGTGTTCATCCGTCACCATACGAGTGCTCGCGAAGTCGATGAAGAAGAGTTCTTCTATTCGCGGGAAACCGGCGGCACCATCGTGTCGAGCGCATTGAAACTGATGCAGGAGATCATGGCCGAACGCTATCCAACTAACGAATGGAACATTTATGCCGCCCAGGCCTCGGACGGTGACAACTGGAACGACGATTCCCCCATCTGCCGCGACATTCTGATCAAGCAGATCATGCCGTTCGTGCAGTACTACACTTACGTGGAAATCACGCCGCGTGAACACCAGGCCTTATGGTTCGAATACGAACGCATTGGTGAAACCTTCGCCGATACGTTTGCCCAGCAACAGCTGGTCTCTGCCGGTGATATCTATCCGGTATTCCGTGAACTCTTCCAGCGCAGGTTAGTGACATGACCGCTAGAGAGCAGAAGCGCCAACCCCTTTCCACGGGTTCAGAGTGGACATTCGAGCTTATCCAGGCCTACGACCGCGAGATCAGCCGTATTGCGGAACGCTATGCGCTGGATACGTACCCCAACCAGATTGAAGTCATTACCGCAGAACAGATGATGGATGCCTATGCATCCGTGGGGATGCCGCTGGGCTACCACCACTGGTCCTACGGCAAGCACTTCCTCAGCACCGAAAAATCCTACTCACGCGGGCAAATGGGTCTGGCCTACGAGATCGTCATCAACTCCGATCCCTGCATTGCCTATCTGATGGAAGAAAACACCATCTGCATGCAGGCGTTGGTAGTCGCCCATGCCTGCTACGGCCACAACAGTTTTTTTAAAGGCAATTACCTGTTCCGCACCTGGACTGACGCCAGCTCGATCATCGACTACCTGGTGTTTGCCAAGCAGTACATCATGCAGTGCGAAGAGCGCCACGGCATCGACGCCGTCGAGGACTTGCTCGACTCCTGCCATGCCCTCATGAATTACGGCGTCGACCGCTACAAACGCCCTTACCCGATTTCTGCAGAAGAGGAACGTCGTCGCCAGAAGGATCGCGAGGAGCATCTGCAGAAGCAGATCAATGATTTATGGCGCACCATCCCAAAAAGCGCCGACAAATACAGCAAGGAGGACAACGCGCGTTTCCCGGCCGAACCTCAGGAAAATATCCTGTACTTCATCGAAAAACATGCGCCACTGCTGGAACCATGGCAACGCGAAGTGGTGCGGATCGTGCGCAAGATCGCGCAGTACTTCTATCCGCAGCGTCAGACTCAGGTCATGAACGAAGGCTGGGCCACGTTCTGGCATTACACCCTGATGAACGATCTGTATGACGAAGGGCTGGTGACTGACGGCTTCATGATGGAGTTCCTGACATCCCACACCAGCGTCGTCTTTCAACCCGGCTTTGACAGCCCTTATTACAGCGGTATCAATCCTTATACCTTGGGTTTTGCGATGTATCGGGATATCCGGCGCATCTGCGAGGAGCCCACCGAAGAAGATCGCCGCTGGTTCCCCGACATCGCCGGCACTGATTGGCTGACAGCGGTGAAGTTCGCCATGAGCAGCTTCAAAGACGAGAGTTTCATCCTGCAGTACCTGTCACCCAAAGTGATTCGCGACCTGAAGCTATTCAGTATTCTGGATGACGACCAAAAGGATGACCTGCTGGTGCCCGCGATTCATGATGAAACGGGCTACCGAATCATTCGGGAAACCCTGGCCGCCCAGTACAACCTGGGCAATCGTGAGCCTAACGTGCAGATCTACAGCATTGATCGGCGAGGTGACCGGTCACTCACCTTGCGCCATCAGCAACATGACCGTAAACCGCTGGGCGATTCCACTGATGAGGTTCTCAAGCACCTGCATCGGCTATGGGGCTTCGATATTCATCTGGAAACCCTGCAAGGGGATCAGGTCATGAAAACCCACCATGTGCCACCCAGAGGCGAACACGACGGTGAATATCCCCGGCTTGATCTGTCAGTAGTTCACCTTTAGCCAGGGTTTCATTGACCGCTGGAGCGTATGAAATCTGTTTTACCTCCGTAAGGGCGACGCAAGGTTTATCCTGTCGCGCTTACGGAGGTTTTTTATGCAGATCTATAAAGTCGGCGGCGCCGTTCGCGATCGCCTGCTGGGTAAACCCGTTACAGATATCGATTGGGTCGTGGTGGGCGCGACCACTGAAGAAATGTTGATCAAGGGCTATCGCCCGGTCGGCACAGACTTCCCAGTGTTTTTACACCCACTCACCGGCCAGGAATATGCCTTGGCCCGTACCGAGCGCAAAAGTGGGCGGGGTTATGGCGGTTTTGTTTTTCATGCCAGCCCGGAGGTTACCCTCGAACAGGACTTGGTCCGACGGGACCTCACCATCAATGCTATAGCGGAAGACAAAGACGGCAATCTCACTGATCCCTATGGCGGACAGAGGGATCTAAAATCCCGAATCTTGCGACACGTATCCCCGGCGTTCGCCGAAGATCCTCTGCGCGTACTGCGAGTTGCGCGTTTCGCCGCGCGCTATGCCCCCGACGGTTTCAAAATCGCACCAGAGACCCTGGAACTCATGCGCCAGCTCAGCGCATCGGGCGAACTTGAAGCGCTGACGCCCGAACGAAGCTGGAAGGAAATTTCCCGCGCCTTGATGGAGAGTCAGCCTCAGGTATTCATCCAGGTACTGCGTGAATGCGGCGCTCTGAAAGAATTACTGCCTGAAATCGACGCGCTGTTCGGCGTTCCACAACCTGAAGCCCATCACCCTGAAATCGACACAGGAGTGCATGTTCTGAGCGTGCTGGAACAGGCAGCCAACCATCAGCAACCGCTTAGTGTGCGCTGGGCGTGCCTGCTGCATGACGTGGGCAAAGGCCTGACGCCGCCAGCTGATTGGCCGCGCCATATCGCCCATGAGCACACCGGACTTCGCCTGATCAAAGCCATGAACGCAAAGTTCCGGGTGCCCCGTGATTGTCAGGAACTGTCCTTGCTGGTCGGGCAGTACCACACCCATGGCCACCGCGCCCTTGAGTTGAAGCCTTCAACCCTGCTTGATCTGCTGCATAGTTTTGACGTGTATCGTCGACCACAGCGTTTCGAAGACTTCATCGTCGCCTGTGAGATGGATGCACGGGGGCGTCACGGTTTTGAGCAACGTGATTATCCACAAGCCGATTACCTGCGCGGAGCGGCGCAGGCTGCGCGGGCGGTGTCGGTTCAACCATTGCTGGAGAAGGGCTTGAAGGGTCAGGAACTGGGCGAGGCGCTCAAGATCGAGCGCCTTGATGCGCTGAAAGTCTATAAGGCGGAATACAACCGCTGAATGACCTTTGTGTGCGACGCGGCGTGGCAAACCGTAATAACGGCGACTGGCATGGCTTCGTTCTGAAAAATCCGGCCCCATGAAGGTTGTACATCACCCATGGGACCGGATTTAAGGGAAAGGCACCTGTGCAGTGGACGCAGATCGTGGGGAACAGCGCTGGCCTTTTTGGCGAGTATCAGACCACAGGGCTGATCATGGCCTGAGGCGTCAACGGCTGACCCCGCCATTCAAACGCTACCGGCCACAATTGCTGCTCAATCTGCGCTTGCGCCCACAGCCTCTCGAATGAGATGCCTACACCCGGATGCAACCGATCAGGCGCAATCAGCGACAACGGCCACAGCACAAAAGCATTCTTGAGGATTTCAGCGCGCGGGAGAATCAGACCGTCGAAATTGCCCACCTGATCACCGTACAACAGCACGTCGATATCCAGCGGCAACCCTTTGCGCTCAGGTGCGTAGCGTCCGTTGTCGGCCTCAATGAATTTCAGTCGACGGTCCAGCTCCATCAATGGCAGTTCGGTCAGTCCGGACACCACCAGATTGAAGAAAGGTCCGCTCTTAATACCCACCGGCAGACTTTCGAATACCGGCGAACAGGTGATCTCGTCGACAAATCCATCCAGCGCTTCGAGCCCTGCAATCAGATGCTTTTCGCGCTCGATATTGCTGCCGAGGCCTAGGTAAATCCGGGTTAGCGACATCCGCGCTCGATCTCCACGCCCACACCGGAAGCGGCCGCAACGGCGCCAGGCTTGGTCAGCTTCAGGTGCAGCCAAGGGATGTTGAATTCGCTCATCAACACTTCAGCAAGGCGCTCGGCAAAGGTCTCGACCAACTGAAACTGCGCCTGCTCGGCAAACGCCTGAATACGCGCCGAGACGCTCGCGTAGTCGAGCGCTTTGCTCAGATCATCGCCTGCGGCAGCGGGCCTATTGTCCCAGCCGAAGCTCAGGTCCAGACGCAGGCACTGGCGAATGCCGCGCTCCCAATCGTAGGCGCCAATCACCGTATCGACTTCCAGACCTTCGATGAAAACTCTGTCCAAGCACTTACTCTCCACTGCACGACAAGGGCGCGTTGCGCCGTTAGAATCAGGGCTTCCTCACCCGGAATGGTTAGCATGTTTTGGTTACTGGCGATCTTCGCCTACCTGCTTGGCTCACTGTCCTTCGCCATCCTGCTTAGCCGCCTCACTGGCAGCCCGGACCCGCGCGCCAGTGGCTCAGGCAATGCAGGCGCCACCAACATGTTGCGTCTGGCCGGCAGAAAACTCGCCATCCTTACTCTGGCCGGCGACTTATGCAAAGGCCTCATACCGGTGCTCATCGCCAGCCTGTGGGGCATGAATCCCCAGGATCAAGCCTGGATCGGGCTCTGCGCCGTGCTCGGTCATCTCTTTCCGCTGTACTTCCGCTTTCGCGGTGGAAAAGGTGTTGCCACCGCGGCCGGCATGCTCCTGGGCCTGTATCCACCAGCAGCAGCACTGGCGATCTGCGCCTGGGCCCTGGTTTTCTACATGACCCGTACCAGCTCGCTGGCTGCGCTGATCGCCACACCGCTGATCCTGCCATTGCTGGCCTGGAAAGAGCCGATGGCGCTGCTGCCAATGAGCGTGCTGACCATACTGATCGTCTGGCGCCACCGAGGCAATCTACGCGACCTGTTTGCCGGGCGCGAACGGCATTTCTGAAGCGCGCCAGGCAAGGGGTCACCTGATGATGCGCCCCTTGATCACAGACCGCACAACTGCTCCATGGGCCAGCGAGCCTGCACTGTAATGCTCAAATCTTCTTTCTGTCCGGCCTGCAAACGCTGGCAACCGGCAAACGCGATCATCGCGCCGTTGTCGGTGCAGAATTCAGGTCGCGCATAGAAAACGTTGCCGTTTAGCTCACCAAGCATTTTCTCCAGCGATGCGCGTAACGCCTTGTTCGCGCTAACGCCACCCGCGATCACCAACCGCTTCATTCCGGCCTGTTTGAGCGCCCGCTTGCACTTGATCGTCAAAGTCTCCACGACTGCCGTCTGGAAGGCCAGCGAGATGTCGCAACGGGTTTGCTCGTTGTCGTCCCCAGCGCTTTGGCATTGCTGCCAGGTGTTCAAGGCAGAGGTTTTCAGGCCACTGAAGCTGAACTCCAGACCCGGACGGTCCGTCATGGGCCGAGGGAAGACAAAACGACCGGCGACGCCCTTAGCCGCCAATGCGGCGATCTCCGGGCCGCCGGGGTATTGCATGCCCATCATCTTGGCAGTTTTGTCGAATGCTTCACCTGCCGCGTCATCGAGCGTCTCACCCAGCAGTTGGTACAAACCGATGCCATCGACACGAACCAGCTGTGTATGACCGCCGGACACCAACAAAGCGACGAACGGAAACTCCGGCGGCAGCTTTTCCAGCATCGGGGCAAGCAGATGCCCTTCCATGTGATGGACACCCAGCGCCGGAATATCCCAGGCAAACGCCAGCGCTTGAGCACAGGAAGCTCCTACCAGCAAAGCGCCGACAAGCCCCGGCCCCGCTGTGTATGCGATGGCGTCTATGTCGTTGGCGCAGACGCTGGCATCTGCCATGACCTGACGAATCAAGGGCAGCATGCGCTTGACGTGATCGCGAGATGCCAGCTCCGGAACCACGCCGCCGTAGGCGCGATGCAGGTCGATCTGACTGAATAATGCGTCAGCCAGCAGTCCGCGCTCACTGTCGTAAAGCGCGACGCCGGTTTCGTCGCAAGAGGTTTCTAATCCCAGTACTAGCATGGGTTTGCGCCTTGTAGAGGCTGACTTCGAAGGCGCGCATAATAGTCGCCGCCCAAGGCGCCGACCAGCGGTTTTCGATCAGAGGCTTTGCATTCCTCTCAATGAGGGGTTAACATCCGCAACCCTTAAAAACCGACGTACTTATGTGCAGTTTTTGCACGAGGCGTTGACCCCGGTAATAAATGAAGGTAGCTCTGGATG
>DASVUK010000096.1:0-2407 GCA_036387095.1 Pseudomonas sp.
AGTGCAAGCGCCAGAAGCATCCATAATCCAGGGCGCTTTTGAGCCGAACGTGCTGCCAATTTGTCTAGTCCATCAGGCCATGGATAACGAGACGCGATGGTGAGGGGTCGGGGGAGGAAACGCAATGGCGTAGTGAGATCATGACCACCTCAATGCCCACGCAGGGATTGGCCAAAGGCATCCTCCGTCGGCTGCATAATCACGCCATGCAACCCCAGAGAAAAGCGGGTCCGCGCGATCAATGACGAGCCGTAAGATGTCGCGGTCGACGTGCGCCGCCGCTCACCTACTTTGGAAACTGTCTGTGCTTGTGAGCTACCGCCCGGTAGTCCAAAAGTAGCAGGCGCCAACGTCTAGCGCGGCTGGCCGTCCAGCAGCCCGCGCAAATACTGGCCATAGCCGGTTTTTTTCAGCTTTTCCGCTTGAGCTGCCAGAACGTCATCGGAGATCCAGCCGTTGGCGTATCCGATCTCTTCCAGGCACGCCACTTTCCAGCCTTGGCGCTGCTCAATGGTGTGTACAAAGTGGCTCGCCTCAAGCAGCGACTCGTGAGTACCCGTGTCCAGCCAGGCGAAGCCGCGCCCCAGCATTTGCACGGTCAGGCTCTTCTGCTCAAGGTAGGCTCGGTTTACGTCGGTGATTTCGAGCTCGCCACGCTCGGACGGCTTGATCGCTTTGGCGATTTCCACGACCTGATTGTCGTAGAAGTACAAGCCGGTGACCGCGTAGCTGGATTTCGGTTTGGCTGGCTTTTCTTCGATGCTCAGCGCACGGCCGTCCTTGTCGAACTCAACCACACCAAAGCGCTCCGGGTCGTTGACGTGGTAGCCGAACACGGTTGCGCCCTCGGTCTGCTCGCCCGCTGCACGCAGGTTGTCCGAGAAGTGCTGACCGTAGAAGATGTTGTCGCCCAGGATCAGGCAGCAAGGGTCTTTGCCGATAAACTCTTCACCAATGATGAAGGCTTGAGCCAGGCCGTCCGGGCTGGGCTGCTCGGCGTAGGTCAGTTCGATGCCGTATTGGCTGCCATCGCCCAGCAGCTTGCGGAAGCTTGGCAAATCTTCAGGCGTAGAGATGATGAGGATTTCACGCATGCCGGCCAGCATCAGCACCGACAGCGGGTAAAAAATCATCGGCTTGTCGTAGATGGGAAGCATCTGCTTGGAAACGCCCAGTGTCAGCGGGTGCAGGCGCGTGCCCGAGCCGCCAGCCAGAATGATGCCCTTGCGATTGGTCGTGTTCATTTATTGAGAGCTTCCATAAGCATGCGGGTTACGCCACTTTGCCAATCCGGCAAGTGTAGAGAAAAGGAGTCGCGAAGCTTTTCCGTCGCAAGGCGTGAGTTCAACGGACGGCTGGCGGGGGTGGGGTATTCGGTGGTTGCAATCGGATTGATCGTCTCGACCGCGAGGACTTCACCATGGGTACGCGCGAAGTCGATGACGTAGCTCGCGTACGCGTGCCAGGACGTCTCGCCTGCCGGCGCCAGATGGTAAATGCCGCAAAGCTCCGGGTTCACCAGCGCTTTCTGCAGCGCAGCGACTGCCACATCCGCCAGCAAATCGGCGCCCGTTGGCACGCCGACCTGATCGGCAATCACATTCAGCGAACTGCGGTCTTTTGCCAAACGCAGCATGGTTTTAGCGAAGTTGTTGCCCCGCGCGGCATACACCCAACTGGTGCGAAAGATCAGGTGTTTGCAGCCAGAGGCGACGATCAACTGCTCGCCTTCCAGCTTGGTTGCGCCGTAGTAATTGACCGGCGCCACCGCGTCGGTTTCTTTCCACGGCGACGTGCCGGTGCCGTCGAATACGTAGTCCGTCGAGTAATGCACCAGCAATGCGTCGAGGCGTTTAGCCTCTTCGGCCATCACCTGACTCGCCAAGGCGTTGATCGTGTGCGCTACCTCGCGGTCGGTTTCGGCCTTGTCGACGGCGGTGTAGGCGGCGGCGTTGACGATCAGCTGCGGCGATACGCTGCGAATGGCTTCGCGCAGACCGACGAGGTCAGACAAATCCCCAGCCCGCGTGCCGTAGGGGGTAGCTGCTGGATGACGATCCAACGCAATCACCTCACCCAATACGCTCAGCGCGCGTTGCAGCTCCCAACCGACCTGCCCATTCTTGCCAAGCAGAAGAATCTTCATGCCATGTCTTCTCGAGCTACGTAGTTTGTATCGATCCATTGTTGGTAGCTGCCACTTTTAACGTGTGCCACCCACTCAGGATTGTCCAGGTACCACTGCACTGTCTTGCGGATGCCCGACTCGAAGGTCTCTTCCGGAACCCAGCCCAGCTCGCGCTGAATCTTGCTGGCATCGATCGCATAGCGCAGGTCGTGGCCCGGACGATCCTGGACGTAGGTCAACAGGTCAACGTGGGGACGGAACGCCGAATCGGGACGCAGC
>DASVUK010000097.1:0-12031 GCA_036387095.1 Pseudomonas sp.
GTATTCTTTAACGATCACAAATTAAAAGGCTTTCAATCACACCGAGCCAATTTGCAACTCTGCCTGACCAAATCAACCAGTGCTAGCTTAACCAGTGCTGGGCTGTGCCCGACAAGTGCGACGAATCTTATAGACGGTCCCCGGGGTCGTCAACTCTTTTTTCGAAAAAATTCAGTTAGATAAAGGAGTTAGCTGAATTCACGGACCAAGCGCCTTTGCCCATGCGTCATGACATGCGAGAATGCGCGCTCTTTTCCAATCCCTCTCGATGGTTAATCACGCGTAATGACTGCAAAACTTATCGACGGCAAAGCGATCGCAGCCCGTCTGCGCCAGCAGATCGCCAAACGTGTCGCCGAACGTCGCGATCAAGGCCTTCGCACACCCGGCCTCGCGGTGATTCTGGTGGGCAGCGACCCCGCCTCCCAGGTTTACGTCTCACACAAGCGTAAAGATTGCGAGGAAGTCGGCTTCATTTCGCAAGCGTACGACCTGCCTGCCGAAACCACCCAGACAGCGCTGACCGAGTTGATCGACCGGCTTAATGACGACGCAACGATCGACGGCGTTCTGCTGCAATTGCCGCTGCCTGCGCATCTGGATGCCTCGTTGCTGCTGGAGCGTATTCGCCCGGACAAGGACGTGGACGGTTTCCATCCCTACAACGTAGGCCGCCTCGCCCAGCGTATCCCGCTGCTGCGCCCTTGCACCCCGAAAGGGATCATGACGCTGCTGGAAAGCACCGGCGTCGATCTCTACGGGATGGACGCCGTGGTGGTTGGCGCCTCCAACATTGTCGGTCGGCCGATGGCAATGGAGCTGCTGCTGGCCGGTTGCACCGTCACCGTCACTCACCGCTTCACTCAGGATCTTGCGGGCCACGTAGGTCGTGCCGACCTGGTGGTGGTCGCGGCGGGCAAGCCGGGGTTGGTCAAAGGCGAATGGATCAAGCCGGGCGCGATCGTCATCGACGTCGGCATCAATCGCCAGGAAGACGGCAAGCTGGTTGGCGACGTCGTCTACGACACCGCCCTGCCCCGCGCTGGCTGGATCACGCCAGTACCGGGCGGCGTTGGCCCGATGACCCGCGCCTGCCTGCTGGAAAACACCTTGTACGCGGCAGAAACCCTGCACGACTGATCAAGCTGGCAATCCGCAGCCCCAAAAAAAAGCACCCATTCGGGTGCTTTTTTATGCCTAGGGAAATTATTTCTTGGCGCTTTCCCAGCTTTTTAGCAGCTCTGAATAGGCGATGGTCTCGCCCTTGGGCTTCTCGTTGGCGAGTTTGCGTTGCGGAGCGGCCCAGCCATCCGGCGATGCCTCGCCTTTCTTGTACCAGGCTTCCGCCGTGGTTTCCGGGTTCATCTTCGGCGCACAGCCGCTGGCATCCTGAACTTTGGAGCGCTCGATGCGGGTCATGATTGCATCCTGATCCTTGGCCAGACCGTCCAGGGCCACTTGCGCAGTTTTCTCCCCCGTGACCGCTTCAGCCACATGACTCCACCACAGCTGTGCCAACTTCGGATAATCCGGCACGTTGGTACCGGTGGGTGACCATTGCACACGCGCCGGACTGCGATAGAACTCCACCAAGCCCCCGAGTTTCGGTGCCAGCGCCGTCATTTCCTTGGAATTGATGTCAGATTCACGAATCGGCGTCAGGCCAACGATGGTCTTCTTCAGGGAAACGCTTTTGGACGTCACGAACTGCGCGTAGAGCCAGGCAGCCAGACGGCGTTTTTCGTCAGAAGCTTTGAGGAAGGTCCAGGAGCCCACGTCCTGATAACCCAGCTTCATGCCTTCCTTCCAATAGGGGCCTTTGGGTGAAGGTGCCATCCGCCATTTCGGCGTGCCATCGGCGTTCATCACCGGCAGGCCAGGCTTGGTCATATCCGCGGTAAACGCGGTGTACCAGAAGATTTGCTGCGCAACATTACCCTGCGCCGGCACAGGTCCCGACTCGGAAAAAGTCATGCCTGCCGCTTCAGGTGGTGCGTAAGCCTTGAGCCAGTCGATGTACTTCTGGGTCGCGAAGACTGCGGCAGGCCCATTGGTGTCGCCGCCACGGGTGATGCTGGAACCGACCGGATGGCAGTCTTCTACCCGAATGCCCCACTCGTCAACCGGCAGCCCGTTTGGCAAGCCTTTGTCGCCGCTGCCCGCCATGGAGAACCAGGCATCGGTGAAGCGCCAGCCCAGTGACGGGTCCTTCTTGCCGTAATCCATGTGACCATAAACACGCTTGCCGTCGATTTCCTTGACGTCTTCGCTGAAAAATTTGGCAATGTCCTCATAAGCGGACCAGTTCACCGGCACACCTAACTCGTAGCCGTACTTGTCCTTGAATTTCTTTTTCAGGTCCGCACGTTCGAACCAGTCGGCGCGGAACCAATAAAGGTTGGCGAATTGCTGGTCGGGCAGTTGGTACAGCTTGCCGTCGGGCGCAGTCGTAAACGACGTACCAATGAAGTCCTTGATATCCAGGGTTGGCGAGGTGGCTTTCTGGCCTTCGGGGCTGGCCATCATTTCTGTAATCGACAGGGCTTTGCCGTAGCGGAAGTGAGTACCGATCAAGTCAGAATCGTTCACCCAGCCATCATAAATACTCTTGTCAGACTGCATGGCGGTCTGCAGCTTCTCGATCACATCGCCTTCCTGCAGCAAGTCATGGGTGACCTTGATGCCGGTAATCTCGGTGAAGGCCTTGGCCAGGGTTTTCGACTCATACTCATGGGTGGTCAAGGTTTCCGAAACCACCTTGATATCCATGCCCCGGAATGGCTCAGCGGCCTTGATGAACCACTTCAACTCCTCCAGTTGCTGCTCGGGACTGAGGGTAGATGGCCTGAATTCACTGCCCGCCCATTTTTTGGCCGCATCCTCATACTGATCCGCCCACGCCGAGACGCTCAAACCGCTGAGCGTGAGCATCGTGGCGATTGTCACGCTGTGTCGCAGCTTGTTTTTGTTATTGAACATAGACACCTCCAGTGTTGATTCTTATGTGGTCACTTAACATCCCGCCAGCCCGACCGCCTGTTGTGCGCGATCCCGCTGCCGCCTATCCCCAACGCATCACTACCAACAGCCAGACCAGGGAAACACCCGAAGCCACCCAGATACTCCAGTCGGTCGCACCAATGACCAGCAGGTGCAGGTAGGCACTGCCCAGAAGCCCGACGAAGAGCCGATCCCCCCGAGTGGTGGCCATCGGCAGGAACCCTCGCCGCTCAATGCTCGCCGAGCGCAACTCCCACACCGTCATACCCGCCAGTATCAGAGCGATGCTGGCGAAGAAGGCGGCGGTCGGTAAAGTCCAGGACATCCACTCCATTTTTACGACTCCTCAGACACGGCCCAGGGCGAAGCCCTTGACCACATGGTTGCGAACGAACCAGATCACCAGCATGCCCGGCAAGATAGTCAATACCCCGGCTGCCGCCAAAACGCCCCAATCGATCCCTGAAGCCGACACGGTACGGGTCATGACCGCCGCAATCGGCTTGGCATTGACTGACGTGAGGGTGCGCGCCAGCAGCAACTCGACCCACGAGAACATGAAGCAGAAGAACGCCGTCACCCCAATCCCCGATCCGATCAGCGGAACGAATATCTTCACGAAGAACTTGGGAAAGCTATAACCGTCGATGTAAGCCGTTTCGTCGATTTCCTTGGGAACGCCCGACATGAAGCCTTCGAGAATCCACACCGCCAGTGGGACGTTGAACAAGCAATGCGCCAGCGCGACGGCAATGTGAGTGTCAAACAGGCCAATGGACGAATAAAGTTGGAAGAACGGCAGCAAGAACACCGCCGGCGGCGCCATCCGGTTGGTCAATAGCCAGAAGAACAGGTGCTTGTCGCCGAGAAAACGATAGCGTGAAAAAGCGTAGGCCGCCGGCAACGCGACGCTCAGGGATATCACGGTATTCAGACACACGTAGTACAGCGAATTGATATAGCCGCTGTACCAGCTCTCGTCGGTGAAAATCACTTTGTAATTGGCGAAAGTGAAGTCTTGCGGCCAGAGCGTCAGGCCGCCGAGGATTTCGGTATTGGTCTTGAATGACATGTTGACCAGCCAGTAGATCGGCACCAGCAGAAACAGTAGGTAGATCCACAACGGCACGACTTTGCGCAGGTTCATGGCCGCTCCTCAGTTTTTTTCGCCGTGTGTCATGGCGGTGTAGAACACCCACGACACCAACAGAATGATCAGGAAGTAAACCAGGGAGAACGCGGCAGCCGGCCCCAGGTCAAATTGGCCCAGGGCCATGGTAGTCAGCGTCTGGCTGAGGAACGTCGTCGAGTTGCCTGGGCCGCCGCCGGTCAGGACGAAAGGCTCGGTATAGATCATGAAGCTGTCCATGAAACGCAACATCACGGCGATCAACAACACGCTCTTCATCTTCGGCAACTGAATGTGTCGGAAGACCGCCCAGCCAGACGCGCGATCAATCCGCGCCGCCTGGTAATACACGTCAGGAATGGCCCGCAATCCGGAATAGCACAGCAGCGCCACCAACGAGGTCCAGTGCCAGACATCGATCACCAGGACCGTCACCCAGGCATCCGACGCGTTGGCCGCGTAGTTGTAGTTGATGCCGATCTTGTTCAGCGCGTAGCCCATCAGGCCGATGTCGGCGCGGCCGAAAATCTGCCAGATGGTGCCGACCACGTTGAAGGGAATCAGCAGCGGAATAGTCATCACGATCAGGCATAGCGAAGACCAGCGGCCTTTGGTCGGCATAGTCAGTGCAATGGCAATCCCCAGCGGGATTTCGATCAGCAGAACGCAACCTGAGTAGATGAACTGACGCAGCAGCGAGTCGTGCAGGCGCGGATCCTGAAGCACCTGCCGGAACCAGTCCGTGCCGACAAAATAGCGGCTGGATTGATCGAAGATGTCCTGCACCGAGTAATTGACCACCGTCATCATTGGAATAATGGCGCTGAAGGCCACCAGCAGGAATACCGGCAGCACCAGCCACCAAGCTTTGTTGTTTTGCACCTTACGCATGGGGCACCTCGTTTTCGGAGCTGGCCTGTAGCAGGTAATCGTCGGCGTACAGCATCAGCCACTGCCCTGGAAAACTGATCCAGGCCTGGCCTTGAGGCACGGGTTTGTCTTCCTGCAGGCGTACCTTGAGGGATTGGCCGGCCAGATTCAGGGTGAGGATTTTGTAAGTACCCAGGTCTTCGACATAGGTCACATCCGCGCACATCGCGTCGTCATAGGGCCCCTCCCAGACATGGACGAATTCCGGACGGATGCCGACCTTCAGACTGCTCCACTGGGTGCTGGCAAGCTTTTGTTGCAGCCCTTCGGACAGCGGCAGATGAATGCCATTGAAGCCAACACCACCTTTTTGTGGCGTGACGTCAATCAGGTTCATACCTGGGCTGCCGATGAAATAGCCGACAAAGGTGTGAGACGGTTTCTCGAACAGCTCGCGAGGGGTACCGAACTGCACGATCTGCCCGCCGTACATCACCGCGATCTTGTCGGCGAAGGTTGAAGCCTCCAGTTGATCGTGGGTGACATAGACCATGGTGATATTGAACTGCTCGTGAATCTGCTTGAGCTTGCGTCGCAGTTTCCACTTCAGGTGCGGGTCGATCACCGTCAGCGGTTCATCAAACAGAATCGCCGACACGTCATCGCGCACCAGACCGCGCCCCATGGAGACTTTCTGTTTTTCGTCGGCTGTAAGGTTCTTGGCTTTGTTCTTCAGTAAGGGCTGAAGGTCCAGCACGTCGGCAATTTCCTGGACTTTCGCCTGAATGCGCTTTTCGTCCATGCCTTGATTGCGCAGCGGGAACGCCAGATTGTCGTACACCGTCATGGTGTCGTAGACCACCGGAAACTGGAAAACCTGGGCAATGTTGCGCTTCTCGGGCGTCAGGTCGTTGACCACCTTCGAATCAAACATCACCTGTCCTTCCGAGGGACTGAGCAGGCCGGAAATAATATTGAGCAGCGTCGACTTTCCGCAGCCCGAAGGCCCCAACAACGCATAAGCGCCCCCCTGCTCCCAGATATGACTCATCTCGCGAATGGCATAATCCTCAGGTCCTGCGGGTGCGCTGCTGTAACTGTGGGCAAGGTTTTGCAAACGTATTTCGGCCATCAGGCAACCCTCGCCATACGCAAGCCAGGTGCCTGTATCAGGCGGCCCTGCTCATCGAAGACAAACAATTTGTGGGTCGGGATATACACCCGAATCGAGGCATCGACGTCGTAGGCGTGAACGCCGGGCAAATGCAGGACGAGGGAGAAATGCTCATTGCGCACATGCAGAAACGTTTCCGAACCGCTGATTTCCGCAAGTTCCACAGTGACCGCCAACTCCAGATCGTCATCGTTGGAAGGCACCAGGCTCAAATGACTGGGACGCACGCCGAACCGGTATTGGCCATTGCCGACCTTGCGCAGGTCCACGTTGAGGGGGAAATGCACGAAATTGGCAAAGCTGACCTCATTGCCATCGATGCGCCCCGGCATCAGGTTGATCGGCGGCTCGGAGAACAATTCGGCCGCCAATACGGTCTTGGGTTGGTGATAGACCTCAGGCGTCCTGCCACTCTGCACGATTCGCCCTTCGTGGAGGATGGTGGTCGTGCCGCCCAGCGCCAGCGCTTCATTGGGTTCAGTGGTGGCGTAGATGGCGATGGTGTGTCGGGCTTCGAAGAGTTCGCGCATTTCCTGACGCAGCTCTTCACGCAGTTTGTAGTCGAGGTTGACCAACGGCTCATCAAACAGGATCAGCTCAGCATCCTTGACCAGCGCCCGAGCCATGGCCGTGCGCTGCTGCTGCCCGCCGGATAATTCCAGCGGGTAGCGCTGCAAGAAGCGCTCGATGCGCAGCATCCTGGCCGTTTCCTGCACCTTGCTGTGAATGACTTCCTTGGATTCGCCCGCCTGACGCAAGGGGGACGCGATGTTTTCGAACACCGTCATGCTGGGGTAGTTAATGAATTGCTGATAGACCATCGACACATTGCGATGCCGCACGGCTGTCTGTGTAACGTCCTTGCCATTCATCAGAACCCGGCCGCTGTCCGGTTTATCCAATCCAGCCATCAGGCGCATCAGGCTGGTTTTACCCGACAGGGTGCGACCCAGCAAAACATTGAACGATCCGGGTTCGAAGCTTAAGGATGCGTCGTCGATCCATGTTTGACCGTCGACGGCGCGGCTGACGTGCTCCAGCGTGAGTGACATGGCGTGCCCTTTGTTTGTTGATTCTTATTAAGGGTGATGAAAAGTTTCCCACTGCTTTTATTGATAGCGACAATCATGCCAAACCCCGACATTCACTGATCAATGCCGAAGATGCCTGATTTAGAGCCTTCTGTTTTGGACGAAGCGGAATACACCTTTCATTGCTGAACAAAAGTGAACAGCAAACGTTGAACACTTGAACAACCTGAACATTGACTTTGAACAATCTTGAACAACAATGAGTGAACGCTTTGAGCCGGGACGCTCAGGCCGGTCGTAAAACAAAAACAATAAAGTACTCGCAGGATTTCCTCCCATGGCCACACCCAGCGTTTCCCTCGCTCACGACATTATTATTCAAGACTCATGGGCACGTTGTCGGGCGTTTGGCCTGGACCACCAGTCCAGCCCCTCATTCGATCAGTTGCCGGGCACGGAGGTGATCGCGCTTCTGGATCGCTACCACTCACTGGTGCAGACGACTCATCAAGAAGTACTGCCGGTCTACGAGAACATCCTGGCTAATTCCAATTGCCTGATTCTGCTGGCCGACTATCAGGGCCAATTACTCAAGTCGTGGGGCGCCCAACGCTTCATCGAACCGTCCCGCACCCAGGGTTTCATGGCCGGCGCGAGTTGGGTTGAACGCGGCACCGGCACCAACGCCATTGGCACAGCGCTGGCCTGCGAGCAGGCGGTGCATATCGAGCACGATGAGCACTTTCTCAAGGCCAACCGCTTCATGACCGGCTCTGCCGCGCCGATCTTCGACGCAGGCAGGCGCATCATCGGCGTGCTCGACGTGTCCAGCGACAGCTTCCTGCCGCCCTCCCACACCTTGGGCATGGTCAAGATGATGAGTCAGTCGGTGGAAAACCGGCTGATCCTCGATCAGTTTCAGGACACGCATTTTCAGCTGACCTTCAACACCGGACTGAATAACCTGGACAGCCAATGGGCCGGACTGCTGATCTTCGATGAGACCGGACAGATCATCAGCGCCAACCGCCGCGCCGATAGCCTGCTGGGCGTCAGCCTGCTTCGGGCTAATATCGAAAACCTGTTCAAAAGCCCGGTCGCACGCTTGCTGGATGAGCCAGAGGGGCAGCCGTTTGCCCTACAGGCCTCAGGGCATAACCGCTTTCACGGCCTACTCCGGCGCCCGAAACGCAAGCCCATTCATCTCCATGCAGTCCCGCCGCCCAAGGCGACTCCAAACGACCTGGTACCGTTGGCCGCCGTGGGGCTGGGCGATGCAAAAGTCGAGAAAGCGGTGCGCCAGGCAGAACGGCTTCTGGAGAAAAACATTGCGCTGCTGATTCATGGCGAAACAGGGGTCGGCAAAGAAGTGTTCGTCAAAGCTTTGCACCACGCCAGCTCACGGTCGGCCCGACCGCTGATTGCCGTTAACTGCGCGGCGATACCGGCTGATCTGGTGGAATCCGAACTGTTTGGTTATGAAAAAGGCGCATTCACCGGCGCCCATCACAAAGGCAGCATTGGCCTGATCCGCAAGGCCGACAAAGGCACGCTGTTTCTCGATGAGGTCGGTGATATGCCGCTGCCGGTGCAAGCCCGCCTGCTAAGGGTTCTGCAGGAGCGCTGCGTTCAACCTTTGGGCAGCAGCGAGCAATATCCGGTAGATGTGCAATTGATATCGGCCACTAACCGCAATTTGCGCGAACAGGTCCAGCTGGGCCATTTTCGGCAGGATTTGTACTACCGAATCAGCGGGCTGAACCTGGAGTTGCCACCGCTGCGGCAGCGCACGGACAAGGCCATGCTGATTCAGCGCATCTGGGAACAGCATCGCGAAACTCAGCAAGATCAAGGTTTTGAGCCCAAAGTCCTGGCGCTGTTCGAAGAGCATCCCTGGCCCGGCAACTTGCGCCAGCTCAGCACTGTGATTCAGGTCGCCCTTGCGCTCGCTGACGATCAGCCCATTGGAATTGAGCATTTGCCGGATGACTTTTTTGCCGATATGGAGACCGGGTCGCAATCCTTGCGCATGCCGGCAATGGTCGATGGCAAAGCGCGACTGGCTGAAACAGAGGATTTGAATGATTTGCTGCAGGCCACTGGCGGCAACATCTCGCAGCTGGCCAAACGGCTGGGGGTCAGTCGCAATACCCTTTACAAGCGGCTGCGAGAAAAGCCCCTGTAGGAGCCAACGTCTCGCGAGCAGGCTTGCGCCCAACGTGTCTGACTCGCTGGATTTATCCGCGAGGAGGCTGGCACAAACGATCTATATCTATCGACTGAACCAGCCCCTTCGCGAATAAATTCGCCCCACCGTACTCAACGGGCGCTGATCAATCCGCCAAGCGCCAGGTCGTCGCGCCCTTGCCGTCTTCCAGCACCACGCCCATGGCGGTGAGCTGGTCGCGGATGCGGTCGGATTCGGCCCAGTTCTTGGCGGCGCGAGCAGCCAGACGGGCTTCGATCAAGGCTTCGACCTCTGCCGCATCGACCCGACCTTCAGCGCCTGCGCGCAGAAAGTCATCAGCCTGGAGCTGCAGAACGCCCAACACACTGGCCAACGCCTTCAAACGCGCCGCCAAGCCAGCAGCCGCGGGCAGATCAGTGTCACGCAGGCGATTGATCTCGCGCACCATCTCAAACAGCACGGCACAGGCTTCCGGCGTACCGAAGTCGTCGTTCATGGCAGTGGAGAAACGCTCGACAAATGCCTCTCCCCCCGCAGGTTCGGCAACCGGCAAGCCGCGCAGCGCGTGATAGAAACGTCCCAGCGCGCTCTTGGACTCTTTCAGGCTGTCTTCGGAGTAGTTGATGGCGCTGCGATAGTGACTCGATACCAGCAGGTAACGCACCACTTCCGGGTGGTATTTCTCCAGCACGTCACGAATGGTGAAGAAGTTGTTCAAGGACTTGGACATCTTCTCGCCATTGATGCGAATCATGCCGCAGTGCATCCAGGCATTGGCGTAAGTCTTGCCGGTGGCCGCTTCGCTCTGGGCGATTTCGTTTTCATGGTGCGGGAATTCCAGATCGCTGCCACCACCATGAATATCGAAGGTTTCACCCAGGCAGCAGGTGGACATCACCGAGCATTCGATGTGCCAGCCCGGACGCCCCGCTCCCCATGGCGACTCCCAGCTCGGCTCGCCCGGCTTGACGCCTTTCCACAGCACGAAGTCCAACGGGTCATCCTTGGACTCGTCCACTTCGATACGTGCGCCGATGCGCAGGTCTTCGATTTTCTTGCGCGACAACTTGCCATAACCCAGGAACTTGCCGACGCGGTAATACACGTCGCCATTACCCGGCGCGTAGGCATAGCCTTTGTCGATCAGGGTCTGGATCATCGCGTGCATGCCAGCGATGTGATCGGTGGCACGGGGCTCCATGTCCGGCGGCAGAATGTTCAGCCGTGCCTCATCCTCGTGCATCGCATCGATCATGCGTGCGGTCAGGGCATCGAACGTTTCGCCGTTGTCACGGGCACGGTTGATGATCTTGTCGTCGATGTCAGTGATGTTGCGCACGTACGTCAGGTCGTAGCCGCTGAAACGCAGCCAACGGGTGACAAGGTCGAACGCCACCATGCTGCGGCCATGGCCGAGGTGGCAGTAGTCGTACACGGTCATCCCGCAGACGTACATGCGCACCTTGTTGCCATCCAGCGGCTTGAAGACTTCTTTGCTCTTGGTGAGCGTGTTGTAAATAGAGAGCACTTGCTTGCCTCAGGTCCAGGAATCCCGCAACGTCACCGTGCGGTTGAAGACTGGTTGACCGGGTTTGGAGTCCTTGATGTCCGCGCAGAAATAACCTTCGCGTTCGAACTGGAAACGGTCTTCCGGTTGCGCTTGCCCCAATGAAGGTTCAGCACGACAACCGGTCAGCACTTGCAGGGAGTCCGGATTGATGTTGTCCAGGAAGCTGGCGCCATCTTCGGCTTTTTCCGGATTCGGCGAGCGGAACAGACGATCGTACAAACGTACTTCGCACTCGACGCTTTGCTCAGCCGGCACCCAATGCACCACGCCTTTGACCTTACGGCCTTCAGGGTTCTTGCCCAGAGTGTCCGGGTCGTAGGAGCAACGCAGCTCAACGATGTTGCCGTCGGCATCCTTGATCGCCTCGTCGGCACGGATCACATAACTGCCACGCAGGCGCACTTCGCCATTGGGCTCGAGACGCTTGTAGCCTTTTGGCGGCTCTTCCATGTAGTCGTCGCGGTCGATGTAGATCTCGCGGGAGAATGGCAGCTCACGCACGCCGAGGTCTTCTTTGGGGTGACGCGGCAGCTCCAGCTTCTCGACCTGACCTTCCGGATAGTTGGTGATCACTACTTTCAGCGGACGCAGTACGCACATGGCACGCGGCGCGCTGTGGTCCAGGTCGTCACGGATGCTGAACTCCAGCATGGCGAAATCCACCACGCCATCGGAACGGTTGGTGCCGATCATTTCGCAGAAATTACGGATCGAAGCCGGCGTATAGCCACGACGACGGAAACCGGAAATGGTCGACATGCGCGGGTCATCCCAACCTGACACGTGCTGCTCGTCAACCAGTTGCTTGAGCTTGCGCTTGCTGGTGACGGTGTAGCTCAGGTTCAGACGCGAGAACTCGTACTGACGCGGGTGGCAAGGCACCGGCAGGTTGTCCAGGAACCAGTCGTACAGCGGACGATGGCCTTCGAACTCCAGGGTGCAGATCGAGTGCGTGATGCCTTCGATGGCATCGGACTGACCGTGGGTGAAGTCATAGTTCGGGTAGATGCACCATTTGTCGCCAGTCTGGTGGTGATGTGCGTGACGGATGCGATACAGGATCGGGTCG
>DASVUK010000098.1:0-5699 GCA_036387095.1 Pseudomonas sp.
GGGGGGCGTATGCTAGCATATGCACCCCGCGAAACCCCATTCCTGGACGTGAAGCGTTCTCAGGATGACCATGAATTGTTCGAGAGTTCCGTCGATGACCCATCCTGCGCTGATAGATGAGCTGAAGACCCTGGTTGAGCCTGGCAAAGTGCTGACCGATGCTGACTCCCTTGAGGCTTACGGCAAGGATTGGACCAAGCATTTCGCCCCTGCGCCGACGGCGATTGTCTTCCCCAAGACCATCGAACAAGTGCAGGCCATCGTCCTTTGGGCCAATAAACACCAGGTGGCCTTGGTGCCCTCGGGCGGTCGGACTGGACTTTCCGCTGCTGCGGTAGCCGCCAACGGTGAAGTGGTGGTCTCGTTCGATTACATGAATCAGGTTCTTGAGCTGAACCTCACTGATCGCACCGCGCGCTGTCAGCCAGGGGTGGTCACCAAGCAGCTGCAAAACCTGGCCGAAGAAAAAGGGCTGTACTACCCGGTGGACTTCGCTTCGTCGGGTTCCAGCCAGATTGGCGGCAACATCGGCACCAATGCCGGCGGGATCAAGGTCATTCGCTACGGCATGACCCGCAACTGGGTTGCGGGCATGAAGGTCGTGACCGGCAAGGGTGACATCCTTGAACTGAACAAGGACTTGATCAAAAACGCCACCGGCTACGACATGCGTCAGCTGTTCATTGGCGCCGAAGGCACTCTGGGTTTTGTCGTTGAAGCGACCATGCGTCTGGATCGTGCGCCGAAGAACCTCACCGCGATGGTGCTGGGTACCACCGATTTCGATGCCATCATGCCGGTCTTGCACGCCTTCCAGAACAAGCTGGACCTGACCGCCTTTGAATTTTTCTCCGACAAGGCCCTGGCCAAGGTCATGGCGCGCGGTGATGTGCCGTCGCCGTTCGAAACCGATTGCCCGTTCTACGCACTGCTGGAATTCGAAGCCACCACCGAAGAAGTCGCCAACGATGCGCTGGCCACTTTCGAACACTGCGTCGAGCAGGGTTGGGTGCTGGATGGCGTCATGAGCCAGAGCGACCAGCAGCTGCATAACCTTTGGAAGCTGCGCGAGTACATCTCCGAAACCATCTCGCACTTTACGCCGTACAAGAACGACATTTCGGTGACCGTTTCCAAAGTTCCGGCGTTCCTGGCTGAAGTGGATGCCATCGTTGGCGAACACTACCCGGACTTCGAAATCGTCTGGTTCGGCCACATTGGTGACGGCAACCTGCACTTGAACATCCTGAAGCCGGAAAACCTGAGCAAGGACGAGTTCTTCGCCAAGTGCGCCACGGTCAACAAATGGGTGTTCGAAATCGTCCAGAAGTACAACGGTTCGATTTCCGCCGAGCACGGCGTGGGCATGACCAAGCGCGATTACCTGACCTACAGCCGTTCGCCGGTGGAAATCGAATACATGAAGGCTGTCAAAGCGGTATTCGACCCCAACGGCATCATGAATCCGGGCAAAATCTTCGCTGTTTAATCGCCCCGGACTGTTCGAGATTGCCACTGGACGATGCTGGGTTGCCATGTATTGCCTTCGTTCGTGACCTTTTCATACAGTCTGGATCGCTGCTATTGATAGTGGCACTACCTTCAAACGATCAGCGCCAGGAGCAGTCATGAGCTATCAGCACAAGTATATCGACGGGACCAGCATCCACTTTCCCATGGGCAAAGTGGTCTGCATCGGCCGTAATTACGCGGAACACGCCAAGGAGCTGGATAATCCAGTGCCTTCCGAGCCGTTGTTGTTCATCAAGCCGGGCAGTTGCGTAGTACCGCTGGAAGGCGGCTTCACCATTCCGGCGGATCGTGGCTCGGTGCATTACGAAGCCGAAATTGTCGTGCTGATCGGCAAACCATTGACCAAGAATCCGACAGAAGAAGAAGTCCTGGATGCAATTACCGGCTTCGCGCCGGGGCTGGACCTGACTTTGCGGGACCTTCAGACGAAGCTCAAAGACAAAGGTCTGCCGTGGGAACTGGCCAAATCGTTTGACGGGGCAGCAGTAATCGCACCTTTTGTTCCGGCAGAAACCTACAGTGATCTGACCGATATCGGCATTCGCCTGACCATCAATGGCCAAGTGCGTCAGGACGGTAACAGCAGTTCGATGCTCAATCCTATTGTGCCGATGATCCAGCACATGGCGGCCTGTTTCTCCCTGCAAGCCGGCGACCTGATCATGACCGGTACGCCAGCGGGCGTCGGGCCGTTCCAGGCCGGTGACGAATTGGTGCTTGAACTGACAGGTCAAAGTCGCTTCGAAAGCAGCGTTCGATAAGCGTTGATTGATGCCCAAAAAAGCCGTCTGCGATGCTCTCGCAGGCGGTTTTTTTGTCAAATGAGCACTGATCCTTTCAATTGGCGTTTTTTTCACAATTGATCTGGATAATTCCTCCCGGCCCTGCTCGGGCATTGCGCTATCAGACGCTGTATCTGCTCAGGAACGTCTCAATGACCACCCGCTCCCCATCGCTGAACACACCCAAAGGCCGACTGTCTCGTGTGCGCTGGTACGTATGGCTGCTGTTGGTTGCGGTGATGGGTTATGGCGTGGCATTCCTGATGCATTGGGATGATCGTGGCGTGTTGTGGGTCGAGGAGTCGATGGAGAGCCCTGCCGAGCGCGCCGCCAATGTGTGGCTGCCGGATTATCGGGTGGATATCGACGCAAAACTGCTTCCTGGTATGGAAAAGGACGAAGCTTCGGATCTGTCCTACAACCCTGAGACCAAAACTCTTTTTTCAGTGATGGGCAAAAATGCTTTTCTCGTCGAGCTGACGTTGAAAGGCGATGTGTTGCGCAAGATTCCTCTGGTGGGATGGAGCAATCCCGAGGGCGTTGCGGTACTGGAGAACGGCTTGATGGCTATTACTGATGAGCGCCAGCATTTGCTGACCATCATCAAGGTCACGCCGCAAACGACCACGCTGAACATCGCTGACTTCCCCAAATACGACCTTGGCCCGTCGAAAGACCAGAACAAGGGCTTTGAAGGCATTGCCTGGGATCCTCGCCGGCAGCAAATCGTGTTAGGCGAAGAGCGCCCTGCGGCGATGTTTGCCTGGAAGAGCAATGGCAGCGAGCGGCTCAACGGTGACAAACAGAAACTGACCGGTGTCGAGTTGGATATGCGCAATTTGTCGGCGCTGACCGTCGAGCCGCGTACGGGGCATACCCTTGTGCTGTCCGCGGACTCGCACTTGCTGCTGGAGTTGGATGAAAAGGGCGAGCAGTTGAGCTTCATGACCCTGCTTGGCGGCTTCAACGGGCTGAACAAAACCATCCCCCGCGCTGAAGGCGTGGCGCTAGACGAAAGCGGCACGCTGTACATGGTCAGCGAGCCGAACCTGTTTTATTCCTTCAAGAAGCAATAGCGCTGTGCTGTAAGGACCAACGTGTGGGCCAAACGTCGGGCCTCAAATCGCAAATAGCGCTTCGCGAACAAGGTGGATCGCCACGCTGGTCTTCCCTCACGGATGCTCATTTCGGTGATGGCTAGAAGCTATTAAGCTTTAATTCAGTTGCCGTGGTATTTATGCGGTCCTGTTTGATCCCCGAGCCGTCTGTATGCGTCGCTTCTTTACTGCAAAAATCGTTTACCCCGTCCTGATTCTGCTGGCGTTATCAGTATTTTTTGTTGGCCGCGAGTATCGGCTGCTGGAGCGAGCCTGGTTCAACTGGCATGTGATTTGGCAGGCAAAGGATCTCGCAACGGTCGGGTTGGGTGACTATCGCGTGGTTCTGGAAGCCCAGCCCATTGTCGGCCTCGACGACGATGTGTCCGCCCTGAGCTACGATCCAGACCGTAAAAGCCTGTTCACCGTGACCAATAAGAATGCGGAGATGGTGGAGCTGACCCTTGATGGCCGGATTCTGCGCCGTATCCCGTTGACCGGTTTTGGCGACGCCGAAGCGGTGGAGTACATCAGCCCCGGCACGTATGTCATCAGCGACGAATACCAGCAGCGGCTGATCAAAGTACATGTGGGCGACGACACCCTCTTTCTCGACGCGGCGGACGCAGAGCAGCTCACCCTGGGCATCGATGCAGGCGGCAACAGCGGCTTCGAGGGGCTGGCCTATGACACGAAAGGTCAGCGCCTGTTTGTCGCCAAAGAGCGCAAACCGGTGCAGATCATTGAGGTGCGGGGTTTCCCCAATCTCAGTAGCGATACGCCCAACATCATCGAAGTGTCCTCCAATGCCCGACGCGACGCGGGTTTGTTCGTGCGGGACCTTTCCAGTCTGCAATTCGATGAGCGCAGCGGCCATTTGCTGGCGCTGTCGGATGAATCCCGTCAGATTCTCGAACTGGATACCGAAGGGCGCCCGATCAGCAATGTCTCGTTAAGCAAAGGTCAGATGGGATTACGCAAGAACGTACCGCAAGCCGAAGGCATCGCCATGGGCGACGATGGCACGTTGTATCTGGTCAGCGAGCCGAATTTGTTCTACGTATTTCGCAAGCTTTGACTTAACAGGCGGGTTTCGTTCTGTTTGCTGTGGGACCGGATTCATCCGGGAAGGCGTCAGCTCTGCCGGGCAATAATTCATTGCTTGCGCTGACGTCTTCGGGAATAAATCCCCCCACAGAATCCACTCGCCAGGTTCAGCGCGTCAGTGTTTTCACGCCTTCACTGGTGCCCAGCAACAACACATCGGCTGGACGTGCGGCGAACAGGCCATTGGTGACTACGCCCACGATGGCGTTGATCTGGCTTTCCAGCTCAACCGGGTTGGTGATGTTCATGTTGTGGACGTCGAGGATGATATTGCCGTTATCCGTCAACACGCCTTCGCGGTAAACCGGATCGCCGCCCAGCTTAACCAGTTGGCGGGCCACGTGGCTGCGGGCCATGGGAATGACTTCAACAGGTAGCGGGAATGCGCCCAACACCGGCACCAGCTTGCTGGCGTCTGCAATGCAGATGAAGGTTTTGGCCACTGCGGCGACGATCTTCTCGCGAGTCAACGCAGCGCCGCCGCCTTTGATCAGGTGCAGGTGTTCGTCGCTTTCATCGGCGCCATCGACATAGAACTCCAGATCGCTGACCGTATTGAGCTCATACACCGGAATGCCGTGGCCTTTGAGGCGTGCAGCCGTGGCTTCGGAGCTGGCGACTGCGCCGTCAAACGCGCCTTTGTGCTTGGCCAACGCGTCAATGAAGCAGTTGGCGGTGGAACCGGTGCCGACGCCGACGACACTCTTGTCGTCCAGTTTCGGGAGGATGAAGTCTACGGCGGCCTGGGCCACAGCTTGTTTGAGTTGATCCTGAGTCATGCGGGCTCCATGGGTGCCGGATTGTTTACGTACTGGGGGAGCCGACTTGTTGGCGAGACATCTGGCCTGCATACACAGATATGCCGCGTTGCGAACAAGTTCGCTCCTACAGAGAATGTGCGAAAAGGGCCAGCATTATAGCGACATGCCAGCGCCAAAGCCCCGTGATTCGTGTGGTCGTGTGTCGGAGTGCGGGGTAGACTTCCAGACCTTGCCCTTTACGCCAGCGATGCTTCCCCGATGCTTGAACAGTACGTCAAGAAAATCCTCACCTCCCGCGTCTACGACGTGGCCGTGGAAACTCCGCTGCACGGCGCGCGTCAGCTGTCCGAACGCCTTGGCAATCAAGTGTTGCTCAAGCGCGAAGACTTGCAGCCGGTGTTCTCGTTCAAGATACGCGG
>DASVUK010000099.1:0-37028 GCA_036387095.1 Pseudomonas sp.
CTGATCCGTATGGTAAACCAGCGTCGCAAGCTGCTGGATTACCTGAAAGGTAAGGACGTTAGCCGTTACAGCGCCCTGATCGGTCGTCTGGGTCTGCGTCGCTAATAACGACTCGGATAGAGGTTGGTTGTCTGTCGTGGGTTCGCCGGTTGTTTCGGTGTGCCGGGCAGGCTCCCAGCCTCTAGTTGTATCTGGACTGTCGTGGGGCCGATTCCCCGCACTGCCCAAGAATTCGCAAGAAACCAGTTCCCCAAGAGCCACAAAGAAGGTAGGAAACCGTGAACCCGGTAATCAAGACATTTCAATTCGGTCAGTCGACCGTAACCCTCGAGACAGGCCGTATCGCCCGTCAAGCTTCCGGCGCAGTATTGGTCACCGTTGACGACGACGTCAGCGTGTTAGTGACTGTGGTCGGTGCCAAGCAAGCTGACGCAAGCAAAGGCTTCTTCCCCCTTTCCGTGCATTACCAGGAAAAAACCTACGCTGCCGGCAAGATTCCTGGCGGGTTCTTCAAGCGTGAAGGCCGTCCTTCCGAAAAAGAAACCCTCACTTCGCGTTTGATCGACCGTCCGATCCGCCCGTTGTTTCCAGAAGGCTTCATGAACGAAGTGCAGGTTGTCTGCACCGTTCTGTCCACCAGCAAAAAGACTGATCCAGACGTCGCAGCCATGATCGGCACCTCGGCAGCACTGGCTATTTCCGGTATCCCGTTCGACGGCCCTATCGGTGCCGCGCGCGTTGCTTTCCACGAAAGCACCGGCTACCTGCTGAACCCGACTTACGAGCAGCTCAAGGCTTCGAGCCTGGACATGGTCGTTGCCGGTACTTCCGAAGCTGTGCTGATGGTTGAATCCGAAGCCAAAGAGCTGACCGAAGACCAGATGCTGGGCGCTGTGCTGTTCGCACACGACGAGTTCCAGGTTGTGATCAACGCCGTCAAGGAACTGGCTGCCGAAGCTGCCAAGCCTACTTGGGACTGGCAGGCCAAGCCTGAAGCCACTGCTCTGCTGGGCGCTATCCGTAGCGAGTTCGGCGAAGCGATTTCCCAGGCTTACACAATCACCGTCAAGCACGAGCGTTATGCCCGTCTGGGTGAGCTGAAAGACCAGGTCGTTGCCAAGCTGTCCGGCGAAGAAGGCCAGCCGACTTCCAGTGAAGTCAAAGCGGCTTTCGGCGAAATCGAATACCGCACCGTTCGCGAAAATATCGTCAACGGCAAACCGCGTATCGACGGTCGTGACACACGCACTGTACGTCCGCTGAACATCGAAGTAGGTGTACTGCCCAAGACTCACGGTTCGGCGCTGTTCACCCGCGGCGAAACCCAGGCTCTGGTGGTTGCAACTCTCGGTACTGCCCGTGACGCGCAGCTGCTCGACACCCTGGAAGGCGAGAAGAAAGACCCGTTCATGTTGCACTACAACTTCCCTCCGTTCTCGGTGGGCGAGTGTGGTCGTATGGGTGGCGCTGGTCGTCGCGAAATCGGTCACGGCCGTCTGGCTCGTCGTTCCGTTCAGGCGATGTTGCCTGCTGCTGACGTGTTCCCGTACACCATCCGCGTTGTATCGGAAATCACCGAGTCCAACGGTTCGAGCTCCATGGCTTCGGTCTGCGGTGCTTCCCTGGCTCTGATGGACGCCGGTGTGCCGATGAAGGCGCCGGTTGCCGGTATCGCCATGGGTCTGGTTAAAGAAGGCGAGAAATTCGCCATCCTGACCGACATCCTGGGCGACGAAGATCACCTGGGCGACATGGACTTCAAGGTAGCCGGTACCGCCAAGGGTGTTACCGCGCTGCAGATGGACATCAAGATCAAAGGCATCACCGAAGAAATCATGGAAATCGCTCTGGGCCAAGCCCTGGAAGCGCGCCTGAATATCCTCGGTCAGATGAACCAGATCATTGGTCAGTCGCGTACCGAGCTGTCGGAAAATGCTCCGACCATGATCGCGATGAAAATCGACACCGACAAAATCCGTGACGTTATCGGTAAAGGTGGCGCGACCATCCGTGCAATCTGTGAAGAGACCAAGGCTTCGATCGATATCGAAGACGATGGCTCGATCAAGATCTTCGGCGAAACCAAGGAAGCCGCTGAGGCAGCGCGTCAGCGCGTTCTGGGTATCACCGCAGAAGCGGAAATTGGCAAGATATATGTCGGCAAGGTTGAGCGCATCGTCGACTTCGGCGCATTCGTCAACATCCTGCCGGGCAAAGATGGCCTGGTGCACATCTCCATGCTGAGCGATGCTCGCGTAGAGAAAGTGACCGACGTGTTGCAGGAAGGTCAGGAAGTCGAAGTGTTGGTACTGGACGTGGATAACCGCGGCCGTATCAAGCTGTCGATCAAAGACGTCGCAGCAGCAAAGGCGTCGGGCGTCTAATCTGCGGATTAGCCGAACGATGAAAAGGACCCTTCGGGGTCCTTTTTTTATGAGCGCAATGAATGACTTAGAAATTCATCAACACGGCCGTCGGAAACATGCAACTTGCACGCGCTCAGAATGACGAACGGGCAATCTGCACGATTCAGTAGATTTGCAGTTTTATTAACATATTGATTTATATAGGTTTTATGGTCATGCAGAGATTGGCACAGCGATTGCGATATATACGGTAACCCTGCCGCCACTTGCTGGCGCAGATTTTGAGAAAAACAGGAGTTACTCGTATGAAGAAGTTTGCTATCGCTGCTGCTACCGCTACTGCCCTGACTCTGACCATGGCAAACGCTGCTTTCGCACAGACCTCGACTCAGGCTCCGATGGTCCTGGCAGCCAACACCACGACTCAAGAAGTGAAAGAAGACACTTCTGATACCTGGATCACAACCAAGGTTAAAGCTGATCTGCTGACCGAAAAAGGCATTCCAGGTTCGGACATCAAGGTTGAGACCAACAAAGGCGTGGTTTCCCTGTCCTCCATGGTCAAAGTGACTGACGCGCAAAAAGCGACAGCTGTGCGCATCACCAAGAACATCAAAGGCGTCAAAGACGTATCGGCTGCCGGCCTGAAAGCCGAGTAAGCAATATTGCGCGCTGAACATTTATTAAAGTGGGTTGCTGACCAGATGGTCGGCCACTGACTGAAGGTTCATGCGAAGACCACAAGGATGTGGTCATTACAGGCCCCGGCGTTTACGTCGGGGCCTGTTCTATTGTGGGTGAAAGCATTTTGTAAGAGTGGCCTGCGACAGGTTCGCTTGCCGCTGTCACGTTTAAGCCAGTCCTGCCGGGTTCTATTCACGCTAAACGCTAGCGCTGACTGTCTATCCTGACCAGCCGCCCACCTTCGAAGCGTAGGTACTGATACATGCCGTTGTCCGGCCCGTAGATCCACTCTTCGACCCTGACCTCTTCAGATTTGCGGTAGGTGTTGTTGAAGGTTTCTTTGGTGCCTATGACATCCTGGCTGACCGGTGCTCCGCACTTTTGCTGAACTTCAAAAGCCCGGTCACCGACGCTGATCAGCTGACTCCCGCATCGCAACGTGGTCGAGGCCTGAGCGCTGCTGGCCAGTGCCAGCGTGATGATTCCCACACCGGATATCAGAATTCTTAGGTTGGCGGTCAAGGTTTACTCACTATCCAGGTGGAGCGGACTGATCACGGTGCCGTTTTTTTGCGCTTCGCCAAGGCTGGCATCGACGAAGTAAACACGCTCGTCCGCCAGTTGGCCCTTGTCGACCAGATAATCCTTGATGCTGCTGGCCCGCTGCTGTCCCAGTTCTCGTAGCAAGACTTCGCTGCTGCTCCAGAACTTGAGAATTTCGTCCCGCATGACCTTGGAGCGCTCTTCCTTGCCCAGGTCGGCCCACTGCGCCAGCGGCTGTTTCTTCAAGCGAGCGCGGTAAATACCCTCAAGCATCGGCGCCTTTTCGTTATCAGGCACTTCGAGTAACGATGCCTGAGCGGGCACTTTATCGCCCCGGCGCTGAAGGATCTTGTAGTAGGTGTACTGATATTCGCGATCAAGTCGTGCCTGGGCAATCAACGGCCCGTCGCTGGAGGCGGCGGCAGTGCCTTCGATTTCAAGACGCAAGGCAGGGCGCTCTTTGAGAGCGGCGGAGAGCTTGTCCAGCGCTTTTTGAGCCTCGCCACTCAGCTCGCTGGCACCTGGAGCAAACGACACGCTGCTGAGATCCTCAGAGCCCCCGCCACTGACCAGTCCGCCTATGAACTTAAAGGGTGCGGCCGCAGCCCGTACCACCAGATTACGCAGGGTTTGCCAGACGATCGGCATGACGCTGAATTGTGGGTTGTTCAGGTCCCCGGAAACCGGTAATTCGATGGATATCTTGCCATCACTGTCCTTGAGCAGCGCGATGGCCAGCCGAATCGGCAGGTCCACGGCATCCGGGCTGTCGACTTTTTCACCCAGCTGCAACTGCTCGACGACCACCTTGTTTTCGGCCAGGAGTTGGCCTTTGGTGATTTTGTAGTGCAGGTCAAGATTCAGTCGACCTTTGCGAATCCGGTAACCGGCAAACTTGCCGGAGTACGGGGTGAGGGTGGTCAGTTCCACGCGTTTGAAACTTGTCGCGATGTCCAGTGCAGCCATCGGGTCGAAAGGATTGAGGCTGCCTTTGATTGTGACCGGGGCGTAACGGTCCACTTTGCCGTTGATGTTCACCGTGGCCGGCCTGGGTTGACGATTATCCAGCGTGCCGATCTGGCCGTTAAGCTGCTGGACGGCCGTGGCGAAGTTGGGTGTCAGACTGAAGTCGGCAAAATTGGCAGAACCCTCGTTGATGTTGACTTCGCCGATACGAATACCCAGCGGTTTGTCCTTGCTGGCCGTTGCGTTGGTTTTCGCTGCCGGGGCTTTGTCCGCCGGCTGCGGGATCAGCAAATCATCAATGTTGGTGGTGCGGTCTTCGTTAATCATGAATCGGGCATAAGGCTGCTTCAGAGTCACCTTGGCGATATTCAAGTTATCGCCGTGCTCATAGCTCAGCCCGTCGAGCGTCAGTATCTGCCACTTCAGGAAGTCCCGCTGTTTGAGCGTATCGAGGGTATGCAGTTGATCCACCTGTGCCTTGCCGGTCAGGCTGAAGGCCAGCGGTTCGGTGTTTTTCAGGTTGACGGAAAGATCACTGCCCAGCATGCCGCTGCGCAGTTCAAGACGTATGAACGGGCTGATGTAGGCTTGGGCGACGCGCAGGTCGATGTCCTTGGTGGTCACTTGTAGCCTGGCGCTGACCGGGTTCAGGTTGACATCACCCGCAGCGCTGATCCGGCCTTGCTTGCCGATGCCGCTGTCCAGCTTGAGCGTGAAGGGCGACTTGTTCAGGCTGTCGAAGTTTTGCACGTCCAGATTCAGCGGACCGACATCAATGGCCACAGGCTCTTTTGGAACACGGTCGGCGAGGTGTATCTGGTAGTCGCGCAACTGCACATCCTTGAGCAGCACTTGCCATGGCTTGGACGCGGCTGTTGGTTTTGCATTGGCCTGCGCCTGGGCAGGGGCAGTCGGCTTCGGTTCTGCGGCCTTTTCATTCGCAGCGGGCTTTTTCGCAGGTTGCGGCGCAGGCTTGCTGGCAAGCAGTTTCTGCCAGTCCAGTTGCCCGTCAGCGTCGCGGGCAGCCCAGGTTTCCATTTTGTTGCTGCGGATCTTGCCGACGCTGACCAGTTGTTTGGCCAGATCAACCGAGGTCTCGGTGACCTCCAGACGTTGCAGGCGTACCAGCGGCCGGCCATCCGGCGCATTGATGGCAAAGGGCGCGACGCTCAAGGCTAGATCCGTCAGCTTGAGTTCGGTCTCCTTTGACAGGTTCAGCGTGTAGGCGGTGCTGAAGTTCAGCACGCCGTCCTGAAGCGCAAGGGGCAAGGCGTCCCGCACGTAGGGCCACCAGACTTTCATCTTGCCGTCGGTGATCTTAAGGGTGCCTTCAGAGGTGATTGGCACCAGGCTGATGCGACCGACCCAGTCAATCTGGCCGCCTTCGGGGCCTGCCGCCACGAGGGTCATATCCGCATTGTCTTCAGGCAGGGTGCTGAGGTTTTTCAGTTCAAAGTTGAGTTTGTCGTACAGAAACTCGATCGGCTCGCTGGGACGAAGGTCCTGAAAATGGACAAATCCGTCCGCCAGCTTGATCTGGTCAATGCGCAGCGGGAAAGGTTTGCTGGGCGGTTCGTCCTTAACCGGTTCGCTGGGCGGCAATGTGAACAGCTCGGCCAGATTCAGCTTGCCTTGCTTGTCGAACAGTAGCTCGGTCTTGGGCTTGACCATTTCCACCGCTTCAAGATGCAAAGCGCGCGTCCACAGACTGTCGAGTTGCAGATTGGCATAAAGCTTCTCGAAACCGACCTGTTCTTTGCCTGGTGCTCCGATATTCAGCCCCCAAAGGGTGACTTCCAGGCTGTAGGGGTTGAGTTCCAGCCGATCGAGCCGAGCCGGCTCGGTGGAGTATTTGGCCAATTGCTGGTTGGCGATGCGCAGGGCGATGCCGGGCAAGATGAGAAAGCCCATTACGCTATAGAGCCCGAAGAGCACCAGCAGGGCGCCAATAGCGCGTTTCAATCCTTTGGACATGTGAGACGTCGTCTTTCTATATCGGAGGTCCTTGGAGTATGGCACGCCAATCTGGTTCCGAAGATGACGCCTTTCGCTCTTGTAGGAACTATCCGAACGTTGTGTAGCTTAAAGCTGGAGGATCAATGTCTTGAGTGGCGGTTGATTGTCCATGGAGGGGAAGTCTTCTGCTGGTGGCATGATTTGCCATTCGCGAACCGGGCGGCCGGTCTTTGTGGCGCATCGCAACACCTGTTCGCGCCAGTCTTCCATGCTGACTTTCGCCAGATTGTTGCAGCAGATCAGCACGCCATTGTCAGCGGTGGTCAGCAGCGCCGGTTTGAGCAGGCTTTGGTAATCGCGCAGCAAGTCGACCGTACCAAAGGCGCTTTTGGCCCAGGCGGGTGGGTCGAGCAGCACCAGGTCATATTGGCGCTGATCAAGTTTCACGTAGTCCGGGAGCTTGTGGCCGCGACGTTGCGCGATGGGCAGCCCGGCCATTTGGCGAATTGCCGGAAAATAATCGGACTGGATGAATGACATGGCCGGTAATTGCGGGTTGAGCAGGCCGTTTTCACGACCTACCGCCAGATTGCCTTCGGCAAAGTCCAGATTGCATACCTCGCTGGCGCCACCTGCAGCCGCGCTCAGGCCAACACCACAGGTATAGGCGAACAGATTGAGCACGCTTTTTCCGGCACTGTGGTGTTTGACCCAGCCGCGGGTGTTGCGCAAATCGAGGAATAGCAATGGGTCCTGGCCGGCATGACGTCCACGAACGCGATAATTGAGGCCCCATTCGTGGCCGATCAGGTCTTGCAGTGCTGCGTCATCAGCTTGGTAGACCGCGTCATTGCGATCGATCCGGGAGTTGCCCTGAGAGCGGTCGTTATAGACCAGCAGGGTGTCCAGATTAAGCCGAGCGTCTACCGTGGTATGCAGTTCCAGCAGGACATCGCGTTCAAGGCGAGTATGAAAACTTTGCACCAGCAGTTGCGGGCCATAGCGATCAATGGTCAAGCCGCTGGCGCCTTCCTGGCTGCCGTGGAACAGCCGATAACAATCCGTACCCTGCTGATGCAGTTGGGCCAGTAATGATTGACGGTTATCGAGGGCGACGCTTAGCGCCTGAATCAAGGAAGACATGCGAAGCGCCTTGGGCTGGAATGGGCGCGGCAGTTTATCAGGTAAGTGATGCACGCAGAGATCGCGGCCCAAGATCAGGACGGTAAGTACCTGTTGGCGAAGCGTTATGTCAGGCACTGAGGATCGCGAACAAGTTCGCTCCTACAGAAATGTGCAGTTTAACGGGCGGTTTGATGCGGTTGAGATTGCGTAGGAGCCAACTTGTTGGCGAAGCGTCGTGACCGGAATTGCCAGGCAGCCGGTTCGCCGAACAAGTTCGCTCCTACAGAAATGTGCAGTTTAACGGGCGGTTTGATGCGGTTGGGATTGCGTAGGAGCCAACTTGTTGGCGAAGCGTCGTGACCGGAATTGCCAGGCAGTCGGTTCGCGAACACGTTCGCTCCTACAGAAATGTGCAGTTTAACGGGCGGTTTGATGCGGTTGAGATTGCGTAGGAGCCAACTTGTTGGCGAAGCGTCGTGACCGTAATTGCCAGGCAGTCGGTTCGCGAACAAGTTCGCGCCTACGCAAACGTGGGATTAACGCGCCAACGCCAGCGCCACGCCTTGGCCGCCACCAATGCACAAGGTCGCCAGCCCTTTTTTGGCATCGCGTTTGATCATTTCATGCAGCAACGTTACCAGCACACGGCAGCCTGATGCGCCAATGGGATGGCCCAGTGCAATGGCGCCACCGTTGACATTGACCTTCGCCATGTCCCAACCCAATTCCTTGCCCACTGACAGCGCCTGTGCCGCGAAGGCTTCGTTGGCTTCGATCAAGTCCAGCTCTTCAATGGCCCAGCCCGCCTTGTCGAGGCATCGGCGTGTCGCGCTGACTGGACCGATGCCCATGATGGCCGGGTCGACGCCTGCATTGGCATAGGCGGCAATACGCGCCAGCACCGGCAGGCCCAGTTGTTCGGCCTTGGCGGCGCTCATCAGAATCACGGCAGCGGCGCCGTCGTTGAGTGAAGAGGCGTTTCCGGCGGTGACGCTGCCGTCTTTCTTGAAGGCCGGCTTGAGTTTGCCCAGTGACTCGGCGGTGGTCCCGGCACGCGGTTGTTCGTCAATGGCGAAGGCGATCGGGTCGCCTTTGCGCTGGGGAATCAGGATCGGCGTGATTTCATCGACGAACCGCCCGCCTTCAATGGCGGCTACGGCTTTTTGCTGCGATGCGGCGGCGAAGGCATCCTGGGTTTCACGATTGATTTCGTACTTGTCCGCCAGGTTCTCGGCGGTGATGCCCATGTGATAGTCGTTGAATGCGTCCCACAGGCCGTCGCTGATCATGGTGTCCACCAGCGTGCTGTGCCCCATGCGCAAACCGGTGCGAGCGCCGGGCATGACGTAATTGGACAGGCTCATGTTTTCCTGGCCGCCGGCAATGACCACCTCGGCATCGCCGCAGCGAATGGCCTGGGTCGCCAGATGCAGGGCTTTGAGGCCCGAGCCGCAGACTTTGTTGAGGGTCATGGCGGGCACTGCGAACGGCAGGCCCGCCTTGATTGCCGACTGTCGCGCGGGGTTTTGGCCGGCGCCAGCGGTCAGGACCTGGCCCATGATCACCTCGTCCACCAAGGCGCCATCAAGCCCTGTCTGCGCCAACAACTGGCGAATGACCGCCGCGCCCAGGTCCACGGCAGAAACATTTGCCAGGGAACCCTGGAAACTTCCGACTGCGGTACGGGTGGCGGCAACGATAACGACGTCTTGCATGGCGCGGATCCTCACTATTGTTGGGTTTTACGTCGGGACAGTGCAGCGATTCCCGAATCGTTGTGATGAAGAGGTGCATGTTGTCACATAAATCGAAGCCGCTTCCAACCTGTAACTGACAAGTATCGGTCTGGACTATTGACCCATGCGGCGTCGAGCGCGGTGAATCGAGCCGTTGCGAACCGCCCAGCGCAGGATGGGAGCGCTATGTCTGACGGCGCCGCGGATCATCTTGCGTTGTATTGGACTCTGGTGCAGATCGAGCATCGCGCTGGCCCAGTCGGGCAGCAATTCAACGCCCGCCTGCATCATCAATGCGCCCACAGGTCTGGCCATCCAGCTCGGAGCGGGGGCCGCCAGCAGCAGGCGCAACACCTCACGGCTGCGCTCGTCGCACACCAGTTGCGGGCGAATCTCCTCAAGATAAGCCGCAACTTGCAATGTCGAACGGGGCACATTGCGCGCACCGAGCCGTTCGGCGATAAGCGCGGTCTCGTTGTAGTACCGGTCTTGATCGGCAAGAGAAAGGTGCGGATTCAGGTAGCGCAAATGGGCGGCGAGAAAATGACTGACTTCAGCGACGTGTACCCAGGTCAGCAAATCCGGGTCGCTGGCCGCATAAGGTCGTCCGTCGGCGGCGGTGCCAGTGACCTGCAAGTGGATTGTGCGCACCTTGTCGATCAGCCAGTTGGCGTCCTGAGTGGAGCCAAAGGTGGTGCCTGATATGAATTGCCCGGTGCGACGCAAGCGGCCGAGCATGTCCTGACGAAAACTGGAATGATCCCAGACGCCCGCCAGGGCCAGCGGGTGCAGTGCCTGTAGCATCAAGGCGCTGATCCCGCCGATCAACATGCTGGGGAAGTCGCCGTGGACTTGCCAGCAAATGGCAGCCGGCCCGAATAAGCCGGGGTCGCCCTTGGGATTTTCCAGATCCAGCTGGCCAAGTGACAATCCTGTGAGACTCATGACTTGGCTTTCGATACGACTGCGAATAAATTCCATGGGCTTCCATGTCTGAACAGCGGGCATGGGCCTGACCATGCCGCGCTTCGCTCATCGGTTCAAGCGTTTATCTATCAACCCTTCGACGACGCTGGGGTCGGCAAGGGTCGATGTGTCGCCCAGCGTATCCAGTTCGTTACAGGCAATCTTGCGCAGGATGCGGCGCATGATTTTGCCGGAGCGGGTTTTTGGCAGGGCAGGTGCCCATTGAATCAGGTCGGGTTTGGCGAAACTGCCTATTTCGGCGCTAACGTGGGCGAGCAATTCTTTTCTCAGCGACTCTCTGGGGTCCACGCCGTTCATGGGTGTGACAAAGGCGTAGATGCCCATGCCTTTGACGTCATGGGGGTAACCGACCACCGCCGCCTCGGCAATGCTGTCGTGCAGTACCAAGGCGCTCTCAACTTCAGCTGTGCCGATGCGGTGGCCGGAAACATTGATCACATCATCAACGCGGCCCGTGATCCAGATATCGCCGTCCTCATCACGGCGTGCGCCATCGCCAGTGAAGTAATAACCCGGGTAAGGTTTGAAGTAGGTGTCGATCATGCGCTGATGATCGCCGTAAATGCTGCGGATCTGTGCTGGCCAGCTAGACTTGATCGCCAGCAGGCCACTGGCCACGCCTTGTATTTCCTGGCCTCTGTCATCGAGCAGCACGGGTTGAACACCGAACATCGGTCGTGTTGCGCAGCCCGGTTTGATCCGGCTGGCGCTGATCAGCGGGGTTAACATGATGCCGCCAGTTTCGGTTTGCCACCAGGTGTCGACAATGGGACAGCGCTCTTTGCCCACATGATGGAAATACCATTCCCATGCTTCAGGGTTGATGGGCTCGCCGACGCTGCCGAGCAGACGCAGGCTTTCTCGGGAAGAGCCCTGCAAGGGGCCGAGGCCTTCACGCATCAACGCCCGTAAAGCCGTGGGCGCGGTATAGAAAATATTCACCTGGTGCTTGTCTATCACCTGCCAGAAGCGCGAAGTGTCCGGGTAACCCGGCACGCCCTCGAAAATCAATGTCGTGGCCCCGTTAGCCAGCGGGCCATACACGATGTAGCTGTGTCCGGTGACCCAGCCAACATCCGCCGTACACCAGAAAACCTCGCCATCGCGGTAGTCGAAGACGTGCTTGAAAGTCATCGCCGCCTGCAGCAGATAACCGCCCGTGGTGTGCAGGACGCCTTTGGGCTTGCCGGTGCTGCCGGAGGTGTAAAGGATAAACAGCGGGTCTTCGGCGTCCATGGGTTCTGGCGGGCAGTCAGCGCTCATGCCATGCAGGGCCTCGTGATACCAGATGTCCCGCCCCTGGACCCAGTCCACATCGCCTTCGGTGCGCTGAACCACCAACACAGTGCTGACATTCGGACAGCTTTGCAGAGCCTTGTCGACATTGTGTTTCAACGCCACGTATTTGCCGCCGCGCACGCCTTCGTCAGCGGTAATCACCGTGCGGCAGTCAGCATCCAGAATCCGGTCTCGCAATGCATCCGGCGAAAATCCACCGAACACCACCGAATGCACCGCGCCAATCCGGGTGCAGGCGAGCATGGCGTAGGCCGTTTCGGGGATCATCGGCATGTAGATGCACACCCGATCGCCTTTCTTCACTCCACGGTTTTTCAGCACGTTGGCCAGACGGGCGACGTTGTAGTGCAGCTTCTTGTAGGTGATTTCAGCGGACTCAGAAGGGTTGTCTCCCTCCCAAATAATGGCTATCTGCTCGCCGCGCTGTTTGAGGTGTCGGTCGATGCAGTTGTAACTGACGTTAAGTTTGCCACCGGCGAACCACTGGGCTTCGCCGGTCTTGATGTCGCTACGCTGAACGTCGCGCCAGGGCGTTGACCAGTCGAGTAGCTGTGTGGCTTGTTCGGCCCAGAACAGGTCTGGATGCTCCACCGATTGGCGATACATACGCTGATAATCGGCTGCGCTCAGTTGGGCAGCCTTGCGCACGGCGTCGGCGTGGGGATATCTGCTGATATCGAACATGACGGTTCCTCATTCATGTGGATGTCACAAAAAATTGGAGTGCGTCGTGCTTGGGTGGGTTCAATCGGGGTGTCTGTACGGTGTGCCGGGGTTTCATGGCCCTGGAAACACAAACCCCGCCGTCTCCTTGAGGAGCGGCGGGGTTCGGGTGTTGCCTGGAATGTGAGATCAGCCGCGGTGACGACCACGGAAGTAATTGATCAAACCTTGGGTGGACGCATCGTCCGCCGGTTCGTCGGTGCCGCCGGTCAGGCGCTGGTAAACGGCTTTACCCATTTCCTTGCCCAGTTCCACGCCCCACTGATCGAAGGCATTGGTGCCCCAGATCACGCTTTGCACAAAGACTTTATGTTCGTACATCGCCACCAGTGCGCCGAGGCGGCGCGGGCTGATACGTTCGAGCACCAGCGTGTTGCTCGGACGGTTGCCGGGAATGACCTTGTGCGGTGCCAGTTTTTGCACTTCGTCTTCAGCCACGCCTTTGTCGCGCAATTCAGTTTCTGCTTCGCTGCGGGTTTTGCCCCGCATCAATGCCTGGCTCTGGGACAAGCAGTTGGCATAAAGCCATTGGTGATGGTCGGAAACCGGATTGAAGCTGACGATCGGGACGATGAAGTCTGCCGGAATCATCTGGGTGCCTTGATGCAGCAGTTGGTGATAAGCATGCTGACCGTTGGCCCCTACGCCGCCCCAGATAACCGGGCCCGTATCGGTGGACACCGGCGTGCCGTCCTGACGCACGCTCTTGCCGTTGGATTCCATATCAAGCTGCTGCAAGTGCTTGGTGATGTTACGCAGATAGTGATCGTAAGGCAGGATGGCGTGGCTTTGCGCGCCCCAGAAATTGCCGTACCAGACACCCAGCAGCGCTAGCAGCACCGGCATGTTCTGTTCGAACGACGCGGTCAGGAAGTGTTGGTCCATCGAATACGCGCCGGACAACAGTTCCTTGAAGTTGGACATGCCGATGGCCAGCGCGATAGGAAGGCCGATGGCCGACCACAGCGAGTAACGACCGCCTACCCAGTCCCACATCGGGAAGATGTTCTCTTCACGGATACCGAACGCCACGGCAGCGGCGTTGTTGCTCGATACTGCGATGAAGTGACGATACAGCTCGGCCTCGGAACCGCCTTGAGCCAGATACCAGGCGCGGGCGGCGGTGGCGTTCTTGAGGGTTTCCAGTGTCGTGAAGGTCTTGGACGAAACGATGAACAGCGTTGTTTCAGCGCGCAGCTTCTGGGTCAGCTCGTGGAACTCGCTGCCGTCGATGTTCGCCAGGTAATGGCAGCGAACGCCTTTTTGCGCGTAGGACAGCAACGCCTCAGACACCAGCTCAGGGCCGAGGAACGAGCCACCGATGCCGATGTTCACTACATCGGTGATTGGCTTCTCGGTGTAGCCGCGCCACAGACCATCGTGAATGCGGCCGACCAGATCAGTCATCTGGTTGAGCACCTTGTGCACTTCGGGCATCACATTGACGCCGTTGACCTGCAGCTTGTCGCCAACAGGGCGACGCAGCGCAGTGTGCAACGCAGGGCGTCCCTCGGAGGCGTTGACCAGCTCGCCGTCGTATTGCGCTTTGATAGCTTCCTTTAGGCCGACTTCGTTGGCCAGCTTCACCAGCAAGTCGCGGGTTTCACTGGTGATCAGGTTTTTCGAGTAGTCGAGAAACAGACCACAACTGCTCAGGGTGAATTCGCTGAAGCGCTGCGGATTTTCGTTGAATGCTTCGCGCATGCTGAAATCCTGCATGGCTTCGCGGTGTTGATTGAGTGCCTGCCAAGCGGGCAGGCCGGTCACGTCGGAAGGTGTGCGGTAGTACGCCATCGCTGCGGTTTTCCTTGTACTTGGAACTGGCTTTTGACCTTAAAAACGAGCGGGATCAGATCTGCTTCACGGCCTTGGAGATTAATCTCTGTGCGCCTGTTTGTCTGCGCTTCGCTTTACCTGGGCTCGGTACTTTTTCACACAACATTGTCCGGGCAGTAAACACATTCGGGGCCGGTTCTTCAGGCCACCTGTACCGGTATGGCATTGCTGGTGTGGCTAAGTTCATTACCGGGAGCCATGTACAGCATTCGCGGCTTGAAATGCGCCAGCTCGGCTTCCGAGTACTGAGCATAGGCGCAGATGATCACTCGATCACCGACTTTCGCTTTGTGGGCAGCGGCGCCGTTGACCGAAATCATTCGTGAGCCCGCTTCGCCACGAATGGCGTAAGTGGTGAAACGCTCGCCGTTATCGAGGTTGTAGATCTGGATCTGCTCGTATTCGCGAATACCGGAGAGGTCCAGCCAATCGCCATCAATAGCACATGAGCCTTCATAATCCAGCACTGCGTGGGTGACTTCAGCGCGGTGCAGCTTGGCCTTAAGCATGATGCTTTGCATGGTTACTGTTGTTCTCTGTTCATATGCAGGTTATCGATCAGGCGGGTTTTGCCGAGGAACACGGCGGCCAGAATGACGAGATCGCGGTTCTGGACCGTTGCCGGGCGCAGGGTCGTGGCGTCGCGAATTTCCAGATACTCGGGACGAAAGCCTGCCGCTTCGAGCTGGCGCTTGCCATTGTCGAGCAGGGTGCTGAAATCCTGCTCTCCCTTGTCGATGGCTTCGCCAATCTGACGGATCACGCGGTACAGCTCTGGCGCAATGGCACGTTGTTCTTCGCTGAGGTAGCCATTGCGCGAGGACAGCGCCAGACCGTCGCAAGCGCGCACGGTCGGCTCTCCGATGATCTGGATCGGCATATTCAGGTCGCGAACCAGGGCACGAATGACCGCCAGTTGCTGAAAATCTTTTTCACCGAACACCGCGAGATCCGGCTGGACCATGTTGAACAGTTTGCTGACTACGGTCGCGACGCCATCGAAGTGGCCGGGGCGACTGGCGCCGCACAAGCCTTCGGAGAGGCTCGGCACGCTGACGATGGTCTGGTCGGCCATGCCGTGTGGGTACATTTCTTCGACGTTGGGCGTGAACAACAGATGACAGCCGGCCTGGAGGAGTTTTTCCTGATCCGCAGCCAGGGTACGCGGGTAGGTGGCCAGGTCTTCGTTGGGGCCGAACTGCAACGGGTTGACGAAGATGGTGGCAACCACGAAGTCCGCGCGTTGGGCGGCTTTAGTGATCAGGGCCGCATGCCCGCTGTGCAGGTTGCCCATGGTGGGGGCCAGGCCGATACGTTTGCCTTCACTGCGTGCACGTGCGACTGCCGCGCGTAATTCGCGCACGGTTTTAACTGTGATCATGCTGAAAATCCGTGTTCGGTTGCCGGGAAGCTGACGTCTTTGACGGCTGCCACGTAGGCTTGCAATGCCGATTGAATATCCGGTTGACCGATCATGAAGTTCTTCACGAACTTGGGTACGCGACCAGTAATGGCCAGCCCCAGCATGTCGTGAAGTACCAGCACCTGGCCGTCCGTCGCGCTGCCCGCGCCGATACCGATGACCGGGATCTTGACGGCGTGGCTGATTTCTTCCGCCAGCTCGCTGGGCACACACTCCAGCAGAATCATTGCCGCGCCAGCCTGTTCAAGGGTAATGGCATCGGCCCGCATCTGCCGCGCCTGGGTTTCGAGCCGGCCTTGAACCTTGTAACCGCCCAGCACATTGACCGATTGCGGGGTCAGGCCCATGTGGGCGCAGACCGGAATGCCGCGATCGGCCAGCAACCGGATCGATTCTGCCAGCCAGGCTGCGCCTTCGATCTTGAGCATGTGCGCGCCGGCCTGCATCAACGCTGCACTGTTGGCGAAGGTCTGATCCAGGGTCGCGTAGGACATGAATGGCAGGTCGGCCATGATCAGCGCGCCCTGATTGCCACGTTTGACGCAGGCAACGTGATAGGCCATTTCGGCAGTGGTAACAGGCAATGTGCTGTCATGACCCTGCAAGACCATGCCCAGCGAATCGCCGACCAGCAGCACTTCTACGCCTGCCTGGCTTGCAGCGTGGGCAAAGGTCGCGTCATAGCAGGTCAGCATGGTGATTTTTTCACCTTTTTGTTTCAGGCCCAGCAACGACGTAACAGTGATATCTGGCATGGAAAAAGTCCTCGATCAGGCGCTGTGAACACTACGGCGAGCAACGCGTGAGATTCATCCTGGAAAAGCAGGTACACCGTCGTTTTGCGGTGTTTACACAGTCCTGCTTGCGCCCATTGGCCAGCGAACAGGCTGGCGGGGACGCCTATCTTCGTGAGGAGGGGGCGTGAAGTCAATTGCGCGTGTTACCCGTTACCGACCGGTTACAGCGGGCTATTACCGAGGCAGGTTCAGGCGGGCAGGCGCTCAAGTCCTTCAAAAGGGCAATCGGCGAGCATTTGGTCGAGGGCGCGGCCGTCTGGGAGTTGCAAGCCGGGGGCGAGTTCGGCGAGGGGATAAAGCACGAAGGCTCTGGCGTGCATGTGGTAATGCGGCACCTTGAGACGCGATTGGTCAATCAAGCGGTCGCCGAACAACAGAATGTCGAGGTCCAGAGTGCGCGGTCCCCAACGCTCGTGACGCTCACGACCCTGAGCCAGTTCGATGGATTGCAGCAGGTCGAGTAACGTCAGTGGTGCGAGTTCGGTATCCAGCGCCGCAACCGCATTGGTGAAGCGCGGTTGGCCGGCAAGCAAGGAATCGCTGATGTACAGCGCTGAAACAGCGACCCAGCGGCTTGAGGGTAATCCCTTCAATGCATTGATCGCATTGCGCAACTGTTCTGCGGGATCGGCCAGGTTGCTGCCCATGCCTATATAGACGCGTTCCATGTCAGCGATCCTGCTTATTCGCCGGATGCGTTCGACGCATCGGCGCCCGCGCGTTTGCGTTTGGCACCGCTGGTGCGGCGACGCTTGCGCGGTGCGGCGCCCGTGCCGTCAGGCTTACTGGTGAGCTCGCGAATCATCTCGCGGCGTCCACTGTCGTTGGCATCCTGGTAGTCGGTCCACCATTCGCCCAGGCCGTCGGTCTCTTCGCCGGCGCTTTCGCGCAGCAGGAGAAAGTCGTAACCGGCGCGGAAACGTGGGTTGTCCAGCAGCATGTCGGCACGCTTGCCGGAGCGGCGTGGCAAACGTTCCTGCATGTCCCAGATTTCGCGAATCGGCATGGTGAATCGTTTAGGGATAGCAATGCGCTGGCACTGCTCGACGATCAGTTCTTGCGCCGCTTCGTTCATGGCGGGGATCGGTGGCATGCCACGTTCCTGCAAACGCAGGACTTTGGCAGGCAAGGCTGGCCACAGCAAGGCGGCAAACAGGAACGCCGGGGTGACCGGTTTGTTCTGTTTGATGCGCAGGTCAGTGTTGGCCAACGCTTCGCTGATCAGCGTGTGGGTGTAAGTCGGGTTGTATTCCAGCGCCCTGGAGCTGGCCGGAAACAGCGGCTCGAACAGTTCCAGGTCCACCAGCATCTCAAAGGTCGACTCGGCGTAGCCGGAGAGGAACAGCTTGAGCACTTCTTCGAACAGACGCGCCGACGGAATATCCCGCAACATCGGCCCCAGTGGGCGAATCGGCGTGGCGCTGTGTTTTTCGATGCCGAAATCCAGCTTGGCGGCAAAGCGCACGGCACGCAGCATGCGCACCGGATCTTCTTTATAGCGTTGCTGCGGATCGCCGATCAGACGGATCAGGCGATTACGGATGTCGTGAACACCGTTGGCGTAATCGAGCACACGTTCGGAAACCGGGTCGTAATACAGGGCGTTGATCGTGAAGTCGCGACGCTGGGCGTCCTCTTCGAGGGTCCCGTAGACGTTGTCGCGCAGAATCCGGCCACTTTCGTTACGCGAAGACTGATTGCTGTCCTCGTCTTCATCATCCACAGGATGATTGGCGCGGAACGTGGCGACTTCGATGATTTCGCGGCCGAAGTGAATATGGACCAGCTTGAAGCGCCGACCGATGATTCGGGCATTGCGAAATTCAGCGCGAACCTGCTCCGGCGTGGCGCTGGTGGCGACGTCGAAATCCTTGGGTTCGATATTCAGCATCAGGTCCCGCACGCAGCCACCGACCAGATAGGCCTGGTAGCCGGCGTTTTGCAGGCGCTCGACAATGCTGACCGCGTAGCGGCTGAACTGGCTGCGTTGCAGCGAGTGCTGGCTGCAGTTGAGCACTTCAGGTGTGCTGCGGATATGTTGCTGCGGTTTACGCAGTGGAGAACGGAAAGACTGGAACAGCTTCTTCAGCATGGGATGCACTGTTTGAAGGAATATTCGGCCAAAAACGAAGAATGACCGCATGATGGGCGGGGATTCTAGCATTTAGTCGGGGGATGGTGTAGGAAGCTGCGCGACAGGCTTACAAGAAGGGGGTGAACGGCTTTCTTTATTTGGCAAGCTACTGGGGGAGCCGAAGCTCCCCCAAAGTGTGTGCTCTTTATTTTTATTGTCTGTTCGGGCTTTTTGTTTTTGTTGAGTGCCCATTCACGAGACTTTCGTCTGTGAATCCTCCCAATCGGGAGTCAAGAGCAAACGGATTGCTTTGGTCGCTGCGTTGCAATGATCATTCGATCCAACCAGTTCAGGCGCTACCTTGTGGTAGTTTTTGTTGTTCTCAGCCTGGTCGTGGGGCAAGCCCCAAATACAACTCCTCTCCAAAAGAATCAGTTAGCTGCGCCTCCGCCGTGTTGTTCTTGTTATGCGTGAGTCGATTCGTATTGTTTTTATTATGGGTTTTGCTACTGCGAGTTTTTGTTGTTCTTGTATCAAAGGTATTGCAGATGCTGTGCCAACTTTTGAAAACCCTCTAAAACCGGGCCTTCTGGCGTTTGGATGGCTTTTTAGTGGCACAAAAAAACCGGGGTTTCGTTACCGTAAACCCCGGTTCTTTGTTACGCATGGCAGGTGAGGTAACACCTTTAGTGCGAGGCTGCCGCCCGTGCCAGAGCCTTGCCCATGGAGTCAGGTTTCGCTGGCCACCCCTTTGCGACGGGGAATGCCCAGGCGCTGACGCCGTTCCCACAGGCACTTACGGCTCACGCCCAGTTTGCGTGCCAGCTCGGTTTCGGTCATGTGGTCCTGATGTTCCAGAACGAAATGCTGGAAGTAGTCCTCAAGGGACAAATCTTCAGTAGGTTCGTGGCTGGTGGAACTCGATGCGTTCTGCTGCGCGGGCAGGCCGATGAAATCCTCGTCGTCCAGGTCGCTCAGCTCGATGTCGATGCCCAGCAGCTCAGCGGAGATTTCCGGGCTTTCACACAGGATGACCGCGCGCTCCACAGCGTTCTCCAGTTCGCGCACATTGCCTGGCCAAGTGTAATGCCGGATTGCCTGCTCGGCGTCCGGGGCAAACTTTAGGTCCGTGCGTCCGACCTTGGCGCTTTGCCTGGCAAGAAAGGATCGGGCGATGTCGATGACATCGGTGCCCCGTTCACGCAATGCCGGCAATTTCAGGGCAATGACGTGCAGACGGTAATAAAGGTCTTCACGGAACTGGCCGACTTTGGCGAGGCTTTTCAGGTCGCGGTGAGTCGCCGCAATGAGGCGCACGTCGACTTTCTGTGACTGGACTGAGCCGACGCGGCGAATTTCGCCTTCCTGAATCACGCGCAGCAGTCGCGCCTGGGCTTCCAGAGGCAGTTCGCCAATCTCATCAAGAAACAGGGTGCCGCCGTCCGCCGCTTCTACCAAGCCTGCACGGCCCGCGCTGGCACCGGTGAACGCGCCTTTCTCATGGCCGAACAGTTCGGACTCGATCAGGGTTTCCGGGATCGCCGCGCAGTTCACCGAAATCATCGGCGCCTTGGCTCGACGGGACAGATTATGCAGCGCGCGGGCCACCAGTTCTTTGCCGGTGCCCGATTCGCCCTGGATCAACACATTGGAATCGGTAGGCGCGACTTTGCGGATCTTGCTGTAGAGATCCTGCATCGGCCCGCACGAGCCAATGATGCCGATCTCGCCATTACTGTTGTCTGTCGCGCCCTTGTCGGATCCGTTGGCCTTGGCCACGTTGCGTTCGGCCTGCATGCTTTGCACGGTCTGGCGATCACGCAGGATGCGCGCCACGGCCTGGAGCATTTCATCGTGATCAAAGGGTTTGGCGATGTAATCGACGGCGCCCATTTTCATGGAGTCCACTGCCGAGCGCAGGCTGGCGTAGCTGGTCATGATCAGCACCGGCTTGCCTTCGCCCAGCTTGATCAGCTCGGTGCCGGGAGCGCCTGGCAGACGCAGATCACTGACGATCAGGTCGAACGACGGGATGTTGAATCGTTCCTGGGCTTCCTGCACCGAACCTGCTTCGCTGACCTGGTACTGGTTACGTTCCAGCAGGCGTCGCAGGGCCGAGCGGATAATGGTTTCGTCTTCGACGATCAAAATATGCGGCATTGATTCGGTTCTCTCGACGGTCTCAGTTCACAGCGGACGTCGCTTCGACATGTCGCGGCAATGTCACCCGAATACGGGTGCCGCGCTGGTGCTCGGGGTCGGCCGGGCTGTCGATGGTGATCTGTCCATAATGCTCTTCAACGATGGAATAGACCAGTGCGAGGCCCAGTCCGGTACCTTCACCAGGATCCTTGGTGGTGAAGAAGGGTTCGAACAATCGATCCATGATTGCCTTCGGAATGCCACTGCCTTCGTCTTCCACAATCAGGTCGACAGTGTGTTCTGAAACTTCGCTGCGAACCCGCACCGCGCTGCCCGCCGGTGAAGCGTCCCGCGCGTTGGAGAGCAGATTGATCAGCACCTGAGCAAGCCGTTGCGGGTCGCCATCGACCCAGTGGTCGGGATCACACAGGTTATAGAAATGCACTTCGAAATTGCGCCGGTTCAGCGCGAGCAGACCAATGGCATCCTGCGCCACCTCAGCCAGGCAGACGGCCTCGTCGCTATGTTGATGGCCGCCAGCGTGGGCGAAGCTCATCAGCGATTGCACGATGCGTGAAACCCGCTTGGTCTGTTCCAGAATCTGGCTGCTGATTTCCGTCAATTCGCCATCGTCTTCGCGCTCTTCGCGCAGGTTCTGCGCCAGGCAGGCAATACCGGTGATCGGGTTGCCGATCTCGTGAGCAACCCCGGCAGCCAGGCGACCAATGCTGGCCAGTCGTTCGGAGTGCACCAGCTTGTCTTCGAGCATCTGAGTGTCGGTCAAGTCCTCGACCAGCAAGACAAGTCCACTGTTACCGGGCGCTAGAGGTTCGTCAATTGCGGCTTTGTGCAGATTGAGCCAGCGGGTCTGGCCATCAAGGCCCAAACGCTGCTTGTGCAAGTGTTCGTCCGGGAGATTGATAAAACCTGACAGCAGCGCTTTCCAGGGTTCGGCGATGGTTTCAAGCCGCGAGCCGACCACGCGTTGGGCGGCGATGCCGGTCAGTTCTTCCATGGCCTTGTTCCACATCAAGATCTCCTGATCCTTGGCCAGGGAACAGACACCCATGGGCAGCTCTTGCAAGGTCTGACGGTGATAGCGGCGCAGGGCATCGAGCTCGGCGGCGAGCCCGGTCAGGCGCGAGTGGTAATCTTCAAGGCGGCTTTCAATGAAGTGGATGTCCTCGGTGACGTAGTTTTCCCCACCGGATTTATACGGCAGGAAGGTCTCGACCATGTCCTGCGCCACGCTTGGGCCCATCAAGCCTGAGAGATTGGCCTCGATACGGTCGCGCAAGCGTCGCAGTGCGTAAGGACGTCGCTCGTCAAAGGGTAGATAGAGATCGCGCAGTGCTTGCTCGACTTCCTTTTGTGCCGCCTTGGCCCCCAGCGGCTTGGCCAGCTGCGTGGCGAACTCCTGAGGCGAGGCCGCGTGCAACTCTCGACGTTGCGGACGACGCACGTTGTCCACTGCACAGGCTTCGGCGGCGCTGGCTTCTTCCGGGCTGGGATTGCTGAACAGGGAAATCAGGGTAAACAGCAAAACATTGGCTGCCAGGGAAGCGATGGCCGCCATATGCCAACTGGTGTCGTCCAGCACGTAGATCATGTTGAGCAACGGGATGTAGAACCCCTGGAAGTTGCCGATCAAGGGCAACAACATGCTGACCATCCACACCGTGATGCCCGCCAGCAGGCCGGCAATGAAACCACGACGGTTTGCAGCCGGCCAATACAGGACCGAAAGCACGCCCGGCAGAAATTGCAAGGTGGCCACGAACGCAACGATGCCCAGATTGGCCAGATCCTGCTGCGCGCCTAGCAGTAGATAGAAGCCGTAGCCCGCCATGATGATCGCGACGATCAACCCGCGACGTGTCCATTTCAGCCATCGATAGATATTGCCTTCAGCGGGCGGCTGATAAAGCGGCAGCACCAGATGGTTCAACGCCATGCCCGACAACGCCAGTGTGGTGACGATGATCAGCCCGCTGGCCGCCGACAGGCCACCTACATAGGCGAGCAGGGCCAGCGGCTTGCTATTGACCGCAATGCCGATACCCAGCGTGAAATATTCCGGGCTGGTTGCAGCGCCGAGCTTGAGTCCGGCCCAGAGAATCAACGGCACCGCCAGGCTCATCAGCAGCAGGAACAGCGGCAGGCCCCAGCTGGCGCTGACCAGCGAGCGAGGGCTGAGATTTTCGGTAAACGTCATGTGGTACATGTGGGGCATGACGATAGCTGAAGCAAAGAACACCAGCAGCAAAGTTCGCCATGGACCTTCCTGCAGCGGAGTATGCAGTGCGGCCAGGGCGCTCTGGTTTTGCAGCAGCCATTGCTCAAGCGCCTGCGGGCCATCAAAAACGCCGTATAGCGCATACAGCCCGATGCCGCCGATGGCGATGAGCTTTATTACCGATTCAAAGGCGATGGCAAACACCAGGCCCTCGTGCTTTTCGCGGGTGGCGATATGCCGCGAACCAAAGAAAATCGTGAATAGCGTAATCAGCGCGCAGAACGCCAGAGCGACGCGGTTCTGTACCGGTTCGCGGGTCAGAATGCCGATAGAGTCGGCCACGGCCTGGATTTGCAACGCCAACAGCGGCAGTACACCGATCAGCATGAAAATCGTGGTCAGCGCCCCCGCCCAGGTGCTGCGAAAACGAAATGCAAACAGATCGGCAAGGGAGGAGAGTTGATAGGTGCGGGTGATTTTCAGAATGGGATAAAGCAAGACCGGCGCCAGCAGGAAGGCACCGGAAACCCCGAGATAGCTGGAAAGAAAGCCATAGCCGTACTGATACGCGAGGCCGACGGTCCCATAGAACGCCCACGCGCTGGCATAAACGCCCAGAGACAAGGTGTAGGTCAGCGGATGGCGGATGATCCAGCGAGGAATGACGCCGCGTTCGCTGATCCAGGCCACACCGAACAGCACTAATAAATAGGCGGCGCTGACCAGAATCATCTGGGTCAGGCTAAAGCTCATCGGCATCTCGTTGACTCTGGAGAATGAAAGTCACCACGATCAGGATCAGCCATAGCAAGTAAGGGCGATACCAGGCGCCCGTCGCGTCGATCCACCAATCCATGATGGCGGGAGAGAACAGGTAAATGCCGACCACCAGCAACAGGACCAATCGGTAGATATACATTTGGCCTCCTTTGCGATTCGTTCGCACTGCAGCAGATGAGGAGCGGCATGGTAACGGATGGCTGGCAACCTGCAAGTGGCGTTTGAGCACTTGTCTGTACAGGTTGATCGCGACCGCTCTAATTCAGTCTATCCGGGCTTCCTCAAGGTTGCGAACCCGAGGTATCAAAGTGACATCCCAGTGTTGGATTCCCCACTTGAGTACTTCCTGCGGTGTCCCATAGCCGAGTTGAGACTCAACGGGCTGGCCTAGCGCACGCAAGGCCCGCATCAACAAGGGCGTGGCCTGATCTGCGGGCAGCGGCGGCGAACGGTAGGACTTGCCCAGTTTGTTGCCGTCTGGCTGAGTAATCAGTGGTACATGCAGATATTTGGGGGGCGGCGCGCCAAGCAGTTCCTGGAGGTACAGTTGGCGCGGCGTGGAGTCGAGCAGGTCGGCACCGCGCACGATATGCGTGATGCCCTGCCACGCATCGTCGATGACCACGGCGAGCTGATAGGCGAACAAACCATCGCGGCGCCGAATCACGAAATCGCCGACGTCGCGTCCCAAATGCTGCTGAAAATTCCCCTGGACCCGATCATCGAACGAGTACTGCACTTCAGGCACGCGGATACGAATAGCGGCGTTTTCCCAGTCATGACCGGCGTTCCGACAAATGCCCGGATATACGCCGGCAAACGGTTCCAGCTGTTTGCGTGAGCACGTGCAGGCGTAGGCCAATCCCTGGCTGAGCCAGCGATTGATGATCTGCATGTAAGCATCATGGCGCTGGCTTTGGGTGATCAGTTGGCCGTCCCATTCAAAACCGTAGCGCTCAAGCGTACTGAGAATTGCAGCTTGTGCCCCGGCGACTTCTCTCGGCGGATCGAGATCCTCCATGCGCATCAACCACAGGCCGCCCGCCGACCGGGCATCGAGATATGAGGCCAGAGCTGCGACCAGTGAACCGAAGTGCAGGTAGCCGCTGGGGGTTGGCGCGAAGCGCCCGATATAAGCAGGGGATTTCATGGGGGGATATTACTGGCAATCGACGGGCACTTGATACGGGGTCGCCTCCCGCCGGGGGGCTCCTGCACTTCACTGTTTGCCGAGACGCCCTTTAAACCCGGAAACAACAAAGGACGCCAAAGCGTCCTTATGTTCAAGAAGCGGGTGCGGTTATTTACCGACCTGCCTTTCCTTGATTTCCGCCAATGTTTTGCAATCGATGCATAGGTCAGCGGTTGGGCGGGCTTCAAGGCGGCGGATGCCGATCTCTATGCCGCAGGATTCACACCAGCCATATTCATTGTCTTCGATCAACTGCAGCGTCTTGTCGATCTTCTTGATCAGCTTGCGCTCGCGATCGCGGGCGCGCAGTTCCAGGCTGAACTCTTCTTCCTGACTTGCGCGATCCGCCGGGTCAGGGAAGTTGGCAGCTTCATCTTTCATGTGATGCATGGTCCGATCGACCTCTTGCATCAACTGCAACTTCCAGCTGTTGAGAATCTTGGTGAAGTGAGCGCGCATGTCATCGCTCATGTACTCCTCGCCCTTACCGAGTTCGTAGGGCTTGAAGTCACCAGCTATCGGGTTGTTCTGCTGTTTTTCTTGGGTGGGCATGAATGGACCGCCTCTCACTCTTTAATCCATTGCGCAGGATTTCTTCATTGCCGACACCTGCCGGCCCTGCGGCTGCAAGCGGGCGAACTTACCAGATCAAATCGGAGCGCGCTACTCCCGGTTGTCGAGCATGAGCGCACGACAGCACAGTTGATCATAGCCCCGGTCAAGGCATAGGGTTTGAAAACCTCGCAGAATATGATCCTCAACGCCATCACTACACTCATTCGAATATTTCAGCCTCTGCGCATTACCCAGTCGGGTAAATTCCAGCGCGGGTCTTGACGCCTTTTTTAAATCACCGGCTTGCATGAGGTTGGGTAGAATCTGTTGCGCATGGTTTCAGCTTGTTCAGCAGGCTCTGTTTTTTTATTAAGGAAGACCAATGGCTCAGCCCTACAGTGCGCGCAGTCGCGCCATCGAACCTTTTCATGTAATGGCGTTGCTGTCGCGCGCCAATGAACTGCAGGCGGCGGGCCATGATGTTATTCATCTGGAAATAGGCGAGCCTGATTTCACTACCGCAGCGCCGATTATCGCGGCTGGCCAAGCGGCATTGGCCGCGGGCAAGACACGTTATACCGCCGCGCGTGGCTTGCCGGAATTGCGCGAAGCCATTGCCGGTTTTTATGCGCAACGCTATGGCATCAGCCTCGATCCCGGCAGAATTCTGGTGACGCCCGGTGGTTCCGGCGCACTGCTGCTGGCCACTAGTTTATTGGTCGATCCGGGCAAACACTGGCTGCTTGCAGACCCGGGTTATCCCTGTAATCGGCATTTTCTGCGACTGGTGGAGGGCGCTGCGCAACTAGTACCCGTTGGCCCGCAAGTGCGTTATCAACTGACGCCCGAACTGGTCGCCAGTCATTGGAACGAACACAGCGTGGGCGCATTGGTGGCTTCGCCAGCCAATCCCACCGGTACGCTGCTGCACCGTGACGAATTGGCTGCACTGTCAGCGTCGCTCAAAGCTCGTAATGGTCATCTTGTCGTGGACGAGATCTACCATGGCCTGACTTATGGCACCGACGCGGCCAGCGTGCTGGAAGTCGATGATGATGCATTTGTCCTTAATAGCTTTTCCAAGTATTTCGGCATGACCGGCTGGCGGCTGGGTTGGCTGGTGGCGCCGTCCGATGCCGTTGCTGATCTTGAGAAGCTTGCGCAGAACCTCTACATCAGCGCGCCGAGCATGGCGCAATATGCCGCTCTGGCCTGTTTCGAGCCGCAAACCCTGAAAATCCTTGAGCAGCGGCGAACTGAGTTCGGCCTTCGTCGGGACTTTCTGTTGCCAGCGCTGCGTGAGCTGGGGTTCAAGATCGCGGTCGAGCCGGAAGGGGCGTTTTACCTCTATGCCGATATCAGCACGTTCGGTGGCGATGCCTTTGCGTTTTGCCGACACTTTCTGGAAACCGAGCACGTCGCGATCACCCCTGGCCTGGATTTCGGTCGCTTTCAAGCCGGTCATCACGTGCGCTTCGCCTACACCCAGAGCCTGCCACGTCTCCAGGAGGCCGTTGAGCGAATCGCTCGCGGCCTGCGGAGCTGGCAGGGCTGATGCGCTTTTCTCCAGAACTCGAACAAGGTCTGCTGGTGGTGCGTTACAAGCGCTTCCTGGCTGATATCGAAACGGCCAGCGGTGAGCGGCTGACCATTCACTGTCCCAATACCGGCTCGATGTTCAATTGCATGATGCCCGGTGGCCGAGTCTGGTTCAGTCGTTCCAGCGATCCCAAGCGCAAGCTCCCTGGGACGTGGGAAATCAGCGAAACCCCCCAGGGTCGTCTGGCATGTATCAATACCGGACGGGCCAACAAACTGGTCGAAGAAGCGCTTTTGGCGGGTGTGATAAGCGAACTCAACGGTTTTACCGGGCTCAAGCGTGAAGTGGCTTATGGTCAGGAAAACAGTCGGGTGGATTTCCGTCTGGATTATGTCGGCGGACCGGCGTTTGTGGAGGTCAAGAGCGTGACGCTGGGCTTCGATGGTTCGCCGGTCGCAGCCTTTCCGGACGCAGTGACCCAGCGTGGCGCTCGTCATTTGCGTGAATTGGCAAGCCTTGCGCGTGATGGCGTGCGCGCCGTGCTGCTGTATTGCGTCAACCTGACCGGGATCGAGGCGGTAAGGCCTGCGCAAGAAATCGACCCGGTCTATGCTGCTGCATTACGCGAAGCGGTCGCGGCGGGCGTGCAAGTGCTGGCCTATGGCGTACAGCTGACGTCCGAAGAAATATTCATCGACCGGCGATTGCAGTTGCAGTGGGCAATCGAGCCCGTTCAGGCGTTGTCGCTGGACAGTATCCAGATTCCCTCCTGATCCTCGTGACAGGCAATCGTCGTCAATGATTGCCCTTCGCAAGGTCCGGCCACGCACTCGCCACTTTCGATGAGAAACAGTGCGCCGTGGGATGCGCATTGAATCAGGCTGGCGCTGGAGTCCAGGAACTTGTCTTCATGCCATTCCAGCGCCACGCCGCGATGTGGGCAACGATTCTGGTAAACGTAGACCTGCCCATTACGACGGATCGCTACTAATTTGCGATCGTCGAATACCAGGCCGCGGCTTTGTCCTTCTGCAATAGCGTTACTTGCGCAAAGTAGTTTCAGGGTAAGGCTCCTTGAGCTTTGGCGGAATAATCATTACTAATTGTATCGGTGACCCGTTTCGGCAGTTCTAGCGACGTAGAAGCCAGAATCTCCAGAGACTCAGGGGTAAAAATGATGCGTTGTCTGTTTGCGATACTGGCATTGCTGTCGTTGAGTGCTTGCCAAGGGCCACCTCCGTTGCCGAATATACCCCTTTCGCAGAGCCCGCCAGGGCGTGAGGATTTGGGTTTAGGCATGATTCATGAGATCAAGAGCGGGCAGGAAGTGACGCCGCAGCAGCTTGTCGAGCGGCTCTCCAAAGCCTCGCGTGTGCTGGTTGGGGAGCAGCATGACAATCCCGATCACCACGCATTGCAACTTTGGCTGCTACATGTATTGGCAGATCGTCGCCCGCAGGGCAGCCTGCTTCTCGAAATGATCAATCCGGACCAGCAGGCATCAGTCGATGCGACTCGCGCTGCCATTGCCCGCGCTGATTACCCGCAGGATTTAACCGCTGCCCTGCACTGGCAAAAGGGCTGGGACTGGGCGCAATACGGGCCGATCGTGCGCTACGCCATCGCTCAGCCTTATCCGCTGCTTTCCGCCAACCTGGACACTGCCGAGGTCATGTCGGTCTACAAGCAGCCGCCAGTGCAGGATGGCAATTTGTCGGCAGCCCCTGGTGTACGCGAAAAGCTGCTGGATCAGGTGCGGGCGTCCCATTGTGGTCTATTGCCCGAGGATCAACTCCCTGCAATGGTCGCCATCCAGCAGATGCGTGATCGAAGGATGGCCGAGCGGCTGATGGCTGCGCCTGCTCCAGCGCTACTGTTTGCCGGAAACTGGCATGTGCGCAAAGACGTTGGCGTACCGCTGCATATGGCTGATCTTGGCGTGGAAGAAGCGCCAGTGGTACTGATTCTGGCTGAAGTCGGCGCGTTGGTGGAGTCTGCCAGTGCGGATTACGTGTGGTATACCGCGGCTACGCCAGATCAGGATTATTGCGCGCAAATGCGTAAGCCCTCGGCTGCAAACTGAGCCGCACTAGCACTAGCACTTGCGCTTGTTCGGAAATTTCTTCTTGTTGCGTAGTCCAGTTCCTTGAAGGCGTTGCGCCCCGTTTGTGGGCGTAGGTCTCCTATATCGTCTTGACCTTGAACATGCAAAGGATTCGAGGCGAGACATGGTCAGAGATAAAAATGCTGATGATGAGCAACTGGCACGACAGGCTATCGGCTTGTTGGATCTTATGGCGCTCAGTGCGCATGACACGGAGCAGAGAATCATCGGCATGTGTCAGCGGGCGTTGACGCCATTGGGGCCGGTAGCCGCAGTCTGTGTATATCCGCGGTTTGTGCTGCTGGCGCGAACGACGCTGGATCGATTGCGCACATCGGATGTGCGCGTGGTGGCAGCGGTTAACTACCCCTACGGATCGGCGAATATAGAGTCCGCGGCTTCCGAAACGCGGGCTGCTGTCATGGCAGGAGCTGATGAAATCGACGTGGTCTATCCATTTCGCGCCCAGCTTTGTGGCGATCAACAGACCGCAATGGACCTGGTGGCGGCGTGTCGCAGTGCCTGCGGGCCGCGAACCAGGCTGACCGTGACGCTGGAAACCGGAGATCTGCGTGATCCTCAGACCATTCTCAATGCCAGCCGCGGCGCTATTGTGTCGGGTGCAGATTTCATCAAGACCAGCACGGGCAAAGTGGTCGTCAGCGCGACACCCCAGGCCGCCCGAATCCTGCTTGAAAGCATCGCTGAAGTTGGAGGGCAGGTGGGTGTGAAGTTTGCGGGGGGCATCCGTACCTTTCAGGATGCCAAGGTGTTTCTGGAGATGACTCAAGCGCGCTTTGGTCCGCACTGGATCACTGCGGAGCGCGTGCGTCTCGGCGCGTCCAGCCTGCTGGATGATCTGCTGATTCATCTGGGGGTGCTGGCGCCGGGACCGTTTGGAAACAGCTATTGATGCATAACCTGTATCGCAGGCAAAAAAAGACCCGGCAAAGAGCCGGGTCAAAAACCGTGATTAGCCTGATGAGGAGATAATCTGAGAGTCCGAACCAAGGTCTGTCAGATATCGGCCAGTCTCGCGACCGGTTGTGATAATCATAGCGATTCTCATTTGCATGTCAACGCTTTATTTTGGAATGCCGTCTGCCTATCAATGCTCCACTTGCGAGGTCGCCCCGTTCAGCTGGTGGTTCAGGGCGTCTTTGCGATCAACGGGCAGATCGTTCCAATGAATATCCAGAAGTGCTGCTTCAATGGCATACAGCAGGACCTTAGTCGCCCGAAACCCTCGTTTTCGAACGGCCTGATAAGCACCAACCGAACCCATTCGCCGTAGATCCGATGCGCTGTGGATGCCGACAGCATGCAGCCACTGTGATGAGGTTTTGCCGAGGTTTTTGAGGTGTTGCAGTTCATCGTTCATCATGCCTCCATGCGATGCCGAGCTCCGATGGTCCGTAAAACGCAGACGAACCTTCAGTCAGTGTAGTTCGCGACTTGGAAGCTGCTGGGATGGGGAGGGCCTATGAATAACGGGGCGATGGATGGCAAAGCCGGGATGACCAAGACTGCGGCATGGGTTGCGCCCGCCGCAGGTTGCGTATGGTTGGCGCTTTAACTAGGCCGATAGCGCATGCGGGTGCCGAAGTTCACGGACATCAGAATTTCGTCAGCTGATAACTCTGCAGGGAAATACGCACCTGATATCTGCGCGTGAGCAATGCTGGCGCCTTCCATGGGCGTGTTGCGCAAATCAAGACCGCGCAAATCAGCAGACCTGAAATAGGCATCAGTAAAGTCGATGCCGGTGGTGTCGAGATTGCGCAGATCGAGGCCGCGGAAATCACCGCCAGCCAGATCGACAGTGCCAGATCGGGGCTTTTGCAGGTTGAATCCGGCAATATCGTCTTTGCGCAACAGCGTGTACAAGAACGAATCCAGTATTTTCGGTTGACTCATCGCGCCTCTCCCTGTGTTGCGTTGGAATCGTGGCGCCAGTATATAGCCACTATTTTCGAGCCGTGAAGCGCTAATCGCTCAACGGCTCGAACAATGTCTCAGAGGCCCGGAAGGCGCTGACGGATGTTTTCGATCAGGCTGTCCAGATCCGAGCTTTGGTTGGTCTGCACGTGCTTGCTGTGCAGTATTTCTTCTTTGCTCAATGGCTCGCGACTGGCCTGCTGTGCCTCTATCACTTCAAGAGTTGCGTCCGACGGATCGACATTCTGCGCCTGACGCTGTGCTAGCCAGCCTGCAATCACTGCCTGCGGCGCCTCACAGTCCAGGATCAGAAAAGGCACCCCTGTGGCGTGGGCAGTCTCGGCTGCCGCTTCGCGCTGGGTTTTTTTGAGGTACGTCGCGTCGATGATCGCCGGGAAGCCGGCACGAAGGATTACTCCAGCGAGCTTGTGAAGGCTTTCATAAGTGGCGGTACTCGCCTGCGCGCCATAAAGCTCGGCGCCTGCTGCGCTGCTTGCGAAAAGACGTTTGCGCTCGACATCGGAGCGCAGGCGCACGGCGCCCAGTGATTCGACCAGGCGCATGGCCACATGGCTTTTACCCACGGCCGACACGCCATGGGTGATCGCTAGAAAACGGGATGGGATGGCGCTATAGCTCTCGGCCAGATTCGCATAGTTGCGATACTGACGAAGCGTGGCGCCGCGTTGTACAGGATCGGCATCCGCCGGAAGGCTGAACAGTGCAACCTTGGCACGTACAAGCGCGCGGTACGCTTTGTAGAAGTTCAGCAGTTCCAGGCCTTGATAGTCGCCGGTCAGTTCCAGGTATTGACTGATGAGGCGTCGCGAGAGGGACTTCAGGCCGCGATCTTCCAGATCCATGGCCAGGAAGCCGATGTCGGCATAGACGTCGGTCATGCGAAAGGGCTCGTTGAACTCGATGCAGTCGAAGATGACGACCTTGTTGTCGATCAACGTGATATTGCCCAGGTGAATATCACCATGGCATTCGCGAATGAATCCTTCGGCCTTGCGCTGGCCCAGCAGCGATTTGAGACGACTGAAGCTCGACTCTGCCCAGGCTTGTAGGGCATCTAACTGAAGCAGGTCGGCCTTTTCGCTAATTAGCGGGCGAATCTGCTCAAAGTTTTGCAGGACCGGCGCCATTACGCTGTCGGGCGAACCCAGTTCGTTATCAGCCGGGACGACGGGAGCGCTGAGATGAAATCTGGCAATCTGACGCGCCATCTCATCAATGTGCGCAGTGGTCAGTTCGCCGTTGGCCTGCAAGGTGCTGAAGAGACCGCTTTGCGGGAACTGGCGCATCTTCAGCGCATACTCAATGACTTCGCCTTCGCCGCCCAGTTGCGGGGCGTCTTGCGTGCCAGTGATCGGGATGACTTCCAGATACAGATCATCGGTCAGGCGCTGATTGAGGCGCAGTTCTTCCTGGCAGAAGTGCTGGCGCGCCGCCAGGGTAGTGAAGTCGAGGAAACCGAAATTGACGGGCTTCTTGAATTTATAGACGTAGGTGCCGGTCAGCAGGACCCACGAAATATGCGTCTCGATAAGTTGGAAACTCTCAACCGCGTGTGGGAAAAGGGCAGGGTTTTGTAGGGCTGCAATGAGTGACTGGCTCACGGACGATCCTTCAGAAGTGATAATTCGGTGGATGGCTCAAGGCGGCCATTATGGCCGCTTGGCGCAAGCCTGCAAACCGCCGGCAAGGCCGCCTTTCGAACGCTTGCAAAGTGCGTATAATCCGCCGCCATGACTCGTACTCGCTCTTCCCGCACCCCAAAAAAACCTGCCCCTGGCCGATCTCGTATCTGGCTGGGCTGGGCCTTGAAGCTTAGCCTCGTCGGCCTTGTCGTGCTGGGCGGCTTTGCTGTCTATCTCGATGCCATCGTTCAGGAGAAATTTTCCGGCAAGCGCTGGACCATTCCAGCCAAGGTCTATGCGCGACCGCTGGAGCTCTTTGTCGGTCAAAAGCTCACCAAGGACGATTTCCTCATTGAACTGGATGCGTTGGGCTATCGTCGCGAAAGCGTCGCCAACGGCCCGGGAGCGGCCGCGGTCAATGGTAATACGGTTGAACTCAACACCCGCGGCTTTCAATTTTACGAGGGCGCGGACCCTGCGCAGCAGGTTCGTGTGCGGTTCTCGGGTGACTATGTTGCCGATCTGAGTTCCGGCAATGGTGCAAAGCTGGCGGTCGCCCGCCTTGAGCCACTTATGATTGGCGGCCTGTATCCGAAAAACCTTGAGGACCGGATCCTGATCAAGCTGGATCAGGCGCCGCCGTACCTGCTCGATACGTTGGTCACCGTTGAAGACCGCGACTTCTATCACCACTTTGGGGTGTCGCCCAAGTCCATTGCACGAGCTTTCTGGGTCAATGCCTCCGCCGGGCAGATGCGCCAGGGCGGCAGTACGCTGACGCAACAGTTGGTGAAAAACTTTTACCTGACCAACGAGCGCAGTCTCACGCGCAAACTGACCGAAGCCATGATGGCGGTGTTGCTGGAGATTCATTACAGCAAGCAGGAAATTCTTGAGGCTTACCTCAATGAGGTGTTCGTCGGGCAGGACGGCCAGCGCGCTGTGCACGGTTTCGGTCTGGCCAGTCAGTACTTTTTCAGTCAGCCACTTTCCGAACTCAAGCTGCACCAGGTTGCGCTGCTGGTCGGGCTGGTCAAAGGACCGTCCTATTACAACCCGCGCCGCAATCCTGAACGGGCGCTGGAGCGCCGCAATCTGGTCCTGGATCTTCTTGAACAGCAGGGCGTCGCTACAGCCGAAGTGGTTGCCGCCGCGAAGAAGATGCCGCTGGGTGTCACCAAGACCGGAAGTCTGGCAGACAGCTCATTCCCGGTGTTCCTGGATCTGGTCAAGCGGCAGTTGCGCGAAGACTATCGCGACGAAGACTTGACTGAGGAAGGTCTGCGGATCTTCACCAGCTTCGATCCAATCCTGCAAATGAAATCCGAAGCTGCTATGACCGAAACGTTCAAGAAGCTGAGCGGACGCAAGGGCGTGGAGGAGATGGAAGCGGCCATGGTCGTGACCAATCCGGAAACCGGCGAAGTTCAGGCTTTGATCGGCAGTCGTCAGCCAGGTTATGCCGGTTTCAACCGCGCCATCGATGCTGTGCGCCAGATTGGCTCTTTGGTCAAACCTGTCATCTACCTCACCGCGCTGGAACAGCCGAGCAAGTACACGTTAACCAGTTGGGTAGCCGATGAGCCATTCCAGGTCAAAGGCGCGGATGGTCAGATCTGGAAACCGCAGAACTACGATCACAAAGCCCACGGCAATATCTTCCTGTATCAAGGGCTGGCGCATTCTTACAACCTGTCCAGCGCCAAGATCGGCCTTGAAGTGGGCGTGCCGAATGTCTTCAAGACGCTGGGTAAGCTTGGCGTACAGGTTGACTGGCCGACCTATCCGTCCATGTTGCTGGGCGCCGGTGCATTGAGCCCGATGCAGGTTGCGAACATGTACCAGACGATAGCCAATGGCGGGTTCAATACGCCCATGCGCTCGATTCGCAGTGTCCTGACCGCCGAGGGCGAGCCGCTCAAGCGCTATCCCTTCCAGATTCAACAGCGCTTCGATCCGGGCTCCATTTATCTGCTGCAAAACGCCATGCAGCGGGTGATGCGCGAAGGGACGGGCAAGTCCGTCTATAACGTATTACCGAGTACGCTCAATCTGGCGGGCAAGTCCGGCACGACCAACGACTCACGTGACAGCTGGTTCGCCGGCTTCAGCCAGGATTTGCTGGCGGTGGTCTGGATGGGACGCGATGACAACGGCAAGACGCCATTTACCGGGGCTACCGGGCCATTGCAGGTGTGGACCAGCTTCATGCGCAAGGCTGATCCATTGCCTTTGGACATGGCGTTGCCGGAAAACGTGATTCAGGCGTGGGTCGATGCCGGTACCGGTCAAGGGACGGATGCAAGCTGCCCGAACGCCGTCCAGATGCCGTATATTCGCGGCAGCGAACCCGCACCTGGCCCGGCCTGTGGCGGGACTACGGCCCCTGCCGATTCAGTGATGGATTGGGTCAAGGGCTGGTTGAATTAAGCGAAGAGGACGTCAAGTGAACAAGTGGTGGATACCAGCGTTAACAGCTCTGGCTTTGCTCAATGGTTGTGCCAGTGTGGAGCGTGGCTCGATTCCAGTCGTCGATGCCAGCTCGAAAGTTTCCAACAGCGAACGGGTTGCGGCGTCGCGTAATGGCGCTTATCGGCCAAATGTCCCTCAGGCTCAGGCTCAGGCCGTTCCGCAGGATTCCGGCGTGGTCGTCATGATTCCAGGTGGCGGTACTGGCAGTTCCGCGCCCATCGGGACCTATGCCGCTCCGGTTGACCAGGCGCCCATCAGTACCAGCCCGCCGATCGATACGTCGCCAGTGATTCAACCGCCGATCAATACCGCGCCGGCCAGCAATACCAGCTACAACATGCCTGCGGCGTCCGCACCGAGCGGTATTCCATCCTCCGGTGGAGGGCTTTCTGCCGATGAACAGCTCGATGGCCCGGTACTGGCACTGCTGACTACCGCGCAGCAACAACAGAACGGTGGCGACTTGAATGGCGCGTCTTCGAGTCTGGAGCGAGCGCAGCGTGTTGCACCTCGCGAGCCACAGGTCATTTATCGCCTTGCACAAGTGAGACTGGCCCAGGGCGATGCTGCTCAGGCGGAACAGCTTGCCCGTCGCGGCCTGACCTATGCCAATGGTCGTCCCAGCCTGCAAGCCAGCCTTTGGGACATCATCGCCCAGGCCCGCGAAAAGCAGGGTGATGCAGCAGGCGCTGCCTTGGCCCGCCAGAAAGCCAAGGTCGGCGCATGATGGATAAACGCTTCCCTGAAGTGGCGGAGCATTTGCTGCTGATCGAGCGTGAATTGAGGACGCTGGGCTGGTGGAGTACTTCACCACCCAGCGAGCAGGCACTTTCCAGTGTCGAGCCGTTCTGCGTCGATACGCTGGAGTTCGAGCAGTGGTTGCAGTGGATCTTCCTGCCGCGCATGAAGATCATTCTTGAGCAAAACCTGCCGCTGCCCAATGCGTCCGGAATTCTCGAAATGGCCGAGATGGTTTACGCCTCCCGACAGAAAGAAACCCGCTTTCTGCAACAGCTGCTGGCGCATTTCGATCGGCTGATTACCGAATTCACCTGATGGATAGCGGCCGCTTATTGGCAGAAGTCCCCGATCGCTTTTTGCGTTTCAAGAATGCGGGCCTGACGCTCATCCTCCGACAGCCGCTTTAATCCACCCTCGACCTCTTCCCGCACGCGGGGATTGATTTGCAACTGGGAGAGGTTGGTGCGCAGTGCGGTGCAGTTCTCTTTGCGCCTGGCCTCTTCAGCTGCGACCTGTTTTCTGACCTTTGCGTCTATGGCGCGCTGTTGGGTCTGGCCATCAAGGTCCTCCGTTGGCGCATTGGAGACTGGGGCGGGAGGCGGTTTGGCTGTGTTTATTTCTTGCGCCGCTTGTCCCGCCGGAGGGCGAGCGTCGAAGTGAGTGACGCCCTGGGCGTCGACCCATTTATAGATCTGCGCAGCCTGGCTGGTGCTGGTTATCGCCAGGGCGAGAAGGGCCAGGGAAATCATGTGCCGCATACTGCTTCCTTGATGTGTTGTTCACAGCGCAACCTATCACAAGCACCCTTGTATGGTCCCATTCGGTGGTTTTTCATGCGGTTAGTGCGAAGAAAGCTTACGGATTGCTTGACTTGAGAGGGTCGAATCACAACAATCCAAAGTTCGCTGTGGAAGGACTGCCAGAAGCAGGCCATCTCGGTAGATCATGAGGCGCACACCCGCGCCGACCTGTTACACCCGCAACGCGTTACCTCGCGCTGGGTGGGAAAACCCCGCAACACTCTGGGGCCATCCCAATACTTGCTCAGTCAGTGCTGACGTAGTCGGCGACCACCGTCGCTCATGCTCTGCTTGGCAGTAAAACCTATTAAGACCCGTCCTCGTTTGTGGGCGGTATTCTGGCGTTTTAGAGGTGAACAACGTGGAGCTT
>DASVUK010000100.1:0-84981 GCA_036387095.1 Pseudomonas sp.
GGTGAACAGTGTGTCTGTGTCACCGAACTCGACCAGTTTGCCCATGTACATGAATGCGGTGTAATCCGAGACCCGCGCCGCCTGCTGCATGTTGTGGGTAACGATCACAATGGTGTATTTGGATTTCAGTTCGTAGATCAGCTCTTCGACTTTCAGCGTCGAAATCGGATCAAGGGCCGAACAGGGTTCGTCCAGCAGCAAGACTTCAGGCTCCACCGCGATGGTGCGGGCGATAACCAGACGTTGCTGCTGACCGCCGGACAAGCCCAGTGCGGACTCGTGCAGGCGATCCTTGACCTCGTCCCACAGCGCAGCGCCCTTGAGCGCCCATTCCACGGCCTCATCGAGCACGCGTTTCTTGTTGATGCCCTGGATTCGCAAACCGTAGACCACGTTTTCATAGATGGTCTTGGGAAACGGGTTGGGCTTCTGAAACACCATGCCGACGCGGCGACGCAGTTCGGCAACGTCTTCGCCCTTGCGATAAATGTCATGGCCCCACAGGTTGATCGCCCCATCCACGCGGCAGCCATCCACCAGATCATTCATGCGGTTGAACGTGCGCAGCAGCGTTGATTTGCCACAACCGGACGGCCCGATAAAAGACGTCACCCGTTGCTTGGGTATGTTCAAACTGATGTCAAACAATGCCTGTTTTTCGTCGTAAAACAGATTCAGCCCCGGCACTTCGATGGCTACGGTCTCGTCGGCCAGGTGCAGGCTTTGTCTCTTGCGACCCAAAGTCGTCATGTTGACGCCGTGGGTCGGGTTGTCGTGCTGCATGAATGACTCCCTGCGCTAAGCATTCTGTTCTTCGAACCGCTCTCCTTCGGTGAGGGAGCGGTGGGGTTGCAAATCAGCTATCCAGCGCTTTGTATTTTTCCCGCAGATGGTTACGAATCGCCACCGCCGACAGGTTGAGCAAGGCAATCACCAGGACCAGCAGCAAGGCCGTGGCATAGACCAAGGGCCGTGCAGCCTCGACGTTCGGGCTCTGGAAGCCCACGTCGTAAATATGAAAGCCCAGGTGCATGATCTTCTGATCCAGATGCAGGTAAGGATAGTTACCATCCACCGGCAGCGACGGCGCCAGTTTCACCACGCCCACCAGCATCAGCGGCGCCACCTCACCGGCAGCGCGGGCCACGGCGAGAATCAGGCCGGTCATCATGGCCGGGCTGGCCATGGGCAATACGATCTTCCACAGGGTTTCAGCCTTGGTCGCGCCCAGTGCCAGCGAGCCTTCACGCAACGTGCGCGGGATACGTGCCAGCCCTTCTTCGGTAGCAACGATCACCACCGGCACGGCCAGCAGTGCCAGCGTCAGGGAAGCCCAGAGCAGGCCCGGCGTACCGAATGTGGGTGCAGGCAAGGCTTCGGGGAAGAACAATCGATCCAGTGAACCGCCCAGCACATAAACGAAGAAACCCAGGCCAAACACGCCGTAAACAATGGCCGGCACCCCGGCCAGATTGTTCACGGCGATCCTGATCAGGCGTGTTACCGGACCTTGCCGCGCATATTCGCGTAGATAAACCGCCGCTAATACGCCGAACGGGGTAACGATCACGGCCATGATCAACGTCATCATCACGGTGCCGAAAATGGCTGGGAAAATACCGCCTTCGGTGTTGGCTTCCCGAGGGTCTTCGCTGAGGAATTCCCATAGCTTCTTGAAGTAGAAGCCCAGCTTGGTAAAGGTGCCCATGGCGTTGGGCTGATACGCATGTACCACTTTGCCCAAGCTGATTTCGATTTCCTGGCCATTGGCATCACGGGCGGTCAGGCTGTCGCGGTCGAAGTCCATGTGCAGGGTGTTGAGGCGGGCTTCAATTGCTTTATAGCGACTGTCCAGCTCAGCCCGTTCGCTGGCCATATCCGCCTGTGCCGCGGCGTCGAGACTGCCTTCGAGTTCCAGCTTGCGAGCTTTTAGGCGCAAACGCTCGATGCCGTGGTTGATGGCACCAATGTCTTTCTTTTCCAGGCTGTACAGTTCGCGAGCCAGCCCACTGATGCGCTGAATGCGATCCTGCAAGGTTGGCCAGGCTGCTTCGCCTTCAGCGACGACCTTGCCGCCTTCCTTCACGTTGACCAGGTAGCCGTAGAAGTTGCCCCACTCGCGGCGTTCCAGCGTCATCAGTTCCGGCGGATTACTTTGCTCGGTCAGCCATTCGCCAAGGACCCAGGTGAAATCACTGGGATTAAGATCGCGGTTGCCAACCTTGAACAGCTCGCGGGTCATGAATTCCGGACCGGCATCGGGCACCGGCAAGCCTGAAGCTTTCAAGCGCGCCCGTGGCACTTGTTCCTGTTCGACCACTTCACCGACCAGGACATGCTTGGGCTGATTGGGGATGTCGTACTGCGCATAGGTCAGGTCAGCCGGCCAGAAATGCCCAAGGCCGCGCACGGCGATGACGGCCAGCAGGCCTATGGTCATGATTACCGCAATGGTTACAGCGCCCGCACTCATCCAGACGCCGGGAGCGCCGCTTTTGAACCAGCTCTTGAGGGAGTTCTTTTTCACGAACTTCTACCTTCCTTAGAGAGACGAGTATTGCTTGCGCAGACGCTGACGAATCAGCTCTGCCAAGGTGTTCATTACAAAGGTGAACGTCAACAGCACCAGGGCTGCGAGGAACAACACTCGGTAATGACTGCCTCCCACTTCTGACTCGGGCATTTCCACCGCGACGTTCGCCGCCAGGGTGCGCATGCCTTCAAACAGGTTCATGTCCATGATCGGCGTGTTGCCGGTGGCCATCAGCACAATCATGGTCTCGCCCACGGCGCGGCCCATGCCGATCATCAGCGCCGAGAATATCCCCGGGCTGGCGGTGAGGATCACTACGCGGGTCAGGGTTTGCCACGGCGTTGCGCCCAAGGCCAACGAGCCCAGCGTCAGGCCACGAGGCACGCTGAATACCGCGTCCTCGGCAATCGAGTAGATATTGGGGATAACCGCGAAGCCCATGGCGATACCGACCACCAGCGCATTGCGCTGATCGTAGGTGATGCCCAAATCGTTGGAAATCCACATGCGCATGTCGCCGCCGAAGAACCAGTTTTCCAGGTGCGGGCTCATCCCCAGCGACGCCCAGCCAATCAACAGCACGACGGGCAACAGGATCGCGCTTTCCCAACCATCGGGAACCCGCAGGCGAATCGAATCAGGCAAGCGGCTCCAGGCGAAACCGGCAAGCAAAATACCAATAGGCGTGAACAGCAACAGGCTGAATATCCCCGGCAGATGACCTTCCAGATAGGGCGCCAGAAAAAGCCCGGCAAAGAAGCCCAGAATCACCGTGGGCATCGCTTCCATCAATTCGATCACTGGCTTGACCTTGCGACGCATGCCAGGTGCCATGAAATAGGCGGTATAGATGGCGGCGGCAATGGCCAGCGGTGCGGCCAGCAGCATCGCGTAGAACGCGGCTTTCAGGGTGCCGTAGGTCAGCGGCGCAAGGCTGAGCTTGGGCTCGAAGTCGCTGTTGGACGCCGTCGACTGCCACACGTATTTGGGTTCGTCGTAGTTCTCGTACCAAACCTTGCCCCACAGTGAACTCCATGAGACTTCCGGGTGCGGATTCTTCAGAACCATGGGCAGCAACGCCCCGCCCTGCTCGACCACAATGCGGTCAGCCCGAGGCGACATGGCGAAAATTCCGGCACCGTCGGCCACCTGATCCACCAGCAACGTGCGATGGGCAGTGCTGTGGAATACGCCGAGCTTGCCGGACGCATCCAGCGCAATGAACCCCTTTCGGCGCTGCTCAGCGGTGATTTTTATAATGGGTGTGGTGCCCATCTGGAAATCGCGGATATGCATCAAGCGTTGTTCGCCGTCCACATCTCGCGCCATGAACCACTGGGCCATGCCGCCTTTGGAGTTACCGATAATCAGCGAAATGCCCCCCACCAGTTGCGTGCTGGCAGTGATGTCGGCGCTGCCGTCTTCAAGCAATTTGTACCGGCCATTGAGGGTGCGGTCCCGCAGACTGAACACATCCGCCTGGGCACGACCGTTGATCACATACAGCCATTGCTGGCGCGGATCGATATAGATGGCTTTGACCGTGGCCGACATCTGCGGCAATTCGATACGGCCTAGCTCGCTGCTGACCTCACCGGTCATCAGGTTTTCTTTCTGTTCGAGGGACAGCACATGCAACTGTGAGCCAGTGGAACCAGCGATCAACAAGCTTTCGCCATTGGCATTGAGGCTGACGTGCTCCAGGGCGCGGCCTTGTTCATCCAGCACCAGGGGCGCTTCGCCATAGGGCCAAGTGATAGTGGGGGAAACGGTTTTCTTGTTGTTGGGATAGGTGACCGGATAGTTGTGTCGGAATACCAACACCTGGCCGTTGGACAGACCCAAGGTAATCAGGGGCGTGCCGGGTTGGTCTTCACCAATCGACGCAACACTGACGCCTTCAGGCAACGGCAGGCTGACGCGTTTGAGTTCTGCGCCATCCTCAATACTGAAAAACACCGCTTCGCCTTTGTCGGAAATCCGCATCCCGACCTGATTCTGCTCTTCTACGGACAACATCAGGGGTTTGCCGGCATCGTTCAGCCACGCCGGTTTGATCGGGTCTTCCTGGGTCAGGCTCGCACCCTGGAACAGGGGGGCAACGACATAGGCCAGATAGAAGAAAATCAGCGTAATGGCCGCGAGCACGGCAAGGCCACCGATGGCCACGTACCAACGGGTCAACCGATCCTTGAATGCACGAACGCGGCGCTTGCGCTGTAGCTGCGGCGTATTGAAATCAATGCGCTTGGCGGGGGAATTCTGATTCATTGAAGGCTTGGCCAAATCATTCATGCGGACACCCTAGCGGTCCTGTATGACAAAAACATTACAGCGAGGTGACGCAAAAAAGCCCGCCACCCACGTTCCTGGCAGCGGACTGTACAGTTATTGGCGAGGCCTGATTCAAGCAAGCCTCGCCCGGATCGCGATTATTTCGCCGCGACAGCACCTTCCTGCAAGCCCAGATCTGCCAATGCCTTGGTCACGACCTTCGATGGCAGCGGAATGTAGCCGTCTTTCATGACTACTTCCTGACCCTGGCGGGAAAGAACCAGCTTCACGAATTCGGCTTCCAACGGGGCCAAGGGCTTGTTTGGTGCCTTGTTGACATAGACATAGAGGAAGCGCGCCAGCGGGTAAGTCCCGTTGAGTGCGTTGGCTTCGTTATCTTCAACGAATTCGGCGCCTTCCTTTTTCGCCAGTGGCACCGTGCGCACGCTGGAGGTTTTATAGCCAATGCCCGAATAACCGATGCCGTTCAACGAACTGCTAATGGAACTGACCACTGAAGCCGAACCCGGTTGCTCGTTGACGTTAGCCTTGAAGTCGCCTTTGCAAAGGGCTTCTTCCTTGAAGTAGCCATAAGTGCCGGAAACCGAATTGCGACCGAACAATTGAATTGGCTTGCCGGCCAGATCGCCGGTAACACCCACGTCAGCCCAGGTTTTGGCATCCGCTTTGGCACCGCACAGGCGGGTGACGGAGAAAATCGCGTCCACCTGCTGCATGGTCAGGCCCTTGATCGGATTGTCCTTATGGACGAAAACCGCCAGCGCATCCACCGCAACCGGGATCGCTGTAGGTTTGTAACCGTGCTTTTGTTCGAAGGCGGACAACTCGCCGTCCTTCATCTTGCGGCTCATCGGCCCAAGGTTGGCGGTGCCTTCAGTCAAGGCCGGCGGCGCGGTAGAAGAACCCGCCGCCTGAATTTGAATGTTCACGCTCGGGTATTCTTTTTTATAGGCCTCAGCCCACAAGGTCATGAGGTTCGCCAGCGTATCGGAACCCACGCTGGACAGATTGCCCGACACGCCCGAGGTCTTCACGTAAGGCTTGATCGCAGGATCAACGGCGGCAAAGGAATGGGCAGTCGCCACGCCAGCGGCTACGAAGGTCAGTGCTGTCATCAAACGCTTGAGTTTCATACCTTGCTCCGAGCGAGGTGGGTCAAAAATCCGTTGCCGCCAGTATTGGCGGGAGGCGTGACGACTTTATGAATTGATTGTGACAATAAGATGAAAGGCCGCCACTCGTTTCAGGAGTAGCGGCCTTTATAGGCAGCCAGGAATGTCACAACGCGCCTTCGCTAGGCCAATCAGCGTTTTTTGGACAACAGGTAAACACCAATCCCCATCCCCATGGCGCAGAGAATCGCCACGTACCACGCGGGTGCCATCGGGCTGGACTTGAGCATGAAGGTCACGACCATGGGTGTCAGGCCACCGAAGATCGCGTAGGACAAATTGTAGGAAAACGACAGACCGGAGAAACGCACCACAGCCGGGAATGCCTTCACCATGACGTAAGGCACCGCGCCGATGGTGCCGACGAACAGGCCAGTCACCGCATACAGCGGGAATAGCCAGTCAGGATGCGCGCCAAGGCTGTGATAAAGCGTCCACGAACTGACCAACAGACCCAGACTGCCCAGCAAAAATACCCAGCCTGCACCGAAACGGTCAGCCAGCGCACCGGCTCCCACGCAGCCCAGGCTCAGGAAGACAATCGCCAGGCTGTTGGCCTTCAACGCAACGGCCGCTGAAAAGCCGAAGGTGGCGCTTTGCAGAATGGTCGGGGTCATGAGGATGACGACGATGATGCCGGCCGACAGCAGCCAGGTCAGTAGCATCGAGATGGCAACCGCGCCACGATGATCGCGTAATACCGCCTTGAGCGGCACTTCTTCGGCCAGGGCCTTGCGCAGTTGCAGCTCGGCGAAGACCGGCGTTTCGTGCAGCCAGCGACGCAGGTACACCGACAACAGGCCAAACACGCCACCCAGCAGGAACGGGATACGCCACGCGTAATCCGCGACTTCAACCGGGGTGTAGACACTGTTGATGAAGGTGGCCACCAGCGAACCCAGCAGGATGCCGGCCGTAAGACCACAGGTCAGTGTGCCGCAGGCATAGCCGATATGACGCGCCGGCACATGTTCGGAGACGAACACCCAAGCGCCTGGCACTTCGCCGCCAATGGCCGCGCCCTGGATGACCCGCATCAGGAGCAGCAGCATCGGTGCCCACATACCGATCTGGGCGTAAGTCGGCAGCAAGCCCATGATCAGGGTGGGAACCGCCATCATGAAAATGCTCAAGGTGAACATTTTCTTGCGCCCCAGCAGGTCACCGAAGTGCGCCATGATGATGCCGCCCAATGGCCTGGCCAGATAGCCGGCAGCAAAGATGCCGAAGGTCTGCATCATGCGCAGCCATTCGGGCATGTCCAGCGGGAAGAACAACTTGCCGACCACGGTCGCGAAAAACACAAAAATGATGAAGTCGTAAAACTCCAGCGCGCCGCCCAATGCTGAGAGCGACAAGGTCTTGTAGTCGTTACGGGTCAGCGGCCGCGATGGCTGCGCGGTACTTGTGGGCACTGAGGACATGGCAAGGCTTCTTCTCTGGGAAAATCTCTTTTATGGATAAGCGATAACAATGCTGACTGCGGCGGGATGGCGTGCAGAAGCGATTCTCTCAGGCAAAAGGCACAGATAGGCACCAAAATTGCGTGATACAAGCAGTCATGCCGCCTGATCGGGTCCGGCACGATAGCAAATTGTTTCAAAAAGCACACAGCTAGAAGCCGTAAGTGGTCTAAATCGACAGCCAGCGGTCGTCGCATGGCGCGTCGCCCGATATACTCGCGGACCGTGAATGGCAACATCCTGTGTGGAAACGTATCGGGGTATTGTGCGAAATCAACTGTTCGACAGCCGCTTTCGCAGAGTTTCCCTTCAGGCGCTTCAACCCATCATGGGTTTGAATGACGTCTATCCACCGCGGCAAAGACTTAAGCGTTATGGGTCAGAGGCACCCTCTGCATGATCGAGCTCGAACAAGAAGATCCAATTCCGCAAGGCGACCTGGCCCTGCAGATCACCGCATTGCCCCGTGAAACCAATGGTTTCGGCGATATCTTCGGCGGCTGGCTGGTTTCCCAGATGGACCTGGCAGGCACGGCGATGGCCAGCAAGGTTGCGGGCGGGCGTGTTGCAACGGTCGCTATTGATCGCATGGCGTTTCTGGTGCCTGTTGCCGTTGGCGCGCAATTGTCCTTCTACACACAAGCCTTGGAAATCGGACGCAGCTCCATCCAGATGATGGTCGAAGTGTGGAGCGATGATCCGCTGTCCAGCGAATGGCGCAAAGTCACTGAAGCGGTATTCGTGTTTGTCGCCATCGACGGCAGCGGTCGCACCCGCTCGGTCCCGGCGCGACGGTAATTTGCCGCAAACGGTATGCAGGCGCCGGTTCACGGTAAACTCGACGACTTTTGTACGGTCTATTTCTGTCACCGTCCTTGAGCGAGAACCGACCCATGCCAACGCCCCAGGTTGAAACCGTCACCCTCGATGAACTGAACTGCTGGCGCATCCGCCATGGCGAAGCCGAGCTACTTGTTGCCCAGCAGGGCGCCCATATCGTCAGTTACCAGGTTGCAGGCCAACCGCCGCTGATCTGGTCCAACGAGCAAGCCATATTCAAGCGCGGCAAAGCGATTCGCGGCGGCATGCCGGTCTGCTGGCCTTGGTTTGGCAATCTTGAACGCAACCCGCAAGGCGTCCAGGCGATGCGCCAAAGTGAAGAACCGGCCAAAGCCCACGGCGAAGTGCGAGCCATAGATTGGGAATTGCTGGGGGTTGGCGAAGATGGGGACGCGCTGCTGGTGGAGTTCATCCAGCCGCTGGCCGAAGGCAACTTACCGGGCTGGCCACACAACGTGGCGCTCAAACTGAGCATTCGTTTGGACGAGGCTCTGAACGTAAGCCTCGTCAGTTACAACGGTGGCAGCGAAACCGTGAGTTTCAGCCAGGCGCTGCATAGCTACTTCGCGGTCAGCGATGTGCGTGAAATCAGCATCAAAGGCCTCGACGGCCTGCGTTACATCGAAACCCTGGAAAACTGGGAAGAGCGTGAGCAGTCCGGTGAATTACGCTTTGTCGGCGAGACCGATCGTATCTACATGGACACCCCGGACATGTTGAGCATTGTCGACCACCAATGGCAGCGCAAGATTCACATATGCACCAGCGGTTCGAAGTCTGCCGTGCTGTGGAACCCTTGGACAGAGAAGACCAAAAGCTTCAGCGACATGGCCGCCGACGGCTGGCAAGGCATGGTGTGCGTCGAAACCGCCAATGTGCTCGACGACATCGTTACCCTTGCACCGGACGAGATGCATGTGTTGGCGCTGAGTGTATGGGCAGAGGCGCTGACCGAGTCCTGAGCCCCTGAGGAGATTCATTCCCGGCCGCCATCCTGTAGGAGGGAATTCATTCCCGAGGTCGGGGTGAATCTAATCCCCAGGACGGCCACAGCTACAGATCGGCCTCTACCACCACCCTGACCTTTGCGGCCTCCATCGCATAAGCCGCATCGGCCAGGTCGTTACTGACCTTCTCGACCTTCAATGTGCCAACAACCCACAGCGGCGTGTAGATATCGTCGATTTTCAGGCCTTTCGGGTAGCGCACCAGCACCAATTGGTTTGGCGGCGGTGGCGGCACATGAATGCAGGCGCCCGGATAAGGCACGAGGAAAAACAGCGTGCTGCGGCCTTTGGCGTCGGTTTCCAGCGGAACCGGATAGCCACCCAGACGAATTTCTTTGTTGTTCATCGCCGATACGGTCTTGGCCGAATACATAACGGCTGGCAACCCTTTGCTCTGTTTCAAACCGCCCTTGCTGTCGAAAGATCCCTGCGCTTCTGGCGAGTTGTGATCAATCTCGGGCATAGCCTCAAGGGCTTTTTGATCCGATTTCGGCATCAGTTCGAGCCAGTCGGTTTCGGGTAATTCAGCGTGGGCCACGCCGCAGATCAGCAGCAGGGAAATAAATAGAAGACGTCGCATGGACAGGCTCGGCAAATAGGAGGATGAAACCAGGCCGGCATTCTAGCGCTCTACGCGCCGAGTGCGCAGAGGGCCAACCGAATAACTCAGTTCTTTCTGATCAAGCCGTACAGGACCAGCAGCACAACTGCGCCAACCAGCGCGCCGAGGAAACCTGCACCCTCGCCGGCCTGATAAATGCCCAACGCCTGACCGCCGTAGGTTGCTGCCAGAGAGCCGCCAATACCCAACAGAATGGTCATGATCCAACCCATGCTGTCATCGCCCGGCTTAAGGAACCGAGCCAGCAGGCCTACGATCAAGCCAATGAAGATGGTTCCGATGATACCCATGTCATTTCCCTCTGTATGAATTGGAAACACCAGCGTACCGATACGACGCTTAGTGTCTTGCCATCTGAGAACCTACAGCCCGCAATGGTTCCACACTATTGGCATTGCAGTGCGATTTGACGAGAGAAACGGGGTAAAGGATCGCCATGAAAAACCTGAAACTACCGGACCTCCCGTTGCGGGAGGCCCGATGTTACTGACGAGTTCAGCCTTTTATCAGCGCTTCAACAAGCTTCACCTGGCGATCAAGCGTACTGCGATCCACACTGCGCACGGTCGCATGCCCGACCTTGCGCCCGGCTTTGAAGGCCTTGCCGTAATGATGTAAATGACAGTCACCGATGGCGACGACTTTATCCACCGGCGGCACTTCTCCGATGAAATTGAGCATCGCACTCTCGCCTATTTTGGCCGTTGAGCCCAGCGGCAAGCCGGCCACCGCCCGAAGGTGGTTTTCAAACTGGCTGCATTCGGCGCCTTCGGTGGTCCAGTGCCCTGAGTTATGGACGCGAGGGGCAATTTCGTTGGCTTTGAGACCGCCATCGACTTCAAAGAACTCAAAGGCCAGCACGCCAACGTAATTCAGTTGCTTCAGGACACGCCCGGCGTAATCTTCGGCCAGCGCCTGCAACGGGTGGTCTGTGCTGGCGATGGAGATGCGCAAAATGCCGTTGTCGTGGGTGTTGTGTACCAGCGGATAGAAGCGGGTTTCGCCATCACGGGCACGTACCGCGATCAGCGAGACTTCACCGGTAAAGGGCACAAAACCTTCCAGCAGGCAGGCAACACTGCCCAGTTCAGCAAAGGTTCCCTGGACATCAGCCGGGGTGCGCAGCACTTTCTGACCCTTGCCGTCGTAACCCAGCGTGCGGGTTTTCAATACTGCTGGCAGGCCGATACTGGCCACTGCTGAATCCAGATCCGCCTGGGACTGGATGTCCGCAAACTCAGGCGTCGGAATGCCCAAGTCCTTGAACATGCTCTTTTCGAACCAGCGATCACGGGCGATGCGTAATGCTTCAGCGCTCGGATAGACCGGCACGAACTGCGAAAGAAAGGCGACGGTTTCAGCCGGCACGCTTTCGAACTCGAACGTAACCAGATCCACTTCATCAGCCAGCTGTCGCAGGTGGTCCTGATCGCCGTAATCGGCACGCAGATGTTCGCCCAGGGCCGCAGCGCAAGCGTCTGGCGCCGGGTCAAGGAACGCGAAATTCATGCCCAGCGGAGTGCCCGCCAACGCCAACATGCGACCCAGTTGGCCGCCACCGATTACACCGATCTTCATGGAAAAACCTCAGGCGTCGCGCGGGTCTGGATTGTCCAGAACGCTGTCTGTCTGCTCAGCACGGAATTTTTTCAGCACTGCATGGAATTGTGGATGCTTGGCGCCCAGGATGCTGGCCGACAGCAGCGCGGCGTTGATGGCGCCGGCCTTGCCGATGGCCAGGGTCGCGACCGGAATGCCCGCAGGCATCTGCACGATGGACAGCAAGGAGTCCACACCGGACAGCATCGACGACTGCACGGGAACGCCCAGTACCGGCAAGTGGGTTTTCGCCGCACACATGCCTGGCAAATGCGCCGCGCCGCCCGCGCCAGCGATGATGACTTCAATGCCACGGCCTTCGGCCTGCTCGGCGTACTGGAACAACAGGTCAGGCGTACGGTGGGCCGAGACCACTTTGACTTCGTACGGGATGCCGAGCTTTTCCAGCATATCGGCGGTGTGGCTAAGGGTGGACCAATCGGACTTGGAGCCCATGATCACGCCAACCAGTGCGCTCATCGTCGTGCCTCTCATCGGGCGCCCGCAGGCGCATCAAAAAACAAACAAGCCACGCGGGAGAACCGGCGTGGCTTGCTGTACGAATAATGACCGGTCGAACCGGCCAAAGGCCGCGCAGTATACCGTAAAGCTGGCGGATGACAGCCCCCTTGACGACCATCTGCACGCAAGGTCTTGGCGGCATGATTCCCATGCAAGTCTGGCGGTGACGCATGGCGAAAAAGATCCTACAAACTTGATCCCGAATTTACGACTCAAAAGATCAAAGAAATGAGCTGAATATCGAATGAAACTGTATTTAACTTAACGTATTCCATCATGGATAGATGGGATCAATCGAGCGTTTCGCTCTTTATTAAAATAGTTTTAACTTCGCAATGGACTGACTGAAATGAAAATGGACCTTCATAAACCTGTAATGCTCTTTCTTTTACTGTTTGCCTCGCTCTGGAATACCGTTTATGCCGGTCAAGCAGCAGAGAAACAGCCGATTTTCCTCACCGTATTTGTGCATGACGACATTCCTCAGGCCGAGCGAGCTTCCATCCGGCGTGATTATTTCGCCTGGCTACTGAAAGACATGGAGAGTTTCACCGAACGCCGCGTATTCCTTGAATTTATCGAGAACAAAGGGGAATTGACCACCTTCAAATATCAAGGTGACGACATTGATACCATCCACAGCAACTGGGGAAATCTCGTCCACCGCTATACCGAAGACAATAATCTGCGCTGGGGCATTACTCATAAATACCTGCTCCTGACACGCCACAAAATCAACAGCTATACGCTGGGCATTACCAAGCCGTTTCATTATGCAGCCATCGCGTCGATGGAGACTTATCAGGCGGCCGCCCATGAAATCGGTCACATGCTTGGCGGCACACACGAAGCATCGGAAGTTCTGTACAAGGACGGCTGGTGGTGTGAGACCAATATCACACCAACGCGTTATAACCTGAGAGCGAACTGCTATGTCTACAGTGCGCAAAACAGAAAAATAATGCGCAACTACTTAGACCGGGCACCTTGAAACCGCGCGCCGCTCGAACACCTTGCGTGTTCGAGCGACCCGCTTCAGCTCTGTTCCTGAGCTGCGCCGCCTTCCAGCTTGCGCCAAAGCAGTCGCACGTTAGCCTTGCGTACCAGTGCGCAGCGATACAGGCGAATCTCCAGCGGCACATGCCACTGCGGGCCGCCACAGACCACCAATTCGCCCCGCGCCAGCTCGGCACGCACGCTCAACTGCGGAACCCAGGCAATGCCCAGCCCTTCCAGAGCCATGCTTTTGAGGCTGTCGGCCATGGCGGTTTCATAGATCGTGGTAAAGCGCAGGCTACGCTGGCGCAGCAACAGGTTTACCGAGCGACCGAGAAAAGCGCCGGCGCTGTAGGCCAGCAAAGGCACGCTGCCCTCGCCCTCCAGATCAAACAGCGGCTTGCCTTCAGCATCCGCCGCGCAGACGGGCAACATTTGTGTATCACCAAGATGCAACGACGGAAATATTTCCGCATCCATTTGCAGCGCCGCATCCGGATCGTAAAAAGCCAGCATCAAATCGCATCCGCCTTCACGCAAGGCATGCACCGCATCGCCCACGTTGGTAGCCACCAACCGGGTCGCGATATTCAGCCCTTCGTTGCGCAACTGGGCAATCCAGCGCGGGAAGAAGCCCAGCGCGAGCGAATGTGCCGCCGCCACCTGCATGACTTCACCCTGCCCGCCTTCCAGATGATGCAAATGCCGCAGCACTTCGCCCAACTGTTCGACGACCGTGCGCGCCGTCACCAGGAACAACTGTCCGGCGGCAGTCAATTCGATAGGCGTGCGCGAGCGATTGACCAAGGTCAACCCCAAAGCAGCTTCAAGGCTGCGAATGCGCCGGCTGAATGCAGGCTGGGTGACGAAACGACGCTCGGCGGCCTGGGAGAAGCTGCGGGTTGCAGCCAGCGCACTGAAGTCTTCCAGCCATTTACTTTCCAGATTCATGTTGTCCTCTTGCCAAACAACGCATCACTACCTGAATGAACTGCATTCCTGGAGGCGCGAATTTATTCGCGAACGCGATGTGTCAGCCAACCGTCCTTCAGGCCGACGCCTTCGCGAATGAATTCGCTCCTGCCAGGACTGCTCATCCCCTTAATGGTCACACGACCGTCACACTCAACGCGTCACACGCCCATTATGCCGTTTGTGCATGGGCCAGCGGTTAACAGCATTGGTCAAGTTTAGCCTGAAAGCCCAGTATTCGAGGCGTTCCGGCATACCCCATGCCCTTTTGAGATTATCTCTATCATGTCCTCGCCTGCATCATCGCGCATCGAAAAAGACCTGCTTGGTGTTCTCGAAGTACCTGCTGACGCGTACTACGGTATTCAGACTCTGCGAGCGGTGAACAACTTTCACCTTTCCGGCGTTCCGCTTTCCCATTACCCGAAGCTGGTTGTGGCACTGGCGATGGTCAAGCAGGCAGCGGCTGATGCAAACCATCAACTGGGCCACCTCAATGCGACCAAGCATGCAGCGATCAGCGAAGCGTGTGCACGCCTGATCCGTGGCGATTTCCACGACCAGTTCGTGGTGGACATGATTCAAGGCGGCGCTGGCACTTCGACCAACATGAATGCCAACGAAGTGATCGCCAACATTGCCCTTGAATCGATGGGCTTTGAGAAAGGCGATTACAAACAGCTGCACCCGAATAACGACGTCAACATGGCTCAATCGACCAACGACGCTTACCCGACGGCCATTCGCCTGGGTCTGCTGTTGGGTCATGACGCCCTGCTTGCCAGCCTCGACAGCCTGATCCAGGCATTCGCGGCCAAGGGCCAGGAATTCAACCACGTACTGAAAATGGGTCGTACCCAGTTGCAGGACGCCGTGCCGATGACCCTCGGCCAGGAATTCCGCGCCTTCGCCACCACCTTGAACGAAGACCTGAACCGCCTGCGCAGCCTCGCACCGGAACTGCTGACCGAAGTAAACCTGGGCGGCACCGCTATCGGCACCGGCATCAACGCCGACCCTGGCTACCAGCACCTGGCCGTTTCGCGTCTGGCCACCATCAGTGGTCAGCCACTGGTTCCGGCGGCCGACCTCATCGAAGCCACTTCAGACATGGGCGCCTTCGTGCTGTTCTCCGGCATGCTCAAGCGCACGGCAGTCAAACTGTCGAAAATCTGCAATGACTTGCGCCTGCTGTCCAGCGGCCCACGCACCGGTATCAACGAAATCAACCTGCCTGCACGCCAGCCAGGCAGCTCGATCATGCCCGGCAAGGTCAATCCGGTGATCCCGGAAGCGGTCAATCAGGTGGCGTTCGAAATCATCGGCAACGACCTGGCGCTGACCATGGCAGCCGAAGGCGGCCAATTGCAGCTCAACGTCATGGAGCCGCTGATCGCCTACAAGATTTTCGACTCGATCCGCCTGCTGCAACGGGCCATGGACATGCTGCGCGAGCATTGCATCGTCGGTATTACCGCCAACGAAGCGCGCTGCCGCGAATTGGTCGAGCACTCCATCGGTCTTATCACCGCACTGAACCCATACATCGGGTACGACAACGCCACGCGCATTGCGCGTATCGCCCTCGAAAGCGGTAGGGGCGTTCTGGAATTGGTGAGGGAAGAAGGCCTGCTTGACGACGCCATGCTCGACGACATCCTGCGTCCGGAAAACATGATTGCTCCCCGCCTCGTGCCCCTGAAGGCATGAAGCAACCCGCAACACGCTCACCAGGCTGAGGGCCTAGACACCCCTCTCCCTTTTGAGGGTCCAGAGATCCTTCTCTCGGACCCTTTTTTTTACCTGAAAAACGGAAAACAGCCACAAACATCAAGGAAGTCATAGCTTTACGAAAAGGAAAACGATTGCAGACGCAAGACGAGCGCACCGGTATAGTGCGCGCCCCCTAAAAACAACAGCGAGGATTTATCAATGCTTGAAGTCATCAACGACTTCCTTTCGGGCAAAGTGCTGATCGTACTTATCGTAGGGTTGGGCGGTTATTTCACGATTCGTTCGCGTTTCGTCCAGTTTCGCCACTTTTTTCACATGTTCGCCGTTTTTCGGGACAGCCTTCGCAGCAGTTCAGGTCAACTCAGTTCCTTCCAGGCATTGATGCTCAGTCTTGCTGGGCGGGTCGGTGCAGGCAACATCGCCGGTGTCGGTATCGCGGTGACGATGGGCGGCCCTGGCGCCGTGTTCTGGATGTGGGTCACCGCGCTGGTCGGCATGGCCAGTAGCTTTTTCGAATGTTCGTTGGGTCAGCTGTACAAACGCTGCGACTCGCAAGGCCAATATCGCGGCGGCCCGTCCTATTACATCCAGCACGGTTTGGGGAAACGCTGGTTGGGCATGGTGATGGCCGTTCTGCTGTTGGTTACCTTCGGCTTCGCGTTCAACGGCCTGCAATCCCACGCCGTGACCGACTCGCTGAACGCTGCCTTCGGCATTGATCCCCTCAAGACCGGGATTGCGCTGGCGGCGTTGCTGGGTCTGGTGTTCATCGGCGGGATCAAGCGCATCGCGGCCATTGCCGACCTGCTGGTTCCGGTCAAGACCCTGGTCTACATCGCGGTCACCATCTACGTCATCGTGCTGCAGTTCGATCATGTTCCGGCCATGCTGGAAACCATCGTCAGAAGCGCGTTTGGTCTGGACCCGGTGTTCGGCGGCCTGATCGGCAGTGCCATCGTGATGGGCGTGAAACGCGGTGTGTTCGCCAACGAAGCCGGCCTGGGCAGCGCGCCCAACGTGGCGGCCGTAGCGCAAGTCGAACATCCCGTAGCACAAGGCGTGGTCCAGGCATTCAGCGTGTTCCTCGATACGTTCGTGATCTGTACCTGCACCGCCTTGCTGATCCTGCTCTCGGGTTTCTACACGCCAGGCTTTGAAGGTAACGGCATCGCCCTGACCCAGAACTCTCTGGCGGCAGTGGTGGGCGACTGGGGACGGATGTTCATCAGCGTCGCGTTGGCCTTATTCGTGTTTACCTCGATCCTCTACAACTACTACCTGGGCGAAAACAGCCTGCGCTTCCTGATTGGCGAGAGCCGCAAGGCGCTGATCGGCTATCGTGCGCTGGTGTTGGTACTGATCATGTGGGGTGCTGTGGAAAACCTCGGCACTGTGTTTGCATTCGCAGACATCACCATGACCTTGCTGGCATTCGTGAACCTGATTGCGTTGGCGATGCTGTTTAAAGTCGGTATGCGTATCCTGCGGGACTACGACGACCAGCGTAAGGCAGGGGTCAAGACGCCGGTGTTCGATTCGAGCAAGTTCCCGGATCTGGATCTGGACCTCAAGGCATGGCCAAGCCATCCAGGCACCAAGGCTGAAGCCGAGCCTGTGGTCGTTGGCAAGCCCGTCACAGCTGCTCGCTAATCATCCGGCAGGCTTTGTCGGCCTGCCGTTTGCTTGACCACTCAGAGGAAAAGGGTATGCATCGCGAAGCTCGACACGTCATGGTCCTCTATACCGGCGGCACGATCGGCATGCAGGCCAGCGCCAATGGCCTTGCTCCGGCCTCGGGTTTCGAAGCACGAATGACCGAGCAACTGGCCGCACAGCCTGACCTGATCGTGCCTCAGTGGCGCTTTCGTGAAATGTCTCCGCTGATCGACAGCGCCAACATGACCCCGGCCTATTGGCTAAGACTGCGCGAAGCCATCATTGAAGCGGTTGAAGTCGATGGCTGCGATGCAGTGTTGGTGCTGCACGGCACCGACACTCTTGCCTACAGCGCAGCGGCGCTGAGTTTCCAGTTACTGGGGCTTGACGCGCCCGTGGTATTTACCGGCTCAATGCTGCCGGCTGGCGTGCCGGACAGCGACGCTTGGGAAAACGTCAACAATGCCCTGCTCGCACTGGGTAACGGCCTGGCGTCGGGCGTGCATCTGTTCTTTCACGGTGAACTGCTGGCGCCAACCCGTTGCGCAAAGATTCGCAGCTTCGGACGTCATCCCTTCGCTGCATTGAATCGCGCCCACAGCGGCAAAACGAGCGAGCTTCACCCGGCACAGCTGGATCACCGCCAGCCGAAAACCCTGGCCAACGTGGCGGTGCTGCCGCTGTTTCCCGGCATCGGAGCGGCGCAAGTGAATGCCATGATCGACAGCGGTATTCAGGGCCTGATCCTCGAATGCTTTGGCAGCGGTACAGGGCCGAGCGACGATCCGCAATTCCTTGCCAGCCTCAAGCGCGCCCATGAACGCGGCATCTGCGTCGTGGCGATTACGCAATGCCATGAAGGCGGCGTTGAACTGGACGTCTACGAAGCCGGCAGCCTGCTGCGCGCAGTTGGCGTGCTGTCCGGCGGTGGCATGACCCGCGAAGCGGCACTGGGCAAGCTGCATGTCTTGCTGGGTTCGGGGCTGGATGTCGAACAGGTGCGGAATCTGGTTGAGCGGGATTTGTGTGGGGAGTTGCGGTAGCTACCAGGATCACCCCGCCTGCTACAACCGGGCCTGGCTGAGAACCCTCTTCTCAGCCAGGCCAGCCTCACGACCTAAACCGTACTCTCAACTCGCGCATCCCGAAGCATCGAATCCAGATTGCGTTCGATGTTGTCGCACAGGGCGGTCATCTGGATTTCGTGCTCACTGGCGCTGAACGGGCTTTGCAGGTCCGTGCCGATCTTTTCGATGGCAAGCAGCATAAAGCCCACCACGGTGGACGCCAGCGGAGTGAACCAGCCCAGGGTGTCTACCAGACCGATGGGCACGATCACGCAGAACAGGCTGATGAACAGCCGTGGAAATGCCACGTAGGGGTAAGGCAGTGGCGTATTGGCGATACGTTCCATCCCGCCCTGACAGTTGGAAATCTCCACCAGTGTGGTTTCAATGCGCGCAAGGCGAATGCTGTCCAGGCGACCCGCGTCATATTCCTTGGCCAGCAGCGCGGCGGAGGCATTGAGCACATCGTTGGGGAAGTTATTGGTGTCATGACGGCGCGAATATTCTTCACGGGTAATCATCGACTGCACATCTTCGCCGCAAGAGCCGCCCTTTAAATGCGCAGACAGACATTTCACGTAGGCCACATGCCGGCGCAACAGTACGGCCTTGGCCGGATTGATGTCGCCGTCATACTCGATCAGCGTCAGCACCTGCCGGGCAAAGCTGCGGGAGTTATTGACCAGAGCGCCCCACAACGTGCGCGCTTCCCACCAACGGTTGTAAGCACTGGAGTTGCGAAAGCTCGTCAGCACCACCAATGCCGAGCCCAGCAGCGTCAGTGGTAATGCCGGCAGGCTGATCTTGCGGTCCAGAAACAACATGAAATCAACGGTGACAATCACGTCCCAGATCAACAGCCAGAATAACGACCAACCCACATAGCCAATGGTTTTAATCAGAAATCGGTACTTCTCGATGATCGCTTGCCGCAATGGGACTACCTCTCGGACTACCGCGCAAAACACGCCGCTACCCTGCTTCGAATCTCTTTAACGCATATGGTTCGCCTGCAACCCCTGCAAATCGCTGAATCGTTTAAGTCTTAGCCCGGTCTGTGACGCATGACCATCCGGCCAACCTGAATCAGGTTGAACAAACCACCCCAAGATGTGCTCCACACTTATCAGGATGTTCGGCAGCACGTCACCGAGGGTAAATTCAATGGGCTCGTCTTCAACGTCAATCTCCAGCGAACAACGCACCGCACGCGACCAACTCTGTATCAACACCATCCGCACCCTGGCCATGGATGCCGTGCAAAAGGCCAATTCCGGCCATCCCGGCACGCCTATGGCGCTGGCTCCCGTGGGCTACACGCTCTGGAATCAGTTTTTACGCTATCACCCCGACCATCCCGACTGGCCAAATCGCGATCGGTTCGTGCTGTCTGTCGGCCACGCTTCGATGCTGCTGTACTCGTTGTTGCATCTGGCAGGCGTGGTGGAAATCGACGAGCACGGTAATCCGTCAGGCAAGCCAGCCGTCAGCCTGGAAGACATCGAACAATTTCGCCAACTCGACTCCAAAACCCCCGGCCATCCGGAATACCGCATGACCACCGGTGTGGAAACCACCACTGGGCCACTAGGCCAGGGCTGCGCCAATAGTGTGGGCATGGCCATGGCCGAACGTTGGCTGGCCAAGCGTTTCAACCGCCCGCAAAAGACCTTGTTCGATTACAGCGTCTACGTACTGTGCGGCGACGGCGACATGATGGAAGGTGTGACTGCCGAAGCCGCGTCTATGGCCGGCCACCTGAAACTGTCGAACCTGTGCTGGATCTACGACAACAACACCATCAGCATCGAAGGCCACACCGAGCTGGCGTTCAGCGAAGACGTACAAACCCGTTTTGAAGGCTATGGCTGGAATACCCTGCACGTGGCCGATGCCAACAACACGGCGGCACTGGCCAGGGCTATCGAAGTCTTCAAGCAAACGGACGATGCGCCGACTCTGATCGTAGTCGACAGCGTCATTGGCTACGGCTCACCGCATAAACACAACACCGCCGCAGCCCATGGCGAACCCCTGGGCGTTGATGAAATCAAGCTGACCAAAAAATTCTATGGCTGGGATGAGAATTCAAGCTTCCTCGTCCCGGAAGAGGCCCGCGACTGGCTGCGCGACAGCCTGATTCGCCGTAATACGGGCATTTATGAAGCCTGGGAAGGCACCCTCAATGAACTGAAGCGCAGCGACCCGCAATTGGCCGACCAACTGCGACGCATGCGCGCCGGTGAAATGCCCGATCAGTGGCAGGATGAGCTTGAAAGCTTCGAACCCGATGCCAAAGGCATTGCGACGCGGGCCTCCGGCGGTAAAGTGCTTAACGCGTTTGCGGCAAAAATCCCGTGGCTGCTCGGCGGCTCCGCAGACCTTTCACCCTCGACCAAGACCAACCTGACGTTCGACGGTGCGGGCAGTTATTCGTCCAAGGACTACAGCGGGCGCAATCTGCACTTCGGGATTCGCGAGCACGCCATGGGGTCGATTGCTAACGGCATGGCGCTGTCCTACGTCCGGCCCTATACCTCGACCTTCCTGGTGTTCAGCGACTACATGAAGCCGCCGATTCGCCTGGCATCGATCATGGAGTTGCCGGTTATTTTCGTGTTCACCCACGACTCCATCGGCGTTGGGGAAGACGGCCCGACCCATCAGCCCATCGAGCAACTGACTCAATTGCGCGCCACGCCCGGCGTGTTGACCTTACGGCCCGGCGATGCCAACGAAACCGTGCAGGCCTGGAAAATCGCCTTGGCCCAGACCAACCGACCTTCCTGCATCATCCTGTCGCGTCAGCCGATGCCGACGCTGGATCGCACGCAATACGCGTCGGCCGAGGGTCTCGCCCAAGGCGCTTACGTACTGGCTGATGCTCAGGAAGGTGAACCGCAGGTGATTCTGATCGCCACTGGCAGTGAAGTCGGCATGACGGTGCAGGCTTATGAACAACTGAAAGCCGAAGGCATTGCCGCGCGTGTGGTCTCGATGCCGAGCTGGGAGTTGTTCGAAGATCAGGATCAGGCTTACCGCGACAGCGTATTCCCGCCCAATGTCACCGCGCGGGTGGTCGTCGAACAGGCAGGCCCCATGGGCTGGGATCGTTACGTGGGCAATACCGGCGCGAAGGTTGTCATGAACACCTTCGGCGCTTCCGCGCCTATCGAAAAACTTCAGGCCAAGTTTGGTTTCACCGTGGATAACATTGTGAAACTGGCGAAGGAGCAAGCGGGCCAATAGCACAAAGGCTTCAGGCCCTCGCCGTGTCGCTGACGGCGAGTGCCTGAAAGTCAGCGGTTATAGCAAACAACTGAGCTCTTCTACCGTCACTTCTACCAGTAGACGAAGAAGGCACTACGGCAGACATCAATTGCCAACCAGAGCCGCGCCCCTCAACAGCCCGTAAGGCCAACCTGTGGACGCTCACCCACAAAGAAGAACGGCCGGAACTTCACGCCGACGACGTTCCCGACATAAGCCGCCACCAGCCACAACCAGCCATGCAGGCTGCCGGAGGCGATGCCGCTGAAGTACGCGCCGATGTTGCAGCCGTAGGCCAGACGCGAGCCGTAGCCCAGCAGCAACCCGCCAATCACCGCCGCCACCAGCGAGCGTGCCGGAATCTTCAGACTTGGCGCGAAACGTCCCGCCAGGCCTGCGGCCAGCAACGCGCCGATCATGATGCCGATATCCATTACGCTGGTGATGTCTTGCCAGACCGGAGCCGCCAGTGCCTTGGCATTAGCCGGCATCTGCCAAAACGCCCAACTGCCGACATCAACCCCCAACGAACCGGCAACTTTCGCGCCCCACAAAGCGAACGCCGAGGTAATACCCCACGGACGACCAGCCAAGGCCAGCGTTGCATAGTTGAGCAGTGCCAGACCGATCGCGCCCCACACCAGTGGCCATGGACCGTGCAGGAAACGACGCAGCCCGACGTGCTCGCTGGTCACGGCGGCTTCAAGCTGGCCGTGGCGGCTCTTCTCCAAGCGCAGGGTGACCAACGCGATCAGGGCAAACACTGCGAGGCTGAGCACCAGCGCCGGAATCACGCCGAAGCTTTTGACAATGGAAGTGGCCGGGAACGACGGCAGCGAGAACCACCAGTCGACATGATGCGTGGCAATCAGCGAGCCGATGATGAAGAACAGCAAGGTCACCAGCATTCGCGCATTGCCGCCACCAGCAGTGAACAGCGTGCCCGATGCGCAACCGCCGCCCATCTGCATGCCGATGCCGAAGATGAATGCACCAAACACAACGGATACGCCAGCGGGCGCGACCAGGCCGGTGACCGGCTGACCAAACAAGGTGCCTGCGCCCAACGCCGGGAAAAACAGCACCACGGCGATAGCCAGCATCACCATCTGCGCCCGCAGGCCCGCGCCACGACGATCACGGATAAACACGCGCCACGCCGAGGTGAAACCGAATGCCGCGTGATACAGCGTCAGGCCCAGAGCCGCACCGACAATCAGCAATAGCACTTGGCGCACACCCACGCTGCTCAGCAAAAACATTGCCGCGAAGAGCAGCAGGAAAACAGCAATCAACGCCGCGCCAGGCTTGCGCGTGGGCGCCGCAGCAACAGAAGAAGTCATTAGAAGTCTCGGTTGAAAGTTAATGGCGGCGAGTATATCGCGCAGAGCCTTTCATCTTGCATTCACGGTTTTGCAGGGAAACCCGTAGACCTGAATTCATCCGGGAATAACTTTCCCCCATGCAATGCCCTTCCGGGCACGCTAGTCCCGCCACACAGCCTGTAACTTCTCCAGTGCTGCAGCAATATCGGCCTCAGGCACCGCCGCAAAACCCAACACCAGCCCCGCCCGTTTATCCACAGGCTCGCTAGACTGCGGCAACCAATATTCGCTCAAAGGCGTGATTTCAACACCGACGCTTTCGGCCTTTTCGATCAGTTCTTTTTCCCTGGCGAGGCTGTCCACCCGGACCGCGACGTGAAGCCCGGCGATAACTTTCGGCATTGGGCTGCAACCGCGCAGGTCTTGTGGCCATCCGGCCAGCAAGGCGTCACGACGATTCAAGGCGGCGCGGCGCATGCGCCGGATGTGGCGCTGAAAGTGACCAGCAGCAATGAACTCGGCCATCACGGCCTGGGTACTGACTTCCGAATGGCGCATGTCCACCGCGCGCCGCTGGCTAAACGGCTCCACAAGACCGATTGGCAGCACCAGATAACCCAGACGCAGCGCCGGGTAGGCGATTTTACCGAAGGTGCCGACGTACAACACCCGACCCGAACGATCCAGCGCCGCCAACGGGGCCAGTGGCGCGCCGCTGTAGCGATACTCGCCGTCATAGTCGTCCTCGACGATCCAGCCCTGGTTTTTCTCGGCCCAGGCCAGCAAATCCAGACGTCTGGCCAGGCTCATGACCACGCCGGTGGGATATTGATGCGACGGTGTGACGTAGGCCAATTTGCAGGCGCTGTCTTGCAGATCGGCGCTGCACATGCCCTCGCTGTCGACCGCGATGCCCTGTAATTTTGCCCCGGCAATGGCGAAGGCGTGACCGGCCGCACGATAGCCGGGGTTTTCGATGGCCACTTCATCGTCTGTCTCAAGCAGCAACTGTGCACAAAGGCTGATGGCTTGCTGTGCGCCACTGGTGATTACTATTTGCTCAGCGGCGCACTGCAAACCGCGCGATGTGCGCAGGTAGACGGCGATCAATTCCCGCAACCGCCAATCGCCAGCGGCTTCGCCATAACCCAGGGTCTGCAGGTCCGGCTTGCGCCAAAAAGCCGCATGCAGCTTGCCCCAAACGTCGAACGGGAACAGATCGAACGCAGGGATACCCACTCGAAAAGCCCGTGGCGCGCCCCGCGATGGCTTATTCAAATGATGTCGTTTAAGCAGATCCAGCGCTGCACTGTGGATAACTTCATTTGAATGAAAACCCTCCATTTCGAGGGAATTTGTGGATAAACCTGTGGATAAGCTTGTTGATAAGCCTGTGGACAGTTTTGTGGATAATTTTTTCAGCGGTATCGCTTTACCGGGTAGTTGCGCGACATAAGTGCCATCGCCAATGCGCCCCTCCGTAAAGCCTTCCGCATAAAGCTGATCGTAGGCGCGCATGACGCTGTTTCGCGAGATGGACAGCGACTCGCCAAGGTCGCGACTGGCCGGCAATCGAGTGCCACTGCTCAGTCGCCCATCGAGAATCCGCTGGCGCAATGCCTCATACAACTGGCGACTCAAGCCCTGACGACGGTCCAGTTCGATGCCTGCCAGGTTGAAGGGGAACGACAGCGGACGCTCGGGCATGAGATTGGTCCTATCAAATTGGCCGTTAATGGCTCTTACAACGAACCAATAGGCTGCCTAGGATTGGTCCATTCGCCAAGGAGAATTTCATGTACATGCCAGCCGCCTTCAAAGACGACGACATCGCCAGCCTGCACGAACTGATGGAACACGCGCGCCTGGCGATACTTGTCACCCATGATGGAGGCGAGATGCAGGCCAGCCATTTGCCATTGCTGCTGGATCCAGAGCAAGGCGCATATGGAACGCTTTATGGACATTTGGCCAAGGCCAATCCGCAATCTCAGGCGCTGGCAAACGGCGCCCAGGTCATGGTTATTTTCCCTGGAGCAGACGCTTACGTCAGCCCGTCGTTCTACGCGGCCAAGGCTGAACACGGCAAGGTAGTGCCGACCTGGAATTATGTGGCCGTTCACGCATACGCCATCCCCGAGGCCTTTGTCGACGCCGAGCGCTTGCTCAAAGTGGTCAGCGGGCTGACCGACAAACATGAAGCCGGACGCGCCAGCCCTTGGGCAGTGAACGATGCCCCTGCCGACTACATCGAGAAAATGCTCGGCGCCATCGTTGGCTTCGCGCTGCCCATTGACCGCCTGGAAGGCAAGCGCAAGCTCAGCCAGAACCGCTCCGCCGCTGATATCAAGGGTGTTCATGACGGACTGACAGGCAGCGCCGATGTAAAAGATCAAGAACTCGCTCGTCTTATGAGCTGAAGGGGATTGCCGTGACCGATATTCAGATCCGACCTGTCAGCGCCGAGGATCACGGCGCATGGCTGCCGCTCTGGCAGGCCTATTTGCAGTTCTACAAGACACAACTGCCGGACAGCGTCAGTGCCTCTACCTGGCAGCGTTTGCTTGATGAAAGCGAGCCCAATCACGCCGCCTTGGCCTGGAAAGAAGGCAAGGCGGTGGGCATGGTGCATTTCATCTACCATCGCTCGAACTGGAGCATCGCCAATTCGTGCTATCTGCAAGACCTGCTCGTGACGCCGCAGGAGCGCGGCACAGGCGTCGGCCGCTTGCTGATCGAGTACGTCTGCGCCACCGCCAAAGCCAACGGCTGCGATAAAGTCCACTGGTTGACCCACGAACCAACGCCACCGCGATCCAGCTGTACGAACGGATCGCTGAACGCCCTGGTTTGATTCAATTTCGTAAAGCGCTTTAGGAACCCAACTTCATGTCGAACGCTGAACTGCACTGGCAACCGGCCAATCTGCCGGACAGAAAAACCCTGGAAGGTCGATTTATCCGCTTGGAAAAACTCGATACCGCGCGCCACGGTGACGGTTTATGGGGTGCGCTGGAAGGCCCAAACTCGGACCCGAAGCTCTGGGATTACCTGCCTTACGGCCCGTTCGACCAGCGCGATGAGTTCAATGCCTGGCTGCTGCGCCATGAGGCCGATACGGATCCGTGGTTTTACGCCATCGTCGATCAGGCAACCGGCGCAGTTGAGGGTGTTATCAGCCTGATGTCCATCGTCCCGGCCCATGGCCGCATCGAGATCGGCCATGTCACCTTCGGCGCCGCCATGCAGCGCACACCCAAAGGCACCGAGGCGATCTACTTGCTGGCCAGAGAATCCTTTGCGCTGGGCAACCGTCGCCTGGAGTGGAAATGCAACGGCGACAATGCCCGCTCCAAACGCGCCGCCGACCGCTTCGGTTTCGCTTATGAAGGCACGTTCCGCCAGCATATGGTGGTCAAGGGCCTGAATCGCAACACAGCCTGGTATTCAATACTCGACGGCGAATGGCCTGAACTGCAAAACGCCTTCGAGGGTTGGCTGGCCGAGAGCAATTTCGAGGCGGGGCAACAGGTGAAAGGTCTGGAGACGTTTCGCGGCAAGTGATGCTTGAGCGCGGCGGATGCGCAAAGCGCCGCCTCGTCAACAATTGCGACCTGGTCGACGTTAATCCTATTAACCGCGGAGAAATGCCCTACATCCGCTGCTGGTTACACCGACTGTTTGCGCCCTTGAAAGCTATACCGGGACGACTAAGGTTCAGTTCATGCCAGGACGGCATGAACCTCATCAGCAGCAAACAAGGACGTTATGAACATGAATTTAAAAGCTACTTCAGCCGCAGGTATTCAGGCAGCTCCAGTAAACCCTTGGCGGGCACCAGTCGCTGTTCTGAAGAATGGCAAATATGGCAGCGTGATCATTGATCGCGGTGAACTGAAAAAAGCAGTACCAGCCAGCAACAATCAGTATCTTTTTTCCGAAACGGGTGCAGGCCTACAGACACTGGTAATTGTGGGCACTCCCCTGCAAATCACCGATTTTCTGCTTTCTCACCAGAATCAGGGCATTGATAACCGCATTGCCGCTTTGCCGGATATCTACATGGGGATTGCACCGTTCAAACCCCGGGAGCGATTCAGCGGTGTGTTCCCGATTGGCGACACCCTCGTCGCTGTTGCCAGCTATTTTGCCAGTGTGATTCCGGTCCCGGACTGGGTATCGCTGGTCAGCAGCCCTACCTCTCTGGACGCCATGCGCAAGTCTATCAGCGGCTTGAACGACGCCCAGAAACAAAGCGGCCAGTTGCTGTATGTGAAGTTCAGCTACCTGCCGGAAGACGGCATGCAAAAGATTGGTAAAAAGACCGTCAGCTTCAAACAAGTACTGGCAGCAATTCAGGAACGCTATAAAAAATAACTGAACTGCCCCCTGCGCACGAGGCGCCATTCGCTAATGTGCTGATGTCGCCTCACCACTTGCATTGGCAAACCAAAGGCCGCAGAACGGCATGGCGCAGACCCAGCGAAAAACAGGTCCATAACGTCTTGCCAAGCCCTATTCGCCGAATAAAAAAAAGGGAGCATTACGCTCCCCAAGAGGTTAACCGTTAACGATTGTGTCGAAGGTGTTTAGCCTTCGATTTCGATCAGAATTTCGCCCGGGTTCACTCGATCACCTTTGGCAACGTGAATGGCAACAACCTTGCCGGCAATGGCCGCCTGCACTTCGGTCTCCATCTTCATCGCTTCGGTGATGAGCACAGCCTGGCCGGCCTTGACCATGTCGCCTTCCTTGACCAGTACATCGACGATATTGCCCGGCATGGTAGTGCTGACATGGCCGGGACCACTGGCTTGGGTACGCTTGCTGGCGCCGCCGCTGACAAACTCGTTGAGTGGTTCGAACACCACCTCTTCGGGCATGCCGTCGATGGACAGATAGAAGTGACGCTTGCCTTCGGATTTGACACCCACGCCAGTGATATCGACGCGGTAGCTTTCGCCATGGACATCGATGACGAACTCGGTGGGTACGCCCTCACCGCCTGCCTTGCTCACGCCACCCGCTTCCGGGATCGGCAACAGCGCTTCAGGCTTCAACGTACCGGCCGCGCGTTCTTCGAGGAACTTGCGACCAATGTCCGGGAACATCGCATACGTCAGCACGTCCTCTTCGGATTTGGCGACGGTGCCAATTTCGTCGCGCAGCTTGGTCATTTCCGGTTTGAGCAGGTCTGCAGGACGCACGTCAATCAGCTCTTCGTTGCCGATGGCCTGACGACGCAGTTTCTCGTCCACCTGTCCCGGCGCCTTGCCGTAGCCGCCCTGCAAATACAGCTTTACTTCATTGGTGATGGTTTTGTACCGCTCACCGGCCAGCACGTTGAAGAACGCCTGGGTGCCGACAATCTGCGAAGTCGGAGTCACCAGCGGTGGGTAGCCCAGATCTTTACGAACCCTTGGAATCTCGGCCAGAACCTCGTTCATTCGATTGAGGGCGCCCTGCTCCTTGAGCTGATTGGCGAGGTTGGAAATCATCCCGCCCGGCACCTGATTAACCTGCACGCGGGTATCAACGGCGGTGAATTCGCTTTCGAACTGGTGATACTTCTTACGCACAGCGTAGAAGTACAAGCCGATCTCTTGCAGCAATTCCAGATTCAGACCGGTATCGAACTCGCTGCCCTTGAGTGCGGCGACCATCGACTCGGTGCCCGGATGACTGGTGCCCCAGGCAAAACTGGAAATGGCGGTATCGATGTGATCAGCGCCGTTCTCGATGGCCTTGAGCTGGCACATAGCGGCCAGACCGGCTGTGTCGTGGGAATGGATGAATACCGGCAGCGACTGCTCGGCTTTCAGCGCCTTGACCAGTTCGCCCGTTGCGTAAGGCGTCAGCAAACCGGCCATGTCCTTGATCGCAACGGAGTCGCAACCCATGGCCTCCATCTGTTTGGCCTGAGCGACAAAAGCGTCGATGGTATGCACCGGACTCGTCGTGTAGGCGATGGTGCCTTGAGCGTGTTTGCCTGAAGCTTTTACCGCTTCGATAGCCACGCGCAGGTTACGCACGTCGTTCATGGCGTCGAAAATACGAAACACGTCGATGCCGTTATCGGCGGCCTTGGCAACGAAGGCCCTGACCACGTCGTCGCTGTAGTGGCGATAGCCGAGCAGATTCTGGCCGCGCAGCAGCATTTGCAAACGCGTGTTGGGCAAGGCGGCGCGCAGTTGGCGCAGACGCTCCCACGGGTCTTCCTTCAGGAAGCGCACACAGGCATCGAAAGTCGCGCCGCCCCAGCATTCCAGGGACCAGTAGCCGACTTTGTCGAGCTTGTCGCAGATCGGCAGCATGTCTTCGGTGCGCATGCGAGTTGCCAGCAACGACTGGTGAGCGTCACGCAGGATTGTGTCGGTTACAAAGATCTTCTTGGACATTCTGGTATTCCTCACAGGCCCGCATGGGCGGCGATGGCGGCAGCGATGGCCAGGGCCAGCTCTTCGGGTTTGCGCTTGATCGAGTAGTTGGTCAGTTCCGGATGGCTTTCGACGAAGCTGGTATTGAACTGACCGCTACGGAATTCCGGGTTGCGCAGGATTTCCTGGTAATACGCGGCGGTGGTCTTCACACCTTGCAGACGCATATCGTCCAGCGCGCGCAGGCCGCGATCCATGGCCTCTTCCCAAGTCAGCGCCCAGACAATCAGCTTCAGGCACATGGAGTCGTAGTACGGCGGAATCGTGTAACCGGTGTAGATCGCTGTGTCGGTACGCACGCCGGGACCACCGGGGGCGTAATAACGGGTGATCTTGCCGAAACTGGGCAGGAAATTGTTCTTCGGGTCTTCGGCGTTGATCCGAAACTGCAGGGCAAAACCTCGATGGATAATGTCTTCCTGCTTGACCGAAAGCGGTAGCCCGGACGCAATGCGGATTTGCTCGCGGACGATATCGATGCCAGTGATTTCTTCAGTGATGGTGTGTTCCACCTGCACCCGGGTGTTCATCTCCATGAAGTACACCTCGCCCTCGGCGAGCAGGAACTCCACGGTGCCGGCGTTCTCGTACCCCACGGCCTTGGCCGCTCGTACAGACAGATCGCCAATATAAGCGCGCTGTTCCGGGGTCAGTTGCGGGCTTGGGGCGATTTCGATCAGCTTCTGGTTGCGGCGCTGGATCGAGCAGTCTCGCTCGAACAGATGCACCACATTGCCAAAACTGTCGCCGAGAATCTGAGCCTCGATGTGCTTGGGATTGACGATGCATTTTTCCAGGAAGACTTCCGCCGAACCAAATGCCTTGGTCGCTTCGGAAATCACTCGTGGAAATGCCTGCTCCAATTCTTGACGGCTATTGCAACGGCGGATACCACGACCACCACCACCGGACGTGGCCTTGAGCATCACCGGATAACCAATCCGGTCGCCTTCGACCAATGCTTCTGCAATATCTGCGACGTTGCCTTCGGTCCCTGGCGTGACGGGAACGCCAGCCTTGATCATGCTGCGCCGGGCTTCAGTCTTGTCCCCCATGCGGCGGATGACTTCTGCCGAAGGTCCAATGAATTTGATCCCGCGTTCAGCACAAATGTCGGCCAGTTCAGCGTTTTCTGACAGGAAACCATAACCGGGGTGCAGCGCATCACAACCGGTTTCCACCGCCAGATTGACCAGCTTTCGCGGGTTCAGATAACCGGCCAGCGGCTCGGCACCAATGCTGTGGGCCTCGTCAGCGCGTTTGACGTGCAGCGCATGACGGTCGGCGTCGGAATAGATCGCTACGGAGCGGATGCCCATTTCGGCGCAAGCGCGCACGATACGGACAGCGATCTCACCGCGGTTGGCGATCAGGATTTTTGTTATCACGAGTATTTCCTCGACCATTGAACAGACGAAACGGGCAAAGCCGCTCGGTGCAGGACCGGATATCGCTTCGGTCACTGCTTTTTTGTAACTGCGCATGTGGTTAGTTGTGGCAAGACCACCCTATGCCGGATCAGCGATTAACAAAAATGAGTAAAAATTGGGATGACTATAAGTAAAACCTTATAGTTGGCGCTTCAGCTATTCGACGGAGCCGTATAAAAATGCGTAAGTCATTGATGCGTATGACATTGCGTCAACTACGAATTTTCAATGAGGTCTGCGATTTGCGCTCATATAGCCGGGCCGCGGACGAAATGGCCCTCACGCAACCGGCGGTCAGCCTCCAGATTCGGCAGCTGGAAGAGCTGATCGGTCAGCCGCTGTTTGAATATATCGGCAAAAAACTCTACCTGACCGAAGCCGCCGAAGCGCTGCAATTGGCCAGCCGGGACATTTTCGGACGCCTGGAAAGCCTGGATATGCAGCTCACGGATTTGCAAGGCTCGCTGCAAGGCCAGCTCAAGCTGGCCGTGGAATCCAGCTGCAAATATTTCGTGCCTCATCTTTTCGCCGCCTTTAAGCACCACTATCCCGAAGTCATCCTTAACCTGACGGTAGTCAATCGCGCCCAGGTCATCAAACGCCTTTCGGACAATCGCGACGATTTGGTGGTGATGTCCATGGTGCCCCAGGACATGGGCTTGGAGTTTCTGCCTTTTCTTAACAATCCAATTGTCGCCGTCGCTCCACCCGATCATCCACTGTGTAACGGCAAACCCCTGACGCTCAAGGATCTGGAACCTTATCCACTGTTAATTCGGGAAGTCGGCTCAGGAACGCGCAAGGCATGCGAGGAGTACTTCAAGGACAAACGCGTGCATTTCGCACAGACGCTGGAGGTTGCCGCCCACGAGGCTCAGCGCGAATGCGTCGTAGCGGGGCTGGGCATTGCCCTGCTCACCCGGCATGCGGTGAGCCTGGAACTCGCCACCGGCATGCTCAAGGAGCTGCCCGTGGCGGAGTTGCCGCTATATCGCAGTTGGTGTGTGGTCCAAGCCAGGGATAGACGTCTGTCGCCTGTGGCGCATGCGTTCCTTGCGTTCATCCGCACCGAACGCGCGCAGATCAGCCAGCTTGTCGAACGTTTCGACGGGCGCCCTCGCAAGCCTTAGAGGCCTGCCAAAAACTACCGGACATGTCGTCGTCGAAATCGCAGAGCGCTTGATTCAGCTTGCGCTCTTCCGAATAGCTTTCGATGGCGCGGCGAAACTCCATGCGGCGCTGATCTTCCTGCTGACGGCGGGTTTTGACGGTGCTGTTCGAGTCATCGAGGTGCCGGGCCATATCCTGTCTCCCAGTGCGTTTGTGGAGGTTCAGGATGAGCGCGAATGGTGACAAAACGATGAAACCGTGTGGAGCGAGCTTGCTCGCTCCCACAGCGACAAACTCTCAATAAGCCAGAGCTTCAATCCTCGTGGGATTTAACCGACTTAGGTGACAAGCGAAGACTACGCAGGCTGCGCTTGACGCTTTTCAGGTGGTTGACCAGGCTCGGGCCACGCGCCATGGCAACGCCCATCGCCAACACGTCAATGACAACAAGGTGGGCGATGCGCGAGGTCAACGGTGTATAGATTTCCGTGTCTTCATGCACGTCGATGGCCAGGTTGACTGACGAAAGCTCAGCCAATGGCGTCTGGCTCGGGCACAGGGTAATCAACGTGGCGCCACTTTCACGGACCAGATTGGCAGTAATCAGCAAATCCTTGGAGCGCCCGGATTGCGAGATGCACACCGCAACATCCGTAGGCTTCAGGGTCACGGCGGACATGGCTTGCATGTGCGGATCGGAATAAGCCGCCGCGCTGAGCAACAGCCGGAAAAACTTGTGCTGGGCATCCGCCGCCACTGCGCCGGACGCGCCAAAACCGTAGAACTCGACACGTTTGGCCGCTGCCATGGCGCTGACCGCCAGCTGCAAGGCGTGTGGATCGAGGTTCTCGCGCACTTCCATCAGGGTGTGCAGCGTGGTGTCGAAAATCTTCAGGCTGTAGTCGGCGACCGAATCATCTTCATGAATCGCGAACTGACCAAAACTCGCCCCCGCCGCCAGGCTTTGCGCCAGCTTGAGCTTGAGATCCTGAAAGCCAGTGCAACCGATGGCGCGGCAAAAGCGCACGATGGTCGGTTCGCTGATGCCAACGCTATGCGCCAGATCGGCCATAGAACTGTGCATCACAGCCGCAGGGTCAAGCAGCACGTGATCGGCGACCTTGAGTTCCGATTTACGTAGCAGGTGGCGTGACTGGGCAATGTGTTGCAGCAGATTCAAGGGGGCAGACTCGATAAAGGTGCGTTGGCCGGGATGTAGCTTTCTTGTAGTTATACTACATGACCTGCGCAACGCCCAGTTAAACGAAATGGGCCGGTCGCCCACCAGTGATTGAAGGATTTCTCCAGCAACGACGTAGGAGCCAACCTACCTTAACTGTCATCTCTAGCGGCATACTCTAGCAACACTCCCGCCAACGCCCCCGCTTCAATCGGCCGACTGATCAAATACCCCTGCACTTCGTCGCAACCATTGGCCCTGAGAAAATCCAGCTGGACCTGATTCTCGACCCCTTCGGCCACAACCTGAAGGCCGAGGCTGTGGGCCATGGCGATGATTGCGCGGGTGATCGCTGCGTCTTCCGTACCTTCACCCAACCCGCGAATGAACGCCTGATCGATTTTTACGTAATCAACCGGGAAACGCTTGAGGTAGCTCAGGGAAGAATAGCCGGTCCCAAAATCGTCGATGGCCAGCTTTACGCCCAGCTCGCGCAACTGATGGAAGGTCGCGATGATGTGTTCGACGCTGTCCAGCAATTGGCTTTCGGTCAGCTCAAGCTCCAGCCATTGGGGTGCTAGGCCGGTTTCTTCGAGGACCTGGCGCACCAGGCTAACCAACTTGCCTTGGCGCAGTTGATGAACGGAAAGATTGACCGACACGCGGATGGGCTCCAGGCCTTGAGCTTGCCACTCACAGGCCTGCCTACAGGATTGGCGCAGAACGAATTCGCCGATGGCGCCGATCAAACCGGTCTCTTCGGCGAGCCCGATAAAATCTCCCGGCGGAACCATGCCCATCACCGGATGACGCCAGCGCACCAAAGCTTCTACTGCGTCCAGCCTGCCCGTCGCCAGACACAGCTTGGGCTGATAAAACACCTCCAACTGCTTAGCTTCAATGGCCTTACGCAGCTGAATTTCCAGCTGTAAGCGCTCAAGAGTGCTGGCCTGCAAGCTTTCGGTATAAAACTGGAAATTGTTGCCGCCCAAGTGCTTGGCATGTTGCATCGCCATATTGGCCTGACTGACCAGCGCGGAAATTTCCCTGGCCGAATCCGGCAGCAGGCTGATCCCGACGGACGCGCTGACAACCAGTTCATGTCCGCCCACCGCGATGGGTGTCCGTAGCTTGGCCAGCAGTCGGCTGGTCACCCGCGCAAGGCTGGACAGGTTGGCGTAGGCGTCGAACAACACGGCAAACTCATCGCCTGACAAGCGGGCGATGGTGTCGGCTTCAGGCATCGCGCTAGTCAAGCGCCGCGCCACTTGCTTAAGCAATTGGTCAGCGACTTCATGGCCGAGGCTGTCGTTGAGCAATTTGAAACGATCCAGATTGATGTGCAATAAGGCCAGGCTTCTGCCGCCTTGCCGGACGCGCAGATTGGCTTCACGAAGCCGCTCGGTGAACAGCGAGCGATTAGCCAACCCGGTCAACTCATCAAAATGAGTCAGGTAGCGCATGCGCTCTTCGGATTCGCGGCGCGCGGAAAGATCGGCGAAGAAGCCAACAATATGGCTCATATTGCCGGCCGAATCGCGCACCACACTCAATTGCAGCCACTGTGGATACAACTCGCCATTCTTGCGGGCTTCAACCAGCTCGCCTTGCCAACTGCCATTCTGCTCCAGCGCTTGATGAATGGTCTGGAAATGGCGACGGGCATCGCGGCTGCTGGCCACTTCGGTCACCTTGCGCCCAACCAGGTCAGCGGGCTGATAGCCTGTGACCTGACTGAACGCCTGATTAATCGTGAGGATGTTGTAGTCCGGATCAAATATCGCGATGCCTTCGCTGGCAGCCTCAAATACCGTTGCCGCCAGGCGCGGAGGGCTTTGGCTGAGCGCCTGGTTGGCCTCTTCCAGCTCAAGCGTGCGCTGAGCAACGCGTTCTTCAAGTCCTGTCTGCGCTTCGCGAAGGTCTTGCTCGGCATTGCGCCGTTGTTCAATTTCGCGAGCCAGTTCCTGGTTGAGCCGGTCACTTCTGGCTTGTGCATGCTGAAGGTTTTCGATCAAAGCCTGATTATGAAAGCGCCGGATCAATCCGCGTTGAATCAAGCGATTGACCTGCCAGGCGACCACAATCAGCGCTAATAGCAGGATCAATCCCAGCCAGCCCCAGCCGCGCAAGGGAACGCCGCCGCCCCAGAACAGATACATGATAGGCGGCAGTAAGCAAGGCAAGGTGAAGGTCAGAAACGCGGTGATACTCGCGGCGTAAGCGACACTGGCAGACAAGGTCGCTGCACCAATCAGACCGAAAACCCAAGCCTGCTGCTGGAAGTTTTCCACCGGAACCAACACCAACGCGGCACTGGCCAAGGTCGCCCCGCTCGCGCCAGCCCCCAGCAAAAACATTCGCCCCCAGATCGGATCCGCCTGCCGCTCCGTTGAGGCGCTGCGAAATGCCGCGGCCTGGATGACGCGCAGGCTGATCAGCGCCGAAAGCCAGCCCAGCCAGACACTCACAAGCAGATAGCGCTCCGGGCTCCAGAGCAACCAGGCGCAGACCAGACCATTGATAAACATGAGGAGCGTGGGCAGCAGTGAACCTTGATACAACAGACGATTGCGTTCGACCGCCAGCTGTGTGGCGAACTGCCTGGGAATGTTACGCCGGTCAGCCGCTGTCGCGTCCTCGGCACTGGGACTGAAAGTCATGGCGAATTCTTATAATGATAGGGCCCTGAACGTGCACGGAGCATACACAAGCGCCGCCACGGACCAAACTGTCTCGCCTACTATAAATAGCAGTTAGCCAGTAACTTTGGTCGTACATAGATCAATTTATCAGCGAGTCATCACGTCTGTAGCGACTAACTTGCCGGTCGTCCGGAACTCCGCGTTTATCGCCTGATGAAAAGCATGGTTTGCCCGGTTTCGCTTGGCACCCTAGAATGCGCCGATGCGCGATGACCTCTCCCTTTTGCTTAACTCCCTCAACGATGCCCAACGCCAGGCCGTAGCGGCCTCCGTGGGCCGTCAGTTGGTCCTGGCCGGCGCTGGTTCCGGCAAAACCCGTGTGCTGGTGCATCGCATCGCCTGGTTGATCCAGGTCGAGCAAGCCTCGCCACACTCCATCCTGTCGGTGACCTTCACCAACAAGGCGGCTGCGGAGATGCGCCATCGCATCGAGCAGTTAATGGGGATCAACCCCGCCGGCATGTGGGTCGGCACCTTCCACGGCCTGGCGCACCGCTTGCTGCGCGCCCATTGGCAGGAAGCCGGGCTCTCGCAGACGTTCCAGATCCTGGACAGCGACGATCAGACACGCCTGGTCAAGCGGGTTATCCGCGAGCTGGGCCTGGACGAGCAGCGTTGGCCGGTCAAGCAAGCCCAGTGGTTTATCAATGGCCAGAAAGACGAAGGCCTGCGTCCGAAACACATTCAAGCCAGCGGCGACCTGTTTCTGGCCACCATGAAGTCCATCTACGAAGCTTACGAAGTTGCTTGCCAGCGCGCCGGAGTCATCGACTTTTCGGAACTTCTGCTGCGCGCCCTTGACCTGTGGCGCGACAATCCCGGCCTGCTCGCCCATTATCAGCGGCGCTTCCGCCACGTTCTGGTGGACGAATTCCAGGACACCAACGCCGTGCAGTACGCCTGGTTGCGTCTGCTGGCCCAGGGCGGTGACAGCCTGATGGTGGTGGGCGACGACGATCAGTCGATTTACGGCTGGCGGGGCGCGAAAATCGAGAATATTCACCAGTACTCCGATGATTTTCCTGACACCGAAGTCATTCGCCTGGAACAGAATTACCGCTCCACCGCCAGCATCCTCAAGGCGGCCAACGGCCTGATCATCAATAACAGCGGCCGCATGGGCAAAGAGCTGTGGACGGATGTTGGCGACGGCGAGTTGATCAATCTGTACGCGGCATTCAACGAGCACGACGAAGCCCGCTACGTGGTGGAAACCATCGAAAGCGCGCTCAAGACCGGTCTGGCGCGCAGCGACATCGCCATTCTTTATCGCTCCAACGCCCAATCCCGGGTGCTTGAAGAAGCGCTGCTGCGGGAGCGGATTCCGTATCGCATTTATGGCGGCCAGCGCTTCTTCGAACGCGCTGAAATCAAGAACGCCATGGCTTACCTGCGCCTGCTGGAAGGCCGCGGTAATGATGCAGCCCTTGAACGGGTCATTAACGTGCCAGCACGAGGGATCGGCGAGAAGACCGTCGAAGCTATTCGCCAGCATGCACGCCATGCCGATGTATCAATGTGGGAAGCCACGCGCCAGCTGATCGCCAATAAAGGCCTGACCGGACGCGCCGCGGGTGCTTTGGGCGGGTTCGTCGAACTGATCGAGAACCTTGCCGCCAAGGTCATGGAAATGCCGTTGCACCTGATGACGCAAACAGTCATCGAGCAGTCAGGCCTGATCAACTACCACAAGGAAGAGAAAGGCGAAAAAGGCCAGGCTCGGGTGGAAAACCTTGAGGAACTGGTCAGCGCTGCGCGCAACTTCGAGAACGCCGAAGAAGATGAAGAGCTGACGCCACTGGCGGCGTTCCTCGGCCATGCTTCTCTGGAAGCCGGCGACACGCAGGCGGAAGAACACGAAGACAGCATTCAGCTGATGACCCTGCACAGCGCCAAGGGCCTGGAATTTCCCTACGTGTTCCTGGTAGGCATGGAAGAAGGCCTGTTCCCGCACAAGATGAGCCTGGAAGAACCTGGCCGCCTTGAAGAGGAAAGACGTCTGGCTTACGTGGGCATCACTCGCGCCATGCAACAGCTGGTCATGACCTATGCCGAGACACGTCGCCTGTATGGCAGTGAAACCTACAACAAGGTTTCACGCTTCGTGCGGGAAATCCCGCCGCTGCTTATTCAGGAAGTACGCCTGTCCAATAGTGTCAGTCGCCCTTTCGGTGGCACGCAAAAAGTCAGCACCAGCAGCCTCTTTAATGGCACCGGCATTCCAGAAACCGCTTTCAGCCTGGGTCAGCGCGTTCAACATGCGGTATTTGGCGAAGGTGTGATCCTGAACTTCGAGGGCGCAGGCGCCCAGGCGCGGGTGCAGGTGAATTTCGCTGAAGGCAGCAAGTGGCTGATGATGGGTTACGCGAAGCTGGAAGCAATTTGATCGTAAATAGCAGCCGCGCCCTGTAGGAGCCAACTTGTTGGCGAGGCGTAGGTCCTGCGTGCTCAGGACTCGCCTCGCCAACAAGTTGGCTCCTACAGGGTCCATCCCGTCCTTCCGCTTGAATCTCTCACCGGCCACCTCCATATAGATGACCAAGCCCGGCGATCCGTCCTACAGAACTTTTGCCAACATCCTACGGACCAACCGGTATATGGTTTCCGGTATTTACGCAAAAGCTGGAAACACTTGGCTGCTAGCCAGACACACATGCCCTATGCAAGATGGCGCGCGTGCAATCCACAAAAACGGGAATACCCTTATGCAACGTTTTCTAAGCATCGCTCTGGCGCTGTGCATCGGGCTCACCATGAGCCTTGACGCCAACGCCGCGCGTTTTGGTGGCGGCAAGAGCATGGGCTCGGCGCCGACTCATCAGGCGCGCCAAACTGCTCCTTCCACACCTGCTGCAGCGCCTAACGCTGCCGGCCGTCCTGCCCCCTCAGCGAGCGGCGCTTCCCGCTGGCTAGGCCCATTGGCCGGTCTCGCTGCCGGTGGCCTGCTCGCATCCATGTTCATGGGTGACGGTTTCCAGGGGATGCAGATCTTCGACATCCTGATCATGGCGGTCATCGCCTTCCTGATCTTCCGCTTCATCGCAGCCCGTCGCCGCAAGCAACAAGGTCCGCAAATGGCCACTGCTGCCGGTCCGGCTGCGTTCCAGCGTGAAAGCGTGCAACAGCCTGCGCAGAACTCGATGTTCGGTGGCGGTTCTTCCGCAGCAGCACCAGTGATCAACGCGCCAGCCTGGTTCGACGAAAACCGCTTCCTTGAAGCCGCTCGCAGCCACTTCCAGTCGCTGCAACAGCACTGGGATGCGAATGAAATGGACAAAATCTCGGAGTTCGTGACCCCGCAAATGCTGCAATTCCTGAAAAAGGAACGTGCTGATCTGGGCGAAGGCTTCCAGTCCACGTACATCGACAACCTGACTGTGCAACTCGACGGTCTGGATGATCGCGCAGACAAGACCATTGCGACCCTGACCTTCAGCGGCGTCTCGAAGACCTCGCGTTTTGACCAGGGCGAAGTGTTCAGCGAAAGCTGGAACATGGAACGCGCCCAGGGTGACAACCAGCCTTGGCTGGTTGCTGGTATCCGCCAGAACGGCTGATCACCTGCGTCATAAAGCCTCACCCAAACCCCGGACTTGTCCGGGGTTTTGCTTTATCCGTTCGAATAGTTATTTTGAGAAAGGCTTTACGCTACTGTATAACCCGCGCCATCAGTTTAGAGGAGCCAGGCCGTGGAAGAAGTCATTGAACAATTACGCGAAGCGAATGAACCTGTCCCGGTTCCGCTGGAGTTGCCCGACGAAGACCAACTGGTAGAGGTCGAAGAGCAGCTATTCATCAACATCCCGTTTGTCTTCAAAGAGTTTTTGCTGACAGTCAGTGATGTGGTGTACGGCAGCCTGGAACCCGTGACGATCACCGACCCCCAATCGCACACGTATTTGCCTGAAGTTGCCGCGAACGCATGGGACATCGGCGTGCCACGCGAGCTGATTCCTATCTGTCAGGATGGCGAAGACTACTACTGCGTCGAAGAAGACGGCACGGTGGTGCTGTGGTCCGGCGAAGAAGAGCTGGTCACCGAAGAAAGCTGGGAATCGGTCTGGCACTGGGCGCGGGACGTCTGGCTGGAGAGCTGAAGCCCTGTGCGGTGAACCATAACCTCCAGGAGTGAACTTGCTCGCGATGCGGTCCGTCAATCAACTATCCACTGACAGACAGAACGCTATCGCGAGCAAGCTCACTCCTACAGAGAAATTCCCTTAATTCATTAAGTTGGCTCAGCTCAATGCTCATTGGGCTCCTGGTGATTGCCCAAAGTTTCCAATAGCGCGATCTGCATGCGCGTATGCACCCGGATGAACCAGCGCCATGCCACTGCTGCAACAATCGCAGCGATAACGGCGATAAGGATCAGCAGCTCGCTGGTCGGCAAGATGCTCGCGGACAGCGCCGCCAGCAGCAGGAAAATCACCAGTAACGACACCAGTGGAATGACCTCGGCGATCACCTTGCGCACCCGCGCGGTATGACGACCTGCCATCTCCGGCTTGACCCCCATCTCCGCCAGCAACATCGACAGCGCTTTCAGCTTGCGATATGCAGCGATCAGAAACGGCAGCGACAGCAGCAGCGCTGCGCCACAGATCCAGGCTTTTTGCAGGCTCTCGTCGGCAATCCATTGGCTCATGTACAAACCAATGCGTTCAGCGAAATGCCCTCCGCTGAAGAAAATCGCCATCACTAAGGCCAGATTGATGCCCACTTGCAGCAGGATCTTGCGAATCATCGACGCCAGCAATGCACCCTCGCCCCGAGGCTGAATGCTGCGTAACCATTCGCCGTACATGCCGAACACCCGAGCCATGCGCTGCGGCATGATGCCGGCAAGCTTGTGAGACAGCGGGTCTGCGGCACGAATCAGGTAAGGCGTAAGCAGTGTGGTGATGGCGGAAACCGCCACCGCGACGGGATAAAGAAAGTCACTGGTGACCTGCAAGGTCATGCCCAAGGCGGCGATGATGAAAGAGAATTCGCCAATCTGTGAAAGCCCCATCCCGACTCGAAGTGAGGTTTTGCCGTCATTACCCGCGATAAATGCGCCCAGCCCGCAGGACAGCATCTTGCCCAGCACCACGGCAACGGTAATGACCGCGATAGGCCAGGCGTAATCCAGCAGGATTTTCGGATCGATCATCAGGCCAATGGCGACGAAGAAAATTGCGCTGAACATGTCGCGAATAGGTTCGACCAAGCGTTCAATTTTCAGAAGTTGGCGAGACTCGGCCATGATCGCGCCGATCAGGAACGCACCCAGGACCATGCTGTATTCCAGCTTTACTACCAGCAGACAGAAACCGAAGCACAGACCCAGCACCGTGATCAGCAGCATCTCGTTGCTTTCGAACGTCGCAACGTAGGCCAGCAGCCGCGGCACCAGCAGAATGCCGATCACCAACGCCACGATCATGAACAGTGAGAGTTTGCCCACTGTAGAGAAGACTTCGCCCGAACTGACCGTCCCGCTGACTGCAATCCCCGACAGCAGCGCGATGATGCCAATACCCAGAATGTCCTCGACGATGAGCACACCGAAGATCAGCTGGGCGAAATGCTGATGCTTCATCTTGAGGTCATTGAGCGCCTTGACGATGATCGTGGTCGAGGAAATCGCCAGGATCGAGCCCAGAAACAGCGAATCCATGGAGTTCCAGCCGAAGAACTGACCGATCTCGTAGCCGATCCACATCATTAGCGTGATTTCGAGAAACGCGGCGATAAACGCCGTGGCACCGACTTTGAAGAGTTTGCGCAGACTGAATTCCAGCCCTAGGCAAAACATCAGGAAGATCACCCCCAGTTCGGCAAGTGTCTTGATGGTCTGCTCGTCGTGGATAAGCCCGAACGGTGGCGTATGAGGTCCGATGATGAACCCGGCGACAATGTAACCGAGCACCACCGGTTGTTTCAGGCGATGAAAGACAATCGTCACAACGCCCGCTACCAGCATGATCACCGCCAAATCCTGAATAAAGCTGATGGCATGCATGGGTTCCGGCTCCTTGATTGATCGACATCGCGCACCTGCTGACGCCGGCTGCCACGGTGAAATCTCTGATGAACATGTAGGAATTAACCCGTTCCACGGGCTTTTGCAGGTTAACACTGCACATTCATTCAGAAACCCGGTGCAATATATGGAAACAGATCGACCGGGTGCGTGACGGCATCAGACCGTCAAGCGTCCCGATAACTGTTCTTTGATGAACGAGCACCGCCATAAGGTGCAACCCTGACCGCCTTGATCGTGAGTACGCTATGGAACCCGGAAACGCCCAGCTATCGATGACCGTATTGATGACCCCGGACATGGCCAATTTCTCTGGCAACGTACACGGCGGCACCCTGTTGAAGTACCTGGATGAAGTCGCGTATGCCTGCGCCAGCCGTTATGCAGGCCGCTACGTCGTGACGTTGTCGGTGGATCAGGTGATTTTCCGCGAGCCGATCCATGTCGGGGAATTGGTTACGTTCCTGGCATCGGTCAACTACACCGGCAATACATCCATGGAAGTGGGCATCAAAGTGGTCACGGAAAACATCCGCGAGCGCTCGGTGCGCCACACCAACAGCTGTTTTTTCACCATGGTTGCGGTGGACGACCAGCGCAAACCAGCCAGCGTCCCGCCGCTGGAGCCCGAGAGCCTTGATGGTAAACGCCGCTACATCCAGGCCCAGCAGCGTCGGCAGATTCGCCAGGAGCTGGAAAAGCGTTATCAGGAAATCAAAGACGAGGCGCTGTAAGCCCATTGATCCGTGGGAGCGAACTTGCTCCCACACGTTTGGCGCTGTCGCCTTTACAACCGCACCGCCTCGAACTTCACCCGGGGATGGACGATTCGGTCCTGGGCGCGCACCAGTTCCAGCTCGTAGCTGCCGCAGGCCTGGGTTTCCAGCAACACCTCATGAACCGCAGCAGCCGCGAACTCAAAAGCGGCCGCTAGCTCGTCACCCAACAAGATACGCGCCAGGAACAACCCGGAGGTCAGATCGCCAACGCCCACTGGCTGACGCGGAAAGGCCAATAGCGGGCGACGCAGGTGCCAACTGGCATCGGCAGTCACCAACAGCATTTCAAAGCCGTCAGCGGGCTTTCCGGGATAATCCAGGTGTTTGACCACAATCGCTTTCGGGCCACGCGCCAATAACGCCCGGGCCATGGCCAGGCAATCGGCCAGCGAGTCAGGCTTGCGGCCGGAAAAGCTGTCCAGCTCCAGCTGATTGGGACACATGTAATCCGCTACAGCCGCCGCCTCCTCCAAGAGAAAATCGCTGACTTCAGCCGGTACGATGCATCCTTTTTCCGGGTGACCCATCACCGGGTCACACAGATACAACGCCTTGGGATTGGCCGCTTTGATCCGTGCAACGCCTGCCAAAATCGCCCGTCCCTGCGCGGCGCTACCCAGATAGCCGGATAGCACCGCGTCACAATTGCCCAGTTCACCGATGGCGGCGATGCCGTCGATCAATGCGGGTATTTGTTGCGGGGACAATACTTCACCGGTCCATTGCCCGTACTGGGTGTGGTTGGAGAACTGCACAGTGTTGAGCGGCCAGACATTGACCCCGACACGCTGCATCGGGAACACAGACGCGCCGTTGCCAGCGTGGCCGAAAACCACATGGGACTGAATGGCGAGCAAATGGGGCGTACGTTTCATGACAAGATCCTGAACACGATGCAAATGCAGTAATAAGAAATTTAAGTCGCGCAGTATGGCTGGAAATCCTCAGACACAGTTAAGCTGGAGACTCTTCGTTGGAGCGCCCTTTTCATGCTGACCCTGGGAAATATGTTCGTGTTGATGCTGCTGGCGACTGGCGCCGCCTGGTTATGGCACTCCCATGGCCTGCGCGAACGCGCGCTGGAGCGGGTCAAGCAACACTGCGCACGACTGGATCTGGAATTACTCGACGGTAACGTTGCATTGCGCCGACTCACCTTCGCCCGGGATGCCCAAGGCCGCAAGCGGCTGGCACGCGTGTATAACTTCGAGTTCACAGTTACCGGCGAACAACGCCACCCTGGCACCATCACGATGTTCGGTGCCCACAGCGCGCAGATCGAGCTGGCGCCCTACCCTTTCGAAATCAAGACGCCGCCACCATCGGCCCAGATCATTCAACTGAGCGAATGGCGCCAGGAACACAACAAGTGGAAGCAGTAGAGCACGACCGGCTTGTGGATAAGCTGCGCTAGAGCAAACAAGCCGCTAGCTGCGCCCCTAACAGGCTTTCATCCTGTGGCGCGCTGAAGATCAATTCCAGGCGCGAATCCTTGCGCCATTCGCTGACTTTCCACTCCAAGGCTGAACCCTCCAAGGCATTGGCAGAAAACCAACCATCCGCGCTGCGGATAACCAGCTTCGCCCGCTGCCATGTCATGCCGGCTAACCAACGCTGAATCCGTGCCAGATCGAAACATAGGCTCGGGTGCCAGCGCCAGCCGATGCTCCAGCCTTCCGGCTGCGCATGGCTGAGGCAGACAGGTTGACGCGAATCGGCCCAGACCGCGGGCAGCTGGGCCAGGCTCCTGGGCAAAACCAGATTATCCACGGCAACGCTATCCACAGTGATCGTCTGATCGAAGCCGGGCAGCTGCGAGAGCAGCAACGCGCCCTGATCTGTCCAGACCGCAGGGCATTGAGGCAACGTCAGGAGGATGCGTTGTCGGTCGGCAGCGGTCAGTTGCGCAGATTTATTCATCACCAACAATCCGGCATCCGCCACGGCCTCTTGCTGGGTCAATGGCAGCGTGTGCCCTTTGGCCAGAGACGCCGCATCGAGCACCATGACGCACGGCTGAACCCTGAGCACGCCTTGCCACGGCGACTGGCGTAACTGCTTGAGCAGTTGCGCAGGATGACCGAGCCCGGAGGGTTCGATCAGCAGTCGATCCGGCCTGGCCTTGCGCAATAAACGACCCAGCCCGATCTGAAACGGCGCGCCGTTCACGCAGCACAGGCAGCCACCAGCGACTTCACCAAGTGCGATACCATCTGCGGCCGTGGCCAATAGCGCAGCATCCAGGCCGATCTGGCCGAACTCATTGATCAGGATCGCCCAGCGTTCGTGCGCCGGTTTCTGGTTCAGCAAATGCTTGATGAGGCTGGTCTTGCCAGCGCCCAGTGGACCGCTGACGACGTGGGTCGGGATGTCTTGCAGCATGTGGGTCGCTTCTGACGATGGCGAAATAACGAACTCAGGAAGTCAAAGATGCGCGTGATCAAAGGGCCGATGTGGCTGGCATTGGTGCTGTTGGCTATGACGTCGAACCCGATATGGGCTCAGGCCTGCGTGGTTCACACCCAAGCTGAACGACTCGATGTAAAAGTCTGCCAGGAAAACCGCAACATTCCGGAAAAGCTCTTCAAGGACGGCTTCTGCCAACCGCAATTGGCCGGCCAGAAAGTCGACGTCACGTTCGCGGACCAATGCCCGGCGGGCGCTTTCGGCGTGTGCAGCAACGCGCAAGTCGCCAATATGCCTTATCGCGAGAACATTCACTATTACGGCGTCGCCAGTGATGCGCACTACCTGAAACCGTTTTGCGAGGGGCAAAGCCAGGGAAAGTGGCTGGTGCCTTGAAATTGCGCCCCTGAACCGCGGGGCCGGACTTTTCCGGGCGATATCGGCGCTGGCACAAGAAATATGCCGGATAGATTCCCGCTCCCGTTCACCAACGCCTGTTTCACGCCGCCTCTTCGTCATGCCACGAGCCGAACGGATCTGGCAGCGCCCTCCATCCATCGATACCAAGCTCCATCTCCGCATCATTGAGCAAACAATTATCAAGCTCTGCCGTGAGCTGACCGAAGTCGATGTTTTGCCCGATAAAGACCAACTCCTGGCGACAGTCACCGGTTTGCGAGCTCCAGGTTTGCATGATCGCGGCGGTGCTCTCTTCATCTTCAGGCCATTGCGTGACAGGCACAAAGCGCCACCACCGGCCGGCGAAGCCATGGCGCATCAAACCACCCGCCTGAGACCAGGAGCCCGCGTCTTTAGGCTTGCTGGCCAGCCAGAAAAAACCCTTGGAGCGCAGCAGCTTGCCATTGGTCCATTCACGATCAATGAAGCGGAAGAAGCGCTCGGGATGAAATGGCCGACGGGCTCGATAGACCGTTGAGGCGATGCCGTACGCTTCAGTTTCCGGTACATGTTCGCCACGCAGCTCCTTGAGCCACCCCGGTGCGCGGGATGCGCGCTCGAAATCGAAGCGGCCAGTATTGAGGATTTTGGCCAGCGCAAGCTCACCCATGACCATCGGGATAACTTCTGCCTCGGCGTTCAGGCGCTGCAAAATCGCTGTCAATTCCTCCCGTTCGCTGGCGCTGATCAGGTCAATCTTGCTAATCAGAATCACGTCGGCGAACTCGATTTGCTCGATCAGCAGGTCCGTGATCGAACGCTCGTCGTCATCGCCCAATGTCTGCCCGCGAGTCTCCAGGCTCTCGGCGGCCTGGTAATCGAGCAGGAAATTCACCCCGTCCACCACCGTCACCATGGTGTCCAGACGCGCCATATCCGCCAGGCTCTTGCCCGCTTCGTCGCGAAACGTGAAGGTTTCGGCCACTGGCAGCGGTTCGGAAATCCCGGTGGATTCGATCAACAGATAATCGAAGCGCCCGTCCTGAGCCAATCGACTGACTTCTTTCAGCAAGTCTTCGCGCAAGGTGCAGCAGATGCAGCCGTTGCTCATCTCGATCAGTTTTTCCTCGGCACGATTGAGGCTGACATCACGTTGAACCTCGCTGCCGTCGATGTTGATCTCGCTCATATCGTTGACGATCACGGCCACCCGCAGGTTTTCACGATTGCGCAGCACATAGTTGAGCAAAGTACTTTTGCCTGCTCCAAGAAAGCCGGACAAAACAGTAACGGGAAGACGATTTGGCATGACAGTTCTCATCGGCGGTTATGACGACTTGCAGTGATCCCCGAATGTTACATTATAACAATACACTTGAGTGATTATTTGAAAGCGACTGCAATCTGTGAGAGCACACTTGCCCGCCCCCACGAAAAATCGATTCTTGCCGCTACACCTGCCCCGTCTTTTGCTTCTGCTGCCACGCCATGTAGGAGTTCATCGGCGGATTGCGCTGGAAATAGCGTTGCAAACCGGCGAATAACCCATCCGCCACCGCTTGTTGATGACGAGCAGTCACCAGTCGTTGGCTATCCCGAACGTTGGAGATAAAACCGGTTTCCACCAGAATCGATGGCACGTCCGGAGACTTGAGCACGGCGAAACCTGCTTGCTCGACGCGTTTTTGATGCAGCGTGGTGATATCCGCCAGGCTGCCGAGGATGGTGTTGCCCAGTTGCAGGCTCGCGGCAATGGTGGCGCTCATCGACATATCGAGAATCACCCCTGCCAGCATCGGGTCTTTGTCCTTAAGGTTGAGCAAACGGGTAGCACCCAGTAAGTCCGCGCCGTTTTCGCGCTGTGCCATGAAACGCGCCGTGGCTGAAGTCGCACCGCCTTCGGACAAGGCGTACACGGACGCTCCGGACGCCGTCAGGCGTGGCGCAGCATCGGCGTGAATTGAAATGAAAATGTCGGCGTTGTACTTGTGGGCAACATCGACGCGCTTGCGCAGCGGCACGAAGAAGTCATCGTTGCGCACCAGCCGCACGTCAAAACCCTTTTCGCGCTTGATCCGCTTGGCGAGCAATTGGGCGATGGATAGCACTACATCTTTTTCCCGCTCGCCTCTGGCGCCCACAGCGCCCGGATCCTTGCCTCCATGGCCAGGATCGATCACCACGATGATGTCGCGCTTTGGGTGATCCTTGTCGAGCAACGGTGACGGTTGCGGCGCAGGCGGCTGAGCGCCCACGGCGGCCAGCTGCACAGGTGTATGCAGCGATGCGCCCAAGTCCAGCACCAGTCGATGACCCTGATTACCATCCGGTCCCAGCAGAAAACTGTTGAGCTGCACTGGCGCGGTAAGGTCCAGCACGATGCGCGTGTCATCACCTTGCCCATAATGACCGGAGCGAATGGATTTGATCGGCGTATTCGCCAACCCCAGTTGGCTGAAATCCCCCGTGAGCCGGGCACCACTGATGTCAATGATCAGTCTGTCCGGCGCAGCGAGGGAAAACGTCTTGTACTGAACCGGGCCGCTCAGATCCAGAACAAGTCGAAGCTTGTCCTCAGCTCGCCACAAACGGGCGTTACGGATTTGCGCAACGCTTGCACCTAGCGGCAAGACCAAGGCAGCGCCTGCCACTAAAAAATTGCGCAAGATTTGACGTCGGTGCATGGCATGTCCCACTCGCAAACAGAGCATCCAAGCCCAAAAAAGAAATCGTCGACCTACATGTAATAATATAACATGATGTTTTCACACCAAGGCGGCCTCTTTCATGAATGTTGCTTCACTTGCGGACATAGCCGCGCAGCAGTCCAGGCAAGCACTGCCACTGGAATGGGTGGGCATGTGTGGGATTGCTGTTCCTGTCCGGATCGAAGGTCAACGGATAGTCGCGAAGGCCGATGTTGGCGTCAGCCTGGATGATGGTGGAGCTCGGGGCATTCACATGTCGCGTCTTTATCTGGCGCTTGAACGTCTGGAAAACGAAGACCTGACGCCTGCTGTAATACGGGGCTTGCTCGAACACTTTCTTCACAGCCACGAAGGCCTGTCGAAACACGCATACCTCAATATCCACATGGAACAGCTGCTGCAACGGCCTGCCCTGATCAGTGCGCTATCCGGTTGGAAGGCCTATCCCGTCAGCATCCGTGCCCAGTTAAAAGACGGAGTGTTCCACGTGGAACTAAAAACGTCAGTAGCCTACTCCTCCACTTGCCCGTGCTCAGCCGCACTTGCACGTCAGCTGATACAACAACAATTTCTCGAAGACTTTCCTGGTGCCCAGAACGAGTCAGCGACAGTCCTGGAATGGCTGGGAAGCGCCGAAGGAATTATCGCAACGCCTCATAGCCAGCGCAGCACGGCTGAAATCCGCGTGCAACTCAATGAATTTACTGACAAATTTCCGACTAACCAACTGATTGATCAAGCTGAAGCCGCACTCGGAACGCCCGTACAAACAGCGGTTAAGCGCGCTGACGAGCAGGCCTTCGCCTTGGCTAACGGACAGAATCTGATGTTCTGTGAGGATGCAGCGCGGCGGCTGCACCGCGCTTTAAAACGAAACGCGACCGTGAAGGGCTTCACGGTCAAAGTCATCCATGCCGAGAGTCTGCATGCTCACGACGCAGTGGCCCAAAGCTCATGGAACTGGGTAAACACATAAATTACGGCGGGGAAACTCTCAACGTCGCAGGAGCGAACGTGTTCTCGATTAAGTGCGTCTTCACACCCTGCCGACACGCTGCTCCTGTAAAAAGCCTCAGGTGCGAGGTTTGACCGCGCCGCATTGCTGACCCAGCCACACCGCACGGGTGTCCATGCTGCCATTCTGTTGCTGCCCCGTTGCGTTGAACGTACCCACGACCTTGGTGGTGAATTCACGATCACTAAGAAATTGCGCCTGACCCGTGCCTTGCGCCTTCGGGCAACTGAATTTGAAGTTCCAGTTCTTGCCATTACGTGCCGTCACCTGCTGATTGCAACCGGACTTTGGATCAGTGAGCGGAATGTCATCGGATTTGACCTGGGATTCGGTCAGGCAAAAACGAACGCCTTTACCACCCAGCGTAACGCCTTGTTTCTCCATCATGCGCTCCATCATCGCCCGCTGTTCAGGCGGCAGATTTTGCAGCTGACCCAGCATCATTTGCAGATCCGGCAAAGGTTGACCATCCACCAGCATGTTGCTGGACGTCAGCTCCCACAGACCTGGCTGCAACATTTGGGCTTGCGCCAGCGGTGCCGCCAGACAACACATCAACGCCAACAGAGGTTTGTTCATTTGTGAATCCTTGTTCCAAACAATTGATAAAGAATAAAGCCCGTTTCAGACGCGAACAATGAGGCTTAGACGGCAGATCCGCCAGCCAGTTGCACGCTGAATTAAATAGCGACATTCACCACTCGCTGTGGTCTGTTAATGAGCAAATGGCCTGGGAGCAAGATTGCGCATGGATTATCACAGCCCGTATTTTTTCGGCTATGTCCTTGGATTCATCCATCTGGTTGGCGCGGGAGCGGCCATCCATGCACTGCTGACCGTGCGCACCGCACAGGGCGCCATAGCCTGGGCTATGCCGCTGCTGTTTATCCCCTACGTCGCGCTGATCCCCTATCTGGTTTTTGGTCGCAGCTCATTTGATGCCTACATCAAAGCGCGACGCCAGGCCAACGAAGAGATGCGTAGCGCAATCGGTGACCTCAACTGGCGGCCCTGGATTGAAGAGGCCGTGGCGGCGCGTCGTTCCGAAGCATACGCATCGCTGCGAGCCATGCCCAAGCTGGGCACGATGCCGGCGCTGGCCAATAACGATGTGAAATTGCTGGTCAATGGTGATGCCACTTTTGCCGCGATTTTCGGCGCCATCAGCCAAGCAACGGAAACAGTCCTGATCCAGTTCTTCATCATTCACGATGATGCCTTGGGCCGGGAGTTACAAAATCTGCTGCTGAAAAAGGCCGCTGAAGGCGTTGCTATCTATGTGCTGTACGACCGCATTGGTAGTCATGCCCTGCCCGGTAGCTACAGTGAAAAGTTGCGCGCAGGTGGTGTGCAGATCAAAGCGTTCGCTACACGCAGCGGCTGGCTGAACCGCTTTCAAATCAACTTCCGTAATCATCGCAAGATTGTCGTGGTGGACGGCAAAAAAGGGTTTCTCGGCGGGCATAACGTGGGTGACGAATACGTCGGTCTCAAGCCGCCTCTCGCGCCTTGGCGGGACACCCATGTGCAAGTGGTCGGCCCGGTCGTGGCCTGCTTGCAAGAGTCATTCGCTGAGGACTGGTTCTGGGCAACACGTGAATTGCCACCCTTGAGCCTGCCCGAGTCGTTCCCGGAAGACGGCGTGCTGTGCCAATTACTGGCCAGCGGCCCGGCGGATGCCCAGGAAACCTGCTCGCTGTTTTTCGTCGAAGCCATTCACGCGGCAATGGAGCGAGTCTGGATCACCAGCCCGTATTTCATCCCTGACGAAGCGGTTTCTGCCGCATTACGCCTGGCAGTGTTGCGGGGGGTAGACGTGCGATTGTTGCTGCCGTCGCGACCGGATCACTACATCGTCTATGCAGCTTCAAGCCTGTTCGCCTTTGAAGCAGTGCGCGCAGGCGTGAGAGTGTTTCGTTATCTGCCGGGCTTCCTGCATCAGAAAGTTGTGCTGGTGGACAACGAGATAACCGCTATTGGCAGCGCCAACCTGGATAACCGTTCTTTCCGCCTCAACTTCGAGCTGATGCTGCTGACCGTCGACAGTGACTTCGCCGGTGAAGTGGAGCACATGCTTAACGAGGATTTCGGAAAGGCTCACGAAATCTCGATTCAGGAAAGCCGCGAAACCCACCATTTGCAACAACTGGGCATGCGCATCGCCAGGCTGATTTCACCAATCTTGTAGGGGCGAAAAGCTTCTGTGGGAGCAAACTCCCACAGACCCACTTCCGGCTGCCTACCGATAAATATCCTCGCGCGTCCAAGGCAGATCATGACCGCCATCGGCATAAGGCTTCACCGCAAGAATCTGATGCAGATTGATCCAGCCTCGGGCGAACGCATATGAACAACCGGCCAGGTAAAGACGCCAGATTCGCAGGGTTTGTTCGGGCACCATGGCAGCGGCTCGATCGAGATGGGTCTCCAATCGAGTGCTCCAATGGTCAAGCGTCTTGGCGTAATGCAAACGCAGGCTTTCCACATCGACGACTTCAAGCCCCGCTTCACTGATATCAGCGGTGATTCGTGAAACGTGGGGTAATTCACCGTTGGGGAAGACATACCGGCCAATGAATTCACCGGCGCCACGCCCAACCGGACGGCCATCGGTGTGTTTGGCGGTAATCCCGTGGTTCATCACCAGCCCTCCTTCGCGTACTGCACCGAACAGTCGCTGCGTGTACAGCTCAAGATTCGCATGGCCGACGTGCTCGAACATGCCGACGCTGACGACTTTATCGAAGCGGCCATCCTGCGGCAGATCGCGGTAATCCAGAAGTTGAAGATCCACCTCGTCTTGCAAACCTTCAGCCTTGACCCGCTCCCGACCCAAGGCCAATTGTTCGCGACTTAAGGTAATGCCAAAGACTTTCACGCCATATTCCCGAGCGGCAAACCGCGCCAGCCCTCCCCAACCGCAGCCGACATCCAGCAGATACTCGCCCGGCTTGAGGCGTAGCTTGCGACACAGGTGATGAAACTTGTTCTGCTGCGCCTGCTCCAGAGACTCTTGGCCAGTCTTGAAGTACGCGCAGGAGTAGACCATCTCCTTGTCCAGCCACAGCTGGTAGAAATCATTGGAAAGGTCGTAGTGATAGGAAATCGACGCGGCATCGGTGGCTTTGTCGTGTTGAGTCGGCGAGTGAAATTCGCCGTCTTCATCGTCAACCAGCGCCTGGCTGAGCTCGTCGCAAACCCTGACCACTTCGCTGATGGAGCCTTCCATCTCCAAACGACCTTCGACGAACGCACTGCCGAGCAGGTCGAGGCTTGGATGGGTGAACTCGGAAACCAGCCGGGGATCTTTGACGACGATAGTCACGCTGGGTTTGGGTCCCAGATCCAGCTCATGGCCGTCCCAGAGCTTGAGACGCAACGGTAGATGAAGATTCTGTAATGCCGGTGGAAGTTGCGCGAGCATTTGAGTAAACCCCCTGATCCAGAAACTCGAAAAGGGTAGTCCAACACCAGCTCGCAAAAGCGAGCTGACAGGCTATAGGCTTATAGCAAAACTATAAGAAATCGACTTCGGGAACGGCCTTGTGCCCACTGATACGAGCCCACTTTGCAGCCTGGAATTGAACACCCTTACCTTGAATGACCCTTAATTTGTAACAGAGTTCTTCAAAGCTCAAGCGAATTTTTATACTTAACCTACCGCTCTAGCTCAAGCCTTTGCGCCAACCCAAGGTGTTTTCAGGGCTGTGGCACGTTCTGCAACTTTAGTAGTGGCTCCTGAAAACGCAACAATCTGCCCGCGTTACCCAGCACCAGAAGCGTGCTCAGATTGTGCAGAATTGCAGCGACCATCGCGCCTGCCGCGCCCAACAAACCGAAGGCTGCAAACGCGACGATGGCCAGCGTCCAACCTAACCCGATGATCACATTCACTTGAAGGGTTCGACGGCACTGGCGGCTCAGGCGCACGCAAGTGCCGAGGCGGCGCAAATCGGAGCCAATCAGCACGATATCAGCCGATGCCAAGGCGATATCAGCCCCGCCCGCGCCCATCGCGACACCGACGACACCGGCTTTGAGGGCCAATGAATCATTGATACCGTCGCCAACCACCATGGGCCGGAAGCCGCTAGCAATTTCGCCTCGCACCCTGGTGAGCTTGTCCTGCGGCAACGCCTGGGACTCCACATCGACAATGCCGACTTCCAGCGCCAGGCTGTCGGCGACCGTCTTGCGATCTCCGGTCAGCAGCAATTGTCGCCCCATGCCCAGCTCACGCAATTCGGCCAAGGCAAAACGGGCTTCTGGCTTGAGCGTATCGGCAAGCAACAGCCAGGCGAGAAACACACCGTTGAGCGCCACGCCCGCGATCGGCCCGTCGTGATTCGGGACGGCTGACGTGGGGATACCCAGCTGTTCGAACAGCTCGGGACGGCCCAACGCGGCCTCGCCCTGCGCCGTGAACGCAATCACGCCCAAGCCTTGCCGCTCACGGATATCGGTCAATACCGGGAAATGATCCTTGTCCACCAGACTCGCCAGCGCACGGCTTACCGGATGACTGCTGGCCGAACCAAGGCTGGCTGCAAGGGCCAATAACTCAGGATGCTCCACGCCAACCGCCTGTACGGATTCCAGGCGCAGCGTGCCGAACGTCAGCGTGCCGGTTTTGTCCACGACCAATGAGGTCAAGTCCGCCAACTCTTCGAGAAACGCCGAGCTGCGAATCAGAATGCCGTGACGCGCCGCGACGGCAATTCCTGCAATCGCCGTCGCCGGTGCCGAGAGCACCAAGGCGCACGGACAGGCCGCCACCAACACCGCCAGCATCGCCTGAGCGTTGTTGGTGATGAACCAGGTTACAGCAGCAATCAGCAAGACCAGGACCATGTAACTGCCTGCATAACGTTCCAGCAGGCGGGTGATTGGCGGCTTGGAGCGTTCGGCGCTTTGCATCAGGGCAATCACTTTGCCCAGGGTCGATTCGTTGCCTACCCGTGTCACTTCAATGCGAAGCAAGCCATCGAGATTGATCGCGCCGCCGAATACTTCAATGCCGGCACTCGCTTCCAGCGGTACGGACTCGCCGGTAATAGGCGCAGTGTCGAGGCTGGCCTGACCGGAAATGACCAAACCATCGGCGGGCACACGATCGCCAGCGCGTACTTCCACCTGATCGCCTTTCAGCAGCGTGGCGTTGTCCACTTCGCGAACGCTGCCGTCAGCGCCAATCAGCCGCGCATGGCTGCGGGTTAATCGACCCAATGCCTGAATCGCTTCCTGGGAGCCAATCACGCTGCGCTCTTCCAGCACATGGCCAAAGATCATGATGATGGGCAGCAAAGCGGCGGTCATCAGATCGCCCGTCGCCCAGGCGCCCAACATAGCCAGCGCAATCAATTGATCGGTGATGCCGTGCAGACTCGGATAACGAAGACTGTGCCAACCGGCGCTGACCACCGGAATCGCCACCAGCAATGAGGCGGCGCCCAGCAACAATTGACTGACGCCCGTCTGTTCGGGGGCCATGAAACGCCAGACCAGACCAAGGCCTAGAAGGCCCAGGGCCAACATGGCCAAGGTCAATTGCCTGGCCGCGCTGCGTTGTTCCGTGCCACTGAGCATGCTGCCCGGCGATGGTGGTGCTACGTGATCATGTGCGTGGTCGTGAACGGCGTCGCCACTCATTTTTCTGCTCCCTGAATGATCAGGCGGGAATCGTCTTTAGGGTCGACCGTGGTCACGGAGCCGGCCTGGCCGAGAATCTTCGGCACGCGTTCGCGATAAAGGCGTTGCAGCAGGCCTGGATCACTTCGGTTTTGGATTGATTGCGCCAGACTGGTCACCGTGGCGGTATCGGTCTGAGCCTTGGCCAGGCGCTCTGACGCTTGGGCGTGCGCGACTTGCAGCGTGCGATCGGCTTGTTGATTAGCTGCCTGAGTGAGTTTTTCCGCATCGTTACGGGCATTGGCGACCGCTTGATCCGCCAATTGGCTGGCCGTCAGCACAGCATTGAACGCATTGACCGCCGCAGTCGGCAGGCTCGATTGCACATCGACCCGTGCCACCTCGATGCCGATCCCAACACCCGTGGCGCTGAGTTCGGCAAGCCGCTGATTGATGCCGCGCACCAGATCGCCTCGCAGGCGCTCCCGGCGTTCAGCGGCCTTGCTGTCAGCCGTGACCAGTTCAGGTCGGGCCACCAGAATAGTGTCCAGATCCCGCGCCGCAGTCAGGGCGACGGCGCTGCGATTGACCAGCCTGTCCAGCGCGGGCAACACATGGTCGCCTTGCAGCACGAAGGCGTAAGGGTCAGTCACCTTGTAGTACACCGTGACATCCAGCTGTACGACACCGGCGTCACCGGTCAGCAGAAAGCCGGAACCGGCCAACGCATCGCTCATGGGCGCCGCGAAACTCGCTACCCGGTCGGCCTGCACGGCCTGAAACGAACGCAACAGCGTTTCCACGCGGCGTTCAATCACTCGATCCGCCGAAGGCAGCAACACGACTTGTTCAAAAGGTTGCGGCCAAGCCGTGAGCAGGCCTGCATTCTGGATACGCTCCAGCGCACCGAGACGCAGCACAACTGCGCGGTTCTGCGGATCAATCTGCCGCACATTGGATAACGCCCAGCCCAAGGCAGCGAGCAAAGTCACGCCGTACAGCGCGATAAACGCCAACCGACTGGCCTGCAACCATGGGCTGTTTACCGGCGGGCGGTCGTTGCCCGGCGCACCAGGTGTAACGTGCTCGGTCATGGCTGCGACCCGGTTTTAGCATCAAGAGTCGGCGGACCGTCGATCAATACCCGAAATGGCGCGGCGTCGGTGCGCAGAATCATTTTCGTGCCTGGCGTGACGATGGTGCCCAGCGTGTCCAGCGAACGCAGCAGGTTGTAGAGCTGTGGCGAGCCGGCGTAGGCGCGGCCGTAAATCTGCGCGGCCTCGACGCGGGATTGGGCTTCGATATCCGCCGCCTTGACCGTTGCATCCGCCTCGACGATGCGCGCATCCCGCTCGGCGGCCGAACGTATCTGCGCCGCTTCACGCTTGCCCACGGCAGTGCGTTCCGTGGCGATGGTTTCCCGCTCGGCGCGCATCCGGTCAACCGTAGCGTTGAGGGTGACTGACGGTAATGTCAGACGCTCGACGCCCACTTGCAGGACGCGCACGCCATAGGTCGTAAGTAACTGCTGATCGATTTGCTGACGCAGCTGATTTTCGAAGTCGGCAATCCGTACCTGACTGGCGTCCGTATTGACCAGGCTCGACAAGTCAAAACTGCTGGCCGTGGTCTCCAGCGCCGAGCCGACGAAAGTGCGAATCTGTCGGGCAGCTTCGTCCGGCTGATTCTGCACGGCGCGCATGAAGCGTTGCACGTTGTCCGGATCGCCTTGCACCTGCCAGGCCACGTAAGCCTGAACGATGATGCGCAAGCCATCGCGGGTGCCCACGTCTTGCAGGCCGCTGGACGTAGTGCGCAGGCGCAGGTCCACGGGAATCGTCGCTTCAAATGGCGCAGGCCAACGCCAACTCAGGCCCGGTTCCAGCAACACGCGGGATGGATTGCCAAAGCGGGTGATGACCGTCGCCTCCCCCGAGCGCACTTGCACCAGGCTTGCGGCGGCGACGGCGAAAGCAATCAACACCGCCGCCAACGCCGCTCGTCGCCAGGGAAATGCTGCAGGCCCGGCGTCGCCATGGTGATGCCCGTGATGATGGCCACTGTGATCGTGCCCGGCGTGATCGTGATGATCATGGTTATGAAACAGACTCAAGGGTCGACTCCTTATTGAACGGCTTTAGTCGGCACCGTTGGGTCTGCCGGTAGCGTGAAAGTACGCAGGTCAATGGTCGGCGCATTGTTGGCGCCGCCCAGACGATGATCGAGGACCAACAGTTTGGCGTGAGCCAGCCCCTGGCTGAGTTGCGTCAGGTATTGCTCAAGCAGAAACGCCTGCCCCGCCTTGGCGAATCCCTGACGCTCGGCACTGAAGCGCAAGTCCGCACCTTGAGCCGTGGCCATGACTTCACGGGCATTGGCCGTGGCCTGATCGTGGGCAATGCTGGCATTGAGCTGCGCTACGTTGGCCTTGTCACTGGCCGCGCCACGCTCCCGGGAGATCAGCGCCTGGGCACTGATCTGCGCCGCCTGTACTGCGTGATAAGCGTTGGCCGCGCCTGCTGGGGGATGGATGGCCTCCACCACCGTGGCGAGAATTTCCACGCCGCTGTCCAATTGCTTAAGGTCTGCCTGCACCGCCTTGCCAATGTCATCAGCCAGCCCGGCGCGCTGCTCGCCCAACAATTCATCGAGGGTGCGCGAAGCAAAGTCATGCACCAGCACTCGGCTGGCGGTGCTGCGAATCAGGGTAGGCACATCGGCAGCATTGTAGGTCGCCGCCATGGCGGCTTGATCGGTCAGGCCGATGCGATAAACGAAGCGCACGTCCATGTTCACGATCTGAAAGCCCTGCTTGTCTCCGGCGCTGCTGGCGATGACTTGGGACTTTTCGTTGATATGGCTGGCGTCCCACAGGCGATTGGCTGTCAGTGGCGGCGGGCCTTCGGCAGGGTCTTGCACCTGCTCGATGGCACTGGAATCGGAAACGCTGGTGGCCAGTTCATGCACCACGCCGTTTTCCACGGCGATGACTCGCCCGAACGGCCAGGGCAATCCACCGTGCAGGCCCGGACCAAACACTTCCACCGGCTTGCCGAAACGTTCGTAAATGCCACGGCCCTGCATGGGGATTTCATGAACGCCGCTCAGCACCCAACCCAGCGCCATCACCACTGCCAGTACCGGAAGGAAGGCGCGGCGCATGTAGGTAAACGCCCAGATTTGCCGCAGATCGATGCCAAATCGGTTATGCAATTCATGCTGCAAGGCCAGCAGCGGTTGCGGCGGCCAGCGCAACAGACCGGCGATAAAACTGCTGGCGGTCAAGCGTGGCTCGATCCGATCATTGCGCGGGCTGAATAATGACAGCGCAGCGCGCAGCAGGAATTCGACCGCCACCAGGCCAGGCACAATCGCGATCAGGACCGCCAACCGCGCAGGCCAGACGCGCTCGACGCTGGAGAAAAACAGGCAAAACGCGCCCACCAGCAATACGGCAATTGCCATACGGGTCAGTTGCGCCAATTGGCTGGCTTCAGGCCATTGGGCGTTGGTCTCGGCGCCGAACTGACGCTCCAGCACTAACAAGCCGAAAGCCAACAGCAAGAGCGTGCCACCCGCCAGATTGCCCAGCTGCGAAAGCGTGCTACCGGGCAGCGCTAAATTCCAGACCATCTGAAGGCTGATCAATGCCAGCAACGCCCAACCCGCAAGCCACAACGTCGGCTTGCCAATCTGCCCAAGCAGGGACGTTCCGCCGCCGCTGATGCGGGCCAGCAAGCGCTCATACCAACCGGTATCTTCCGGCGCAACGGTCGAATCCTGAATGACCGATGGCGCAACACTGCCCAAGGCCTGCGCACGCCACACGGCAGCGCCATGGGCCGATTGCAACCCTGCGGCGAGCAATAACAATGCGGCGGCGCCCGTGGTCAGAACCGCTGTCCACAACGTATTGGGCGCAAACAGATCGACGAACAACGACAGCACCAAACCGAAACCACCCAGCGCGCCGACCAGCCACGTCAACCGCCATAGCCGCCCTGCCTGCACCGCCGCCCTCTGAAACCTCGGCAGACCCTCCAGCCCGTCGTGCTCAACATCCAGATCAACGCGCATCACTACCCCAAAACTTGCTGAATGTTGCTGTCATCGATTCATTGCACAGAAACCGGCTGTGCAGGAGCGTTACGATATAACAGAAATGGTGAAATTTTTGTTTTGAATCAGATGTCTTTTAAGAGGCTGCTGAGCGAAGTATCAGAAACATCTCACAGAATCTGATGCGTTATCCCGACTGACGCCTGGAGCACCAACCTGCAAAGTCCTGCCTTTCGCCCAAGCCAAGGACTTGCCCATGTTTCACCCTGCCAACCAAGCTGCCTTCACGCTGGAGATCGCGCAGGTTCAGCATCAGCTGCGCGTGCTGAATTTCACCGCCAAAGAGGCAATCAGCCGGCCGTTCAGCGTGCGCATCGAGCTGGTCAGCGAGCGGGCCAACCTGGAGCTGGAAGCGCTGCTGCATCGCCCGGCGTTTCTTGGTTTCGACGCCGATGGCAACGGCCTGCACGGCCAGATCGGCGAGGTCACCCAAGGCGATTCGGGCAAGCGTTTCACCCACTATTTCGTGCGGCTGGTGCCCAACCTGCTGCGTCTGGAACATCGCCACAATCACCGGATTTTCCAGAACCAGAGCGTGCCGGAGATCATCGCCCGGGTGCTCAAGGACCACGGCATTCTGGCGGACGACTTCGTTTTCCGCCTGGGCAGCAAAACCTGCCCACCCCGTGCTTACTGCACGCAATACCACGAGAGCGACCTGGCTCTGGTCCGCCGGCTGTGCGAGGAGGAGGGTCTCGCGTTCCATTTTGAACACAGCCGCGACCGGCACCTGCTGGTTTTCACCGACGACCCCATCGCACTGCCGGTGCTGAAACGTCCTACGGCCTACCTGCAAGGCAACGGACTGGTGCCCGAAGAGCCCGTCATCGATCAATTCCGCGTGCGCCTCGCCACCCGCACCGGCGCGGTCAGTCGCCGGACCTATGATTTCGAGAAACCCAACTTCGACCTGTCGACCCACGCGCAGCACAAGGACGCCCGCCAGGACCTCGAAGATTACCGCTACCCCGCGCCCTTCACCGAACAACAGCTCGGCGAGCGCCAGGCGACACAATGGTTGGCGACGGATATAAATACCGCGGTCGAGGGCTGGTACAAATAACAGGTAAACTATAAAAAATTTGAAGATACCTTGAATGTTGGATTAGTTGATGAGCCTAATTTAGCTCTGGATCTCGAAATTGCAACTCGCATTATGCTGCTGGGTATGCGGGATGGTGTGTTTTCTTCCGGTCAGACACTTAAATATCATCTCTCTGATACCGTTAAAAATTTTGTAAGCGCTAGGAGAATAATCAATGGACTAGATCGTGCAGATGAATTTGCATTCTATGCAGAGAGATTTGAAAATATATTGATGCGGATTTCTAAATGAAAGTTTTTTGTTTTCTTATGGGGCTCATTTCTTGCGACGTCTGGGCGAGCGGTTTGTTTCCGGAGCTTGAAGATTGTAGCGGAATCGCGACGTCTGAAAGCTGTGGTTTAGCGTTAATGGAGTCAGGGGAGATAATCGATAAAAGAAGCAAAAAGAAAATATACACTCTTTCAGTAGACGTCGGCATACTTGAAAGCGCATCGCTTTATAAAACAAATCGCGGTTATTTGCTTTAAAGACAGAACCACTCATCATCTAAAACCAGACAATGGATAACGTTTGAATACTTGAATGGCAACATGGTTATAGATAGATTTTATGGTTTCTCGCGATGGATTGGTGAGCTAACCAGCCCCCGTTGGTATGGCTACGAATGTCGAGGGAAATCCGAACTATCATTTGTTGATGGTGTTGTATCACTTACTGAAGCAGCCGAGCTCGTCATTTGTGGCGATACGCTCTCTACAGCTAAAGTCGCGTCAATGAGACAAGACATACAAGGGTTTCAAGATGTGGGCTTAACTATCAATGTACCTGTTATCAATGGATTGCCCGGAGAGACGGCATCTTATATTTTTTTGAACGCCGACGATCCTGATATTTTAAATATGTTGTGTTTGTCTGGCTGTGGCGACTTGGTCGGACCAAAAAAATCCCATTATTTCGGAGCAATCGGTAAGCAATCTAATATAAAAATGAGCTTTTCAAAAACCGGCTCTGAAGCAGAAGGAGTGTATCGGTATGCATCATCAACTGAGAATATAAATTTAAGAGGCTTTATAAATAGCAGTCGTATGGATTTGATAGAGTTTGGCCGCTCTTGCGATTCTGTCCGAGCTAATTTTATTGGGAAAGCAGATGGTGATGGCTATCGGGGAAAGTGGATATCAAAAAATGGTGATAACAAGGAGCATAGTTATTTCATATACCCCTCGCCTCTCTACTAACCATGAGCACTGTATCGCACTTAAGTAATGAGATATCTGTTGGTTATTTTGCTTTTCACTACACGAGTCTTGCCTGCAATTCGACGTTTAACTCACCTAGGGACACTATGATTAAATATCTGAATTTTTCAAAACTGACGTACTTCCAAAATACAATTGATACCCTTCGGAATTCAAAGGCACTTTGTAATGCGTATAACCTGGATAGCTAACGGCTTGATCGTACTTTGTCTGGCCTCGCAGGCATTGCACGCCAGAAACTATGTGAATTACGCATGTAACGGTATATCCGAGAGTATGGCCATTCTACCGTGTACTGAGGTGGAACAAAAAAAGTCTGATAGGAGGCTGAACCTAAGTTATAAAAATGCTCGTGAGCGTATCAGTCGTGGAAATCAATCTGATCCTGAATTTGTAAACCTCTATCTTGAGAAGCTCAGAGACTCTCAGCGGACCTGGATTAATTTGCGAGACAAGAACTGCGATTTAGAATCATTTGATTTTGAGCAAGGTAGTGTTTTGGATCGCGTGATCACTAATCTCTGTATGGCCGGAATGAGCGACGAGCGAGCGAATTTTTTAGATCGGGTCAGTGTTGACTAACGCTTTCTGAATTATGGCTGATTCGATCTTGATGGTACTCAGACACCATCACTCAGCGAACTGAAACCTGTAGGAGCACCCAAGCAGCGCGAGGCAGCGATGGTGGTGTCTGACACTCGGCTCCGCGGTCGTCATAACCTCCAGGCGTCTCTAGGGGAATTCGCGATGACAACCGATCAAATTCCCGGCCCTGAGAACCACCGCACAAACAACATCGCCTCAACCACGTTACCTTGTGTTTCACTGGCAACGGGCGCGCCCGGTTGCGATGGCTTCCGGGGTTATCCACAGGGCAATCCTGCGAATTTCACGACACAAGGATGGCTGTACGTTGATTTCGATTTATCAGCTCAAACCCCGTTTTCAGAATCTGCTGCGTCCGTTGGTTCAGCGTCTTTATGACCGAGGCATCACGGCCAATCAGGTCACGTTGAGCGCCTGTGCGGTGTCCGTTGTGATCGGCGCGCTGGTGGCGATGTTTGCGGCCCATCAATGGATATTCGCGCTGGTCCCGCTGTGGATGATCGTGCGCATGGCGCTCAATGCCATCGATGGCATGCTTGCCCGGGAATTCGGGCAGCAGTCGCGGCTTGGCGCGTACCTCAATGAATTGACCGATGTCATCGCCGACAGCGCATTGTTTCTACCCTTCGCGTTGATCACGGATGTGAACCTCTTGCTGGTTCTGCTGGTCACTTTGTGGGCGATTTTCAGTGAATACGCGGGGGTACTCGGCACGATGGTGGGTGCTTCCCGACGTTACGACGGCCCGATGGGTAAAAGTGATCGTGCGTTTGTGTTTGGTGTATTGGGCGCGGGTGTAGCCGTCGGTTGGCTTTCCGGGTTGTGGATAAATAGTGTTCTGGCCCTGCTGGTGGCGCTGCTGGTCTACACCGTGATCAATCGCATACGCCGTGGCCTGGCCGAAACAGCCGCCTCTCAAAACAAGACCGACAACGACACACCGGCATAAGGATATCCACATGCGTGACGCTCAGGACCGGCGCTTCATGACCCACGACGGGGTCGAGCTGTTTTATCGCCATTGGCCGGCAACCACTCAAGACCCGACGGTCCCCCGTCAGGCAGTGCTGCTGTTTCACCGGGGCCATGAACACTCGGGACGTATCGCGCATCTGGTGGATGAACTGGATCTGCCGGGTTTCGACTTTTTTGCCTGGGACTCCAGGGGCCACGGCCAGTCGCCTGGTGCGCGTGGTGACAGTCCGAGCTTCGCCACCAGCGTGCGGGATGTGCAAACCTTCGTTGATCACCTGAGCGCGACGTTCGACATCGCCGAAGAAAACATGGCCGTGGTGGCGCAAAGTGTTGGTGCAGTTATCGTTGCGACCTGGGCCCATGACTATGCGCCGAAGATTCGCGGACTGGTGCTCGCCTCGCCCGCCTTCAAGGTCAAGTTGTACGTGCCGTTTGCGCGTCCGGGTCTGGCGTTGCTGCGTAGGCTCAAGGGCAACTTCTTCGTCAACAGCTACGTCAAGGCGCGCTTCCTCAGCCATGACCCGCAACGCATCGCGTCCTACGACACCGACCCGCTGATCACCAAGGCGATTTCGGTCAATGTGCTGCTTGGGCTGTACGAAGCCGCTGATCGTGTTGTAGCTGATGCTCAGGCCATATCGATTCCGACCCAACTGCTGATTTCCGGCGCGGACTTTGTCGTGCATCGCGGCCCGCAGGAGCGTTTTTTTGAGCGGCTGGGCAGCCTGCGTAAGGAAAAACACGTCCTGCCGGGGTTCTTCCACGACACCCTTGGCGAGCGCGATCGCCACCTGGCGGTCAGTCGAGCGCGGCGTTTTGTCCTGCAGAACTTCGAACTGCCGATGACTCGCCCTTCCCTGCTGGATGCTGACAAGCTGGGCGCGACCTGCGCGGAATCCGAAGAATTGGCGGCGCCATTGCCGCGTAACTCGTTGCGGGATTTGTACTGGCGCATGACGCGGGCCAGCATGCGCTTGGGCAGCAAGTTATCCACAGGCGTGAAACTGGGTTTTGACACTGGCTTCGACTCTGGCAGCACGCTGGATTATGTCTATCGCAACCAGCCCACCGGCAAAGGCGCGCTGGGCAGGATGATCGACAAGAACTATCTGGAATCCATCGGCTGGCGCGGGATTCGCCAGCGCAAGCTGAACGTTGAAGAGATTCTGCGCCTGGCCATGGAACACCTGCGCGGTCAGGGCAAACCGGTGCGCATCGTCGATATCGCGGCGGGCCACGGGCGCTACATCCTTGAGTCCCTGCAAGGTGTCGATCCTCTCCCGGAATCGATTGTGTTGCGCGATTACAGTGACATCAACGTGCGCGATGGCAGCGCCTTGATCCAGCAGAAGGGTTTGGGCCACGTAGCGCAGTTCATCAAGGCCGATGCTTTTGACCGGGCCGACCTTGCAGCCCTTGATCCCAAGCCGACGCTGGCTGTGGTTTCGGGGCTTTACGAACTGTTCGCCAGCAACCAGATGGTCGGCGATTCCCTGGCCGGATTGGCCGCGGCGGTCGAGCCTGGCGGTTATCTGGTGTACACCGGTCAACCGTGGCACCCGCAGTTGGAATTGATTGCCCGTGCCCTGACCAGCCACCGACAGGGCCAGGCCTGGGTGATGCGCCGACGCAGCCAAACGGAGATGGATCAACTGGTCGAAGCGGCCGGGTTCCGCAAGATCACCCAGCGTGTGGATGAATGGGGAATCTTCAGCGTGTCCCTGGCGCAGCGGATCAATTGAAGGGGCTACGCGAAGCCGGTCTCTGGAAGCGTGCCGTGGTCTGGCTGTTGCTGCTGGCGCCGTTCTTCTTCGCCAGCTATGGCTTTGCCACCTGGATCACGGCGCAACGCAGCGAGGTGCCAAGCCTGGCCTTTGCCTGGGAAACGCACATGCCGTTCTGGGCGTGGACCATCGTGCCTTATTGGTCCATCGATCTGCTTTATGGTTTCTCACTGCTGGCCTGTCTGACTCGACGCGAGCTGGATACCCATGCGCTGCGCTTGTTCAGCGCACAGATGATTGCGGTAAGTTGCTTCCTGATCTGGCCGTTGCGTTTCGCTTTCGAGAGGCCGGAGCTCGATGGTGTGTTTGGCTGGCTGTTTGCGGTGCTGGCCGGTTTTGACAGGCCGTTCAATCAGGCACCTTCCCTGCATATCGCATTGCTGGTGGTGCTGTGGGTCTGCTACCACCGTTATTTGCAGGGCTTTCATCAGGCATGGCGCTGGCTGCTGCACGGCTGGTTCAGTCTGATCGGTATTTCGGTACTGACCACTTACCAACATCACTTTATTGACTTACCCACAGGCGCACTGGCGGGCTGGTTTTGTGTATGGCTATGGCCGGACGAAGGCCGTAGCCCATTACTGGCCATGCACCTGACTCGAAACGCCAAACGTTTGAAGCTGACTGCGCTGTATGGAATCGGTGCAGTACTGTTGGGTATCACGGCGATGTCACTTGGCGGCGGCTGGCTTTGGCTGGCCTGGCCTGCGGGCTCGTTGCTGCTGGTGGCGCTCAACTACCTGGTATTCGATGCCGCTGGATTTCAGAAGCGACAGGACGGCAGTTTGAGCGCCGCCACTTATTGGCTGTTCGGACCTTACCTGCTCGGCGCATGGATTAACTCGCGCCTGTGGACAAGAAAGCACCCACAGGCCGATGAGGTTGTGGATAACGTCTGGATCGGGCGCATTCCCGGTCCGCAGCAAATCAAGCCTTTCGCGGCGGTTGTGGATATGTGTGCAGAAATATCGATTAAAGCCGGCTCCAGGGCTTATCGTTCGGTCCCGACGCTGGACCTCGTCGCGCCCACGGTGCAGACCTGCCTGCATGCCGCCCAGATCATTGAACACCTGTGCCCGCAAGGGCCGGTGCTGGTCTGTTGCGCGCTGGGTTATTCCCGCAGTGCCTGCGCCATGGCGGCGTGGCTTTTGTACAGCGGTCGCGCTGATTCTGTGGATAACGCGATTGCGATTATTCAGGCAGCGAGACCGGGCGTGGTCCTGCGGGCCGCGCATGTTCAGGCGCTGCAAGGCGTCCTCGAAGCGCGATTTGCCCGCGAGTATCACCCCTCTGAAACAGCGCCTGCGCAGGCAAGGCTCGCTACTACAAGGCCCGGCAATGTCCTGTGATATGCAGTTGCGCATCGTTGCCAGCCTGCTGCGGCGGGGTAAATCCCTGGATAACTTGTCCACAGGGCTGACGCTGCTGGGCATGGCATTTGGTCTGGCGCACCTGTTGATAACTCCACCGCAGCCTTTGTTTCTTGTGCTGTCGACCGCGATCATCCTGCTTGGAGGCATTGAAAAGTACTACGCGGTGCGTGTGGCTTTTGATGCGGATCTGTTTCAGGCGGTCGCCAGCGGCGACGCTGAATTGACCGAACGCACGGCTGCTCTGGATCAAGCGCTGGTGGCGCTGAAGTTTCAGCCTGTGGATAAAGCCGGGCGCTCCTGGGCATTACGCAGCCAGGGCGCGCTGAAAATGCTGCGTCAGCAAATGGTATTTCTGGCCGTCCAGATCCTGGTGATCCTGGGTGCCATTCTGATCTTCCCCTGGTTCTCCTCCTCCGCATCATAAGGAAACGTCATGTTCGAACCTTTGGTCGCGACGATTATTACTGCCGGCGCGAGAAGCGTGACGGGCGCCCGCAGTCTGTGGCTGGGCTGCGCGCCGGAGCCCGTGCAACGTATCTACTTCGCAAACCACAGCAGCCACGGCGACTTCGTGCTGTTGTGGGCCTCGCTGCCGCCAGCGCTGCGCAGGTTGACCCGCCCCGTAGCGGGCGCCGATTACTGGCAAAGCAGCCCGCTGCGCCGCTACATAATCAATCGCGTGTTCAACGGCGTGCTGGTGGATCGCCAGCGCAAGACGCCAGACGCCAACCCGCTGCAACCCATGCTCCAGGCACTGGAAAATGGCGATTCGCTGATCATCTTTCCCGAGGGCACCCGCAATCTTGAAGACGGCCTGTTGCCGTTTAAAAGCGGCCTGTATCACTTGGCAAAGAGTTATCCACAAGCCGAACTGGTGCCAGTGTGGATAGCCAATCTAAACCGCGTTATGCCCAAAGGCCGCGTACTGCCGCTGCCCTTGTTATGCACAACCAGTTTCGGTACGCCATTGCATCTGGACAGTGAAGAAAGCAAGGAACAGTTTCTTGCCCGCAGCCGCGACGCGCTGCTGGCCTTGGCACCGGAGCAGCATTGATGGATAACCAGACGCAAATGTTGTTCATGGGGATTGGCGCGATTCTGCTGCTGGCCTCGACCATCGGTTTCGTTCTCAAACGCCGAGCCGCAGGCCCTAATTCGGTGATCGACAACCTCAACGCGCGAATCAACGCGTGGTGGGTAATGGTCATCGTGATCGGCATCGCGTTTGCGCTGGGTTACAGCGCGGTGATCATTCTGTTCTACGCCGTGTCGTTCTATGCGCTGCGGGAATTCCTGACCCTGACACCTACGCGCAAAAGCGATTACCCCGCGCTGGTAGCGGCTTTCTATCTGGCTTTGCCGCTGCAATACGTGCTGATAGCGACAGGTTGGTATGGGCTGTTTTCGATCTTCATTCCGGTTTATGTGTTCCTGCTGCTGCCGATACTGGCTTCGCTGGGCGGGGACAGCACGCACTTTCTGGAGCGCGCATCCAAAGTGCAATGGGGCTTGATGATCGCAGTGTTCTGCGTGTCTCACGTGCCGGCATTGCTGACGCTGGAAATCCCCGGATACGAGGGCCGCAACCTGCTGTTGATCGCTTATCTGGTGATCGTTGTGCAGCTGTCGGATGTATTGCAGTACGTGTGCGGCAAGCTGTTTGGCAAGCACAAGATCGCGCCGAACCTGTCGCCATCAAAAACCGTTGAAGGCTTTGTGGGCGGCATCGCTTTGGCGTCGCTGATTGGCGGCGCGTTGTGGTGGATCACGCCGTTCAATCCTTGGCAATCGGTGTTGATCGCGCTGTTGATCAACCTGCTGGGGTTTGCGGGCGGGATTGTGATGTCGGCGATCAAGCGTGACCGGGGCGTCAAGGATTGGGGCCACATGATAGAAGGCCATGGCGGCATGCTGGATCGCCTGGATTCGGTGTGTTTCGCGGCGCCGATCTTCTTCCACCTCGTGCGTTACTGGTGGGTATAAGGCCGCTACGAGCTTTTTGGCTGCAAGCATATTGCCCTTGCTTGCAGCTCGCCGCTTGACGCTCGCCTCACTAAACATTACAACCATAATCTAATCGCTCATAAACCCTTTCAGGACTACGAGCTACGCTTCCCTTCATTCTCAATTCAGGAGTACAGGGCATGAGCAATTATGACGTTGTGATCATTGGCGGCGGCCCGGGCGGCTATAACGCAGCCATTCGCGCGGGTCAGCTGGGGTTGAGCGTGGCCTGTGTCGAGGGACGCGAGACCCTGGGCGGAACTTGCCTGAATGTCGGGTGCATCCCTTCCAAGGCATTGCTGCATGCGTCGGAGCTGTACGAGGCGGCCACAGGTGGGGAGTTCGCCAAGCTGGGGATCAACGTCACGCCTACCTTGAATCTCGATCAGATGATGAAACAGAAAGGTGAAAGCGTGACCGCCCTGACCAAGGGCATCGAGTTTTTGTTTCGCAAATACAAGGCCGAATGGATCAAGGGTTGGGGGCGAATCGCCGGGCCGGGCAAGGTGATTGTCACCGATGCCAATGGCGCTGAAACCGAGTTGCAAGCCAAGGACATCATCATTGCCACCGGCTCAGAACCGACGCCGCTGCCAGGGGTGGACATTGATAACAAGCGCATTCTGGACTCCACGGGCGCGCTGTCACTTTCCGAAGTGCCCAGGCATCTGGTGGTGATCGGCGCTGGCGTGATCGGCCTGGAGCTGGGGTCGGTATGGCGACGGCTGGGCGCGCAGGTCACTGTGGTGGAATTCCTTGACCATGTGGCCCATGGCAGCGACCTGGAAGCAGGTAAAACCTTGCACCGTTCGCTGTCGCGACAAGGCATCACCTTCAAACTCAGCTCCAAAGTGACCTCGGCCACGACCTCAGGAAATGGCGTCACGCTCAGTGTCGAACCAGCAGCGGGCGGCCAGGCTGAATTGATCGAAGCGGACTATGTGCTGGTGTCCATCGGACGTCGGCCTTACACCCAAGGCCTTGGCCTGGAAACCGTTGGCCTTGAACTGGACAAGCGCGGCATGCTGGAGAACAAGGGGCACCGCACCGCCGCAGAACACGTCTGGGTAATAGGTGATGTCACGTCCGGCCCAATGCTGGCGCACAAGGCAGAGGACGAGGCTTCGGTGTGTGTCGAACGCATCGCCGGCAAAGCGGGCGAGATTGATTACAACCTGATCCCGAACGTGATCTACACCCGCCCGGAACTGGCCAGCGTCGGCAAGACCGAAGAACAACTCAAGGCCGAGGGTCGTGCCTATAAAGTCGGTAAGTTTCCATTCACCGCTAACAGTCGGGCCAAGGTCAATCATGAAACCGAAGGCTTCGCCAAAGTCCTGGCTGACGAGCGCACCGACGAAATCCTTGGCGTGCATCTGGTGGGGCCAAGTGTCAGCGAAATGATCGGCGAGTTCTGCGTAGCGATGGAGTTTGCGGCCTCTTCCGAGGATATCGCCCTGACCAGCCATCCGCATCCGACCCGTTCAGAGGCGTTGCGTCAGGCGGCAATGAGTGTGATTGGGTTGCCGACGCAGGCGTGACGCAGGCCTGCAGCGCTAAACCCTGTGGGACCGGATTTATCCGGGAAGGCGGCATTCCTGATGACGAAAATGCATCGGATGTACCGACCTCTTCCCGGATAAATCCGGTCCCTCGGAATCGCACACGGCCAGAACACTCGAACGGTATTCATCGTCGGCACCGCGCCTTCGGAGATAAATCCGCGCCCTCCCACGATGACCAATGCGCGATCTGTATCACCCCGCCGACAGATGCTCATAAAGAATCATCGAGCCCACTGCGATCAACACCACGCCACCGACGATCTCGGCACGTTGACCGACAATGGTGCCCAGTGCTCGACCGAGCATGGTGCCGATGGTCACCATGGTCATAGTCGCCAAACCGATGGCCGCTGCCGCAACGAAGATATTGACGTTGATAAATGCCAGGCCGATACCCACCGCCAACGCATCGATACTGGTAGCGATGGCCGTCACGATCAACAGCAACAGACCATGCTGGCTGGTTTTCTCTTCCTCTTCGTCCTGAGGCTTCACGCCGTTGTAGATCATGTGCAGGCCGAGCACCAGCAGCAGCGTGAAGGCGATCCAGTGATCCCAGCTTTCGACGAACTTGGAGGCAACGTTGCCGATGAGCCAGCCAATGATAGGCGTGATGGTTTCGACAATGCCGAAGATCAAGCCCATGCGCAGGGCTTCTGTGATACGCGGTTTGTGCAGGCTGGAGCCTTTACCGATGGCCGCAGCAAAAGCGTCCGTCGACATCGCCAGAGCGAGCATTACAAGGGATATGGGATTCACGGTTACTACTTCCGGTCGGGCATTGAGTCCACGACACTCCCGCACGCCCGACCTTATGGCGCGAAAATGTCGATGGTCTCACCAACCAAAAGGTGTCCGCACCACGGCATGTTGCCGAGAATGTTGATACGGACGCTTCTTAGCAAAAAGAAGCAGGCTACTCCCCAAAGAGAGCGCGCTTTATACCGACCTAATTGTGAAAATCTTGTCATCGCCTGATTGAACTGCATCTGCGGATACGGCGAGAGCCCCGGCGAGAGCCCCGGCGAGACAACAATTCATACATGTGTATGGCGCTAAATCGTAATTATTTATGTTTTTTTCGAACCGGATGCTGTGTTTGTTATCTGTTGTGGGTAGTTTGGCGTTCAGCAAGGAGTCGTAGCGCGTATTTTTCTTGTGCAGGAAGCACAGCATTAGTCAGAGGCTTCACCTTATGAATCGCAGGAATCTCCTGAAAGCATCCATGGCGTTGGCAGCTTATAGCAGCGTGCCGGCCTCAGGGCTTTATGTTGCACGTGCCTTTGCTGCCGCCGCCGACGGCGAGATCGAGAATTTCGACTTCGATACGCTGAAGGCCCACGCCAAACAACTGGCCGGACGCGGCTATGTCAGTAACAAGCAGGTTCTACCGCCGGTCTTGGCGAACATGACTCCGCAACAGTTCAACGCCATCAAATACGACGCTGCACATTCGTTGTGGCACGACGTCAAAGGTCAGTTGGACGTGCATTTCTTCCACGTCGGCATGGGCTTCAAGACCCCGGTGCGCATGTACAGCGTTGACCCGCAGACCAAGCAGGCGCGGGAAGTGCATTTTCGCCATGAACTGTTCAATTACGAGTCCAGCGGTATTGATAAATCCCTGGTCAAGGGCGACTTGGGTTTTGCCGGATTCAAGCTATTCAAGGCGCCGGAAATTGCCATCAATGATGTGGTGTCGTTTCTGGGCGCCAGCTACTTCCGGGCTGTGGACAGTAATAAGCAATACGGCCTTTCCGCGCGCGGCCTGGCGATCGACACGTACTCCACACGCCAGGAAGAATTCCCGGACTTCACCAAGTTCTGGTTCGAAACCCCGGACAAGAACGCAACACGTTTCGTGGTCTACGCCTTACTGGACTCGCCGAGCGCGACCGGCGCCTATCGTTTTGATATCGACTGCCAGTCCGGGCAGGTAGTGATGAACATCGATGCGACTGTCAACGCGCGCACGGATATCGCTCAGTTGGGTATTTCGCCGATGACCAGCATGTTCAGTTGCGGCACCCATGAACGCCGTATGTGCGACACCATCCACCCGGAAATCCACGACTCGGACCGGCTGGCCATGTGGCGTGGCAACGGCGAGTGGATCTGCCGTCCGCTGAACAACCCGCCGAAACTGCAATTCAACGCCTTCGCCGACAAAGATCCGAAAGGGTTTGGTCTGGTGCAGACGGATCATAATTTCGCCAGCTATCAGGACACCGTCGACTGGTATCACCGCCGGCCAAGCCTGTGGGTCGAGCCCACTACTGCGTGGGGCGAAGGCTCGGTGAATCTGGTGGAGATTGTCACCACGGGCGAGACGATGGATAACATCGTGGTGTTCTGGACGCCGAAAAGTCCGGTCAAGGCCGGTGATACGCTCAACTTCGGCTACAAACTCTACTGGAGCCCGCTGCCGCCGGTGAGCACGCCATTGGCACAGGTACATGCTACGCGTTCGGGCATGGGCGGTTTTATCGAAGGTTGGGCACCGGGCGAGCATTACCCGGAAGTCTGGGCCCGGCGTTTCGCGGTGGACTTCAAGGGCGGCGGTCTGGAACGCTTGCCTGAAGGCACGGCCATCGAGCCGATTGTCACGGTTTCCAACGGCAAGGTTCAGGACTTCAACATCCTGGTGCTGCCGGATATTCAGGGTTATCGCGTAACGTTCGATTGGTACCCCACCAACGACGGTGCCGAACCGGTGGAAATGCGCATGTTCATCAAGTCGCAGGACCGCACCTTGAGTGAAACCTGGCTGTACCAGTATTTCCCGCCAGCGGCTGACAAACGCAAGTACCCGTAAGCCACGAACTACGTGCTGCACGTTTCCAGGTGCAGCACGTAGCGCGTGCGTATAACTTTTTCGCGCCAATTCCAGCACTCGTCAAAACGTCAATTTTATAGCGCTTATTAAATTCAATAAGTTACGTAAGTTACGCAACGACGCTCGTCGGGCCATGATCTAAATTTGACGAATTGATTGACAGCCTCCCGAACTCAGGCTGATATAGCCCAAGTCACGCAGTGGGAGCGTCCGCTCCCGACCTAAGCCGCACGCTTCTTCACGCGGCCCTACCTCTCTCGATTGTTGCCTCTATTGACCGTATTCGTCGGTCGGTGGGCGGTAGCGTTGCTTTTTAAACAGATCCGGCATGCCGCCCCACCGATAGCCAACCGCTTGGCGATCGCCACGCGAGCGAGTTCGCGCCGACCTGTTTGCGCCATTTATTTCTCAAACCAAGCTTTTCAGAAGGCAGAAAACATGATGTTGAACTCTGCGAACAGAATCGATGATCACTCGGCGCGGCTTTCCTTCAATAAGTCGACGGCCATGGTGTGGGTTGCCATCAGCCTGATTGTGATCGAGACCTTTTCCGGTGCCTTGCGCTATTACCTGGACCAGGCCGGTCTTTCACCAGTGCTTTATCTTCCTAAAGTCGGCTGCCTGATCTTATTGCTTATCGAGTTACGCACTTACAAGGCCGGGCGCGTCCTGTGGCTGAGCTTGTTGATGCTGGTGATTTCCGCCGTACTGGCCATGTTGCACGGGGCCACGCTCAACAATGTTGCGTTCACCTTGTTCGCACTCAGCCCGCTACTGTTCGGGATGGTCTGCAGCGACCATCTGATTCATCGTCGCAGACTGCTTATGTGGGTAATTGGTCTGTGTCTTCTGGCGTCGCTGCTCGGCCTTGCCCTGGACAAATTCACCTCCGTGCCATGGAAAGGCTACAGCTACTCCATCGGGGAGACGCAGCTAAGCGCCAATACTTCATGGAGTGCGGAAGACGAAGACCGCAGCGCCGGATTCGCCAGGGTGTCCAATGTGCTGTCGATCCTTATCGCGATCTACAGCCTTTACGTCGCGATGTTCTTGCGCTCGCGCCTGCTGATCCTGGCGCTGAGCCTGGTCGCGCTCTACGGCATCGTTCTGACCACCAGCAAGGCGCCCGCAGGTGGATATTTGCTAACTATGGGCCTGTTGCTGATCGCCCGCATGCGCTGGACCACGCGTATTGCGTGTGTCCTGGCTGTGGCGATAGGCATGCTCTTACCGCTGATGGGGCTGCTGCATGACTTTGATGCACGGACCGTGAGCAGCGCCGGTACGTCGTTGTCGTCCCTGTATGACCGGTTGATCAATACCTGGCCAAACCTGGTTCATGCCATGAACAAGGAAGGCTTTGGCTACACCGGTGCCGGCTTTGGTCTGTTTGGAAGCTCGGTCATCATTTTCCCGGTGCCTGGCGCCGATATGTTTGGCGGCTCGGACAGCACCTTCATGTACCTGTGGGGCATGTTCGGCGTCTTCGGGCCATTGCTGTATGCCTTGCAGATCCCGCTGTTTTTTGCGCTCAGCAACGATGAATCTCGTGTTGCACGAGCGCTGCTGGCAATCACGTTCTGCTGCTGCCTGATCAGTTGGACCACGGACATGTTTGAAGTCGCCGTGGCGAATCTGTTCGTGGGTCTGGCCATCGGACATGTGCTGTCCGGCAAGTTACTGGACAGTCGCAAGACCAGTCGTCCCCAGCCGCTTCAATTGTCCACGCTCCCCAGCATGAACTGAGTCCACGAGCATGACGGCCTACTTACGCTTTGCCAGCGGTTTGTTCTGCATGGGATGGCTGATCTGCAGCGTGGCCAGGGCGCAGGAGCCCGTGCAACCGCCATTCATCCTGGGCATCGGCACACACTTGATGAATTACCCGACGCCATCGCGCCCCGCGCTGCAACTGGCCGCCGATGCTGGCATCGCTTCGGTCAAGGATGATGCGTTCTGGTCCACCGCAGCACCCACCCCTGACGAACTGCGCATCGTGCCTTCATGGCGAAATTATCTGAGCAACGCACAAAGCCTGGGCCTGAGCAGGCTCACAATCCTCGATTACAGCACTTGGTTTCACGACAACGCCAAGCCGCGCGGCGGGAAGGTCAAGGCGCAGTTTCTGGATTATGTGGACTATGCCACCCGCCAATTAGGCAATCGCGTGGACTTTTATGAAATCTGGAACGAGTGGGATCTGGAAGCGCCCAAAGATCCCGTGCTTAGCGCTGACTATGCCGCGCTGGTGCGTGATGTGGTTCCGCTGATCCGCAAGAATACCCAGGCCGCCAGCGGAACTCCGGCGAAGATTCTCGCCGGTTCAGTCACACCCGAAGGCATGGATTACGGTTTCGCCGATCGACTGATCGACGCCGGCATGCTGGATCTGGTCGACGGGCTTTCCGTTCACCCTTACGCCCATTGCCTGCCGAACGTTGACCCTAATCCGGAAGCCTGGGTGGTCTGGATGCGTCACTACGAGCAGCACATCCGCGCCAAAGCCGGGCGTGATGTGCCGCTTTATCTAACGGAAATGGCCTGGCCCAGCCACCAAGGCCCCTGCGGCGTGACGCCGGCGATTCAGGCGGCTTACATGGCGCGGATTCTATTCCTCGCGCGCAGCCTGCCCAATATTCAAGGCATGTGGTGGTACGACCTGGTCAATGACGGCCCGGACCGGACTGATCAGGAACACAACTTCGGGTTGCTCAACCAAGACCTTTCGCCCAAACCGGCCTATGAGGTGATGAAAGTCATCGCGCCGGTGATCAAGGATTTCAGTTACGACGCCAATGCCAGCCGCCAGTCGGACAACCTTTACTTGTTGCATTTCAACAAAGGCCACGAGCGCGTGGTGGTTGGGTGGACGACCGGACCAGACCGGCAACAAGAAATTACCAGTGCCGAACCGATGTCGGGTGCAGTGGCTGTGATAGATACCGCGCATCCGGAACAAGGCGCCCTTTCCGGGCAGTCATGGCAATGCGCAAATCAGCGTTGCTCCACCTCCATCACCCTCACTGGCTTTCCCAAAATCATCAGCCTGAGCCCCGAGCAGACAGTGGCCAAGCCCTGACTTTCCCTCGCCCTACGTGAAAGAACGCCATGGACTTCAGAAAAGACATCAATGGACTACGCGCCATCGCGGTGATCGCGGTGCTGCTGTTCCATTTCAATCCCGCCTGGTTGCCCGGAGGGTTTGCGGGCGTCGATATTTTCTTCGTGATCTCCGGCTATCTGATCACCGGGATCATCGTGCGCAGCCTGAATAAAGGTAACTTCTCCCTGCTCGCGTTCTACAAGTCACGCGCCAGACGGATCATTCCGGCGTTGGCCGCACTGTGTTTTGTGCTGTTACTGGCGGGCTGGTTTTATCTGCTCCCGCTGGAGTACAGCGAGTTGGGCAAACACATCGCCGCCAGCCTGGGCTTTGTGTCCAACTTCGTTTATTGGTTTGAGGCCGGCTATTTCACGGCGGGTGCTCACGAGAAATGGCTGCTGCATACCTGGTCGCTGTCGGTGGAGTGGCAGTTCTACATGATTTATCCGCTGGTGCTGATGGGATTGAGTCGATTCACAGCGGTGCGCAACCTGCGCTGGTGGATCCTTGCCGCGTGCCTGCTGGGTTTAGGCTTCTGCGTATTCGCTTCATGGCTCTGGCCGGAACCTGCGTTCTATCTACTTCCGACTCGCGCGTGGGAGTTGTTGGTAGGCGGGGTCGCCTGCCTGTTTCCGGTCAAGCTGCGGGTGCGGCATCAACGCCTGCTGGAAGGAACCGGCCTGTGCCTGATGCTCGCCAGTTTTGTGCTGCTGTCGGAAAAAGATATATGGCCCGGTTACTTGGCGCTGCTGCCAGTGCTGGGAACCCTCGCGGTGATTGTCTCGGCCCGTCAGGATTCGGTCATGACCAGCAACCCGTTTTCCCAATGGACCGGAAAGCTTTCCTACTCGTTATACCTGTGGCACTGGCCGGTTGTGGTGTTCATGAGTTATGCCGGTTTTCTGGGTGACACGCGCAATGCCATCGCCGGCATTGCCTGCGCCTTCGCGCTGGGCCTGGCGTCGTATCAGTTGATCGAAAAATCGCCACAGCCAGTCAGACCCAAGCGTCGCTGGAAATTCGCAACCGTCAGTGGGCTGATTACTCTGGTGTTTGCCGCCGCCACGGCCGTCAGCGCGACCGAAGGTGCCGTTTCGCCTCTACGGACCGTGAGCATCTCGGACAAGGCACGATTCGTTCAGGACTATGCGAATCGGCAAAAAAATCTGTACGAACTTTATTGGCTCAAATGCGATGCGTATTCAGCGTTCACCCAGCGTGGCCTGTCAGGCATTGATGAATCCTGCACGCGCAAACAAGGTGAAGGTGGCGTGTTTCTCTGGGGCGACTCTCACGCCCAGGCACTTTCTCTGGGCTTGAGAACATCACTGCCAGCGGGCACTGCGTTCTATCAAGTCGCTTCAGCCAGCTGCAGGCCCAGCCTGACTCAGGACAATGGCCGCGCCACGCCGCCACGCGTCACCTGTAATTACTCCAATAAAAAAGCCCTTGAAAGCATTCAGCTGCTGCGCCCGGACGTAGTCGTCATCGCGCAAAAGGATGAACACGACAAGACCCAATGGGGTGATATCGCGGCGCGACTCAAAAGCTATGGCGTCAAACACATCGTGCTCTTGGGTCCACTGCCACAATGGAACCCGTCGCTGCCCAGTGTCATCGCCAACCGTCATTGGGGCCTTAACGAGTCCCATATCACCGATGCTGCACTGGATCAAAACGTCATGGCCGCCGACAAGGCGATTCGACACCAGATCGATCCCAAGGCGGTGGACTTCATCTCACTCATCGACAAGTTATGCGTAGTCAATTCGTGCTTGGTGCGCCTGCAGGATGACTCTTTGTTGCAAATAGATTCAGGGCATCTGAGCGAAAAAGGTTCGTTATATGTGGTAAGAAATTTTTTGATACCCGAACTGAAAAAGTTCGGCGAAATGTAAGTAATTATTTTCCAGAATGCCCGCATGGCCGGCCCATCGCGGGCTTTTTTGTGCACGTCATTTATCAAGTTTGAATGTTCAGACTTATATTTCTATGGAGTACATAGTCAGAAACGATTCGTTCAACCTCAGACTATTTTTTTACCCTTAGTCTCTTATAAAACCAAAACAGAGAGACAGTCATGTATTTGTACTCCCGCTTTAGTGCTGGTCTGATTGGGGTAAGCCTGATGGCGAGCGCCCCCGTTTTTGCCGACACCTTGACCCGAGATAACGGTGCGCCGGTCGGTGACAATCAGAACTCCCAGACCGCAGGCCCTTCCGGGCCGGTCCTGCTGCAAGACGTACAGTTGCTACAGAAACTCCAGCGCTTTGATCGTGAACGTATTCCTGAGCGGGTCGTGCATGCTCGCGGCACGGGCGTCCATGGCGAATTCGTAGCATCCGAAGGTGCCTCGGACCTGAGTAAGGCCGCTGTCTTCAAGGCCGGTGAGCACACGCCGGTCTTCGTGAGATTCTCCGCGGTAGTGCACGGCAATCACTCGCCGGAAACCCTGCGCGACCCAAGGGGCTTTGCGACCAAGTTTTATACGGCCGATGGCAACTGGGATCTGGTCGGCAACAACTTCCCGACATTTTTTATCCGCGACGCCATCAAATTTCCGGACATGGTGCATGCATTCAAGCCCGATCCACGCACCAATCTGGATGACGACTCACGCCGCTTCGACTTCTTCTCCCACGTTCCGGAAGCGACTCGTACGCTGACACTGCTGTATTCCAACGAAGGGACCCCGGCCAGCTATCGCACCATGGATGGCAACGGCGTCCACGCCTATAAGCTGGTTAACGCCAAGGGCGAAGTCAGCTATGTGAAGTTCCACTGGAAAAGCCTGCAAGGCTTGAAGAACCTGGACCCCAAGCAAGTTGCCGAAGTCCAGTCCAAAGACTATAGCCACCTGACCAATGATCTGGTCGCTGCCATCAATAAGGGCGACTTCCCCAAGTGGGATCTCTACGTTCAAGTCGTCAAACCGGCTGACCTGCCCAAGTTCGACTTCGACCCGCTGGACGCCACCAAGATCTGGCCGGGCATCCCCGAACGCAAGATCGGGCAAATGGTGTTGAACAAGAATGTGGATAACTTCTTCCAGGAAACCGAACAGGTAGCAATGGCTCCCGCCAACGTCGTACCGGGCATCGAGCCTTCGGAAGATCGCCTGTTGCAAGGCCGGGTATTTTCTTACGCAGATACCCAGCTTTATCGCGTTGGCACCAACGTCATGAGCCTGCCGATCAACGCACCGCGCGTTAAGGTCAACAATGGTAACCAAGACGGTGCGCTCAACACCGGTCACACCACGAGCGGCGTCAACTATGAGCCAAGCCGCCTGAACCCGCGTCCGGCTGTCGAAGAAGCGCGCTACAGCCAGTTGCCGCTGTCGGGCGCTACTCAACAGGTCAAAACCCAGCGCGAGCAGAACTTCAAACAGGCGGGCGATTTGTATCGCTCTTACAGCCAGAAAGAGCAGCAGGATCTGATTCAGAGCTTTGGCGAGTCGTTGGCCACCACGGACGCCGAGAGCAAGAACATCATGCTCTCGTTCCTCTACAAGGCTGACCCTTCCTACGGCGAAGGCGTGACCAAAGTCGCCAAAGGCGACCTGGCCAAGGTCAAGCAGCTTGCCGCTGCGTTGACGGACTGATAATCCCCACCTCGGCCCGCTCGGTCCAGCCAGTTGCGCTGCGGTCGAGGCGGGCCGTTGTGTCAGAGGAGTTCCAGATGCGCCGATCGCTATATACCGCCCTGCTGTGCATCGTCAGCAGTGTCGCTCAAGCCAATCCACCCGCTGAAACTTCGGCCGATACTCAAGGGCAACTGCGAGGACTGTTTTTTGAAGCGGCACGGGACGGTCGTCAAGACATGCTGACCGAATTCATCAATGCCCGATTTGACCTGAATATTCAGGATGAAAAGGGCTACACGGCACTGATCCTTGCGGCTTATCACGGACACCAGGCAGCCGTGAATCAACTTCTGGACGCGGGCGCCGATCCTTGTGCTAAAGACCTGAGAGGTAATACCGCCTTGATGGGCGCTATTTTCAAAGGCGAATTGAGTATCGCGCAGCAACTGGTGGCGGCCGACTGCGCCCCGGATCAACGCAACAATGCCGGACAGACAGCCGCAATGTATGCCGCCCTATTTCAGCGCAAAGAAATCCTCGATTCCCTGGCCGCCAAAGGCGCGGATCTCAACGCCACCGACGCCATGGGCAATCAGGTGCAATCACTGGCGCGAGGCGAGTTTCAGCCATTGCAACCGGCGCGTTGATTACCTGTGGATAACCACGCCACTGTACTGATATGCGCAATTACGGCGAATAACGGGAACCTGTAGGAGCGAGCTTGCTCGCGATGCAATACGGGATGGCGCTGTCGCGAACAAGTTCGCTCCTACAGAGGTTTTCATCGAGTTCAGAGTCATCGGTGAATAACGCTCGTCACCGTTACTGACATGCGCAATTACGGCGAATAACGGGAACCTGTAGGAGCGAGCTTGCTCGCGATGCAATACGGGATGGAGCTTTCGCGAACAAGTTCGCTCCTACAGAGGTTTCATCGAGTTCAGAGTCATCTGTGGATAACGTTCGCCGCTGTACTGATATGCGCAGTTACGGCGAATAACGGGAACCTGTAGGAGCGAGCTTGCTCGCGATGCAATACGGGTTGCCAGCACAGCGACAACTGACGGACCGCTTTCGCGGACAAGTTCGCTCCTAAGGGGTTTTGTTGGACCCAACTGTGGATAACTTATTCCACGGTCACCGACTTCGCCAGGTTGCGCGGTTGATCCACGTCCGTACCCTTTAACACCGCCACATAATAGGAAAGCAGTTGCAGCGGGATGGTGTAGAGGATGGGTGCCAGGGTGTCGATGATGTGCGGCATGGCAATGACATGAGTGCCTTCGCCATTGCTCATACCAGCCTGCTCGTCTGCGAAGACAATCAATTCACCGCCACGGGCGCGGACTTCTTGCAGGTTGGATTTGAGTTTTTCCAGCAGCTCGTTGTTCGGCGCAACAGTCACCACCGGCATATCGCTGTCCACCAGTGCCAACGGGCCGTGCTTGAGTTCACCTGCCGGATAAGCCTCGGCGTGAATGTAGGAAATCTCTTTAAGCTTGAGCGCACCTTCCATGGCTACCGGGAATTGCGCACCACGGCCGAGGAACAGCGTGTGGCTCTTCTCGGCGAACAGCTCAGCAATCTTCTCGACGGTGCTATCCATCGCCAGCGCTTCGCCCAGGCGGGTCGGCAGACGACGTAGTTCTTCCACCAGTTCGGCTTCAACACCTTCAGCCAAGCTGCCCTGAACCTGGCCCAGCGACAGGGTCAGCAGAAGTAATCCGACCAATTGCGTGGTGAAGGCTTTCGTGGACGCGACACCAATTTCCGGTCCAGCCTGGGTCAACAGGGTCAGATCCGACTCGCGCACCAGGGAACTGATGCTCACGTTGCAGATAGCCAGGCTGGCGAGAAAGCCCAGCTCTTTTGCATTGCGCAAGGCGGCCAAGGTGTCGGCAGTCTCGCCCGATTGGGAAATCGATACGAACAGCGTGTCCGGCTGCACCGCCACTTTGCGATAACGAAACTCACTGGCGACCTCGACCTGACACGGAATGCCAGCCAGACCTTCCAGCCAGTAACGCGCAACCATGCCCGCGTGGTAACTGGTGCCGCACGCGACGATCTGTACGTTGCGGACTTTAGCGAATAACTCGGCAGCTTGTGGGCCGAACGCCTGGACCAACACCTGCTGCTGACCGAGGCGGCCTTCGAGGGTGCGCTGCACAACCTTGGGTTGTTCGTGGATTTCCTTGAGCATGAAGTGGCGAAACGCGCCTTTGTCAGCAGCTTCCGCCCCTTCCCGATATTGCACGGTTTCACGCTCTACCGGCAGGCCATCCACCGACCAGATTTGTACGCTGTCGCGGCGGATTTCTGCGATGTCGCCTTCTTCCAGATACATGAAACGGTCGGTGACCTGACGCAGCGCCATCTGATCGGACGCAAGGAAGTTTTCACCGAGACCCAGGCCGATCACCAATGGGCTGCCGCTGCGGGCGGCCAGCAAACGATCCGGCTGCTTGGCGCTGATCACGGCCAGCCCGTAGGCGCCGTGCAACTCCTTCACTGCCGCTTTCAGGGCGACGCTCAGGTCCGGCGTATCCTTGAGCTTGTGGTGCAGCAAATGCACGATGACTTCGGTGTCTGTATCTGAGGTGAATACATAGCCCAGTCCTTTGAGGCGCTCACGCAAGGCTTCGTGGTTTTCGATGATGCCGTTGTGAACAACCGCCAGCTCTTCGCCCGAGAAATGCGGGTGGGCGTTGCGTTCGCAAGGCGCGCCGTGGGTTGCCCAACGGGTATGAGCAATGCCCAGACGGCCCATCAAAGGCTCGCCGGCCAGTGCCTGTTCCAGCTCGCTGACCTTACCCGAGCGGCGACGGCGCTCAAGAACACCCGCGTTGCTGAAAACGGCTACGCCTGCGCTGTCATAGCCACGGTATTCCAGGCGTTTGAGGCCTTCGAGCAGGATGGCTGTGATATTACGTTCTGCAACTGCACCAACGATTCCACACATAAGTGTTCTCCTAGCTGACGGCGGCGCAAATCAGCGTTATGCCGCGGGCTTCAATCTGTTCGCGCGCCTCGGCGGGCAGGCGATCATCGGTAATAAGGGTGTGGATACTGCTCCAGGGCAGCTCCAGATTGGGTATCTTGCGTCCGACTTTGTCGGCTTCGACCATCACCACCACTTCACGGGCAACTTCAGCCATGACCCGGCTCAGACCCAGCAATTCGTTGAACGTGGTGGTACCACGGTTCAAATCGATACCGTCGGCACCAATGAACAACTGATCGAAATCGTAGGAACGCAGCACTTGCTCGGCGACCTGGCCCTGAAAAGACTCGGAATGGGGGTCCCAGGTTCCGCCTGTCATTAGCAACACCGGCTCGTGCTCAAGCTCGGTCAAGGCGCTTGCGACATGCAAAGAGTTGGTCATTACGACCAATCCCGGCTGTTGGCCGAGTTCCGGAATCAATGCCGCGGTGGTGCTGCCACTGTCAACGATGATGCGTGCATGTTCGCGAATCCTTGCGACTGCGGCACGAGCAATAGCCTGTTTGTATTTCGAAACGGGCTGGCCGCTTTCGGCGATCAGCTCCTGAGGCAAAGTAATCGCCCCACCGTAACGCCTTAGCAGCAGCCCATTAGTTTCAAGCGCAGTGAGATCCTTGCGAATCGTAACCTCCGAAGTTTCGAAGTGTTTCGCAAGCTCATCCACACTGACTTCGCCCTGCTCGGTGAGTAGGGCGAGAATATTGTGGCGACGTTGGGGTGTATTACGTTTCGACATGGTCAAGGTTTTGTTTCGTTTCGAAAGATAACGAAGGCAATCAAAACCTATTAGCGAAAAATGGTCAAGTGGTGCGGATAAAGGAAATCAATAGTGGGAGCGAATTTACCCGCCAAGGGGCCGGCGGGATAGTTACATCCTGATCACTGGGAATACCCGTACGCGAATGAATTGACTCCCACACGTTGGCTGGCGACCCTGCCAGCCTGTGGATAACTCAGCCCTTTTTGATCTTCACCGGCCGCTTCCAGCCTTCAATATTGCGCTGGCGGGCCCGGGCGACTGCCAGTTGTTCGGCTGGAACATCCTGAGTGATGGTCGACCCGGCAGCCGTCGTGGCTCCTGAAGAGATATCCACAGGCGCAACCAGCGAATTATTGGAGCCGATAAACACGTCTTCACCCAGCACCGTGCGGTGCTTATTGGCACCGTCATAGTTGCAGGTGATTGTACCGGCACCGATATTGGTCCTGGCGCCGATTTCTGCGTCACCCAGATAAGTCAGATGCCCGACCTTGGCGCCCTCTCCCAGATGAGCGTTCTTTAGCTCAACAAAGTTACCCACATGGGCCTTCGCTTCCAGCACGCTACCTGGACGCAGGCGAGCGAAGGGACCTACGTCGCTGCCCTCGCCCATGATCGCGCCGTCGACATGGCTGTTGGCCTTGATGACAACGCCTTGGCGCAGGGTGCTGTCCTTGATCACGCAGTTCGGCCCGATCACCACGTTGTCTTCGATGACCACCCGGCCTTCGAGAATCACGTTGATGTCAATCAGCACGTCGCGACCTACGGTCACTTCGCCACGCACGTCGAAGCGCGCCGGGTCGCGCAACGTAACGCCTTGGGCCATCAAGCGGCGAGCTTCGCGCAGTTGATAGTGCCGCTCCAGCTCGGCCAGTTGCTTGCGGTCGTTGGCGCCCTGCACTTCCATGGCGTCGTGAGGCTGCTCAGTCGCTACCACCAAACCGTCGCCCACCGCCATGGCGATCACGTCGGTCAGGTAATACTCGCCTTGTGCGTTGTTGTTCGAGAGCCGTCCCAACCAGTCAGCCAGGCGCTTGCCCGGTACAGCCAGAATTCCGGTATTGCCTTCGGTGATGGCTTTTTGAGCCTCGGTGGCGTCCTTGTGTTCGACAATGGCGCATACACCATTTTGCTCATCCCGAACGATGCGGCCATAACCCGTCGGGTCAGCGAGGTTGACGGTCAGCAAACCCAGTTGCTCGGCGTTAACCTTTTTCAGCAAACGTTGAAGGGTTTCGACTTCAATAAGGGGCACGTCGCCATAAAGGATCAGCACGTTCTCGGCGGACAACTCCGGCAATGCCTGTGCGACTGCGTGGCCTGTACCCAGTTGCTTGTCCTGCATGACGAAATTCAGATCGTCGGCGGCCAAGCGTTCACGCACGATATCCGCGCCATGACCTATCACCACGTGGATACGCTGGGGTGAAAGCTGGCGGGCGCTGTGGATCACATGCCCAAGCATTGAATTCCCGGCAACGGGATGAAGAACCTTGGGCAGCGCCGAGCGCATGCGAGTGCCTTGGCCTGCGGCGAGAATAACGATATCGAGAGACATGGGGGCTTCCAACTGAGCGAGCCGCGATCCCTGGAAAGGGCTGGGCTGATCCTGAAAAAAGAAAAAGGGTAGCCGAGGCTACCCTTTTACTCAATCGCGCAGAGTGACGACGGGTTAGCCGCCGTACTTCTTGCGAATTTGCTGAACGGTACGCAGCTGAGCTGCGGCCTCGGCCAGACGAGCGGTTGCAGATCCGTAATCGAAATCTGCGCCCTTCTCGTTCAAGGCTTTCTCGGCTGCCTTTACGGCGGCCTGAGCAGAAGCTTCGTCCAAGTCATCAGCGCGTTGCACAGTGTCGGCAAGCACCTTGACCATGTTCGGCTGAACCTCAAGGAAACCGCCCGAGATGTAATACACCTCGGCTTCTCCGCCCTGCTTGATCAAGCGGATCGGACCTGGTTTCAGATCAGTGATCAGCGGCGCGTGGCCTGGAGCGATACCGATATCACCCAGGTTGCCGTGCGCAATCACCATCTCGACCAGACCGGAGAAAATTTCTCCTTCCG
>DASVUK010000101.1:0-30122 GCA_036387095.1 Pseudomonas sp.
CATTGCCGGCCTGAAAAAAGCGTCCATCGAGATCGACCGTAAGGTTCTGGCTGATCTGGCAGTGAACGAAAAAGCGGCGTTTGCTGCGATTGTCGAGAAAGCTAAAGCCACCTTGGCCTAAGTCCCCGACAATCACCGGGCTCCAGCTTCTGGGGTCCGGTGTTAAACGTCATAAATAGGGGAAGAGCCTTTTAAGCTCTTCCCCTATTTCGTATCTGGAGTCTGTACATGGAAAACCTGGACGCGCTGGTCTCTCAAGCACTTGAGGCTGTGCATAGCGCCGAAGATATCAACGCCCTGGAGCAAATCCGGGTCCAATACCTTGGCAAAAAAGGCGAACTGACTCAGGTGATGAAGACCCTGGGGAGTCTGCCTGCAGAAGAGCGTCCGCAAGTCGGAGCGCTGATCAACATTGCCAAGGAGCGTGTCACAGAGGTTCTCAATGCCCGCAAGGCGTCGTTCGAGGAGGCAGATCTTGCTGCCAGGCTCGCCGCCGAATCCATTGACGTGACCCTGCCTGGCCGAGGTCAGACCTCTGGTGGTCTGCATCCTGTTACCCGTACTCTGGAACGTATCGAACAGTTCTTCACCCACATTGGCTACGGCATCGCCGAAGGCCCTGAGGTGGAAGACGATTACCACAATTTCGAGGCGCTCAACATCCCTGGCCATCACCCGGCCCGGTCGATGCATGACACCTTCTATTTCAATGCGAACATGCTGTTGCGCACCCATACCTCGCCGGTACAGGTCCGCACCATGGAATCGCAGAAGCCCCCGATTCGCATTGTCTGCCCAGGTCGTGTGTATCGCAGTGACTCGGATATCACTCACTCGCCGATGTTCCACCAGGTTGAAGGCCTGCTGGTGGATCGCGATATCAACTTCGCCGACCTGAAAGGGACTATCGAAGAGTTTCTGCGGGTGTTCTTCGAGAAGGAATTGGCGGTGCGTTTTCGTCCGTCGTACTTCCCATTCACCGAGCCATCGGCGGAAGTCGACATGGAATGCGTGATGTGCAGCGGCAAAGGTTGCCGTGTCTGCAAGCAGACCGGCTGGCTGGAAGTCATGGGCTGCGGCATGGTTCACCCGAACGTGCTGCGCATGTCCGGCATCGATCCTGAAGAATTCCAGGGCTTTGCATTCGGCATGGGCGTTGAGCGTCTGGCCATGCTGCGTTATGGCGTCAATGATTTGCGTCTGTTCTTCGACAACGACTTGCGGTTCCTCGCGCAATTTCGCTAAGTCACGCCATTAATAGGAGAGCAGGATGAAATTCAGTGAACAATGGTTGCGTGGCTGGGTAAGCCCGCAAGTATCCCGCGACGAGCTGGTCGCTCGTCTGTCGATGGCCGGCCTTGAGGTCGATAGCGTCACCCCGGCAGCGGGTTTATTCAGCGGCGTGATCGTCGGTGAAGTGCTCAGCACCGAGCAACATCCGGATGCTGACAAACTGCGCGTTTGCCAGGTCAGCAATGGTTCGGAAACCTTCCAGGTTGTCTGTGGCGCACCAAACGTGCGTCCGGGTCTGAAGATCCCATTCGCCATGATCGGTGCGCAGCTGCCGGGTGATTTCAAGATCAAGAAAGCCAAGCTGCGTGGTGTAGAGTCCAATGGCATGCTCTGTTCCCAGTCCGAGTTGCAAGTGGGCGAGGGTGACGATGGCCTGATGGAGCTGCCCGCTGACGCGCCGGTGGGTCAAGATTTCCGGGTTTACCTCGAACTGGACGATGCCAGTATCGAAGTCGACTTGACGCCGAACCGCGGCGATTGCCTGTCGGTGACCGGGCTGGCTCGGGAAGTTGGCGCACTCTACGCCATTGAAGTTTCGGTTCCTGAGGTCGCAGCCGTTGCTGTGACTCACAACGAAGTGCTTTCGGTGGAAGTGCTGGCGACGCGCGCTTGCCCGCGTTATCTGGGGCGAGTGATTCGTAACGTCGACCTGTCTCGTCCAACGCCGTTGTGGATGATCGAGCGCCTGCGTCGTTCGGATATTCGCAGCATTGATGCCGCAGTCGACATCACCAACTACGTCATGCTGGAACTGGGGCAGCCACTGCACGCGTTCGATCTGTCCGAGATCAACGGTGGCATCCGTGTGCGCATGGCCGAGGAGGGCGAGAAGCTGGTTCTGCTGGATGGTCAGGAAGTCAGCCTGCGTGCTGACACCCTGGTGATTGCCGACCATCAGCGCGCCTTGGCTATCGCGGGTGTCATGGGCGGCGAGCACAGCGGTGTTTCCAGCAAAACCCAGGATATCTTCCTCGAAAGCGCCTTTTTCGATCAGATTGCTGTTGCCGGCAAAGCCCGCTCCTATGGCCTGCACACAGATGCCTCCCACCGGTACGAACGCGGTGTGGATTGGCAGTTGGCGCGCAAAGCCATGGAGCGCGCTACCGGGTTGTTGCTGGAAATCACCGGCGGTGAAGCCGGCCCAGTTATCGAAACTGTCAGCGAAAAAGATTTGCCATCGGTTGCACCGGTCATCCTGCGCGCTGATCGCATCGAGCAAATGCTGGGCATGAAAATGGACCCTGCAGAAGTCGAGCGTTTGCTGACTGCGTTGGGCCTTGAGATATCGTCCGAGGTCGCGGGGCAGTGGCGCGTTGAAGTGCCAAGCCATCGCTTCGATATAACCCTCGAAGTTGATCTGATCGAAGAGCTTGCGCGTCTGCATGGCTACAACCGTCTTCCGGTTCGCTATCCTCAGGCACGGCTGGCGCCACAGGCCAAAGCTGAAGCGCGTAGCGATCTACCAGAACTGCGTCGCCTTTTGGTGGCTCGTGGTTATCAGGAAGCGATCACTTACAGCTTTATCGATCCGAGGCAATTCGAGCTGTTCAGCCCTGGCGTAGAGCCTCTGTTGTTGGCCAATCCTATTTCCAACGACATGGCGGCAATGCGCGGTTCCCTGTGGCCGGGCCTGGTGAAGGCTTTGCAACACAACCTCAATCGCCAACAGGATCGTGTGCGGCTGTTCGAAAGCGGCCTGCGTTTTGTCGGGCAGCTGGAAGGCCTCAAGCAGGAGCCGATGCTTGCAGGTGTTGTATGCGGTAGCCGTCTTCCGGAAGGTTGGGCTCAGGGTCGCGACGTGGTCGACTTCTTTGACGTCAAGGCAGATGTTGAAGCGGTTCTGGGGTTCGCTGGTGCGCTGGATACATTCACGTTCGTACCGGGCAAACATCCAGCGCTGCATCCAGGCCAAACTGCTTCCATTGAGCGTGATGGCCGTCAGGTCGGGTATGTCGGAGCGATCCATCCCGAGTTGTCGAAAACGCTGGGACTTGATCGTCCGGTCTATGTTTTCGAGCTGGTTCTGGCTGAAGTTGCACTGGGAAAGATGCCGAAATTCCAGGAGTTATCTCGCTTTCCTGAGGTAAGACGTGACCTGGCCCTTTTGGCCGACGAGGGCGTTGCAGCCACTGCCGTTCTTGACGTTATTCGAGAAAATGCAGGTGAATGGCTAACAGACCTCAGGTTATTTGACGTTTACCAAGGTAAAGGTATTGATCCGCATAGAAAAAGCCTTGCAGTCGGCTTGACCTGGCAGCATCCATCGCGCACTCTTAATGACGATGAGGTAAATGCGGCGACGCAGAAAATCCTCACCTCTATCGAGGAACGGTTAAACGCCACGTTAAGGAAGTAGCGTATGGGGGCTCTGACGAAAGCTGAGATGGCCGAACGTCTGTACGAAGAGCTGGGCCTGAATAAACGAGAAGCCAAGGAATTGGTTGAGCTGTTCTTTGAGGAAATCAGGCACGCTCTGGAAGATAACGAGCAGGTGAAATTGTCCGGATTCGGCAATTTCGACCTGCGCGATAAACGCCAGCGGCCTGGTCGAAATCCAAAGACCGGGGAAGAAATTCCGATTACGGCTCGCCGTGTGGTTACTTTCCGTCCGGGGCAGAAGTTGAAGGCCCGAGTTGAGGCTTATGCTGGAACCAAGTCATAACGACGAGCTACCGCCCATTCCAGGCAAACGTTACTTCACTATTGGTGAGGTCAGCGAGCTCTGCGCGGTAAAACCGCATGTTTTGCGCTATTGGGAGCAGGAGTTTCCTCAGCTCAACCCGGTCAAGCGCCGCGGAAACCGCCGGTATTATCAGCGCGAAGACGTTCTGATGATCCGGCAGATTCGCGGTTTGCTCTACGAGCAAGGCTTCACCATTGGTGGCGCCCGCTTGCGGATGACCAACGGTGACACTGAAGATGACACCCAGCAGTACAAGCAATTGCTGCGGCAGATGATTGTCGAACTGGAAGATGTTCTGGTGGTCCTGGCTAACTAGCCACTTCAGGATACTTCCATAATTCAAAAGCTTAGGGTATATTCCTCGAAGTTTTCGCACACAGCGAAGCTGATACACGCCTAGTCGGGGCGTAGCGCAGCCCGGTAGCGCACTTGCATGGGGTGCAAGGGGTCGAGTGTTCGAATCACTCCGTCCCGACCATATATTCTATAGACGGCTCAAGCACTTACGGTGTTTGAGCCGTTCTTGTTTCAGACCCGATAATCAAAACATAATCAAAATAAAATCAAAACGTCAGCCAGAAATCTCCTTGATATCGAGGTCAGCCACCACCTCTGACCAGATGATGTCGTTGTGGTCCTTCTGGTAATTCCGCGTCATCCCCTCTGTTGTATGCCCCGCGATTTTCTGTCCGTCCTTGCCCGCCCGTTTGTACAGGTGGAGCGACAGCGCACGTACCTCATGGAAGCCCGGCTGCTCAGCTTCGGTCCATTTGCTGTAGCAGCCTGCGGCGTCCCGGGCCTCTTTGAACGCCCTCGTTAGAAACCGCTCCTCGACTTTCGTCCAGTGGGCTTTGCCCCGAGCTTGCGACTGCTTTTTGCGCTCAGGCTTCCGGTGGACCAGATACGGCGAAGCGATATCGTCACGGCAGCGCGATATCACTTCCGTCAGCTCTTTCGTGAGCGCGAACTTGATCCACCCTGCATCACTGGCTTTTTCGGTTTTACTCTGGACGACATGCAGGCCGCCATCGTGCACATCGCTGAATTTCATGTTGAGGACGTCGCCACGGCGCTGGGCAGTGATTAGTGCCAGGTCAATGGCATTCTGTAGCCATGCTGGGGATATATCGCGGATGGCCTTCAATCCCTCCACGGTGTGCCGCTTCCGCTGCTTTTTCTCGATCTTTGGAATCGTGCATGCGGCTGGGTTGTCTGGGCAAAGCCCCTTGGATGCGGCATGGTTGAAAACATCTACGAGCAATGCCCGGGTCTGGTTAGCGCCGCGCGGAGTCATGCCGTCCAGCATTTCAGCTATGTGCCTGATAGTAATTTGGTCAATGGGCTGCTCACCAAAGGCGACTTTGATCTGTTTGGCGCGAACCTTGAATAGGGTAAGCGTGGCTTTGGCCAGCTCGCGGGGAGGAAGGATTTCGCGCTCGTAGGTTTCAAGAAATGAGGAGAGGGTCTGCGTAGCGCCCATGACGCCAGCGACCAGATCAGTGCCCGCCATCAGAAGGCTGTTCAGCTGCTTTGCTGCCTGGACCGCTTTATGCCGGTCCGTGCCCATACCGTGCCATGCCCCGGTGTCGGGTCGGCGGTACTTGAATGAGTCGCCGCCGTTATTGGCATAGAGGTTTGGCGGTAGCCCCTTGTACTTGGGGCTGCGTGGGCGTGGCGACATTTAGGCGACTCCTCTGAGCACCGAATCAACCAGGTCATTACCGGTTGCGTTTTGGTAGGACGTCCAGTCGATAAACCATAGCTTCCCGACCCGTTCACCAGGGAGGGCGTCATTTCGGATCTGATTGCGAATAGCCTGGGAACAAAGCGGGGTGCCGTTCTCACCCCAGACGCGCCGCTGAAACTCGCTGATTTTGACCAGCTCGCGGCGCGCCTGTACTGCTTGTCGCTTAGATTTCATGGGATGCTCCGCCCGCCGATCACCGGCAGGCTTGAAGTAGGGGGAGGGGTTAGGAAAGCAATACGTCGCGAACGATTTCCCAGAGTTGGGCGGGTGACCATTGGTACCGGTCGAAGTCGGTATCTGGCTTCACACCGAATCGGCACGTAGAGTGCGCCCCGACCGGTCGATCACCACGCTTCTGCATGATCGTAGCGACTCGGCCATCGCCGGCTGGCTCGGTGCGGTGATACTCATAGGCGACGGTGCTGTAATCGTTTCCGGACCCGATGGCGCCTGAGTAAGTTCGAATCATCTTGGCCCTGCCGTCAGGCGTCCATGGTCGGCCGCCGCCTGCAGTTCGAGCCCCTTCATGCAGGTATAGGACGAATTCGCCATCCTCATGGCGTTCGAAGTCGTAGCAATGATTTATCTGCGTGCCGGCGATCACTCGGGAGTGGAAGTTGAATCTGTGGTCGTGGATCGCTGAATGCTCGAAGCAGGAGCGGCGGGGTAATTCCGGATGCCATACATGCAGCCGCTGATTACCCTGGAGCTGGACCTGTACGAATCCGAGCCCGTGAAGCGTGATTTTGTCGGTCATTACGTCATCAATGATCATGGCGATGCTCCGCCCGCCGATCATCGGCAGGCTCGAAGTAGGGGGAGGGTTTATTTAGCGTTCGGTTTGGAGCTTCGGTTCCTAGCAGCCTGGACCAAGGCTTTCGAGGTTTTCGCCACGCCGCCAACCACGTCTTCCGGGAGGATCGCGGCCATACAGTGCGGACAAAGCGGCGCGGTTTTGGTGCTTCTCCAGGCATCGTCCATCACCTTTGATGCCCTGCTGCGAAGTTGGAATTTTTCAGCCTCGGCCAATTCGCTTCCTCGACGCTTGATCTGACTCATTCCGGCGCTGAACACCTCTACCAATCCGGTGAACGCGTCGAATGCCTCGATTTCGGCCTCGCAATCGCTGCACCAGACACGGCGCTCTTTTTCGTCGTAGACAAGCTTCTTGTGCCGGCACGATGATGTCGGGCGGCGAGTCATGCCGCGGGCAACCCGCAGGTCTTCGATCTGAACCACCTTCACGCCGTACAGATATTCCTGTGGCTCGATGGGAGCGTCACTCATGGCCTGCACCATTTGAACGTCACAGGCCCTGGCGGAAAGAACAGGTGCCGCATGTTGGCGACGTTCACGATGTCGGCGTCGGCGGGGAAGACTTCCAGCGCATCCTTGTCGCCCCGACCGCACTCGCGCTTGAGCTGCATCAGTTCGTCCCATGTCACCTGATCGGCCCATGTGTCACCGTTGTGGATGGTCCGGCACACGCTCATGCGCTGGAAATCGCCGGGCTCGGTGTAAACCTGGACGAGGAAGCTTCGTGACCGCCAGACCTCAATGAGGTGCGGCGAATGAATCTCCGGCCACTGTTCTCGTGGGACTTGTCGAAGCCGGACGGGCTGCGCTGCGCTTTCTTTTGCCATGAGGCGGCGTTGAATTCGATCCGTCTTCATGGCGCCACCTGATGAATGTTTTCTGCTACCCAGGCACGCATACGCTGCCAGCGCTGCTCAGGTGTTTCCGCCTGCCAGCTACCTTCGTCGTTCATGAAGACAATTTCTGATGCCATAGCCGGGCTGATACCGAATGCTTCGCCTACGGCTTCTCGGTCGTCCGGATCAAGCGCCGCCATGTCCACGCCGCGTTTCGCCCCAAGTACTCCGATGGTGCAAAACTCGCCCTCAGCCTGAAGCGAGTCCGCAATGAGGCGCTTGCCCGGCATAGCATCCAGCGCATCACGTAGCTCAATCAAAAACGCCTGCCCGCGTTTTCCTTTGAGCGCCGAGGTAACTGCGCCCCTCCAGCAGATCAAGCCCCATCCGCCGCAATCATCGCTATATCCGCTGCGGCTCATGGCGTCAGCACTCGGCGAGCCCACCAGCAGACCGGCCCGTCATCGGTGTCGTGAATCGCCAGGCAGAACCAGCCCTCACCGTCCGGCCGGTCTGGCTCCCAGTAGCTGCAGTCGGGGTCGCCCGATTCGAAGTAGCGCTCAGATACCGATTCGTCGCTGTGATATTCGAGCGACACCATCTTCATCTGAAGCCCTTGCTCAGCGATCCAGGCCTTGCATTTATCGCCATCAGCCTCGTCAAAGTCGGGCATTTCAGGATGCGCAAACATCCCGTATTCGTCGCGCACAACTGGCGCTGCTTCGATTAGTTTGATTTCTTCAGGCATGACTTCGTCCTTACCGCTACAGCGGCTGACTTTGAGATTGTTAAAGGAATTTGCGGAGTGGCGCCGGGAATTAGCGTTTTCGCGGAAGACTTACGCTTTTCACTCGATCAGCACTCGGCGCAGGCATGTACATCCCATTGCAGCGCCATACTCCCCATTGATCGACTGTGCATTCAGTCCAGCGGGGATGGTTGCCGTATTGGGCGGGGAAGTGGACGAGGTGGGTCATTGCCGTGGCAGCTTGATGCTGGTGCCGACAGGGTAGTAATCGTGCGGGGCCATATCCGGGAATGCGTGAGCGTTGATGTCTCGTATCTCGATCCAGCGGCGTTCATCCTTCAGCTGGCGGCACGCGATCCCGGCCAGGCTTTCGGCTGGCTGCGTGACGTAATCGACGTAGGTCGCCAGCGGGGCGGCGTGGGTGCGGTGAAACTGTTCCAGCATGATTGCGAAGGCGATGGTGCTGCCGAAGCAGAGCTGGCCCTTTTCGTTCTCCCAAGCTCCGAGGTGCGTGTACCAATCCTTTACGGTCCAGGACCTGCGGGATTCATAGTCATCTGGTTTTCCGTTCAGGGAGGATGTTTGCCCGCCAGCCGCTGGCGCCGTTTGGTACGCAGCAATCAATGCCCGATAACCTGGAAGACTGAATGCCCAATTTCGACCTGGCTCAGCCTCGCGCGCGGCATCAAGATAAGCCCATCCCAAATTCAAGTTGAGCGCCGGATCAGCCGGCACCATAACCATTGCGCCGCGGGGGGTGTTCTGGTCGTTCATACAGCCTCCTGAGGATATGACTGCTGGCCCTTGGCGCCTTGAAGCGCGTTGACGCCGGCTTGGTAAATCTGGCGTGCGAGTAGCAGAGCGTCTTCCGGTGTTACGCTCGGTGGCAGGCTCTCGAAGACGATCAGGTTGTGTTTCGGGACGTGGACGACGGTCAGCGGCTTGAGCATTCGAACACCTTCGAATCGGTGAAGTTGGATGCATGTGACGCATCAATGCCCAGGCGCTGGCCGATGTAGACCTCCAGCTGTGCGCCTGGGGAGTTGGCCCAGCCGGGCAGGGTGGCGATCTGGTCGCAGGTCACCAGCTGGCGAACGGCGGCGCGCATGCAGAGGTGCCAAGGCGCGTCGGCGGGCAGCGGATTCTCTGCCGGATTCTCGACTTCGAAGCCTAGAGTCCGGAGCCGTGCAGCTTCTGCGTGGAACGCCGGGTAATTGAATTCGGGCAGGCCGGTCATAGGGCCAGCCAGATAAAGTCGGGTCATGTGGACTCCTCGCCGGGTTCGGCAATTAGAAGGAAGGGCAGAGCTGCTGCTTGATTCGATGGCCGACCCAGCGCACGACCGGAACGGCCTTGCTGTTGCCGATCGCTTTGTACCTGGGGCCGTCCGGGCACTCGCCGGCTGGTTTCTTTCGCCAGGGAATAAGCGTGTAGTCGTCCGGGAAGCCTTGGAGGCGCTCGCACTCAGTCGGTGTCAATCGACGCACTGACGAGCCGCCAACAAGCATGTCTGCCTCGGTGCCAGGGTTGCTGTTATTGCGCTGGTTGCCGGATCTCAAAGTGGGCGAAAGGTCGGCAACAATTGGCTGGCCCCGCCCGGTGCCGTCCTCGCTACCGTCAAACCCGTCAGCCTTTAGTGTGTGCGTGACATCGCCGGTGATGCATACGGCGACCTGGCCGCCCGCATTCGCATTGCTTTCCCCGTGCCCCATTGCGCGCAGCGTGGGTGATACAGAGCCGGCGTCGGCTCCGTGATCCTTGCAGCTGAAGGCAAGAACGTTTTCCTGCCCGCTGTTTCGGCCCAGCGGGTGCGCCATCTCGCGCAGCACGTCGGGATCTTGGGTGCCATGAACGAACAGCAGGCCGGATTCAGCGTCCTGGCTGGTGGCGCTGCCGGCGGCCTTGCCGTTGGCGTTTAGGGTCCCGGCTATCAAGTGGCCTACCATGCCATGATCGACATCGGCGCCACCGTCAGTGCTGCGCAGTGTGCCGGCCACGCCGGGTTGAACGAAAAACGTCTCGCTCTCCATGTCCATGCGGGTGTCTTTCGCCGTCAGCGTCGCAGAGCGCTCAACTGATCCGGCCAGGCTGTGCCCACCGAACGCCGGGATGCCCCCGAACATGGTCACGCCCGGGCCTTCGTCGCCTTCGCAGCTCGGGCAGCCGTAATGGCCTAGCTCTTCTGGGAAAACTTCCCCGCATCCGCACTGGAGCGCAGGGCCGAAAGGAGCTGTTCCGGTAACGTCTTGCCCCTCGCCTCGGCGCGGCGCAGTATCCCGGCGCACGCCTTCTCGCTCAAAAAGTACCTCAAGGGGATCGAACCCTGCTCGAGCACTTGCGACAACGAACACACGGCGGCGTCGTTGGGCCAGGCCGAAATATTGGGCGTCCAGGATCCGCCACGCGATTGTTCTTTTGGGTCCATACACACAACCAGCGTCCTGCCAGCGCTTCCCTGGAGGCTGCAATTCGCAGTCTTCCCCAGCAAGCGCGCCAAGAAAGCATCCGAAGGCGTTGCCTTTGTCGGAAAGGACACCAGGGACGTTTTCCCAAACGATGACGGTTTCGGGCTGATTTCTGCTGGCGCGAACATGGTCAACTGCATCTGCGAGCTCCACATATTTGATGGTGAGGGCGCCGCGGGGATCAAGCATCCCTTGGCGCATACCGGCAACGCTGAATGCTTGGCAAGGTGTGCCGCCAACAAGCACATCGGGGGCTGCGATTTTTCCGGCTAGCACTAGGGCCCCGAGCTTTGTCATGTCGCCCAGGTTCTGCGTGCGTGGGTAGTGGTGTGCAAGCACGGCGCTAGGGAACGGTTCGATTTCGGCGAACCAGACCGGCTCCATGCCCAATGGGTGCCAGGCGGCGGTCGCGGCCTCAATGCCGCTGCACACGCTGCCGTATTTCAACGGCGGATACAGCTGATGAGCGGACATATATTACCCTCGGGGGGATTCAATTCTCGTGATGTGATGTCACTGGACGCCGGAGAGCGGCTGTTGATAGGGTGGGTGACTCCCTCTCACGATAAAAACAGTTGTTAGTTGTTTAATAAGGAGATTGATTTGGAAAACGCAAGGGTGAACAACTGGTGTCTGGCCCTGCTGACGCATGAGCAGGCTGACCACCAAGATAAGAACCAAAGGCCGACTATTACAATGCTAGGTGGTATCTCTGACGAATCTTCTGATCAAATTGATGATGCGATAAAAGAGCTATATTTCTATACGTCGGGAGAGGATCTCTACTATTCTTTTCAGAGGAACTTAGAGGAGTTTTTGGAGTCGATACACGTCTTCGCTAATGGATACCAACTCCAGGGAGTGATGACTGCTGATTTGATGAAGGACTCATCTCTAAATTTTTCTAGATTGATGCTAAATCTTTTGGGGATGTTTCGCTCCTTCCTTGATCATGGCCAGGCAACAATAATTAGAAGGTTTGGGGATAAATCTCCTGAGCATCTTGCTTGGCTGTCCGCTCAAAGTGCAGAATATGACTCATCTAGCGCATATCGCATATGCCACAATCTTCGCAATTATGCGCAGCACGTAGGAATGCCTCCAATACGATTTTCACTTGCTCATAGCCTTGACGACGGGAAAGTCGCCGTGACTTTAGAGTTTGTCGCGGCAGAGTTGCTAGAGAATTATAGTAAGTGGTCGGCAGATGCAAAAAAGGACTTGTTGTCTGGTCCTGAGAAGATAGACATCCTCCATCTGCTAGAAGAGTGGGCGCTATCGTTTTCTAAGTTAGTAGTTTGGATTCAAACTCTTAGGAGGGCTGCTATTCTAAAGTCGGCAGAATTGCTGGCTGGTCTTCGTAAAAGCGTCGGTGTCGGGAAAGCTGGGCAGCTTCTGAAAATGGTTGAACCAATCCTCGCCAACGAAACTCAAGGACTCAAGATGACTTATCGAAATTTGCCGGAAGACACTGCCCGAAGAGTGATTAATAATGAGCTTGTTGCGCTAATAGAGCCTGGATGGGAGGGGGAAATCCTTCGGTAGAAAACTCCAGCTTGCGTCGATCATGCTCGCCGGTGTGGCGCAGTTTGTTGAAGTGGGGTATTGGTGTGGTCCGGCATGGAGCCGGCACAAGGAACAGGAATGGCTATCGATTACAGCAAAGGCGGTTATGTTCTTTACGGGCCATTGCCGGATAAACCGTGCATCGGCTGGGCCGCACACTGCTTCGCGTTTTTTGGCATCGATAATTGGCACTATTGGTTTGATGGGGATGAGGTCTACGGGCTTGATGGCGCTTTAGTCGGCAGGATCGAAGCCGGAGTCGCGTCGACCAAGGTCGGGGAATTCCTATTCATCATTGAGCCAGCTGCTTAATCGACTGCGTGGCGTGTTTCGTTGAGGTTGGGGTTATGCGCTGAACAGGCTGAGCTGCTGCTCTTGCAGGCGTTGGTCTTGCTGCTGGTGCTGACTTTTGGCCTGGGCATAAGCGATGCGCGCTTTGGCGATCGCCATGTACGTGGCGTCCTGCTCGATCCCGATGAAGTCGAAGCCTTCGAGCACTGCCGCTTTGCCGGTGCTGCCTGAACCCATGAAGGGATCCAGCGTTTTGCCATCTGGTGGAGTGACCAGCCGGAGAAGGTAGGCCATCAAATCTGTGGGCTTCACGGTCGGGTGGTTATTGCCCTGGGTGTTGGTCGTTTCGACTTTGCGAAGCGTGGTGCCCTGTTTGAACTGTGGCCCCGGATCGATCAGGCCTTCATGGCGATCGGCACGGCTTGATTTGGCGCAGTAGTAGAAGCGGGCGGCGCTGCCGGTATCGCCGTGGAATGCGCCTTCTACCCTGGAGTACTCGCCGTACGTGTGTTTGTCCGGAGAGCTGCTTTCGGTTCCCTTCACAGGCGCAGCTGCTCCAGCCTCGGCCGGGAACATGGCGACGACGATATCGCTGCCGTCGTGGATGAGATTCGCTGGCCAGCGGCCAGGCTTCATGATGCCGACGAACTGGACGTCCTGCTTATACGCGCCGGTAGCGTTGATGCCATTACCGGGCGCCATACGTTTCTGGGAGTACTCGCCGCCCTTGGCGTCATCAGCGTGAACCCGGCAAGCATCGATATTGATTGCCCCGGTGCCGTGCTCCTCGACATTGGCGGCAACGGTGCCGGGGAAGGGCTTGCGAGCCATGCAGATTGGCTCGTGCGCTGGTTTCAGCGCGGTGCCCCAGCCAGCGCGATCGCCTTTCAAGTTGTGCGACTTCGGAAAGCCCGAGCCGAACACCCACATGATCTGGTCGCGGATCTCGAAGCCTGCCATCTCAATGCCCACCGCCATGTGGTGATAGGTGCGGGCGGCGGCGAAGGACAACAGATGCCCGCCGGGCTTGAGTACTCGCAGCGCCTCGGTGGCCCATTCCAGAGTGAAGGCCTGAAAAGCCCTCATGCCCGCTGGCGTCAGGTCATATTTCCCTGCTTCTGCCGCGATCGAGCGGTGACCACCGTTCGGCCCGCATGCACCGGCGTGTGACGGCATGCTTGCACGGTAAGCGGCGCGGTCTTCAATGTCCTGGCCATCCCAACTCTTGCCCATAAAGCGAATGCCGTAGGGCGGGTCGGTTACAACGCTGTCAATCGAGTTCGCAGGCAAGCCGCGCAACACCTCCAGGCAGTCGCCCAGGTGTAATTCATATTCCATGGTCGATTCCAATGAGAGGTGTCGGGCCCCGCGATGCTAGGATCACCACCATTCAAAAGGGGCGACTCAATGACGCAGCACGATATTTACGATGAGTACAAAGGGTTACGGCTCTGGAACTACCTGACCTGCGAGAAGGATGCAGAGGAGCGCGAGACGTGGCGCATCCGGGTAGAGGTGAAGCGCATCGACGAGGTTGTCATTCCTGCTGTGGATGGTGACCGTACCTATGTTGATCGCGGGCTGGCGCAGATGGCGGGCCGTGAATTGGGCGCCAGGCTTGTCGATGAAAGCGGCATTGCCTGAGGCTCAACCTTCAGCGTCACAGTGACCGGGCCGTCGCGGAAGTTGCCGTCAATCTTGCCGTCGAGCTGGGCGATTTCCTTGCGGGTCAGGTTCTTCCACTTGGCGATGATGAAGTCGCCTTTGAGCACCGGGACAGGATGCATCGCTGATCCAGGCCCGTAGCTGTAGCCGTTTTCATCCAGCCACTTCTCAGCGGCGTATAGCGCCTGGAATGTGCCAGGCTCGGTGAAAGTCTTCGTGAACATGATTACTCCTGTCAGGCGATGACGCGCTCGCCGATCACCGTAGTGGTGAAGCTGACGCTATATTCCAATTGGAGTTTGAACAGGCCGCCACATGTGTCGCAGTCCATATCCTTGTCGCCGTAGTCCTCTGATTCGATGTGGATCACGGTGGCGCAGTGCGGACATTTGCATTCATCCTGGTTGCGGTAATCCCAAGCGTCATAATCGGAGCCAGCGACCTTTGCCAGCGCTTCGGCTTTAGCCGCTGCGTCTATTACGTCTTGGCATGGCTTGCAGACAAAGCCGTCAGGATGTCCCCATGGTGTTTCTGTTAGCGCGGACCGGTGCGTTTTGCACTGGATGCATACATCGTGCTTGTCGCAGAAGCTGAAGCTGTAACGATCCTTATTGCCGGTGCATTTGGGGCAGCCAGACACCCAGTACCAGGCGCCATCAATTCGCTCTGCATACAGGCCTTTCTCGGGGGCCGTTAGCACGACATACGGCAGGCCATTCCGGTGCGGCTTACCGTGCCAGCCATCGTTCCAGATGCACTTCGAACCGCTGCGCGTGCGCTCGGTCCACTCACCGGGAATCTCCGGAATCAGAATCTTGGTGTCCTTGCTCATGGCAGGCTCCGTTGCAGGCGCAGCCCTCCCGATACCGGATGAGGTGGCGCAGTTTGTTGAAGTGGGGTATTACGGGTGGCCGGCATGGAGCCGGACCTAAGGAGTTACACATGGGCGAAGAAGAGCAAGGCCATAAGCTTGATACGGCGTGTCCAAAGTGCGGAGTGTCGCCTCTAACCTTCACCCTCGCTAAGCCAATCGAGAGTTTCGAGGACTTCCAAGACAAGCCGTGCGCTTCATGTGGGAAATCGCTCAGCAAAGAGGAGATAGAGGGTGCAATGAAAAAAGCCATGGATAAGTAATGACTGACCGATTCAAGAGATAGCTGCATTCATCCATGCATGTCCGTAGCGGTTCCCTGCTTTGGGCAATCTTCAGTTTCCGCGCCACGGCTTGGGTAGCACTTTCCTTGGCGCGGGATTTTTTGCGATCAGTTCGAACTGAAGGTGCCCAGAGCCAGCCTTGCCGATTCACCAACCTGAGCGTCGAGCACGGACTTGAACTCCTGAGCGATCTCTTCGCGCTGGACCTCTTCACCGACCCAGCGCAGTTTCAGGGCCGGTTGCGCGCCACTGGTGATGACTGAAATGCGCAGGATGATCTCGCGCAGCGACAGGCCTTCGAACGGCACCACAGAGAAGATCAGCGAGGTAGGCAGCGTTTCTTTGCTGGTTGCCTCGATGGCATCCATTGCGCTGCGGCTGGCGCGAGTGTCGCTGACGGTGTGATCGCTTTCCGAGGTGGCCTTGACCGAGATGGTGCGTACCGCGGCGATGGCTTTGGCCAGGGTGATGTTCTGCATGTCTTCGCCAACAGCCGATAGCGTGCTGTGCCAGTCCTCGATCCAGTCGCTCATGTCCTTCTGCGACATTGCGCGGCCGCTGATGGCCTGGACTGCCTGATAGCCAGCATTGGCTTTCAGCTTCAACACGGCGCGATCATCGGCATGACCTGGCGCAAGAACGTCGCCGAGGTTGAACAGCACCGAACAGGTCATTTCATCCTGGTTGATGAAGCCTTGGGCGTCTGCGACTTGGCGGTCGATCACATACTTGCTGAAGTCCAGCAGCGAGTTGGTGGAGAAGGTGCCACGGAAGCGGCTGCGGCCTGCGCCGTACTGCTCAAGGCTGACGATCTTCGCGCCTTCGGGCAACACCACGGTGGGCGTGTTGGTATCCAGCGCTTTTGCCGTGGCGATCAGCGCGGTGTCCGTGATCAGTTGAATTGCTTCTGCTGTTAGCGACATGTTTTCAGGTCTCTATGGGTAAGGGGGGCGGAGGGGATCAGGTGCGCGGGTGGATCGGTGCCTGTTCGCGCGTGAACAGCTGGTCGTGCTTCTCGGCGAACAACGTAATCTTTCCGCCGCTGCCCACGCTCATGGGTGTCTCTTGGCTGGTGTTCTCGCTGCGGTTGCCGCGCTTGGTCGGTACCTTGTATTCGAGCTTGTGCTTGATTTTCACCGAGGTGGATTCACCGACCTGCGTGAAATCCAGGCTAATAACCAGCTTCCCGGCCTTGCCGTGCTCTACAACGCCTGATGCAACTTCGGAAAGGGCGTGGCCGATCTGGCTGGCGAAGGCGCCGCCATTCAATTCATCGAGGAATTCGGTGGTATCGGTTGGGATGGGCATTTGCGTTTCTCCGTAAGGACTGATATCCCGCTGGGTGGGATATGCAATTGAAGTGGGCGGCGGCGCTGGTTGGCGGGGGAATTGAAACGGCGCATCACGGTGCGGGAGCGAACTTGATGCCGTTCTCTTTGCCGATAAGGCCAACCGTTTTGATGTGGAGGCCCATGGCTTTTGCTATCTCTGCCTGGGTCTTGCCCGATTCTGCGTGCGCCTTTACCACCGGTGCGTTGGCGTCACGCCGTGCGCGCAGCTTTTCGGCGTGAGTGCTGGTGCCAAGGTGCGGCGCGTTGGCGCTAAGTCCGGAAGGAATGTCCTGAACACGCTTGCCGGTGGCCAAGTAGCGTTCGATTTGGGCGCCGAGCGTTGCGATGATCTGGTCACGCGGATCAGGCATTGGTACGCCGACGTTCATGCCGCACCAACCAAACGCAGCGACAGCCGATTTGCCTTCGCTTCGAGCTGCATAGCGAAGTCCAGCGCTTCTACGTAGGTGAAACGGAAGGCGCGAGTCTTGCCGGTGGCAATTTCCACAATGTGGAAGGCTTGGGGCGCCTTCGTCACCACCTGATAACGAACGCGGCGGGCCGGGGCTGGGCGTCCAATGCGAAGGTGAGCGGCGGCGCGCGCTGCATGGGTGAGCGTCAGCAATGCGCCGAGCTCGTCAAAGCGTTCTTGAAATGAAGCGTGCATAAAACATCCCTCGGTGGTTGCTTTTATTGGGCTGGGCGCTGTTGCGAGCGCGCACTCGAATAAAGGCAGGCAATAAAAAGCCCAGTCGAAACCGGGCTTTTTGCGTTCAATCTGCTGGTGCTGCGTGAGGCAGTAGACCAGGTACTTATCGTTTACATGGCTGCAAATCCTCTGGAAGTAATCGGCTGCCGGGTTCGGCAGTATCGTTTGCGCCGCTTTTGATGACGCGAGTATCGCGGCGCGCAGCCGTCGCACGGCTGGATACAGGTGGCCGGCGCATTGCCGGGATGTTCTTCCGCATCGGAGATCGCTCGAATCCATCCGAGTGTTGTCCGTCTTCACAAGGCGCTGTTTATCGCACCAGCTCAGGACAAGGTGGCCACCCCGCTGTCACGACAGAAGGCCGAGCGATCTCCGATGCGGCCTGGTAGGCGTCGAAGCGTTCCAGGTATCGGGCAGTTAACGTCAGGCTGACGTGGCGCTGGTTGATCAGTCGCTGCTTGAGCTAGAAGAGCTGCTGTCGCTCGACGAACAGCTCGAACTGTCGCTGCTGCTTGAACTGCTGCTGTAACTTTCGCCGCTGCTGTACCCGCTACAGTGCGAGCGGGAAGGCGTATCGTCGCTGGCGCTGTAGATCGCCTGACTGGTTGGGTTCAGCGGGTGCAGGGGGTTGGTGTAAACGTCATCGCGATTCGGCTGGCTGACCGTTGAGGGCCGGACGCTTTCGCTTCGCGCTGCCCGGCTGGGGTTGCTGACCGTGCCTCGCGACGACCGTGCTGGCGGCGCGGGATGCGCGGCGGGAATTACGGTTGGTGGCTTGCGGCCGAACAGCCTGGACAAGAGCTTGAACATGTCATCACCCTTTCTTTGAGTTGCCGGCCATCAGCACCACCAGCAGCAGCGACACCAGGATCAGGTCACCCACCATTGAGAAGATGCGGCTTGCCGAGTCGACGAACACCACGCCGCCGGCGAGCCCGAAGGCTGCCCAGCGCCGAACCTTATTGCTGAGCGCGCCCAGCACGGTTACAGGTGGTCTTTGAGGTTGAGGCCCATAAGCTTGGCGGCCTTTTCCAGCACCACCATCTCTTCGTCTTCGATCTGGCCGTCAGCTTCGGCGACGGTCAGCATCACATTGAGCACTGTCAGCGCCTCCGTTGGGCTGTGTGCCAGGTCGGCCAGTTCTTTCTCGGCGTTCTGACGCAGGATGCGTTTGCCACCCTGGATAAAGTCGGCTTTGGCTCGATCCAAGCAGTTGGAAAGCTCGGCGCCGAAGTCTTTCAGAGCGGGGTTGTTGGAGAGCAGATTCGACAGCTTGTCGAGTTCGCTGGTCTCCAGTTCGCCGTCAGCGGCCGCAACATAGATGGAGCCGTATACGCACGCTTCCATCAGATCGCGGTTCGCCAGCTTTCCTACAGCGGCGCGGGCCTGACCTGATTTTTTGCCAAACAGTTTGCCTAACATGTGAGATACCTCGGGTGGGTGGGTTCTTTCGCAATGCAGCCTGTTTCAAAGCTGCATAAAGAAAGCTTCAGCCCTGCACATAAGGGATGTCGTTGAGGATCAGCCAGTCTTCCATCCAGCCAGTGGACGACGTTTCTTTGTCTCGACAATCGAAACCCAACAACCCCAAGCTGGAATCGTCACTGCAAATGATTTGGCCATTTGGCGTCTCGACCTGAAGGTAAGCGTCCAGCCCGCCGTGGTTTACAACCTGTAGCCTGCAGCCCGCTTTCAGCAGCGGCAGAAGGCCTACCGTTATCTGTCTACCCATTGTCGAATCTCCGTTGATTTCCCAATGCAGCCTGTCGCCAAGCTGCATCAGTGAAAGTTTCAGGCGAGGAAGATTCCTTCTTCACTTTCACCGGGCATGATCGGGTCACCCGTTCGGCGTCCGAAAACCTGATGATCGGGATGGATGACCATCGCCGGAGCCAGCGCAATGCATACCGGGGTGATGATCTTCCGGCGTATTGCCTCGGCGACCATCGCGGTTTGGCGGGTCACTCCGAGCTTGAGCATTGCGCTTGAAAGTCTTTTCACTACGGTCCCTGGCGAGATCCCGCAACTCTTTGCAATTTGTTTGGCTGTCTGGCCCTGGGCTACTGAAAGTACGAATTCCAGTTCCCGTGGAGCGAGTCCAAGCCCCAGCTCGCCTTTCCACGTGCCGTTGATCAATGTTCGTTCCATGTAATGCCTCGTCATGATGTTGTGGCCTCGCAAGGGCACACACGGCGATGGGTCATCAGTTGCATCCGATGCATTCACCGCCTGGGTGGGGGGTTGGGTGTTTGGTGATGGCAGTCATTTCGTACTCCGGTTGTCATCCCAAAGCACCCTCATGGAAGGTGCTTCAGTGATGCTTTGTTTGTTCGGCCGACCTTGCGCACCGATAGTCGGATACGGAAGCGGGCATTGATTCGGTGTTGTCCCTGAACTCAAACGCCGTATGGCGCCAGGGTCTGTCTTTATCGATGTTAAAGAGCGGCGAGGCCGCTGGCCTCTGTCGCTGCTGTATGTCGCTGCGATGGGTTAATATTGCCGCCGGATATATTTAATGTCAACGCCGGAGGCGATATATTTTTCTAAGGCAATAAAAAACCCGCAGAACGCGGGCTTGTCGAAGATGAAATTAATAGTCCGGACTGGCTTCCCAGGCGATATGGACGCCTCCGTGCTCTTGCCGCAAGACCGTCACGCCCTCCGTATCCGAGATCGCCTCGACGATTTCATCCCAGTCTTCTTGGGCTTCGTCTGCAGCCTTAGTGATCACGATTTGGCGCGCAAGCTGCGCTCTTGGTGAGTTGATAACTGCCTTGATTCGGCCGCCGAGGATTTCGAGAGTAGTGGGGGGGGAGGCCTTGCGCTGGGATTTCGCCATGATACTGCTCCGTGCGATGACTGTATGGTTAGACAGTATTCCGGCCGGAGATAGAAGACAACAAAAAAAGAGTACATTTGTACTCTTTTTGTGGCTGAACCCAAAAAAGCGCCCAGTTCAGGCGCTTATTTGTTGGGGGTACCGATGCCGAAATACCGGCATCGGTAATTTGGTGGTCAATCTAGGATAAGTTTTCGAGCAATTTGGGGAGGTACTGCAGGGCCACTGGATCCTTCTCGGCAAAATACGAATGGCAGCGCGCAGGAATCCACGTTCCATAAAAATAAATCCGAAAATCTCCCAGTAGCTCGATAGGGTATAACCTTGCGTCGACTACGCGCCCATCAAGATAGCGATGCTTGTAGTAAGGGAAGGCGTTTGGCTCGATCCCTTTCTCCTTGCGGAGCCATCCAGAAAACATTCGGCCACTGGAAATATCTGGAATCAGGTTTTCCGGGAGTACGTAGCCGTCAGCCTCTAGAGGGGCTATCAGCGCCAACACTATCTCATTCAACATTGAGAAATGCGTGTGAGGGATCTGCGCACGATTCGCGATATAACGCTGGATGTGAACCGGGACGCGCTGGGCGTTTCTTGGCGAGACGCCGCCCGCCATCCATTCGGTAATCCACGCCGTAACCTGCACTGCAAAATCAGCTGATAGCCATTGAGCTAAGTGAAGCGCCACTTGCGGATGTACCCAGGTCCCCTGGTAATTTCCGCCTTTAACGGATTGGACCAAGACAGGTATTGGGAGCTTTAATGATCTCGACAGGGCTTCCAAAAAGTCAGAATTGGTCTTCGTCGTGTGGTAGTGGCTGAATTTTTTGTCTGCGGCCTGGCACATAGCAGTTGCATTGATATACCCATCCAGAGCTCGCTGATGGATGAGATTTCCCGCCATTTCGTGCGGAATTACCGGTAAGTCCATTTGAACCATATTCTTCCCCTGACGCATATGGGCGCAGCCCATTACCGTGCTGCGCAATCTTATTGCCTTCCTAAATTCTCCCTAGAACCTTGCTCGGCCCGAGGATTGCCCCGACGTAGTGGATCGTTTCGATATCTTCCCATGCGACGGTGCGGCGCTCACCATATGCGGCATTGATCGACATCAAGCTCACGCCCTCTTCCGTCTCAAAGAGCAGCTCTTTGACCATGCTCTGGCCATCGCGAGTGGTAACCATCACGTACTCGCCAGCCACCAGCCGGTGGTTGGGTTCGCACACCGCAACCCATCCGCTGCGGATCGCCGGGGCCATTGAATCGCCCTTCAGCCGCAGGGCGTAGGCGTCTGCGTCGCGGGAATATGTTTCTACCCACCCTGCCGTGTGGTCTAGCCCTGTCCAGTGACCCTCCGGCCCGAGCTGAGCGGTGCCCACGATGTCAATCTTCCGCACAGCCGAAACGATTGGCGGGCCTGGCTCCACATTCGAATCAAAGCTAGCGCGCGCCATTCCGGCGATCTCGTTCGCCAAGCGCGGGCTAAACGATTCGACCGGCTTCCCAATAAGGCCAGCGATAACGCTTGCCACCCTGGGATTCAATGCGTTGTAGCCGTTTAAGTAAGAGCTAACGGACCCTTGGTTGATCCCGAGGGCGTCGGCAATCTTTGCCTGCGTGAGGCTTTCGCTTCGCGGCTTCCCTTCGTTAAAGGCGTCCACGGCGGCCTTGAGCGCAATGCACTCCGCCTTTTCCCACTCTTCCAGTTCGCGCTTTCGCTTATTCATGAGCTGATTATTCCTTGCGGCGATATTTAAGCAAACGCCGCCGGGGTTGATTAAAGAATCGCCGGAGGCGATACTTGCAGCGTCATCATTAGAGGAGATCGGCGGAATGAGCCGTAAAACCCTTCAAGAGTTTGCCCGAGAGCATGGACAGACCCAGGCAGCGCTACTCCTTGGCTTGACTCAGGGCTCACTGAATAAGGCTCTTCGTGTGGGTCGCGATATCTACGTGACCGAACAGGGCGCGGGTCGTTTTACAGCGGAAGAGCTTCGTCCATTCCCTTCGCAGAACGGCCCCAAGGCAAGCACCGCGTAGCAGTTGCCGCCACAGAGATTATCGCTGTGGCGACATCTCGGAAGTAGTGCAGCGGATTAGCTGTTGTTTCATCCAGTACCAAATCGCAGGCATAAAAAAGCCGGTGGCTAGACCAGCTTCAACAGATCTTAAGTACGAGGAGAACAGGGCGTGAGCAGAGACGGTTTTTACGAGCAGTGCATATCCGCAGGAATTATCCGGAAAGAAGACTTTCCCTTCCAGCTTTCCGTCGCCGATCGTGAAATAGCGGTAAAGGCTATCGCTGCTAGAGCATCAGGCACGCCAGCACAAGCCGCTCTTCAGATACTGGCTGGAATAGCCGCTTTGGACTCAGGCACTCAGTCACCTGTCGTCGTGCTGTGGCCGGAAGGTTTCGACGAAGGTGACTTTCTGACTAAGCGCGCCGAATGGCACGCCGATCAATCTGTGTTGCTGACTGAAAGGCGCAGCCGTATTCAGCTCTTCACGTCCTCTCTACCGAGTCAGGCTTCTGAGTCAGCTTCATGCCCGCCAAGCCCAAGTGAGCGATATCGCTTTGAACAGGCTGATATGCCCGACTCGGCAGCGCAAGCGAACGAAGTTCGTCATGTAGCACCAGTTGAAGTTGCTCGTGCGTCAGAGAAAACGCCCGATCAGGGAGCCAATGATGCTTTTGAATAACAAACAATTGCGCGGGTTTGATGCCATTAAGCGGCTCCCATCGAGTTCCGCGCAGTTCCCTTTGCTCCTCGCAGAAGCAGAGCAAAAGATATCCGGGCAAAGCCCTAAGAAGTGCCTCTTGCTGAACTTGTCGGCTAACGGGATCCCCGATTTCGTAGCCATAAGCCTGCAACTCTTCGTTGAGTTTTTTTGCCCATTCCCCGGCGTAGTCAAGGTTACTCATATGTCCGGCCTCCGAGGCCTTTTCGTGTGGAAGCAAAAAGCTACCACGGAAGCGCTGGACACCTACAGCGCCTGAATTTCAGGCACAAAAAAGCCGGGGTAGTGACCCGGCTTCTTTAACAACACTTTGTGAGGTCGATTATGCACACCACAACCACCCAGAGCAATAGGGCACCTGATTCGTCAGTTTTGATAAAAACGGGAGGCATGATGCGTCAGGCTATGTCATCTCGCGAAATTGCCGAGCTGCTCAGCTCTCGGCATGACGACGTCAAACGGTCAATTCTCAGACTTGCGGAGCGGGGCGTTATTCAACTTCCGCCGTTGGCGGATGTTAGAAATCACCTTGGTCAGACAGTCGCTGAATACCAGATATGCAAGCGCGACACCTACATCATCGTTGCCCAGATCAGCCCCGAATTCACTGCTGCATTGGTTGACCGCTGGCAGGATCTGGAAGCGCAGCAGGGTATGTCTCTCCCTGACTTCTCAAATCCTGCGGCGGCAGCCCGCGCATGGGCCGAACAGTTTGAGATAAGCCAGGCAGCTGCAAAAGCCCTTGAAGCTGCTGCGCCGAAGATCGAATTCGTTGACCGGTATGTCGATTCCACGGGGCTCAAAGGATTTCGGCAGACGGCCAAGCTGTTGGGCGCAAACGAATCACGATTCCGCGACTGGCTCATCGCCGAAAAAATCATGTATCGCCTCGGCGGTGAGCTGCAGGCCCGGCAACCGCACATTGACGCCGGTCGTTTCAGCGTCAAGGCAGGTATGAGCGACAGCGGCCACAACTTCAACCAAAACAAGTTCACCCCGAAAGGCGTCAGTTGGATTGCCGGACTGTGGGCGCAACACAATCTGCAAGGCGGTGAAGAGTGAGCACCATCATCATGAGCGCCTGCTGGCCTCTGCAGGGCATGAGCGGCCCGCAAAAGGCCGTCCTGATATCCCTGGCTGACAACGCAAACGATGAGGGTGTGTGCTGGCCATCGGTTGCCCGGATCTCGCAGCGCACTTGCCTGGCTGAGCGCACCGTTCAAACGGCTATCAAATGGCTTGGAACTGTCGGCCTGTTGTCAGTTCGTGAGCGTATGGGGCGTTCGACCATGTACACGCTCACCCCGGCAGCATATGCACCCCCGCAAGAGCCGCACCCCGCGCCAGATGCACCGTCACCCCCGCAGCTCACGACAGAAACCCCCGCAGCAGCTGCACCCAGAACCGTAATAGAACCATCAAGTGAACCGTCACCTCTTGTCGACGATGAGCAACCATCGAAAGTTTCGAAGGCGAAGTGCCCGGTCCAGGCAATCGTTGATTTGTTCAACGCGACCATTCCGGAGTTTCCCCGGGTTGTGATGCTGACCAAGGACCGCATTGCCAAAATCAACGCTCGCTGGAACGACAGCGTCGTGCACCAGGACATTCAGTTTTGGGCGGAGTACTTCGCCTTGGTCCGCTCCAGCGACTTCCTGATGGGCAGGGTTACCGATAGTCCTTTCCGTTGCAGCTTCGATTGGTTGATTGCCCCGAGCAACTTCGTGAAGGTCGTCGAGGGCAATTACAATGCGTGATCCCTACAGTCTCGAAGCCGAACACAGCGTTCTGGGTGCCATGCTGTTGCGCCCGGAGTTGATTGACCTGCTCAGCGCTGACCTGGCTGTCGAGGATTTCTATTTCGCGGACAACGCCGATATCTACCGGGGAATTCTCGCGCTTCACAGTGAAAACCAAGCGGTCGACGCGGTGACTGTGGGTTCGTATCTGGGCGAGCTGTCGGACGGCGTGAGCGCAATCTCCTACGCGGCAGAGATTGCCCACAACACCCCGAGCGTTGCGAATGCTGACTCCTACGCCGCCACGGTTCGGGAGCGCAGCCTCGATCGCGCAATGGTCCAGCTGAGTGTTGTGATCAACGAGATTGCTCACGGCACGCAGCCCACGTCGGACAAGGTTGCCGCAATTCAAACCGAAGCCTTGGCCATCGACAGCAAGTCGGCCACAGCCGAAGTCGTGAAGGCCGAAGACATCCTGGATGACTACATCGAGGTGTTACAGGCCCGGGCTGATCGGGGCGAGGGCATCGACGGCTTGTCCACCGGCATTGAAGACCTCGACGCGAAACTGCAAGGCCTCAAGCCAGAGCAGCTAATCATCATTGCCGGGCGGCCCGCCATGGGCAAAACGACGCTGGCAATGAACATTGCGTCCCATGCCTGCATCCGCGAGAAAAAGAGCGTGATGATCTTCAGCCTTGAGATGCACAAGACTGGTTTGATGGATCGGCTTATGGCCTCAGAAGGGCGCGTGCCGCTGCAATTGATCAAGAGCGGCAAGGCCCCGAACACCCATGGCGCCGAGCTGATGTCCGCTGCTGGAAAGATCAAGCACGCCAATCTGTACATATCCGACCGCGCATCCATGACCATCAACCGGATCCGGTCGGCCGCCCGCCGCCACAAGCGCCGTTACGGGCTGGACCTGATAGTCATCGACTACCTGCAACTGATGGAGTCAGATTCCCGGGCGTTCAGCCGCGAACAAGAAGTCAGCCACATGACTCGTAGCGCGAAGCTGATGGCTCGTGAACTGGGCGTGCCGGTGATCCTGCTCAGCCAGCTGTCCCGCAAATGTGAAGAGCGCCCGAACAAGCGCCCGCTGTGTTCGGACCTGCGCGAATCGGGAGCAATCGAGCAGGATGCTGACATCATCCTTTTCGTGTACCGCGACGAGGTTTATCACGAAAACAGCGACGCCAAGGGCATTGCCGAAATCATCATCGGCAAAGGCCGCGATATTGAAACAGGCACCGTCCGAACCGCGTTCCTCGGTCAGTACAGCCGGTTCGAGCAGCTTGCCGGTGGCTGGGTTCCTGCTGAGAAGCCCGCAAAGGTCGCCAGCCTGGCTGATCGGTACAGCCATAAGGAAAGGTTTTGATGGGTAAGCAGACCACACTCACGAAAGCCGCACGCGACCGCGAATGTCAGGTTCGTTACCCGGGCTGCTCCACCGAATCGTCCACCACCGTGCTCGCCCATTGCCGGCTTGCCGGGACTTGCGGCATGGGTATCAAGCCCAACGACCTGCAGGCGGCCTGGGCATGCGCGTACTGCCATGACATTGCGGACGGTCGTTTGCGCGCCCCGGCCGTGTTGAGCCCAGAAGAGGTGCGTCTCTACTTCGCCGAGGGCGTCATGCGCACTCAGGACATCCTGATCCGTGAAGGGAAGGTGGCCTTGTGATGAATTCACCAATGATGTTCGGCGGCATCCCGATCCGCATTTGCGAGCACCTTCCGAAAACCAAAACTATTTCATGGGTGACTCAGCGTAAGTGGTGCCGCCGGAAGAGGTTTCCAGCCAGCCAATATCGCAAGCACTCGAAGGAAGTCGCTTGCGAGACGGTATTTATGTTTGGCGGGGCGATGGTCATGTCTGCCGAAACCGCGCGGAAGGTTCAGCTACAGCTTGATGCAAGGTCCGCGAAATGAAGACTGCAGTGATGACGCTTTTCAAGGTCAAGCCGAAGCGTGCCAAGGCCATCGATCGTGAAGGCTTGGAGCAGGCCGCGCTCATGAAGGAAATCAGCCTGCGCTATCCGGCCGCTGCCAAATTGATCTACCACGTTCCGAACGGCGGGCATCGGCACAAGTCGGTCGCGCTAAAGCTGAAAGAGCAGGGCGTGAAGGCGGGCGTTCCTGACCTGGTGCTGCCGATGGCCCGCGGTGGGTATTTCGGCCTGTACATCGAGTTCAAGGCCACGCCGCCGTTTGATGCGGCGGTGTCGGCGAGCCAGGACGCATACATCCACGCACTCACCGAGCAGGGTTATCTGGCCATCGTTTGCCGTGGGCACATCGACGCGCTGGAAGCGATCCGCGCTTACCTGCTTCAACCTCAGACGAGGGCCGCAGCATGAGCACTGCAGCCCTGAAAATTACCGACGCAGAAATCAAGCGGCAGGCCGCCGGCGACGTTCGGGATCTGCGCGACGTTGAAAATCGCGGCCTTTACCTGCGTTTCACCCGGGACCGTGCACGTGCATCGTGGTACCTGGTGGCCAAGGGCAAATGGAATCTCGTCGGCAGCTTCCCCGACCTGAGCGCCAAGCAGGTGGTAGCAGCGCTTCCGGCTATCCGTCTGCGCCTTGCTGCCGGCGCAAACTCGACGCTTTCCAAGTGGGCGACCACTGGTGAGCTGCTGGGGTGGTTCGCTGAGCGGTATGCACGCGACCGCAACCTGTCGAAAAAGCGCAAGGACACCAGCGCGTCAATGCTCAGGTGCCACCTCGTCCCATGCCTGGGTGAAACGCCTCTGGCCAACATCGACAACGCCACGCTGGACAGCCATCTGATTTGGCCGATGCAGCAAACCGTTGAAATCGACTACGTTCGATCCGCATTCCAATTGCTTGCGCTGGCCTTCCGGCAGGCATTCAAGCTGCGTCTGATCTCAGCCAACCCGATGAAGGACATGAAGTTCAAGGACTTCTCTACAGCCAAGGTCGGCATCAAGGCGTCCAAGCTGCGCGGCACCCAGTTGGAGGATCTGCTTCACCATCTGGCTGGCGTCATCGAGTCAAATCCGCACGACGGCATGTTGGCCGTGATGATGCTTTGCCACGGGACGCGCATTGGCGAAACCCGGCAGGCCCGCTGGTCCCACATCAGCCTGGCTGAGCGCGAGTGGTTCATTCCCAGTGAAAACGCCAAGACTGGCGTTGAGCATCATCTGCCACTGACAGACCAGGTGCGGCAGTTGCTGATCTGGTATCGCGACAAACAGCAGGCCGCTGGATACGACGGGCAGTTCCTGTTCCCCGGGCGCGGCGGTGAAGGCCTCAGTGAGGGGCGGGCCAGTGCGGTATTTGCTCGGGTGGGGAAGGGTGAGTGGACCAGCCATGACCTGCGCAAACTGGCTCGCACCTGCTGGGCAGACATCGGGATCGATCACCTGATTGGTGAGCTGCTGATCAACCATGCCATGGGCCACAACGTGAAGGTTTACGTCCAGTCGGGCGTGATGGCCCGCAAGCGTGATGCCCTGATGAAGTGGAACGCCCATCTAGACGGGAAGGGCTTCGACCTGATTCACACATTGACCGGCTTTAGATTCGAAGATTCTGATAACCAGCTACAGCCCACGGATGACGTGGCCTCTGGCGCAGTTGCCAACACCACCATAGGCGAGGTTTAAAAACGATGGAAAAGGCCCCTGATTCGACTGCCACTGATCTGAACATCATGTCTCCGGCCGCTCGTTCTGCAGCAATGCGCGGCGGCATGGATGGCTGGGGTCAGTACGGCAGCAGTGATAAGCACATCCGCTACATGGAGCCAAAGCCGTCCACATCTCGCCGTCGGTGCCAATGTGGATGCAAGCGCCGCGCTACTCACCTCGGCATGGTTAACGGGATCGGGCTTTGCAGTGGCTGCGAGCTGAGCATCCGCCGCTGGGTAAAGGGCTTGCGTTCATGAAGAAGAACCATGGCCCAGCCTTCCGCAAGGAAATAAAGCCGCTCCGGGAATGCCTCGACTGTCGCGGCAAGGGCTTCACCCGCGGCATCAGCTACGACCTGGACTGCATCGCGTGCAATGCCTCGGGCTGGGTCTGCGCTGAAACCGGGGAAGCGTTGCCGCTGGCTGACCTGGTGCTGCAACTGAATATGAAGCTGCGTGCCACGGCCTGCGATCAGGTCTCAACCGGCCACGCATCAGGTGCACAAGCGCAATACGAACAGAACAACCGTCGCGGTGCCGGCGGATCGAATTACACCGGGGATTAAGGGGAAGTCATGAGCATTTATACGAGCGTACTGGGTGGTGTCGTTTCGGCCCTTGCCGCCGAGGCAATCGACAACACCAGCAAGCAGGCATGGCAGAAGCTTTACAGCCCGCACGAAGAAGAGCAGCGCGATCTGTCTTCACTGTTTCGATCCGGCGCCAGCGGCTCGATTGATCGCACTCAGGCTGATTGCTGGCTCGCGGCTCGCCTGCATCACGGCCTTGAAAAGGCCCACATGAATGCGTTGGTCGCCAAGTTCAGCACGCATAAGGCCCGCAAGGTGCAGGCCATCACCGAGCTGCGGTTGCTGATATCCACTCCGGCGCCGACGCTGTTCCTTTATAAGGCGGTGACGGCCTGGGCGATCCCGAAACTGAAAGGCATCGATCCCACTGTCAGCAAGAACGTGACGGTCACCATTCCAGTGGATGCGCCTGATTGGCGTCGTGATGCGCTGGTCGCTGCCTCGGTCGCTGCGGGTCGGGCCAACAACAAGAAGGCTGAGTCACGGTCGGCTGACATGATCGTGCTGCCGAAGAGCTTCTACGACATGAACACTTGGGATATGGACGCCCGCCCTGAATCGACCCGCCGCGAATGGCGCCGCAACATCAATGCCGCCCTCGACGCGATTGTCGATGAGGCTCTGTGCCATGCAGGGGAGATCCTCGACAACGAAGGGCTGATCATTTCGGAAGCGGCGGCGTAATGGCCTGTTGACAACGACCCATCGTTCCATCAGTATTCCTCCCATCCTGTCATTCCTGCGCGTTTAGGACTGACCAAAAAAAGCCCAACCGCCGTGCTGGGCTTTTTGCTTTCTACCGTTTCAAAAGCCTCGCCACCGTGCGGGGCTTTTTCGTTTTTGGCTGCACCACGCCCTTCGCTCTGAGCTGGGAGTGCTGTTGCGGCCAACTTTCTTGTTAGATGTTGACCGCAGCCAGGGGTAAAGACACCCGGGAGTAGCTAGATCGTTTGCGGAACGGGGCGCAACGGGGCCTGACATTGAGCCTGAGGTCGGCTGGCCCGGCAGCTTCATAGCCCGACTGAGAGCCCGGGGCCCGGGGTTGGGCTGTCAATTATGTAATGGTCGGTCGCTCCTCGGCTGACCATCTTGTATTGCTCATTTAACCATTCGACCAATTGGTGCGCCCGATAGGGAGGACGTCCAGGGACAGCCTCGAGCCGTAGGGCGACGAGGTCGCGGTTTGTGTCATTAACCTTGTATCCACGTAGGTCGAGATATTGATCAATAAAATGTTCAGCATCC
>DASVUK010000102.1:0-16933 GCA_036387095.1 Pseudomonas sp.
CCGCGTATCTTGAACGAGAACACCGGCTGCAAGTCTTCGCGCTTGAGCAACACTTGATTGCCAAGGCGTTCGGACAGCTGACGCGCGCCGTGCAGCGGAGTTTCCACGGCCACGTCGTAGACGCGGGAGGTGAGGATTTTCCGGGCGTAGTAATTGAGCAGGTCGGTCATCGCGTCGGCCCTGCGCTCAGATTGAGGTCACAGGATTCGGGCGAAGCGAAGAGGGCGAGGTTCAATAGACTGATGATCATGTCTGACTCCTGATTACTTTGGCCCGGGAGACAGAAAAAACCCGCCTCCAGGGCGGGTTGGGTGCACGCGTCGGCTAACCCGCCATGACTGGAATGACGGTAATAATAATCTGGCCGAAGAAATGCTTGGTTACGTTCATGGCCCGAAGACTATTTCGGTTTCGCGGACCAAGTCAAGGCGACGTTGGCTAAATTCCCGTCAACGCGCTGCGTATCTTTAATGCCACTGACATTTTTTCTTCACTTGGGCACTTTAAGGTGAAGGCCATGGTCAGTGAATGCAGTCATTAAAGAACAGCCAAGAGGGCATGCGTTATGGACGACTATCTGGAAGAAATACTCGAGTACAAGGCCTATGAACTGGATACGCCGGAACCTGCGGACGACGCAACCGAGCTGTAAGCGTTCAGGCGATGTGGCGCTGGCTGCGGCGAAACTCTCCTGGAGTCTGCCCGTTCCAGCGCTTGAAGGCGCGTTGAAAGGCCTCGGCCGAGGCAAAGCCCAGCAGATAAGCAATTTCGCCGAACGCCAGTTCGGTATCGCGAATATAGGTCATCGCCAGGTCGCGTCGCGTTTCATTGAGGATCGTGCGAAAGCGCGTCCCTTCTTCAGCCAGCTTGCGACGCAATGTCCAGGTCGGCAGTTTCAATCGTGCGGCGACCTCTTCAAGGTCCGGCTCCCTACCGCCATTGAGTAATGGCCCGAGCAGGCGGGCAATGCGCTCACGCAGACTACGGGTGCGGGTCAGTTGCTCAAGTTCCTTTTCACACAGTTGCAGCAGATGTCGCCAGGTGCTTGGGCAGTGTTCGCGATTGCGTAAGGCGAGGACGTCTTGCCCCAGCAGCAGTTGATTGGCATCGGCGGAAAACAGGACCGGATGCTCGCTCAGCGGTGCATATTCTCCAGCGTACTGAGGTGCTTCAAATTCGATCTCCATACGTTGCGCGCGTATTGATGTGCCAGCCAGTGCCGATAATTGATGCACCCAACTGGCGAGCACCGAATCCACCACGAAGTGGTTATAGGCGTTGTACGGGCTGATGGAGTAAAAACGCAGCCACGCGCCTTGAGCGTCCTCATGGAAGCTTGAATGGCCACGGTAGTTCGAACCGTACAAGGCTTCGAAGCGAATCAGGGTTCGCGCCGCCTCTCGCACCGTAGGCGCTTGAGCGGCCGTAACGCCCGCAAGGCCGCACTGGCTGATACGGCTCAATAAGCCCATGCGCAGGCCAAGCCCCGGCTGGCCCGTGAGCTGGATGGCTGCATGGCCCAGACGCATATAACGCGCAATTGACAACCGTGCGCAGGCTTGAGCCATACGAGCGGCGTCCAGCCCGTATTGTTCCAGCAGTGGGGCGGGATCGCAGCCGAAGCTGAGCATCGCATCGCTCAGGCTGTGCACAAAGCCGACTGACAGATCCCCCAGGCGCATTGGCGACGGATTCATGATCAGAGCCAGAGGTTGATCAAGCGCGCACCATGTCTGGCCTTGTCGTCCAGGCCGGGCTCCATGATCTGGGTGCCTTTGCGGCTGACAAAGCTGTGGCCGGCGCTGCCCTGGTCCCAGAATTGCCCGTGCATGAATACACTGACGCCGGCCTGAGTTGCGCGGGTCAGGGTCAAGCGTTGCCAGGCCTGACCCTCAGTGACGCTGTCGGCCTGCATCGGATTGGGGTTGCCAGGTGTCGCGGACAGGTCGCCGCGCCAGGGTTTGAACCAGCCGCCATTGCCCACGACGAACGCCGGAACCGCGACCAGTTCGGCCCCCGCAGCGTTCAGACGCTCATAGTTATCGGGATACCAGCTGTCGCTGCCGATCAGCACGCCCAAGCGTCCGGCTGGCGTGTCGACGACGTTCAACGGGGCATCAGTGGCTGACTGGATATACCCGCGTAGATAACTCACTGGAAACATCTGTCGCTGTGGCTGACCGATGAGCTCGCCATTGCTGCCGAACACCAGGCTGCTGTTGAACAGCGGTCCGTTGCCCACCTGCAGCTTACCGTCGGTGACGTGGGGGTCGGGCAGTACGATGGAGCCGGCTACAAGGGTCACACCGAATTCCTTGGCCAGCCCGCCGAACAATGTCTGGTAATCACTGGCCATGCTGTCGGCTTTCATGCGCAGGTACGCGTCGTTCAGGCGGTCCTTACCGGTGGCGCCGAGCATGGCGTTCAGGAATTTAATCGGGTTGCTCACTGACAGCCAGGTCATGGCTTCATCGATTGTCGTGGCTTGATAGACCTGATTTTTCTCGTTACTGGCAAACAGCCAGGTACCCACATGTTCGGGCAGCACAACAATGGTTTTGTCGTTGAGCAGGCCTTTGCCGCGAGCCTGTTCCAGGTAAGCCGCCAGCTTGCGGTGCAGGCGGGCCACGCTCTGGTAGTCGGCCGGGAACAGTTGCGCCTCAATCCCTAGCAGATTGCCGCGCTCGCCAGGCTGACCGTCATCGACTGCCAATTCGATGCGCAGGTCGGACAGGTAATGACCCACTGGGCGTTGCTCGGTCCAGACGCCGTAACTGGTCAGGGCGACCAGCAGCAGCGAGGCGATGAAGACAGCAAAAAATGTGCGCATAAGGGGAAATGTGCTGCCGGATACGGGTTTGCGGACTAGGGTAGGGCTCACCACTGCACTTGCCAACCCTTGCTGCGCGTTTGGATCAATAACTTGTCACTTTCAGTCATTGAACGCGGTGGGGGTGGCCTTTACTGTTGCGCCATCAACAGGCCTCAAGTGCTTGAATAATCGACGGCTGCTTCAGGCATCCGCATCCCGTGATTTTGCTCGTTGGAGATTGTATGGCCGCCGCTCACTACCCGCACCTGTTAGCCCCGCTGGATCTGGGCTTCACCACACTGCGCAACCGCACCCTGATGGGGTCGATGCACACCGGTCTGGAAGAAAAACCGGGCGGGTTCGAGCGCATGGCTGCGTATTTCGCCGAACGTGCCCGTGGCGGCGTTGGGCTGATGGTGACTGGCGGCATCGCGCCCAACGATGAGGGCGGGGTGTATTCCGGAGCGGCCAAGCTGACCAATGCCGAGGAAGCGGAACAGCATCGCATCGTGACTCAGGCGGTCCATGAAGCCGGTGGCAAGATCTGCCTGCAAATACTGCACGCCGGGCGTTACGCCTACAGCCCCAGGCAAGTGGCACCCAGCGCCATCCAGGCGCCGATCAACCCGTTCAAGCCTCGGGAGCTGGACGAGGAAGGCATCGAGAAACAGATTCAGGATTTCGTGACCTGCTCCACGCTTGCCCAGAGCGCCAGCTATGACGGCGTCGAAATCATGGGCTCCGAAGGTTATTTCATTAACCAATTCCTCGCCGCCCACACCAACCATCGCACCGACCGCTGGGGTGGCAGCTACGAAAACCGTATGCGTCTGGCCGTGGAAATCGTGCGCCGGGTGCGCGAAGCGGTCGGTCCGCAATTCATCATCATTTTCCGTCTGTCCATGCTGGATCTGGTGGAAGGCGGCAGCAGTTGGGAAGAAATCGTGCAGCTGGCCAAGGCAATTGAAGGGGCTGGCGCGACCCTTATCAATACAGGCATCGGCTGGCACGAAGCGCGGATCCCCACCATCGCCACCAAAGTACCTCGCGCAGCGTTCAGCAAAGTGACAGCCAAGTTGCGCGGCTCGGTGGGTATCCCGCTGATTACGACTAACCGCATCAACACCCCTGAGATCGCCGAGCAGATCCTCAGCGAGGGCGATGCCGATATGGTGTCCATGGCCCGGCCATTTCTCGCTGACCCAGAGTTCGTCAACAAGGCGGCCGCTGGTCGCGCTGATGAAATCAATACCTGTATCGGCTGCAATCAGGCCTGTCTGGATCACACCTTTGGCGGCAAGCTGACGACTTGCCTGGTCAATCCTCGCGCCTGTCACGAAACCGAACTCAATTACGTGCCGACCCGGCAGATCAAGCGCATAGCAGTGATTGGTGCAGGTCCTGCCGGATTGGCGGCGGCCACAGTGGCCGCCGAGCGCGGGCATGAGGTTACGCTGTTCGATTCGGCGGCTGAAATCGGCGGCCAGTTCAACATCGCCAAACGCGTGCCGGGCAAGGAAGAGTTCTTCGAAACCCTGCGTTATTTTGGTCGCAAGCTGCAGACCACCGGCGTCGACGTGCGCCTGAACCAACGGGTTGCGGTCGCTGATCTGGTGGGGGCCGGCTATGACGACATCATTCTGGCGACCGGTATCGCCCCGCGTACACCGGCGATTCCCGGCATCGACAATCCCAAGGTGCTGAGTTATCTGGACGTGATCCTGGCGCGCAAACCCGTTGGGCATAGCGTGGCCGTGATCGGTGCGGGCGGGATTGGCTTTGATGTGTCGGAATTCCTTGTTCACCAGGGTATCTCGACCAGCCTGGATCGCGATGCGTTCTGGAAGGAGTGGGGGATCGACATCGCTTTACAGGCGCGCGGCGGCGTGGCAGGTATCAAACCCGAGCGACATGCGCCGGCGCGACAGGTGTTTCTATTGCAGCGCAAGGCTTCCAAGGTCGGCGACGGCCTGGGCAAGACCACTGGCTGGATCCATCGTACGGGCCTGAAAAACAAACAGGTGCAGATGCTCAACAGTGTCGAATATCTGCGCATCGACGATGCTGGCCTGCATATACGCATCGGCGAGGGCGAAGAACAACTGTTGCCTGTGGACAACATTGTGATCTGCGCCGGCCAGGACCCGCTGCGGGAGTTGTACGACGGGCTGGTGGAGGCCGGCCAATCGGTGCATCTGATCGGCGGCGCGGACGTGGCGGCGGAGTTGGATGCCAAGCGGGCGATTGATCAGGGCTCAAGGTTGGCGGCGGGGCTGTAACGGCTTTTCCTTCCGGGGGGAGTCATGGGTTGATGGGCAGGGATATCCTGGACCTGTCCATCGCCTGAGCAGCTGTCTTCATTCTTTCGGGAATAAACGGGTCTACCCGCGCTGATGCACCAATCGCCCCGCCGAATAGGTTTCGCTCACAGTCCGGTCATCACCCAGGGTCATCAATACAAACAACGTCTCGGCAATGTCCTTCGCCTGTTTCAAGCGATACGACAGCAGCGGTGTGGCGTGGTAATCCAGCACCAGAAAATCCGCTTCATTGCCCGGCTTCAGACTCCCGACTTTATCTTCAAGGCGCAACGCCCGTGCTCCGCCGAGGGTCGCCAGGTACAGGGATTTGAACGGGCTGAGCTTCGCGCCTTGCAGTTGCATGACCTTGTACGCTTCGTTCAGGGTTTGCAGGATCGAGAAGCTGGTGCCGCCGCCCACGTCGGTGCCAACGCCGACATTGACCTTGTGCTTCTCGGCCATGGGCAGGTTGAACAAGCCGCTGCCCAGAAACAGGTTCGACGTCGGGCAGAACGAAATGGCCGAGCCGGTTTGTGCCAGTCGCGCGCATTCGGCGTCGCACAGATGCACGCCATGGGCAAATACCGAGCGCTCGCCCAGCAGCTTGAAATGGTCGTATACGTCCAGATAACCGCTGCGCTCCGGGAACAGCGCCTTGACCCACTCGACCTCCTGAAGGTTCTCGCTGATATGGGTCTGCATGTACAGGTCCGGGTATTCAGTGAGCAATTGGCCCGCAAGGGTCAGTTGTTCCGGGGTGCTGGTGGGCGCGAAGCGGGGCGTAACGGCGTAATGCAGGCGACCTTTGCCATGCCAGCGTTCGATCAGCGCCTTGCTGTCGGCGTAGCCTGATTCCGGCGTATCGGTCAGATAATCCGGCGCGTTGCGATCCATCATCACCTTGCCGGCGATCATGCGCAGGTCGAGCTTCTCTGCGGCCTGGAAAAACGCTTCCACCGATTCCTTGTGCACGCTGCCAAACACCAGCGCCGTGGTGGTGCCATTGCGCAGCAGTTCCTTGAGGAAGATATCCGCGACCTCGGCGGCGTGGGCCGGGTCAGCGAACTGCTTCTCGCAGGGAAAGGTGTAGGTATTGAGCCAGTCCAGCAACTGCTCGCCGTAGGAACCCACCATGCCGGTCTGGGGTAAATGGATATGGGTGTCGATGAAACCGGGCGTGATCAGCGCGTCTTTGTACTCGACGACCTCGACATGCGCATCGAGTGTGCCGAGCAGGTCAGCCGCATGGCCGATGGCCGCGATCTTGCCGTTTTCGACCAGCATCAGGCCATCAGCGAAATATTCGTAGGACGCTTCAATGCTGACCTCGGCAGGATCGCCGATGCTGTGAAGAAGGGCGGCGCGATAGGCTTTTTGGGTGGACGTCATAAAAATCTCATTGGGCCTGGCTGCGGCGGGACACCGGCAGCAGTTTGGCGATAGGTTCGGCGCTTGCGCTGTGCTGGCCGAAGTTGACGTTGTAAGTGGCGATCACCTCGGCGGCGATGGACACGGCGATTTCGATGGGCAATTTGCCCTTGACTTCGCCGAGCCCCATCGGGCAGCGCATGCGTTGCAGCAGCGCTGCGTCGAAGCCCCGGTCACGCAGGCGGTGTTCGAACTTGACCCGTTTGGTCTTGGAGCCGATCAAGCCGAAATAAGCGAAATCCCCGCGCTTGAGAATCCCGGCGGTGAGTTCCAGATCAAGCTGGTGATTGTGGGTCATGACGATGCAGTAGCTGCCCTTGGGTAACTCGTCGATCTCATCCAGCGGGTCTTCTGCAACGATCTTGCGCACGCCGGCGGGGATTTGCTCCGGGAATTCCTCTTCCCGAGCGTCGATCCAGCGCACCCGGCAAGGCAGGCTGGCCAGCAGCGGCACCAGGGCGCGGCCCACATGGCCGGCGCCAAATACGGCGATTTGCGCCTGTGGCTGGCCCATGGGTTCGAACAGCAGCACATTCACGCCGCCGCAACATTGCCCAAGGCTGGCGCCCAGGCTGAAGCGTTCCAGGCGCGTCTGCTGGCTGCCGCTGGCGAGCATTTCCCGGGCGATCTCCATGGCCTTGTATTCCAGATGGCCGCCACCGATGGTGTCGAAAATCCGTGCGGCGCTGACCACCATCTTCGAGCCGGCATTGCGCGGCGTGGAGCCACGCTCCTCGATAATGGTCACCAGCACGCAGGCTTCGCCCTGAGTGTGCAAGTCGGCGAGGGCGCTGATCCAGCTGTTCATACTGAAATTCCTCAATCCTGTAGGCGCGGATTTGGTGGGAGCGAGCTTGCTCGCGAAGGCGTCAGGTCAACCACAACTATGTTGAATGTGCCGGACTCTTCGCGAACACGTTCGCCCCTACAGGCTCTGTTGATGCACTCGCCACCTTGCGCATCTGCTCACATCCCCACAACACCCGTTCCGGTGTGGCCGGGGCGTCAATCTTCGGTTGATGGCGGTAATCGGCCAGGCTCGCCACGGCATCCTTGATCGCACACCACGCGGCGATGCCCAGCATGAACGGCGGTTCGCCCACGGCCTTGGAATGGAACACCGTGTCTTCCGGGTTCTTGCGGTTTTCCACCAGCTTGACCCGCAGGTCCAGCGGCATGTCGGCCACTGCCGGAATCTTGTAGCCAGCCGGGCCGTTGGTCATGAGTTTGCCTTTGGCGTTCCAGACCAGTTCTTCGGTGGTCAGCCAGCCCATGCCCTGAATGTAGCCGCCTTCGACCTGGCCGATGTCGATGGCCGGGTTCAGCGATGCGCCCACGTCATGCAGGATGTCGGTGCGCAGCATCTTGTATTCGCCGGTCAGGGTGTCGACGATCACTTCCGTGCAGGCCGCGCCAAAAGCGAAGTAATAGAACGGCCGACCCCGCGCCTGGCTGCGGTCATAGAAAATTTTCGGCGTCTTGTAATAGCCGGTGCTGGACAACGACACCTGGCCCATCCACGCCAATTGCGCCAAAGATTCGAATGCGACGATCTGCTCGCCCGCACGGACATGGCCGTTGCGAAATTCAATCTCTGTCTCATCGACCTTGAAATGCTTTGCCGCAAATTCAATCAGCCGCTGCTTGAGGATTTCTGCCGCGTTCTGCGCTGCCTTGCCATTCAAATCCGCGCCGCTGGAAGCTGCGGTAGGCGACGTGTTGGGCACCTTGTCAGTGTTGGTGGCGGTGATCTGAATGCGGTCGATGTCCACCTGAAACACCTCCGCCACCACTTGCGCCACCTTGACGTTCAAACCCTGGCCCATTTCCGTACCGCCGTGGTTCAGATGAATGCTGCCGTCGGTGTAGATATGGATCAGCGCACCGGCCTGATTGAGAAAGCTCGCAGTAAACGAAATACCGAACTTCACCGGTGTCAGGGCAATGCCCTTCTTGAGGATTGGGCTCTGGGCGTTGTAGACCCGAATCGCTTCCCGGCGCTCAGCGTATTGGCTGCTTTCTTCCAGTTCGGCAGTCATCTCGTCCAGCAGGTTGTGCTCGACGGTCTGGTAGTAATGCGTAACGTTGCGCTCGGTCTTGCCGTAGTAATTGGCCTTTCGCACTTCAAGCGGGTCTTTGCCCAGATAGCGAGCAATGGTGTCCATGACTTCTTCGATGGCCACCATGCCTTGCGGGCCGCCGAAGCCACGGTAGGCGGTGTTGGAGGCGGTGTTGGTCTTGCAGCGATGGCCGTTGATGGTGGCATCGCCCAGGTAATACGAGTTGTCGGCGTGGAACATCGCCCGGTCGACGATAGACGCCGACAAATCCGGTGAATAACCACAGTTGCCCGCCAGCTCCAGTTGAATGCCATGCAGCCGACCGTCCTCATCAAAGCCGACGTCGTACTCGATGTAGAACGGGTGGCGCTTGCCGGTCATCAGCATGTCTTCCACCCGAGGCAGGCGCATCTTGGTCGGCTGGCCGGTGAGCCGCGCCACCACGGCACACAGGCAAGCGGGGCTCGCGGCCTGGGTTTCCTTGCCGCCAAACCCACCGCCCATGCGCCGCATGTCCACGACAATCTTGTTCATGGGCACGCCGAGCACTTCGGCCACCAGCTTCTGCACTTCGGTGGGGTTCTGTGTGGAACAGTAGACGATCATGCCGCCATCTTCGGTGGGCATGACGGACGAGATCTGGGTTTCCAGATAAAAGTGTTCCTGGCCGCCAATGTGCAGGTTGCCCTGAATGCGATGTGTCGCAGTGGCCAGCGCACCAGCAGAATCGCCTCGTTGATGGGTGTGGCTGTCCAGCACGAAGTGTTTATTGCGCAGCGCTTCCACCACATCCAGCACCGGCTCCAGGTCTTCGTATTCAATGACCGCCGCCATGGCCGCCTGACGGGCGATATCCAGCGTGCGTGCTGCAACGGCGATCACCGGCTGGCCGACGAACTCCACTTTGTCGATGGCCAATAGCGGATCGCCGGGCAGCAGCGGGCCGATGTCTTTCAGGCCGGGAATGTCTTCGTGAGTGATCGCAATGCGCACGCCTTCAAACGCATAGCAGGGCGATACGTCGACGCTGACAATGCGCGCATGGGCGCGGTCGGACAGTCGCGCATACACATGCAGCTGATTGGGGAATTCCAGCCGGTCATCGATATACACCGCTTCGCCGGACACATGTTTATCCGCGCTGTCGTGCTTGACGCTGCGGCCCACGCCTGTGGTCAGGTCTTGCTGGAACAGGGCGATCATTTCGGCCTGGGTTTTTTGCACTGAATGATTAGACATAATCAGTCACCCGCGTCTTGATGTGGGGCGTTTGCAGCTCGATGAAGTACTTACGCAGCAGGTTTTGCGCACTCAGCAAGCGATATTCCTTGCTGGCGCGAAAGTCTGACAGTGGCGTGAAGTCTTCGGCCAGGGCAGCGCAGGCACGCTCAACGGTGGCAGAGCTCCAGGGCGCGCCGATCAGTGCCTGTTCGCAAGCCGTGGCGCGTTTCGGGATGGCCGCCATGCCGCCAAAGGCCACACGGGCATCGACGATAGCGCCGTTTTCAATGTGCAGGCGGAACGCTGCGCACACTGCTGAAATATCGTCGTCCAGCCGCTTCGACACCTTATAGGCGCGGAACGCCTGTCGAGCGTTGGCCTTGGGCACGATGATCTTCTCGATAAACTCGCTTTCCTGCCGCGCCGTGACCCGGTAATCAATGAAATAGTCTTCCAGCGCCAGGGTTCGGCGCGTGTCGCCCTTGCGCAGCACAATGTGTGCGCCCAAAGCGATCAGCAGCGGCGGGGAATCGCCGATGGGCGAAGCATTGCCGATATTGCCGCCCAAGGTGCCTTGATTGCGGATCTGCAATGACGCGAAGCGTTGCAGCAATTCGCCAAAATCAGGGTATTGGGCGCTTAGCGCGGCATAGCAATCGGTGAGAGACGTGGCTGCGCCGATCTCAAGCCGATCTTCAAAATGCTCGATGCGCTTCATTTCGGCGACGTTGCCCACATAAATCATCACTGGCAACGGGCGATGGAACTGAGTCACTTCAAGGGCCAGATCGGTGCCGCCCGCCAGCAGTCGCGCCTGGGGGTTGGATTCGTAGAGTTGGGCCAGGTCCGCAACCGTCAGCGGCACCAGGCAGCGTTTGTCGCCGTCGTTCAGTTCGCCGGTTTCCCTTGGGGTAATGGCGAGCAGGCGGGCGATGGTTTCGGCCTGGCGTTGATCGAACTGATCGGGTTGGCGATTGCGGCACGATTGCTCGGCCGCCGCGAGGATCGGGCGATAACCCGTGCAGCGGCACAGGTTACCGGCCAACGCTTCATGGGCCTGGTGGGAATCGGCTTCGGTGCTGTTCTTTTGCAGGGCAAACAGCGACATCACAAAGCCTGGCGTGCAGAACCCGCATTGCGAGCCGTGGCAATCGACCATGGCTTGCTGAACGCTGTGCAGCTGGCCTTGATGCTTGAGGTCTTCAACGCTGATCAATTGCTTGCCGTGCAGGGAAGCGACAAACGTCAGGCAGGAATTGAGGCTGCGATAACGCAGGCGCTGCTGGCCGAGTTCGTCGCTGGTCAGCTCGCCGACCACCACCGTGCAGGCGCCGCAATCACCACTGGCGCAGCCTTCCTTGGTGCCGGATTTGTGCAAGTGTTCGCGCAGGTAATTGAGGACCGTCAGGTTCGGGTCCAGAACCTGCTCGGTGCGCAGCTCGTTGTTTAAAAGGAATTGGATCACGGAAGGCCTCTGCGCGTTTTTCTTATCATCGAACATGACGCTGAATCTATCAGCTCTGACTTTTCGGTCAATAAAGTTCTGACTTGAAAGTCAGGAAAAGTCGGTTTTCAATCATTTGCCGATTAGCGGTGTGCTTGGGTTGCAATAAACTGATACGACGATGTTCAAAGTTTTGCTTATTTCGTGCCAGTTTCCACCCCCGTGGCCCTGCGCCATGGGCATTGGTTGGGATACACTGCGCGGCTTGGTTTTAACAAGTATTTAGGATAGTCATGACGTTCAAGGCGCCGGATAGCCTCGCCGAGCAAATCGCTCATCATCTTGCCGAGCGGATCATCCGTGGTGAACTCAAGCCCGGGGAGCGCATTCAGGAACAAAAGGTCACGCAGGCGTTAAACGTCAGCCGTGGCTCCGTGCGCGAAGCGCTGCTGATTCTCGAACGCCGCCATCTGGTGGCGATCCTGCCGCGCCGCGGCGCACAGGTGACCGAGCTCAACGCCCATAACGTGCAAAGCCTCTGCACCCTGATGAGCGAGTTATATATTCTGCTGGCTCTGGCGGTAGCCGAGCGCTGGCAGGAGCCGACCGACCTGGCGCCTTTCCTGCAAATCCAGCAACGGCTGATTGCCAGTTTCGAGCGTGAGGACGTCAAGGTTTTCGTTGAAGACAGCTTTAATGTCATGCGCGCAGCATTCCCGTTTGCCGATAACCCGTATCTGCAGGAGACAGTGGAGAACCTCCAGCCGTCCATGAGCCGCAGCTACTATCTGGCGCTGGAACAACGCAAGGCCGATATGAGCGAATACCTGACGTTGTTTGCCCAGTTGCTCGACGCTGTGCTGGCCCGAGACGCAGTGCAGATTCGCGCCGTGCTGACCCGTTATGGCCAGCGCAGTTGCCAACTAGTGCTGTCGGCGCTGGGAGCGAGCTGAGCCCATGCGCCTGAAGTGCATCAAGCTGGCGGGATTCAAGTCCTTCGTCGACCCCACCACGGTGAACTTCCCCAGCAACATGGCGGCAGTCGTAGGCCCTAACGGCTGCGGCAAATCCAACATCATCGACGCCGTGCGTTGGGTCATGGGCGAAAGCTCGGCCAAGAACCTGCGCGGCGAGTCGATGACCGATGTCATCTTCAACGGCTCCACCAGCCGCAAACCGGTCAGCCAGGCCAGCATCGAACTGGTGTTCGACAACTCCGACGGCACCCTGGTGGGCGAATACGCCAGCTATGCGGAAATCTCCATTCGCCGCAAAGTGACCCGCGACAGCCAGAACAGCTATTATCTGAACGGCACCAAATGCAGGCGTCGGGACATCACCGATATCTTCCTCGGCACCGGCCTGGGGCCGCGCAGCTACTCGATCATCGAACAGGGCATGATCTCCAAGCTGATCGAGGCCAAGCCCGAAGACCTGCGCAACTTCATTGAAGAAGCCGCCGGCATCTCCAAGTACAAAGAGCGCCGTCGCGAAACTGAAAACCGCATTCGTCGCACCCACGAAAACCTCGCTCGCCTGACCGACCTGCGCGAAGAGCTGGAGCGCCAGCTCGAACGCCTGCATCGTCAAGCCCAGGCTGCCGAGAAGTATCAGGAATACAAGGGCGAGGAGCGTCAGCTCAAGGCACAGTTGTCGGCCTTGCGCTGGCAAGCGTTGAACGATCAGGTGGGCCAGCGCGAAGCAGTGATTGGCAATCAGGAAGTCGGTTTCGAAGCTCTGGTCGCTGACCAGCGCAGTGCTGACGCCAGCATCGAACGCCTGCGAGACGGGCATCATGACCTATCCGAACGCTTCAATCTGGTGCAAGGCCGCTTTTATTCGGTGGGCGGCGACATCGCCCGCATCGAACAGAGCATCCAGCATGGCCAGCAGCGTTTGCGCCAGTTGCAGGACGACTTGCGCGAAGCCGAGCGGGCGCGGCTGGAAACCGAATCCCATCTGGGCCACGACCGAACCTTGCTGGCGACCTTGGGCGAAGAGCTGGAAATGCTGGAGCCCGAGCAGGAGATGACCAGCGCCGCCGCCGAGGAATCCGCTGCCTCTCTGGAAGAAGCCGAAACCACGATGCACGGCTGGCAGGAGCAATGGGACACCTTCAACCAGCAGTCCGCCGAACCGCGGCGTCAGGCTGAAGTGCAACAGTCGCGCATTCAACAACTGGAACAAAGCCTGGAACGCCTTGCCGAGCGCCAGCGGCGTCTGGGCGAAGAGCGCCAGTTGCTGGCCGCCGCCCCGGAAGACGCGGTCATTCTCGAACTCAGCGAAGACCTCGCCACGCGGGAAATGACCCTCGAAGAATTGCACATGGGCGAAGAGCAGGCCGTGGAGCGCGTTGAACAACTGCGCGGCGAACTGCAACAGGCCAATCAGGCGCAGCAGCAGGCGCAAGGCGAATTGCAGCGGCTCAATGGCCGATTGGCCTCGCTGGAAGCCTTGCAGCAAGCGGCTCTTGATCCTGATACCGGCACCGCTGAATGGCTTCGCGAACACGATCTGGCTGAGCGGCCACGGCTGGCCGAAGGCTTGCAGGTCGAAGCGGGCTGGGAGTTGGCGGTAGAAACCGTCCTTGGCGCTGACTTGCAAGCCGTATTGGTCGATGACTTCGATGGCCTGGATCTGGCTGGTTTCCAGCAGGGCGATCTGCGGCTGGTCAACCCTTCGGCTGACGCGCTGCGCATTCCCGGCAGCTTGTTGGAGAAAGTCGACAGCGCTCTGGATTTGTCCATGTGGCTGGGCCAGGTCAAACCGGTGGAAACCCTCGACGATGCATTGGCCCAGCGCAGCCAGTTGGCCAGCGGGCAAAGCCTGATCAGTCGCGACGGTTATTGGGTCGGTCGGCATTTTCTGCGGGTCCGGCGCGCCAGTGAAGCGCAAAGCGGTGTGCTGGCCCGGGGTCAGGAACTACAACGTCTGGGCCTCGAACGTGATGAGCGCGAAGCTGCGCTGGCGGCCCTTGAAGAACAATTAGTCACCTTGCGCGAGCAACAGTCGCAGCAAGAAGAAGCACGGGAACACCTGCGCCGTCGCGTGCAGGACGAAACCCGACAGCAAAGCGAAATCACCGCGCAGCTTTCCGCTGCCAAAGCCAAGGTCGAGCAGTTAACCTTACGCCGCACGCGTCTGGATGAAGAGCTGGCAGAACTGGGCGAGCAGCGCGCCATCGAACACGAAAGCCTGGGTGAATCGCGCCTGCAACTGCAGGACGCACTGGATGCCATGGCGCTGGACACCGAACAGCGCGAGTTGCTTCAAGCTCAGCGCGACAGTCTGCGCGAGCGCCTGGATCGAGTGCGCCAGGAAGCCCGCCAGCACAAGGATCATGCCCATCAGCTCGCAGTGCGGCTCGGTTCGCTGCGGGCTCAGCACGACTCCACTCGCCAGGCGCTGGAGCGTCTGGAGATGCAGTCCGAACGCCTGACCGAAAAGCGCGAACAACTGAACCTGAATCTGGAGGAGGGCGAAGCGCCTCTGGAAGAACTACGCCTCAAACTCGAAGAGCTGCTCGAAAGGCGCATGGTCGTGGACGACGAAATGCGGACCGCGAAGATCGCCCTGGAAGACGCCGATCGTGAATTGCGTGACGCCGAAAAGCGTCGCACCCAGGCCGAACAGCAATCGCAACTGCTGCGTGGCCAGCTGGAACAGCAACGTATGGAATGGCAGTCCCTGACCGTGCGCCGCAAGACCTTGCAGGACCAGTTGCTCGAAGACGGTTATGACTTGCACGGCGTGTTGGCGACGCTTACGCCGCAGGCCAGCGAGAAGGACGCTGAAGAAGAACTGGAGCGCATTGCCGCGCGGATTCAACGTCTGGGCGCCATCAACCTGGCGGCCATTGACGAGTATCAACAGCAGTCCGAACGCAAACGTTACCTTGATGCGCAAAACGCCGATCTGGTCGAAGCCCTCGACACCCTGGAAAACGTCATTCGCAAAATCGACAAAGAGACGCGCAATCGATTCAGAGAGACCTTCGATCAGATAAATAGCGGAATTCAGGCACTTTTCCCAAAAGTTTTCGGTGGTGGCTCTGCTTATTTGGAACTGACGGGCGAAGATTTACTCGATACAGGGGTGACGATCATGGCGCGTCCTCCGGGCAAGAAGAACAGCACCATCCATTTGCTGTCCGGCGGCGAGAAAGCGTTGACCGCCCTGGCGCTGGTTTTTGCCATTTTCAAACTCAATCCGGCGCCGTTTTGCATGCTGGACGAAGTCGACGCACCACTGGACGATGCAAACGTCGGACGGTATGCCCGGCTGGTCAAGGAGATGTCGCAGACCGTGCAGTTCATTTACATCACCCACAACAAGATCGCCATGGAAATGGCCGATCAACTGATGGGGGTCACCATGCACGAGCCTGGGTGTTCGCGGTTGGTCGCGGTGGATGTCGAGGAGGCGATGGCATTGGTGGATGCCTGATTTTCAGCCTGCTTGTGGAAGGGGCAAATGGCGTCTTGATCGCGCAGAGTGATGCAGACTGTGCGGTAGATATCGCTTGTGGCGCAAACCAGATGTAACTGACGGTGTAAAGTTGCCTTTGGTCGTGCTAGCTTAATGTCCACTTTTTCTTTTCGCGTGGGCAAATTGCCAGTCAGAACATAGACTTGGCACCACGTTTTAAAGGGGTTTAGGCCCTTATTTTCAGCATTCTTCATTAGAGGCACGGGATTACATGGAAATCGGTCTGCGCGAGTGGCTGATCGTCATCGGCATTATTGTCATTGCCGGTATTCTTTTCGACGGCTGGCGCCGTATGCGCGGCGGCAAGGGTAAATTGAAATTCAGGCTGGACCGAAGCTTCTCCAACCTTCCGGACGACGACGAAACCTCGTCCGCTGAGGTGCTGGGTCCACCGCGTGTGCTGGACACTCACAAGGAACCGCAGCTCGACGAGCACGACCTGCCATCGATGAGCGCCAGCCCGCGTGATAACAAACGCAATAACAAGCGCAAGGACGAGCCGCAGCAGGGCGACCTGAACCTCGACCTGGACGGCCCGAGTCTGTTTACCGGTCGCGACGACGAATTCCCGGACGACAAGCCGAAACAACGCATCACCGAAGACAAGGATCTGCCACCGGTCGAAGAAGTGCTGGTCATCAGCGTCATTTCCCGTGACGAAAGCGGCTTCAAAGGCCCGGCCTTGCTGCAGAACATTCTGGAAAGCGGCCTGCGTTTTGGCGAGATGGACATCTTCCATCGCCACGAGAGCATGGCAGGCAATGGCGAAGTGCTGTTCTCCATGGCCAACGCGGTCAAGCCGGGTGTGTTTGATCTGGACGATATCGACCATTTCAGCACCCGCGCCGTGAGCTTCTTCCTCGGCTTGCCGGGGCCGCGTCATCCAAAACAGGCTTTTGATGTCATGGTCGCCGCTGCTCGCAAGCTGGCCCATGAACTGAACGGCGAATTGAAGGACGACCAGCGCAGCGTCATGACGGCTCAGACGATCGAGCACTATCGTCAGCGCATCGTGGAGTTCGAGCGTCGGGCGTTGACTCAGCGTCGTTGATCAAGGCGACGCTGGTCCTGTAGGAGCCAACTTGTTGGCGAGGCGGTCTTGAGCCTTCTCGCCAACAAGTTGGCTCCTACAAAGGCTGCTATAACGCAACACCATTTGAGCAGCCCAGGCTGCTCTTTT
>DASVUK010000103.1:0-2875 GCA_036387095.1 Pseudomonas sp.
CCACCTTTCCGGTGGTAACGCTGCCTATGTGGAAGAGCTCTATGAGCTCTACCTGCACGACCCTAACGCTGTGCCAGAAGAGTGGCGCACCTACTTTCAGAAGTTGCCCGCTGACGGCAGCACTGCCACCGATGTATCGCATTCGACGATTCGCGATCATTTTGTGTTGCTGGCTAAAAACCAGCGCCGCGCTCAACCGGTGTCTGCCGGGAGCGTGAGCAGCGAACACGAAAAGAAGCAGGTCGAAGTTCTGCGACTTATCCAGGCTTACCGTATGCGTGGCCATCAGGCAGCCCAGCTCGATCCGCTGGGTCTGTGGCAACGTCCTGCGCCAGCCGATCTGTCGATCAATCACTACGGGCTGACCAACGCTGATCTGGACACCACTTTCCGTGCCGGTGACTTGTTCATTGGCAAAGAGGAAGCGAGCCTACGCGAAATTCACGAAACGTTGCAGCAGACATATTGCCGCACCATCGGTTCTGAATTTACGCACATCGTGGATTCCGAACAGCGCAACTGGTTCATGCAGCGTCTGGAGAGTGTTCGCGGTCGTCCGGCATTTTCTGCCGACATCAAAAGCCACTTGCTCGAACGTGTCACTGCGGCCGAGGGTCTGGAAAAATACCTGGGCACCAAATACCCAGGTACCAAGCGCTTCGGTCTGGAAGGTGGCGAAAGCCTGATCCCGATGCTGGATGAGTTGATCCAGCGTTCCGGTTCGTATGGCACCAAGGAAATCGTGATCGGCATGGCCCACCGTGGTCGCCTGAACGTCCTGGTCAACACTTTCGGCAAGAATCCGCGCGACTTGTTCGACGAGTTCGAAGGCAAGAAAAAAGTCGAGCTGGGCTCCGGTGACGTCAAGTATCACCAGGGTTTCTCGTCGAACGTGATGACTGCCGGCGGTGAAGTTCACCTGGCCATGGCGTTCAACCCGTCTCACCTTGAGATCGTATCTCCGGTGGTCGAAGGGTCTGTCCGTGCGCGTCAGGATCGTCGTAACGATCCAAACGGTGACAAGGTTCTGCCTATTTCCCTCCACGGCGATGCTGCTTTTGCAGGGCAGGGCGTGGTCATGGAAACGTTCCAGATGTCGCAGACTCGCGGCTTCAAGACGGGCGGCACCATCCACATCGTCATCAACAACCAGGTAGGTTTCACCATCAGCAACCCGGAAGACTCGCGCTCCACCGAGTACGCGACCGACGTTGCCAAGATGATTCAGGCACCGATTCTCCATGTGAATGGCGATGACCCTGAAGCCGTGGTGTTCGTGACCCAGTTGGCCATCGATTACCGCATGCAGTTCAAGCGTGACGTTGTCATCGACCTGGTCTGCTACCGTCGTCGCGGCCACAACGAAGCTGATGAGCCTAGCGGCACACAGCCGTTGATGTACCAGCAGATCGCCAAACAGCGCACTACGCGTGAGTTGTATGCTGAAAGCCTGATCAAGGCCGGTGTGCTCGATGAGGCGCGCGTTCAGGCTAAAATCGACGACTACCGCAACGCGCTGGACAACGGCCTTCACGTTGTAAAAAGCCTGGTTAAAGAGCCGAACAAAGAGCTGTTCGTCGACTGGCGTCCTTATCTGGGCCACGCCTGGACAGCGCGTCATGACACCAGCTTCGATCTGAAAACCTTGCAGGAGCTGTCGGCCAAGCTCATGGAGCTGCCGGAAGGCTTCGTGGTCCAGCGTCAAGTGCAGAAGATCTACGAAGACCGTCAGAAGATGCAAGCCGGCGGCCTGCCGATCAACTGGGGTTATGCCGAAACCATGGCGTACGCAACCCTGGCGTTCGAAGGTCACCCGATTCGCATGACCGGCCAGGACATTGGCCGCGGTACGTTCTCGCACCGTCATGCTGTGCTGCACAATCAGAAAGACTCGTCGACCTATATCCCGCTGCAGAACCTGTACGCTGGTCAGCCGCGTTTCGATCTGTACGATTCCTTCCTTTCGGAAGAAGCAGTACTGGCTTTCGAATACGGCTACTCGACTACCCAGCCTGATGCGCTGGTTATCTGGGAAGCTCAGTTCGGCGACTTCGCCAACGGTGCACAGGTTGTTGTCGACCAGTTCATCACCAGCGGCGAGCACAAGTGGGGCCGTCTGTGCGGTCTGACCATGTTGCTGCCACACGGTTATGAAGGTCAGGGGCCGGAGCACTCCTCGGCGCGCCTTGAGCGTTACCTGCAATTGTGTGCCGAACACAACATCCAGGTGTGCGTTCCGACCACGCCGTCCCAGATCTACCATTTGCTGCGTCGTCAGGTGATTCGCCCGCTACGCAAGCCTTTGATCGTGCTGACTCCGAAGTCGTTGCTGCGCCACAAGCTGGCTGTGTCGACCCTGGAAGACCTGGCCGAAGGTTCTTTCCAGACCGTTATCCCGGAAATCGATACCCTCGATGCCGCCAAGGTGACGCGTCTGGTCATGTGCAGTGGCAAGGTCTACTACGACTTGCTTGAAAAGCGCCGTGCCGAAGGCCGTGAAGATACCGTCATCGTGCGTATCGAGCAGCTGTACCCGTTCCCTGAAGACGACCTGATGGAAACGCTCGCGCCTTACACCAATCTGCAGAACGCAGTGTGGTGTCAGGAAGAGCCGATGAATCAGGGCGCCTGGTACAGCAGCCAGCATCACCTGCGTCGCAGCGTTGGCAATCACAACCGTAATCTCGTGCTCGAGTACGCCGGTCGTGACGCCTCTGCAGCCCCCGCTTGTGGATACGCTTCGATGCACGCTGAGCAGCAGGAAAAACTGCTCAAAGATGCCTTCACTGTTTAACGCCTTCGCGCATTAGAAACCGAATTAAGGAATTACAGATAATGGCTATCGAGATCAAAGCCCCCTCTTTCCCGGAATCAG